>CAZOQA010000005.1:0-66823 GCA_964581775.1 uncultured Thermoplasmatales archaeon | reverse complement strand
GTCATCGTCCTCGACAACAACCGCCTGCTCGACTACGTGCCCAACCTCCCCATCGACCAAGCCTTCTCCGTGATGGATCAGCTCATCAGCGAGACGGTCAAGGGGCTCAGCGAGACCATCACGCAACCCTCGCTGATCAACCTGGATTACGCAGACGTGAAGACGATCATGGGCTGCGGCGGCGTCGCCGTGATGCTCTACGGAGAATCCGAGGCCCAAGACTCGAACAAGGTCATCAAGGAAGCCCTCAACCACCCGCTCCTCGACGTGGACTACCGAGGCGCCACGGGCGCGCTGGTCCACATGACGGGCGGGCCCGATCTCACGCTGCGCGACAGCGAGAACATCGCGCAAGGGCTCACCATGGAGCTGGAGAGCAACGCGAATGTCATCTGGGGCGCCCGGATCGACCCCGCCTACGAGGGCCGTGTGCGCGTGATGGCCATCATGACGGGCGTCGAATCCGCCAACGTGCTCGGATCGGACAGCGACCGGTCCACCACGCGCCAATCCCCAGAGGGCACCTCCGACTCGACCCCCGAGGAGGTCAACCAGTCGACCACCAAGGAAGGCATGGAGATCACCTGGATCAAGTAGGCCACAACGTTTCCCATTCGAAAGGGGGGAGGACACGGGCCCGAACCCTCGGGCATGGACCCCCCTCACTCCTCCCCTAACGGAACCCCCCGATATCGGACCGCCTCCCCCCTTTCACTCCTCCCCCCTCTCCCGTATCTTTCCTCCCCCCTCACCCCCGAACGCCCCAGCGAAGCCGGCCTTCGAGCACGAAAAAGCCAACCCCTTTCTCCCTGGCCTCCATACGGCCCCTCCGTGACGGACACGCTCACCTCCACCGATCCCGCCACGGGGAAGACCCTGGACACCGTCCGCACCTCCTCCCCCGACGATGTCCAGCAAGCCGTCGAGCAAGCCCAAGCCGCGCAACCCGCCTGGGCCGAGCGGACCCTCCGAGAACGCATGCGCATCCTGGAATCCTTCCAGAAGGACGTGCTCGAAGACCGCCTCGCCCTCGCCCAGGACGTCACGCGCGAGTCCGGGAAACCCTACCGAGAGGCCCTCGTCACGGACGTGCTCCCCACGCTCGACATGGTTCGGGCCCTCAACAAGCACGGCCCCCGCACCCTGAAAGGCGAGACCACGCGGCTGGAGAACCCCATGCTCAAAGACCGCGCAAGCCGCGTAAGCCGCGAACCCCTCGGCGTGGTCGCCATCATCGCGCCCTGGAACTACCCGCTGGCCATCCCCGCCACGCAGACCCTCACCGCCCTCTACGCGGGCAACGCCGTCGTGCTCAAACCCAGCGAACGAACCCCCCTGCTCGGAACCGAGCTCGTCAACCGCCTCCACCAGGCAGGCGTCCCCGAGGACGTCCTCCACCTCGTGCAAGGCGCCGGGGAGACAGGCAACGCCCTCGTCGAAGCCGGCCCCGACAAGGTGCTCTTCACCGGCAGCATCCCCGTCGGTCGCACCGTCCAGGAGACCGCGGCCGAGCACGGGGCCCGATGCGCGCTCGAGATGGGAGGCAACGACCCCATGCTCGTGCTCGACGACGCGAACCTCGAGCTCGCCGCTCGCGGCGCCGCCTGGGCCGCGTTCTCGAACGCCGGCCAAACATGCGCCGCCGTCGAACGCGTCTACGTCGACGAGGCCGTGGCCGACGAGTTCCTCGACCAGATCACCGAGCTTGTCCGCCAGCTGCGGCTAGGTCCAGGCACGGAGCCCGACACGGACGTGGGCCCCCTGATCACGGAGGAGGCCGTCGAGCGCGTCAACGAGCACGTCCAGGACGCGGTCTCGAAGGGGGCCATCATCGAGGAAGGCGGGGACCGGCGTGAGGATCTGGGCTCCCGGTTCTTCGAACCCACCGTCCTCTCTGGGGTTACCCCTGAGATGCTCGTGATGCGCGAGGAGACGTTCGGCCCCCTGCTTCCCATCCAGCGTGTTCCCGACGAACAGACCGCGCTCGAAGCCGCCAACGACTCCCGCTACGGGCTCACAGCCAGCGTCTGGACCACGCGGCACGACCGCGGCGATCGCGTCGCCGACCAGCTCGAAGCCGGCGTCGTCACGATCAACGATCACGCGTACACGTACGGGGCCTGCGAGACGCCCTGGTCGGGGATCAAGGACTCCGGGTCCGGCGTCACGCACGGCCGATGGGGCCTCGAGGAGGTCACCCGCGTCAAGCACGTCAACCGCGCTCGCGGCGGCCGGGCCACGTCCCCCTGGTACTTCCCCTACGACGAGGACCTGGAGACCGTTGGGGACGAGGGTCTCGAGCTGTTGTACGGGAGCAAGGTCAAGGGCCTCAAGGCGCTACCTGCCTCCGCGCGCCGGCTGTTCGGCACCGAGCTCGACTGAGCCGCGGGCTTACGTGACGCGGCGTTCCTCCAGGTACGGGGAGATGTCCATCGTGGGGGTCCCGTCGCGGGTCCAGTCCGGGACGGCGGGCGCGGACTCGGGCCCGTACTCGCCCATGCGGTTCTCGATGCGTTCCTCGTACGTGGGCTTCTCGATGCGGTAGAAGTTGCCGATGGGGATCCGCTCGCCCCACTCCTGCGATCTCACGAACGCTTGGGCCTTCTTCTCGTTGACCTCTTCGGCGTCGCTTGGGTCCTGCACGTGGGGGTCGTAGTCTTCGTCCTCGAGCTTGTACACGCGAGGCATCCCGGTCGCGGGGACGCTTTCCTCGCTGTAGAAGTCCTTGTCGTGCAGATCATTGTACGTGGGGCAGGGCTGGAGCACGTCGAGCAGCGCCGCGCCCTTGTGCACCGTGGCCTGCTTGATCATCTCCTTGAGGTGCATCACGTCGAACGCGTAGGCGCGCCCGACCCACGTGTACCCGGCCGCGATGGCGGTCGCGAGCGGGTTGACGCCGTCGTTGATGTTGGGCTCCGGCAGCGACTTGGTCTGCTCGCCCAGTTGGAGCGTGGGGGAGGCTTGGCCCTTGGTGAGGCCGTAGACCTCGTTGTCGAACACGATGTAGGGGATATCGAGGTTGCGCCGGCCGGCGTTGAGGAAGTGCCCGGCCCCGATGCCGTACCCGTCCCCGTCGCCTCCCACGGCGATGACCTCCAGCCCGGGGTTGGCGATCTTCGCACCGGTCGCGAACGGGAGCACGCGCCCGTGGAGCGTGTGCACGCCGTAGGCCTTCACGTAGTGCGGGGTCTTCCCGCTGCACCCGATGCCGCTGAACAGGCCCACCTCGTGGGGTTCCACGCCCAGCTCCGCCAGCGCCATCTGAATGCTGTTGAGGATCCCGAAGTCTCCGCACCCGGGGCACCAGTCGTTCTCGACGTTCGTCTCCTTGAAGTCTTGGACGCTGGCCATTCAGATCCCTCCTCGTAGGACGATGCGCTCGGGAGCTTTCTTGCGGACCTTCTCCACGGTGTCTTCGACCTCGTCTTGCATGATGGGGCGTCCGTTGTACTTGACGACCTGGTGGTCGACCTGGTGACCGGTTCGTTCCCGGATTAGGCGGGCCAGTTGCCCGGTGTAGTTGTTCTCGAGCGTGACGGTGCGTTGCGCGTTCGCGACGGTCTGTTGGATCTCGTCATCGGGGAAGGGGGATAGGATGCGAAGCTGGAGCAGGTTCACGAGGTCCCCGTCACGGTTGAGTCGCTCCATCGCGTCGAGGACGGCTCCCTTGGGGGTCCCCCACGTGAGGACCGTGACCTCGGCGTTCTCGGGTCCAAAACGTGCGATCTTGCGCTCGCTGGGGATCTGCTGGGCTGCTGTCTCCAGCTTCTGTTGGCGCTTCTCGAGGATTTTCTCGCGTCGGATCACGTCCTCCGTGATGTGGCCGACCGCCGTGTGTTCGTCGCTGGTCAGCCAGTGGATTCCGCCTTCTTGGCCCTGGATGCTTCGGGGCGAGATGCCGTCTTCTACCTCGTCGAAGCGACGGTGGATGTCGGTGTCGTCGTGCCGGGCGGTCTCGGCGAGTTCGTCCTCGGTCAACAGCTTGCCTCGGTCGATGGAAGCCTGCTCTACGTCGAACGATTCGACCGTGTGCATGTTCCCGGCCAGGTCCTTGTCCGGGAGGAGGATGACGGGCGTCTGGAACCGTTCTGCGTAGTTGAACGCGTCGATCGTGTCGTGGAACATCTCCTCGAGGTCCCCGGGGGCGAGCACCAGCCGGGGGAACGTCCCGTTCCCCAGGTTCAGCGCGAACTGGAGGTCCCCTTGCTCGGTGCGCGTGGGCATCCCCGTAGAGGGCCCTCCTCGCTGGTAATCCACGACCACGAGCGGGACCTCGCAGATCCCCGCGAACCCGAGGCCTTCCACCATCAGGTTCAGCCCTGGCCCGCTGGTGCTGGTCGCGGCCCGGGCTCCCGTCAACGCGGCGCCGATGGCCATGTCCACGGCGCTGATCTCGTCTTCGGTCTGGACCACGACGACGCCGCTGTCGGACTTGCCTTCGAGGTAGACGGATTCGTCCGTGGCCGGTGAGATGGGGTAGTAGGTCTGCATCCTGCATCCGGCCATCATCTTGCCCAGGGCCACCGCGTCGGTGCCCTGCAGGTAAAGCCGCTCCTCGCCGGGGTCGACGGGTTCGATGGTGAACTCGAAGGCCTCGAAGGTGTCCCACATGTACTCGGCGCTGACGCGGGCGGCGGTCTTGTTCATCTCGATGATGCGCTCACCCTTGTCCCCGAACACCGCTTCAAGGGTGTCGTAGAGCTCCTCAAGCCCGAAGTCGAGCATCGCGATGGATGCGGCCGTCGCCATCGTGTTCTTGAGGATCTGCAGCTTGTGGTGATCGTCCATGCCGAGTTCGTCTGCGATCTGTTTTTGAAGCTCTTCGTAGGGGAACTCGAACAGTCGGAGCCCTTCGTCGCTGGCCTTGTCGAGAAGGTCTTGGACGGTGATCTCGTCCATGGGCAGGTCAAGGTCCTCCTGGATGTCGGCCTTGACGCGGTCGTCCATGAACCGGATCTCGGAGACGGGATCGTCGGTCAGGGTCGGATCGTAGAGGACGCCACCTCCCTCGACCAGGGCGCGGTAGTCTTGCACGTGCCGGGCGAGCGTCTCGTTCTCGTACGTGGCCAGGAAGTGGACCTTGTCGATGGGGCTGCGGATCTGCCCTCCCGCGGCCCGGATCTTCGTGTACGAGTGCTTCCCTTTGATGTTGGAGTAGTACTCGCGCTGCCCGATCACGTTGAGCCCGCCCCGTGCGACGGTGGTCGCGTAGAGCCGAGCCGCTGATTCGACGCCTGATCCCTGGGGTCCTCCGACCATCCAGACGAGTCCTTCTTCGTCCATGTACGCACCTGCTGGTTGCCAGTCTGCCCTGGGGAGAAGGCTTCCAGCGAGGGCCAAGAGGCAAGCTTCCTCATTAAAAGCTTCTCCATGCGGGCTTGAGTCGCGTGTGGTTGATTCGCGGACCCATGCTAAGGCTTGGTGCGAAGGAGGTCCGTTATACGGGACGTGTGGGTTGGGGGCCCTGAATGGTGCTCGGTGCGTCCGTCTCCAGCATCGTGCTCGTGGTCCTGGCGGGCCTGGCTGCGGGCGTCATCTCGGGCTTGTTCGGGTTGGGGGGTGGCGTGGTGGCGGTCCCGGCGGCGTTGTGGATCGCCACGGACAGCTTCCACGAGGCCAAAGCGGCGTCCTTGATGGTGGTCGTGTTCGGGAGCACGATCGCGGTGGCGCGTCACCATCGTGCGGGCAACGTGGATTGGCGCAAGGGCGCACGCTTGGCGGGGGGCGGCGTGTTGGGCGCGGTCGTGTCCAGCGTCGTCGCGGAGGATCTCTCGGGGACGTTGCTCGCGTCCGCGTTCGGCGTCCTGATGATCCTGGTCGGGCTGAGGTTGGCGCTGGCGGCTCAGCCGGAGGGCCGCATCGGGTTCCCGGGGGCGACGTTCCTTCTGGGGCTGCTTGCCGGCACGTTGACGGGGTTCTTGGGCGTGGGCGGGGGGGTCGTGATGACGCCGGGGCTGGCCTTGTTGGGGGTCCCGATGCACGTGGCGGTCGCGACGAGCCTGGTGGGCGTCATCGCGAACGGGACGTTCGCCGCGGTGACGCAGGCGGTGCTGGGCATGTGGCCGGCGATGCTCGCGATCGGGGTCCCGTTGGCTGTGGGCGCCATGGTGGGGGGGCGGTTGGGGGCGAAGCTGGCGTTGATCACGCCGGAGGCTCGTTTGCGTCGGGCTTTCGGCATCGTGTTGGCCGTCATCGGGGTCCGCTTCCTGTTGTAAGGGTGGGAGCGTGGTGGCAGTAAACCGGTAGGTTGCAGGGGGGCGGTGTCCTTTCGAACCCTGTGAGAGAACCCCTTTCAACAGATCCGCTGAACTCTTGGATCGTATGCCTCCCACCCCGATGTCCGGTGATGGATCGAAGGGATCGCTTGGAATCGCGCGCCCGCGTCTTCTCGTGGTCGCCTTCCTGTTCGCGCTAGGCGTGATCGGGTTGGCCGGCGTCGCCCTCGCCGGCGTCTCGTCGTTAGGCATGTTGGTCTCGGATGCGACCTTGTCCGGCATCGTGGGCGGCTTGGTCGTGCTGGTCCCCGCCTCGTTGCTGTTCGCGTTCACGGTCGCGAAGGCGCGGGGGAGCCTCCGGGAGCTCGAGCGGAAGGTGGAATCCGCCTTGGAGGAGGCACGAAGCCCCCCGATGGAGGTGCTTGAGACGGTGTCGAGCTCGACGCGCGAGCTTTCGCGCCTGCACGAGGAGGGGCACTCCTCGCACACGCTTCAGGAGCAAGCCCAGGACCGGATGGAGGCCTCCCACGAGCGGCAAGAGGCCAAGCTTTTGGACCTCGAGGACCGCCTCAAGCAGACGCTCACGCGCGAGGAGGTCGAGGTCTGGATGCGTCGCGTCGACCAGCGCTTGGACGAGATCCATCGTCGCGAGGGCCTTTTGCTTGAGCATCTGGGCGCGACCGGCGAAGCTGTCGAACACCTCGAAGGGGAGACCCCGCACGAGTTCCTTGCTCAGGATCTCGATCCCGCGAGCACGTACCGCATGGACGAGGTCCCGGGCGTCTCCTCGCCCCAGGCGAGGATGCTCGAGGAGCACGGCGTCGCGACGACGGACACGTTCCTGTACGCGGACATCGAGGAGGTCCAGGGCGCCACGGGGCTCCCCGCCGACCGGCTGCGCTCGTGGAAGCACGTGGCCGAGATGATGGTCATGATCGACGGCATCGGGCCTGGGACCGCTGAACGGCTCGTCCACGCGGGCCTCGGGAACATCTCCGCCCTCGCCGCTGCGGACCCCGAAGAGCTCACCGTGGCCCTCGAGACCCCCACGGAACCGGGCGACCCGGAGGCCTCACCGGAGGAGATCGTGGGCCAGGCGCGACGGTACTCCCTGGCCTCCCGATCCCCGGCGACCTCCTGACAGGCGACCCCCCGCTCAGACATCACCCGGTCGTCCCCTCAAGCCCCAGGCTGGTCTCCACGAGCGCCAGCTTGGCGGACCGTGGCCTCCTCTTGATCTCCGCTTCCCGCTTCATCGCCGCAGAGCGCGACTGGAACGTCTCCACGTGCACCAGCTCGACCGGCGTGCGGCCACGCGTGTACTTGGCCGCCCGACCCTCGTCGTGCTCCTGGACCCGCCGCTGGACGTCCGTCGTGTACCCCGTGTAGAGCGTCCCGTCCGTGCAACGGAGAACGTAGACGTGGTGTGCCACCCGTCCAGCAGAGATAGCCGGCCCCTTTGTCCCTTCGCCCCCACCCCACCCACGGGACGATATGTCACCCCTCGGGTCCTTTATCTAGGCGTTCGCCCATCCGGGGTCGAGGTCGAGCAGCATGCCCCCGTACAACAAGATGGGCGAGGTGCCGCCCAAGCGGCACACCGAGTTCCGCACCGAGGAAGGACAGCTGCTTCGCGAAGAGGTGTTCGGGACCGAGGGCTTCGAGGGTGTCGAAAGCATCCTCTACCACCACCACGCCCCCACCGAGGTCAACGACCTGCTAGGCTCCCGCAACGTCGCTCCCGAGGCGTGGGAACCCGAACAACACCGCCACCACCACTTCCGCTGCGGCAAGATCGGCGGCACCGGCGACGCCATCGACGCGCGCCGGGTCGTCCTGTTCAACGACGAAGCCAACCTCGCCATGGTGAACCCCGACGAACCCATGGATCGCTTCTTCCGCAACGGAGGCGCCGACGAGCTCTGGTTCGTCCGCGAAGGAGAAGGCTACCTCGACACCGTGTTCGGCGAGGTCTACTACCGCGAAGGCGACTACCTCCACGTGCCCCGCGGCACCACGTACCGCTTCCGCAACGCGACCGGGCACAAGTTCTACCTCATCGAGACCACGGACCCCATCCGGGTCCCCAAGACGTTCGTGAACGAATGGGGACAGCTCGTCGAAGGCGCCCCCTACAGCGAACGCGACCTTCACGGCCCCAAGAACCTCATCACGAACAACGAAGAGGGAAGCTTCGAGCTGGACGTCAAGATCGACGACACGATCAGCACGTACGACCTCGGCAACCACCCCTTCGACGTGGTCGGATGGGACGGTTACAACTACCCCTTCACGTTCAACATCAGCGACTACGAACCCATCACGGGCAAGATCCACCAAC
This sequence comes from uncultured Thermoplasmatales archaeon, assembly GCA_964581775.1. Taxonomy (GTDB): domain Archaea; phylum Thermoplasmatota; class SW-10-69-26; order SW-10-69-26; family SW-10-69-26; genus PWVY01. Next base: position 58,267 of record CAZOQA010000005.1, on the reverse strand, counting down.
CCCCGCCCGAGCACGTCACGTTCGAGACGGACAGCTTCGAGGTCATAAGCTGGGTCCCCCGCAAGGTCGACTACCACCCGGACGCGATCCCCGCGCCCTACTACCACAGCAACATCGACACGGACGAGGTCATCTTCTACGTCGAAGGCGAGTTCTCCTCGCGGGAAGGCATCTCGGACGAGTCCATGACGATCCACCGCCGCGGGCTCCACCACGGCCCCCAACCCGGCCGCTACGAGGGCTCCATCGGCGTGGAAGAGGTCGAGGAGACCAGCGTCATGATCGAAGCCGACAGCCCCTTCAAGACGACCGAGTGGGCCCGCCGCGTCGACGATGCGGACTACCCCCTCAGCTGGCAAGAGTGACCCCGCCGGGCGCCCCCCCCCCGGGACCGCAACGCCCATACGCCACCCCCAGCCTTGACCCAGCGATGACCGGAGGCTCGATCCGCGAACCCGACGTGCTCAACAAACCCGGCGCCCGGCACGAGGTCGAAAAGGCCCTCCAAGCCGGGGACCGCGAGCGCGCCTTCGTGATCGCAAGCGGCAGCGTCGAGCGGGAAACGCCCCTCGTCAGCGACATCGAGCACGCCCTCGGCGACGCCCACGCGGGCACGCACGTCGGCATCGGGCAACACGGCCCTCAAGAGAACGTGAACAAAGCCATCGAAGGCGCCCAACAAGCCGACGCGGACGTGCTCGTGAGCATCGGCGGCGGCAGCGTCATCGACGCGGCCAAGTTCGTGCAGCGCGAGGCTTCCAACGGGTTCGAGGACGCCATCCCCGCGCATGTGAGCGTCCCCACGACGCTCTCTGGGGCCGAGTTCACGATCCTGGCCGGGTGGACCGTGGAAGGCCCCGACGGCAAACCCGTGAAGACTGGTATGAGCGACCCCCGCATCGTGCCGGACGTGGCGCTCTTGGACGCGGAAGCCTGCTCGTTCACGCCCCGATGGCTGTGGGCTGCCACGGGCATCCGCGCGGTGGATCACGCCGCTGAAGGCATCACGAGTCCCGACGCGGACGACGCGGTCGACACGCGATGCACGCGAGCGCTGGAGCTCTTCGACGAGCACCTACCCCCCGCCGTCGAGGACGCCAAGGACGAGACCGCGCACACGCAGTGCCTGGAGGCCGGTCGAGAAGCCTCAGCAGGCATCAACTACGCCGGAAGCGGCGCCGGGCTCTCCCACAAGCTGGGCAAGGCCCTCGGCTCCACATGGGACGTCCCGCACGGCGTAACGAGCGCTCTCACGTTGCCCGTTGTGATGGCCTTCGAAGAGGAGCGACAACCCGAGCGCGCCCAGCGGATCGCGGACGCGCTCGACGCGGCCACCGCTCAGGAAGGCGTCCTGGATCTCATCGACCGGGTCGGGATCGAGCGCGAACCGCTAAGCGAGTACGGCATCGAACCCACGGACGTGCCCTGGATTGTCGAGTACGCCCTGGGCCGCCGCGACGACAAGGTCGAGACGATGGTGCTCGAGATGATCGACGAGGTCTAAAACGGGCCGGGGAAGGCCTTTCACCCCCCAAGCTCGTGCGGGCACCGTGCCCAAGTCCGCGTACGACGCCCTGCCCGGTGTCTCCGGCTGGCCGCTCGTCGGGAACATCCCGCACTTCACGCGGGAACCGCTTGCCTTCCTCGAGAACCTCCGGGAAGAGCACGGGCCTGTAGCCCGGTTCCGGATGGCCAAGCTGCGCTACGTGCAGATGGCCGACCCCGAAGGCATCGAGCAGGTGCTCATCACGAAGAACGACGCCTTCCAGAAGCACAAGTACCTACGCTGGACGCTCGGGGACGCTCTGGGGAACGGGCTGCTCGTCGCCGAGGACGAGGCATGGCGCAAACGACGAACCACGGCGCAGCCCAGCTTCCGCCCCAAACGCATCCGCGAGTACGCGCCCGCGATGCTCGACCAGACCGACCGCCTGCTCCAAGACTGGGCCACGAGCCCCACGCGCAGCCTGCACGAGGACATGACCACCCTGACCCTGCGCATCGCCGCTCAAACGCTCTTCGACGTGACCCTCGACGAGCAAGCCGCCTCCATCGGCGCAAGCCTCGACGCCACGATGCAGCGGTTCAGCTCCGACAACCGCCTGCTCATGATGCTGCCCAAGACCATGCCGCTCCCCATGAACATCCGGTACCGAAAAGCCAAAGCGCGCCTACATGGCATCGTGGACGAGCTGATCACCCGCCGCGACGGTTCCGTCGGGTCGGACCTGATGAGCCGCCTGATCCGAGCCTACCAAGCCTCGGACACGGATCTGGACCGCGACGATCTACGCGACGAGCTGGTCACCTTCCTCGCTGCAGGGCACGAGACCACGGCCTTGAGCCTCACCTGGACCAGCTGGCTGCTCGCCGCACATCCCGATATCCAGGCTCGTCTGGCCCATCGTCTCGACGAGGTACTCGACGGCGAGGCCCCCACGCTCGAGCGCCTCGACCAGGTCCCCCTGCTCGACGCGGTCATCGACGAATCCATGCGGCTTTTGCCGCCCGTGTGGGCCATCGGGAGAGAGGCCCAGGAAGACGTCACCGTCTCCGGTCACACCCTGCCCGAAGGCACACAGGTGCTCATGCCCCAATGGGTCGTGCACCGGGACCCCCGCCTCTGGAAGGACCCGGACAGCTTCGAGCCCGCCCGATGGCTGGACGAGCGCGACGGCGCCCGGCCCCGGTTCGCCCACTTCCCCTTCGGTGGAGGCCCGCGCCGCTGCATCGGGGACTCCTTCGCCATGATCGAAACGCGCCTATGCCTGGCCCGGATCCTCTCCGCCTTCCAGTTGACACCGGCCCAAGAAGGACGACCCGAGATCGAGCCCAGCATCACGCTTCGACCCGCCGGACCCGTCAAGGTCGACGTGCACCCCCGATCGGGACCCTAGCGCCGCAACAAGCGGCTGGCCAACCCGGCGAGCACGAGCAACACCAGCGCGCCCAGGAGCGCTGTGCCAAGCTGCCAGAGGAACCCCTCCCCCGTGTCCACGCCTAACTCATCGAAGAGCACGCCGCCCAAGACGGCGCCCACCGCTCCGATGAGGATGTTGACCAATAAACCGAACCCGTACCCACGAACCAGGAGACCCGCAAGCCAACCCGCGAGGCCGCCGATGATCAAGAACCAGACGATGCCCCAGAACGTCGCCATCGAGAGAGAACAGCCCCGTATGTGCACGTCAACCCTTCGGGAGGTCCGAGCCCCGAAGGTCGTGAAACCGGGAGCTTGCGGCGGGGGACGAGCTAAGTATCCCATATATTTGTCTCTGTACCGAGGGACGTTCATGAACCGAGCAACCATCGCGATCATCGGGGTCCTGCTTGCCAGCGCGGGAGCGCTCTCCGCGCTTGGATCCACAGGGGCTCAAGCTCCGTCGCCCCCAGGGCATCCTGCCTGCCTGCCCACGGATGTCGTCGACAACGACGATATCCGCATCTGGTTCCAAGGGGCCAAGGCCCAGCTCCAACTGTACAAGAAGAACGACACGAGCGAAGGCAACGACGGGATGTACCAGTACAAGTCCCTGGCCATCGAGGAGGTCGAGGACGGCGAGGCGCTCGCCACCATGAAGCTTGAGAACGCCAACCCCCAGAACAGCCAATGCACGGTCGAAGAGGAAGGCGACTGGGTCAATGTGACGTACACGGCCACCGAGCGCGTCAAAGCCCCAGGTGATGGGTTCCTCGACGAGACCGCCACGTTCGAGTTCGTCTACCACTTCAACGAGAGCGACGACAGCGCGAAGTTCGACCTCAACGTGCAAGAGTGGCCCTGGCAGAGCGACGACTCCGAGCTCTCCTACGATTTCGAGGTCACCAGCGACTGGGTGATCGAGCCCGCAGAGAACGGCCTCGGATTCGAGGACGAAGACACCGGGGAACCCGAAGCGTTCATCGAATGGGCGCCCAACGCGACCGCCATCTACGAGGACGAGTCCGAAGAGGAGGCCATCGTCGATGCCAACACGACGGGCAGCGACCACCACACGACGACCACGCTGCGGTTCACGAACGTCACAGCGGGGTACGTCGAGCTCGACTACGACCCCACCGTCGCCGTGGGCCCCTACGTGATCGTGGCCGACGTCCTGATCCCGCTCACGGAGCTGCCCGAGCCGGTGCAGCGCTTGGTCACCCAGCTGGTCTGACGGACTCCCGCCCCCAGCCCGCTCACGCGGGCCTTTTCTTCTCTATTCTCTCTTCACCCCTCCTCAGAGAGGAGGGTCTGAGCACCTTTATCAGGACCCGTGCGTATCCGTGCCGCGATGACGCGCGCCTGGGACGAACGCCAAGGCCTGCACAACTGGACCGTGGAAGGCAGCCACGGGTTCGATCTACCCGACGAGCTCGTGATCTGGGATGAAACACTCCGCGACGGGGAGCAGACCCCTGGCGTCTACTACTCCACCGAGGAGAAAGTCGAGCTAGCCAAGCTGCTAGACGAGATCGGCTGCGACATCCTCAACTGCGGGATCCCAGCCATCAGCCAAGGCGAGCAACAGAGCATCAAAGCCATCGCGGACGAAGGCCTCGAGCACGCCAGCATCATGGGCGCCGCGCGGACGGTGCGAAGCGACATCGACGCGGTGCTCAAAGCGGACTGCGACGAGTGCGTCCCCTTCATAGCCTGCTCGGATGTGCACCTCGAGCACAAGCTCAAGACGACCCGAGACGAGTGCGTCGAGATGGCCGTCGACGCGGTCGAGTACGCGGTCGACCACGGCCTGAAGACCACGTTCGTGACCGAGGACACGGTGCGCGCGGACCCCGAGTTCGTGGCGCGCCTCTACAAGGCGGCCATCGAGGCGGGCGCCGAGCGTGTGCTCTTCTCGGACACGGTCGGCGTGATGACGCCGCCCGCGACATCCTGGTTCTTCGAGAAGATGCGCGAGCTGGGCGTGCCCGAGGGCCCGCCCGGGGGCCGGCCGGGCGCGCCCGAGTGGGGGTTCCACAACCACAACGACTTCGGGTTGGGCACCGCGAACGCGCTGGCAGCCTTCCAGTCGGGCGTCCCAAACCTGAACACGGCCGTGAACGGGATCGGGGAGCGCGCGGGCAACACGGCGTTCGAGGAGGTCGTGATGGCGCTTGAGGACCTCTACGACGTGGACACGGGCATCAAGACGGAGAGGCTCTACGAGCTCAGCCAGAAGGTCGAGGAGGCAAGCGGCGTCCCCGTCGACCAGATGAAGCCGGTCGTGGGATCGAACGCGTTCACGCACGAGTCGGGCATCCACACGCACGGGGTGCTCGCGAACACGCTCACCTACGAGCCCATGCAACCCGACGAGGTCGGGCACGAGCGTCGCTTCGTGTTCGGCAAGCACACGGGGACGGCGGCGGTCAAGGACCGGTTGGAGCGCAACGGGATCGACGCGGACGATGCTAAGCTTTCAGAGATCGCGGACGAGATCAAGGCCAAGATTGAGGCCCGCGGCAAGGAGGAGGCCCGCGCGTTCGTGCGCGAGTTCCGGGAGAGGACCCGATCCCAGCAAGGGGTCTCCCGGGAGGAGTTCTGGGACATCGTGGAGGACGTCACGGGTCAACAACCGTGACCGCCCGCTCGGCGGGGCCTGAGGCCCTCGTTTTTAACTAAAGCAGCCTGTAGCAGGGGCGTGGTCGAGCCCAAGGCCGTCACGCGTGAGGGCATCCGCATCCGGCTTCGCCCCGTCCAGGACGAGGACCTGGACGAGCTGGTCCCCCTGGCCAACGACGAGGGCGTCTCGCGCTGGACGGAGCTCCCGCACCCTTACACGCGCGGGCACGCGGCCAAGGTGATCGCGCTGGCAAGGGAGGAGCTGCGGGTGGGGGAGAGCGTGCACCTGGCCGTGTGCGATGTGGAGTCGGACGCGCTGATGGGGATGGCGGCCTTGGCAAACGTGGACATGGAGTCCCGCAACGCGGAGGTGGGGATCTGGTTGGGGCGCCCGTACTGGGGAAGCGGCTTGGCCATCGAGGCGTTCGATCTGCTCTTGGAGATCGCGTTCGAGCGCTTGGATCTGACGAAGCTGTACGGGATCGTGCTGGAGGGCAACGAGGCCAGCGTGAAGCTCCTGGAACGCTTCGGCTTCCACGAGGAGGGACGCCTACGGTGGCACACCAAGCGGGACGAGACGTGGATGGACAAGATCTTCTACGGGCTGCTGCGGGAAGAGTGGGAACGCCGCATCGGTCGCGCATAACCCCCTCTCGCCGCCAGGGCTCAAAGACGGTCCCGTACGTCCCCGAGGACCTCCAACTGTTCCCTGAGCACGCCCGTCTGGGCATCCAGCTCGAGCTCGATCGCATCCAGCTCCCTGAGCATCCCATCCTCGCCGGCCACCGCCTCTACGACCTGCGACAACCGGTCCCCGTTCGTCTCGACATGGCCCTCGACGCTGTGAACGGTGTCATCGACGGAGCGGACTTCCTGGAAGACGGAGGTCACGTTCCGATCCACCGACCGTAGACCCGCGTCCAGGGTCTCGACCTGTCGGCGGCCCGCGGTCAGGACGAGGGCCAGAAGCGTCGTGGCGATGCTCATCGTGGCGCCGATGCTCATCCCCAGCTCGCCCGGGAGGTTCCACCATCCCAGAAGCTCGCCGATCCCCGAGACGATGGCGACGAGCAAGAAGAAAGCGGCCGTGAGCCACGTAAGGCGGATGGCCGTGTCCATGTCTGGGGGCCACTGCACGCGTCGTCGTCCGTCTTCAGAGGGCATGAGTTTTTCGACCTACAAGCCCCCCTCCAGGATGCAGGTTCATGGGGGAGGGGGGTCCCGAAACGCCGGCGAGGGACCTGGACCCAGCCCAAGGTTCCTGTACGGCAGAACGCATAGGCGTGTAAGGGATGCCCATGCCTGACCAAGCTCCCAAGATCGCCGAGCTCTCCTGGGGCACCGTCGAGGTCCCGGGTCACGGGTCGTTCCGGGACGCCAAGCTCTGGCCCGGCGGCGCCCGAGGCTGGGACTGGAACGAGACCGGCACAAGCCACACGCCCGGCATCCAGATCGCGGACGTGGAAGAACTCGTCCAGAACGACGCCCAGCACGTGATCCTCTCGAAAGGTCAAAACGAGCGCCTCCAGGTCCAAGAGGCGACCCTGAAGTGGCTGCACGAGCAGGATGTCACGGTGGAGGTGCTCGAAACCAACCAAGCCGTGGACCGGTACAACCGGTTGGCCCGCGAGGAGGAAGCGGTGGGCGCGCTGATCCACTCCACATGTTGACCCCCCGAAAGGCTTGACCGCCACGCCTCCGCTTCCCGCGCCGTGACGCGCGTCGTCGGCGCCGATGCCCGCCAACGCGAAGGCTACTGGACCGTCACGCTCCTCGACGGAGCCCCCGAGCACGTCGAGCTGTTCGCCACGTTCGACGACGTGCTCGACCACGCCCGCGACGCCGAACGGATCATGGTCGACATCGCCACGGGCCACGACGACCCCGAAGGGCACGCCGACGGGCGCCGCGCCTGCGAGACGGCCGCCCGCCACATGCTCGGAGAGCACCAAGACCGCATCTTCCTCACGCCCCCGCCCAAAGTGTTCGAAGCCAACCACTACCACGAAGCCCAAGCCTGGTGCGAAGAGAACGACTGGCCCCCCCTCCCGCGCCCCATCTGGCACGGACGACACCGCGTCCAAACCGTCACGCAAGCGGCCGCCCACGACGACCGCATCCTCGAAGGCCACCCCGAGGTCACCTACACCCTCCTCCACGAATCCCACGGCGGGGAAGGCCCCCTTGAGCACTACGGGGACGCCTACAACGCGCTGCTGGAACGCTCCCAGCTCCTCGAACAAGAAGGCTGGGACACCGACAAGCTCACCGCGCCCGACGCCCAGCCACGCAAGATCCTCGACGCCGCCGCGATGGCCCAAAGCGCCCACCGCGCCGCACAAGGCCGCGCCCAGCTTCTCCCCGAAGACCCCCCCACGGACCCGCGAACAGGCCGCCCCGTCGCCTTCCACGCCTAACGCCTACGCCGGACCCTCGACCCACCCCGCCCGGCGCGCCCCCGCCACGACGCCGAACACCGCCGCGGCCGTCAACACGATCGTGCCCCCCGAAGCGAGATCGTACCCGACCGCCAACCCCAACCCCACGACCGCGCTCACCAAGCTCACCGCCATCGAGCCCGCGATCGCCCCCTTGAAGCTCCGCGACACCTGCAAGGCCGTCGCCGCCGGGATCACCAGAAGCGACGCCACCAAAAGCAACCCCACCACGCGGATGCCCATCACGATCGTGCCCGCCGTCAACACCACGAGCACCACGTTGATCGACGACACAGGCACCCCCGCAAGACGGGCACCCTCCTCATCGAACGTAACGAACAGGATCTCCTTATACAATAGCGCGAACGAGCCCAAGATGAGCACCCCCAACGGGACCATCAGGTAGACATCCTGAACAGAGACCGTGAACGGAGACCCGAACAAGTACGCGCCGATGTCCGCGCTGAACCCCCCCGCCAACCCGACGAGGACCACGCCCGCCGCGAACCCCACGCTTACCACGATCGCCAACGACGTATCGCCTTTCAGCTTACCCGCGCTCCGAAGCCACTCGATCCCGACGGCCGCCAACGCCGTCACCAGCAGGGCGGTCCCCAGCGGGTAAACCCCCGCGAACAGGCCCAACGCGATGCCTGCGTAGCTCACGTGCGCGAACCCGTGACCGAACATCGACATCTCGCGAAGCACCAGGGGCACGCCCAGCGCGCCGGCCAAAACGGCCATCAGGGAGCTGGCTACGAGGGCAAGCTGCAGGAACCCGTGCTCGAGGAACAGTTCGAGGACCATCAGCTGATCTCCTCCGAGCGGTCGGGGTGATGGGAGACGTGCATCTCGTAGGCTCGGCTAAGCCCGCCGGCGTCTTCGAACCCGTCGGGGGGGCCGTCGTAGACGATACGGTTGTTCAGGGCTACGAGGCGATGGCAGCAAAGCTGTACGGCCTGGAGGTCGTGGCTGACGAGCAGGATCGTGAGTCCGGCTTGGTGGTTGAGGCCGTCGATGAGGTTGTAGAAGTCTTCTCGCGCGGAGGGGTCCACGCCTGCGGTGGGTTCGTCCAGCATCAAGAGCTCGGGTTCGCGGGCGAGGGCTTGGGCGAGGAAGACGCGCTGGCGCTCGCCTCCGCTGAGCGTGCCGATCGAGCGGTCGGCAAGGTGCTCTACGCCCACGCGAGAGAGGGCCTGGCGGGCGGCGTCTTCGTCTTCGCGCTTCCAGCGGCGTAGCAGGCCTCGGGTGGGGGTTCTGCCCAGGAGAGCGATCTCGAGAGCGGTGGCGGGGAAGGTGGGGTCCACGTCGACGGCGTGCTGCGGCACGAAGCCGACCTGGCCCCAGGCGTCGAAGGTTCCGGAGGGGTGCCCGAAGCATCGGGCGTGCCCGCTGGTGGGCTCAAGAAGCCCCAGCAGCGTCCTCAGAAGGGTGGATTTCCCGGCGCCGTTGGGTCCGACAAGGCCCACGAACTCGCTGGGGTGGATGGTGAGGGTGATGTCTGTGAGGATGGGGGCGTCGCCTCGGTGCAGGGTGAGGCTTTGGGCTTCGAGCACGGGGTCTCTGTCGGGGTCGTTCATCGTGGGGGATCGCAGCGCATGGCGTTCGCGAGCTGGTCGAGGTTGGTTCCCATGAGCGTGATGTAGTCCTCGTCGGGGCCGGCGTCGGGGGGGAGGGCGCCGAGGGGGGAGAGCGTCTCGGTTTGGGCGCCGGTCTCGTCGGCGATGATCTCGATCACGTCGGGGGGGAGGAAGTCCTCGTGGAACACGGTGGAGATGTTGTTGTCTTGGACGAGGTCGATGAGGCGGTCGAGGGTGCGTGCGGAGGGTTCGGCGTCGGGGCTGAGCCCGTGCGCGCTTTCGATGGTGAGGTTGTAGCGTTCGCCGAGGTAGGCGAAGGCGTTGTGGTTGACGACGAGGGTCCGGATCTCGCAGGTGGCAAGCGTCGTCTGGTAGGCTGTGTGGAGGGTGTCGAGGTCTTCGGTGAGGCGTTGGGTGCGGTGGTCGAAGGCGTCTGCGTGCTGGGGGAAGGTCTGGGCGAGGGCGTCGTGGACGGCGTGGGCGTGGTGGATCATGTTGACGGGGTCGGTCCATGTGTGCGGGTCGAGGTCCCCTGACGCGTGGGCGTGCTCGTCGTCGGGGTCTTCTCGTTCCGGGTCGTGCTCGTCTCGGTGGTCGATCAGTTGGACGGTGGATGCGAGCTCGAGCGTGGTGGCTTCGTCTCGGTCGTGGGCCATCTGTTCGAGCCAGGGGTCGAACTGGGCGCCTTGGTAGATGACGAGGGGGGCTTGTTCGACGCGGAGGCGGTCTTGGACGCTGGGGTCGTAGTTGTGGGCTTGGAGGCCGTCGACGAGGGGTTCGACGGTGACGTTGTCGCCGGCGATCTGGGAGGCGAGGAAGTGGATGGGGTAGTGGGTGACCACCACGTCGGGGGCGTCGGCGTCCGCGTCGGCAAGCGGCCCGAGGCAGCCGGCGCAGAGGAGCGCGGCGGCGACGAGGAGGGGCAGCGGGCGGGTCTCCATGATGGGGGGACCACCGCCCGTTTACTAGTAATCGATTGTTAACTGTGAAGACCTGTTTTGTTATGATGCGGTCAGGAGGTCCAGATCAGCTCGACCTGGTGGACGCCCTTGCGGCCCCGCAGGTCGTCCGCAAGGTCCCGAATCTGACCGGCCTGCCCCTCGAGCACGAGGACCTCCAGGCACCGGTGCTCCTCGATGTGGCCGTGCACCATCGTCGTCACGGGGTCCCCGTGCTCGTGGCGACGCCGGTTCACAAGCTCGCTTTCGGACTCCTCGTAGCAAAGCGTCAGCGTCGCCGTCGCGTGACCCGTCCGTTCCCCGTCCGACTCGGAAACGTCTAAGAACGGGCGAAGCGCGGCCCGGAACACCTGGCTTCGGCCGCTGTACTCGCCCTGCTGGGCCAGGCGGTCGACCCGCTGAACGAGCTCCTCAGGCAGGGATACGCTCACGACCCGCACGCGGTCACCGCTAACAAGGAACCGCGAAAGGTTATGAATCCTCCGGGGAGGCCTCGACCTCTCGCATCACGCGGTCGACCTTGTCCTGGATGGCTCCCTCCTCGAGGCCCGGCTCCCAATCGATCTCCAACACGCTGTTCACGCGCGTACCGTCCTGACCGACGACCTCGTGGCAGCGCTCCACGACGGTCATCACCTCGTCCCACTCGCCCACGATCGTCGTGCCCGAGGCACCCACCTCGTGCTCGAGACCGCTCTTCTGGATCACCTTCACCGCGTTCGAGATCGGTTCAGCCAAGCTGTCACCCTCGCCGATCGGATGGATGGAGAAGAACGCCATCACTCGCATGGCACGGACACCCCTCACGCGGAGGATAACGTTGCGGAAGCGAGCCTTTTGCGCTCCTCGTCGCCGCTTTAGCCCGACACGGAACCGGAACCTTCGAACCCCCCGCCCGGGCTCCTGGGTCCATGCCGCTTGCCCCGTTCGAAGCGCTCAGGCTTGGCCACCTTGTCGCCAGCGGGCTCCTTCTGGGAGCCCTAGCGACGCTGCCCTGGATCCGACCCCGGCTGGAAGGCCACGAGGACTCCCGCACCGTCGAGATGGGGCTCTCCTTCGTGCAAACGGTACAGAACGTCCTTCTCCTCCCCGCGGCCGCGGCGCTGCTCGTGCTCGGTGTGCTCATGGTCGAGGGCCCCTGGGCCCGCTTCGACTTCACCGCCCCCGACGCGGGGTTTCTGCACGCGGGCGCCACGCTCTGGCTGATCCTGGCCGTAGCCCTCGGGGGCATGTGGGTGGCCCGGGACAAGCTGGACGCCGAGGCACAGCGCGGCACCACCGGCGGCTCGCGCGTGCGCTCGTACTGGCGAGCCTGGACGGCCGCGTGCCTGGGAGCCGGGCTCGTGGTGCTGGCGGGGATCGCCGTGATGGCGCTGCGCCTGGGCGCGTAAGCGTCCTCAGGGTCGAAGCCGGGACCGGTCGCGGGGGAAGAGCACAGCTTCGCGGATGTTCTCCAGCTCGAGCATCTCCATCACGACGCGCTCCAACCCCAGACCGAAGCCTCCGTGCGGGGGCATCCCGTAGCGGAAGGGTTTCAGGTAGTCCTCGAAGTCGCTGGCGTCGACACCCATCTCCTGGATGCGCGCCTCGAGCTGGTCGGGATCGTGGACGCGCTGGGCGCCGCTTGTGACCTCCATGCCCTTGTGGCCCAGGTCGAAGCTGCGGGAGAGCTCGCCTTCGGGCATGGCGTAGAAGGGTTTGCACGCGTCGGGGTACTTCGTGATGAAGTAGTACTCGTGGCCCTTGTCGGCCATGATCTCGCCCAGCGCGTACTCGGCCTCCGTGGACAGATCCTCGCCCCAGGGGACCTCCTCCTCGACCCTGTCCTGGGTCCAGTCGAGCGCTTCGTCGTAGGTGACGCGCTCGAAGGGGGTCTCGGGGACGTGTACGTCCTTCCCGAGCACTTCGAGCTCGTCGGTGCAGTGCTCGGCCACGTGGCTCGTGATGGCGTGAACGAGGTTCTCGAGCACCCAGAGCACGTCCTCCTCGTCGTCGATGAACGCGGTCTCGCAGTCGAACGCGCTGGACTCGTTCAGGTGCCGGCGCGTGTTGTGGCGCTCTGCGCGGAAGTACTTGGCGATCTCGAAGACGCGGTCCAAGCCCGTGGCCATCATCATCTGCTTGTACAGCTGCGGGCTCTGGGAGAGGTACGCGGTGTCCTCGAAGTAGGAGACCTCGAACACGTCGGTGCCGCCTTCGCTGGCGGCCCCGATGATGTTGGGGCTGGTGATCTCGGTGAAGCCTTCGTCGATCAGCCACCGTCGTCCGCCCTCGAGCGCGGCCGCGCGGATCTGGAAGATGGCCTGCACGTCGGGTCGTCGCACGTCGAGGAACCGGTTGTCGATGCGCGTGTCTAGGTCCGTGTCCACCTTGTCGACGACGCCCATGGGCAGCGGGGCATCGGCCTCGTTGAGGACCTCCACCTGGCTGGGCAGCACCTCGTAGCCTCCGGGGGCTTGGTCGCTCTCTTGCACCGTGCCCTGCACCGCGACGACGCTCTCGCGGTTCGTCTCGATCAGCGTGTCCGCGATCTCCTCGCTGACCTTCTTCTTGGGCAACACGACCTGGCCGGTGCTCGTGCCCTCGCGCAGTTGGACGAACGCGATGCCTCCCAGGTCGCGGACCTCCTGGATCCACCCCGCGATGACGACCTCATCGCCATCGTCGTCCGCGGAGAGATCCGGGATCGCGACCCGCTCGTCAAGAGGGATGCTCATGGCCGCGCAACCGCAGACGTCCCTTATATATGGGCCGGGGCCTCAGCCAAAGACTGAAGTACACAGGATACACATATGGGCATCGTGGGTAGCAAGACGATTAGCCTGGCCGAGGATGCCTACGAGGCCCTCTCCCAGATGCGGCAGCCGGGAGAATCCTTCAGCGAAGTGGTAAGACGCCTGACGCGCACACGCTCTCTGGCCGACCTGACCGAAACCATGGATGAGGACGCTGCAGAGAGCCTGGCCGAGGCCATCGAGGCCAACCGCCGGGACCGCACACGTCGTCGACGCGAGGAGCTCGGGCTGGAATGATCCTCGATACGACGGTCCTGATCGACCTGCTCCGCGGCGACCAAGACGCCGTGGAAACCGTGCGCCAGCTTGAGGGGGATGGCCGCGTCCTTTGGATCCCGTCCCCGGCCATCTTCGAGTTGTTCGAGGGCATCGAGCGCTCCGACCGCCCCCGAGAGGAACGCAACCTCGTCGAGGATGTGCTGGGTGCATATACCCTCTTGGCGTTCGAACCGAGTCACGCGCGTCAAGCTGGACTCATCTCGGGCCGCCTGGTTCGCCGTGGCGAGATGCTGGACCCCATCGATGCCCAGATCGCCGGGATGGCGAAAGCGGAGGATCATCCCATCCTAACAAGGAACCGCAAGCACTTCGAGAGGGTCTCCGGCGTCGAGATCGAAGCGTATTGACCTGAGCCTTAAGCGAGCGCCTTGAGCCCTTCCTGGCTGGCCTGATCCACGCGTTTCCACTCGTTCTTGGACAGGTGATCGCGCGGGTCCACGAGTTCGCCGTAGAGCCCGGTGACGGCTGCCGTGACGGGGCTGACAAGGTACGAGTGCGACTCCACGTGCCCCATGCGGCCTGGGAAGTTGCGGTTGCTGGTGGACACGCACACCTCGCCCGCGTCCAGGACGCCGCCCATGCCGCCGAAGCAGGCCCCGCAGCTGGACACGTTGTACACGCCGCCGGCGTCCATGATGGCCTCCGCGATGCCCTCCTGCATGCCTTCCCGGTAGATGCGTTGGCTGGCCGGGTACACCAGAAGCCGCGTGCCGTCGGCCAACGTTTGCCCCTCCAGGATGCTGGCCACGACGCGCAGGTCCTCCAGGCGGGCGTTGGTGCAGGAGCCGACGAACACTTGGTCGACCTTGCCGGTGGACGTCTCGGCGACGGGGTGCACGTTGTCGGGGCTTTGCGGGCGCGCGACAAGCGGCTCGAGCTGGTCGAGGTCCACGTTCACGGTGCGCTCGAACGTGGCATCCTCGTCGCTTGCCAAGTCCTCGTGCTCGCGGAGCTCGTCCTCGCGCCCATTCTTGATCTCGGGCAGCTCCTCGAGGTAGCGCATCGTCTCTCGGTCCGGCTCGATCATGCCGGCCTTGGCGCCGAGCTCGGTGGTCATGTTCGTGATCGTCATGCGCTGGTACATGGGCATCGAGGAGAGCCCCGGGCCCCCGAACTCGATGCTCTTGTAGATGCCGCCGCGCGTGGTCAACTCGCCCAGAAGGTGCAAGATCAAGTCCTTGCTCATCACCGGGAACTCGTACCCGCCGGTCAGCTGCACGCGGATGGTCTCGGGAACCTTGAACCACGCTTCGCCGAGGGCGAACACGCTGGCCATCTCGGTGGGCCCGATGCCGCACGCGAACGAGCCGACCGCGCCGGCCATGTTCGTGTGTGAGTCGGTGCCGACCACGATGTCGCCGGGTAGGCAAAAGCCCTCCTCGAGCAGGATCTGGTGGCAGATGCCGTGGCCGCCCCCGATGTCGTAGAAGTGCGGAAGATCGTGCTCGTCCACGAAATCGCGGACGATGTGGTGAAGGCGCGCGCTGGACTCGCTGCTGGCGGGGACCCAGTGGTCGATGGGGATCACGATCTTCTCGCGGTCCCAGACCTCCTCGGCGCCCATCTCCTCGAAGGGACCTACCAGTTGGGCGCAGGCTTCGTGCGCCATGGCTACGTCGACGGGGACCTCGACCACCTGGCCGGGGTGCAGGCTCTCCTCGTCAGCGTGCTGGGCCAGGATCTTCTCGGCCATGGTCATCCCGTCGCTTCCGGAAGCCATCGTGGTACGCTGTAGTCCAGCCTCGCCTTAAGCCCTTGCTGCTGGGGGCCCGGGGGGTCCGTCACGTACTTGCGGCACGAGCCCTTGCTGGCGAGCGATGCCCGCCATCGAGCGCGAGGACGAGACCGCCGTGCAGGACATGATGGAGCACGAGAACCTGTGTTTCGGGTGTGGGCCGCACAACCCGGAGGGGTTCCGGTTGAAATCGTACCCGGGCGACGGCGAGATGGGCCTCGTCGCCGAGTACCAGGGGGAACAGCAGCACGCGGGAAGCGCGGGCGTGCTCGGAGGCGGCCCGCAGTCCACGCTCGTGGATTGTCACGGCATCTGGACGGCGACTTGGCGGGCCATCGCGAAGGGGGAGGACCCGGTCCCGCACTACGTCACGGCCAAGCTCGAGACCACGTTCAGGGCGCCTGCCCCGATCGAGGACCCGGTCCGCCTGGTCTCCACCGTCGAGCGCGTCGACGGGCGACGCGTCCACGTCGATGTCGAGGTCCAGGACCCAGAAGGGAACCTGCTCACGGAGGGGACCGTGGTGTGTCACCGGCTCGACGAGGCCTGGGGCCGCAACCCCCGGCAGGGATAGACGCTGCCCGTGCCACGGCGTGCCCCGATAGAAGGGGTAACCCCTTATGCGATGCAACCGAATCCTTGCTCAAGGCCCGTCGCCATGAGCGAACCCGATGCGTTCCAAGACCGTGAGACCTTCGCCGTCCTCGTCGACGGCGACAACGCCCAACCCGCCCTCATCAAAGAGATGCTCGAAGAGGTGGGACGTCACGGCATCCCGACCATCCGCCGCGTCTACGGGGACTGGGGCAAGGACCACATGAACGGCTGGGACAAGGTCATGCACGAGTACGCCCTCCAGCCCATCCAGACCTCCAGCTTCGTGGCCGGGAAGAACAGCACGGACGCATCGCTTATCATCGACGCGATGGACATCCTCTACAGCGGGAACGTCGACGCGTTCTGCATCATCTCAAGCGACAGCGACTACACGCACCTGGTCATGCGGCTGCGCGAGGCCGGCAAGTTCGTGATGGTCATCGGGAACAAGGAACGCACCGCAAGCCCGCTCATCCGCGCCACGAACCTCTTCGTGGACCCCCGCAACCTTACCGCCACCACCTCCGGGTCCAGCCAGGGCGTCGAAGGCCTGGAGAAAGCCCGCCAACTGCTCACCCGCGCCTATGAACTCACCGAAGGCGACGACGGGTGGGCCGAGCTGGGCGCGCTCGGGGACATGCTGCGCCAGCTGGACTCCAGCTTCGATCTGCGCGAGTATGGGGCCGACAAGCTTCTCGACCTCATCGAAGCCAACGACGATCTCTTCGAGGTCCGCCGAGAGCGCGATCAAGGTCCAAGCCCCGTGTACATCCGCAAGACCAAGTGACCGGCCGGGCCCGCTGGTCAAGGCTTGTACCAGGACGCGAAGCCCGCGTCACGATAAACGTTTTTATACCCCCCGGGAACGGTGGTTGTGCGAACAACGCCTGCGGTCGCTCGGTTCGGCAACGCAACACCAAGGTTCGGCAACACCTCGTCACACACCCTTCGTCCCTTGCGTTGTTCGCGCCCCCTTTTTCTTACCCCGCCGGCGCTTGCTGGCGGATCCCTCCCACCTGGCCAACCCTAGGCTAGAAGAGAAGCGAACGGGAAACAGCTCAGCACGGACAACCACCCCGCCCACACGAGCGAGGACACGAACGCTGCCACGAAGAACGGGATCTGGAAGGACAGCTTGCGCGTCTTGTGCCGGTAGCGACCCATCGCGACCATCATCGCCACGAAACCCCCGAAGAACGCCACCGCCCAAAACCAGCGCTCCGGGATCCGGCGCCGGGGGCTGGACCGATACCCCTTGCCCCGAGACCGCGCCGCCTTCTTGTCGTGGCGGATCGCCCACCACCCCACCGCGTTTGCGGCGAGGATGAACGTCCACGCGATCCAGCACTCGACCACACCCCGGCACGGCGGCTTCCCCGCTTGAAGCCCCCGGTCCCCGCCGGGTCACTCGGCCGGTTCGCTCACGTGCATGCCGCCCTCCATCTGGCGAACCTCCGGGACCCGCTCCAAGAGCATGCCCTCCACCTCGACCGGGTGCACGCGGGAGGCCACCTGCTTGGCGATGCGCAACTGGTGATCGCTCTCCGTGTGCAACCGCAACAGCGTCTCCCCCTCCTCGACGCCGTCCCCGCGCTTTTTCAGAAGCTCCACGCCCGCGCCCTTCACGCGGGGAGCCCCCAACGCCCGGGCTATCTTCACGATCGCGCGGTTGTCCACCGCCGAAACGTACCCCCCCTTGTCGGCTCGGATCTCGCTGGCGTGCTCGCCCACCTCTTGCAAATCCGGCTCGGGGCCCCCCTGGGCTTGCACGATCTCACAGAACTTCTCCCACGCGGCACCGTTCTCCAAAAGCCTCTGCGCCTCGGCCTGGCCCTGGCCTCGACGGGCCACGCCGCCCATCTCGAGCAACACGCCGGCCACGCTGGTTGCCTTCTTGGTGAAGCTCTCGGGCGCATCGCCGTCCCGCATGGCGCGCACCGCCTCGTTCGCCTCCAGCGCGGGGCCCACGGTCTTCCCCACGGGCTGCCCGCCGTACGTGATCGCGCACTCCACGTTCATGCCAAGCCGGTCGCCCAGCGCGATGAAATCCCGCGCCATCTCCTTGGCCTTGCCCATGTGCGGGACCTTGCTCCCGGCCCCCATCGGGATGTCGATGACGACGCTGTCCGCGTTCACCGCCTGTTTCTTGGCCATCACGCTGGCCAGGAGGATCGAGCGAGGATCCAGGCTCAAAGGGTGCTCCACGCGGATGATGATGTCATCCGCCGGCGCCAGGTTCACAGCGCCTCCCCACGCCATCACGCCTCCGACGCTGTCCGTGATCTCGCGGATCCGGTCCGCGGACAAGCGCACATCGCAGAACATCTCGACCACGTCGCTGGTGCCGGCGGCGCCCGTGATCGCGCGCGAGCTCGTCTTCGGGATCTTCAACCCGGCCGCGGCCACGATGGGCACGATCAACAGCGTGATCTTGTTCCCCGGCACCCCCCCGATGCTGTGCTTGTCGTACACGACCTCGTCCCCGAAGCGGATGCGCTCACCCGTGTCCACCATGCTTCGCGTGAGGTTCTCGGTCTCGCGCAGGTTCATGCCGTGGATCTGGACGCTGGTCACGAACGCGGCCAGCTCGATGTCGGTGAGCGCCCCGGAGACCATGTCCTCCACCAGCTCGCGGATCTGCGGAGCCTCCAGCTCCGTGTCATCCATCTTGGAGCGGATGTGGTCAACGCTGGAAGGGCGCTCGGCAGGCTCGAGCTCCACAGGATCCTCGTTCTCCAACGCAAGCGTCTTGGCTACGTTGGGGAACACGCCCACGTGGCCCGGCTGGATGACGGCCTCGGTGGTGTCCAGCACGGCAACCACGCTCTCGCCGTCCACCCGAACCTTGAGCCGATCCTGGGCGTGCACACCCAGCGTTTCCGCGTCCTCCTTGTTCAGGACCACCTGGTAGCGACCCAGGTCGAGGTCCAGAAGCTGGCATGAAAGCGTCAAACCGACAGAAGGCATCGTCCAGGTGCCTGTGGGCCTCGGACCGGATGAAGGTTTCCCTAGGGCCACATCCACCCCGCCTCCCTTTAAAAGAGCAGGTCGCTCGAACACGCCGTCTCGGCGCTACTCGTAAGTGCCAAGCCCCGCATGAGGCCACGATGGCTGGGACCGCATGGTACGACGCGTTCGTCGACGACGACGCCGAGCCCAAAAGCTCGGACATCTTGGCCCTGTTCCGATACGAGCCCGACGCGGACACCTCCAGGCTCGAAGCGCTGGGCCGCATCGCCAGCGAATCCAGCGTGGGCACGTGGACCACCCTCGCCCAGATGCCCGACCGACTGGACGAGCTCAAGGCCGTCGCTTACGACTGGGACGAGACGACCGTGAAGGTCCGCTACCCGCTTGAGCTGTGGGAACCCAGCAACATGCCGCAGCTCCTAAGCGGCGTCGCAGGGAACATCTTCGGCATGAAGGCCGTGGACCGGTTGCGCCTTCTGGACCTACGTTTCCCCCCCGAGTACCTGGAAGGGTTCCCGGGCCCAGCGTACGGAATCCACGGCCTGCGCGAGCGACTCGGGATCCCCCAACGCCCGCTCACCGCGACCGTGCCCAAACCCAAGCTGGGCTGGAGCGCCAGCGAGCACGCCGATGTCGGGTACGAGGCCTGGGTCGGCGGCGTCGACCTCATCAAGGACGACGAGAACCTCACCGGCCAATCCTTCAACAGGTTCGAGGACCGCGTGGACGAGCTCACCCGCAAGCGAAGCCAAGCGGAGGAGGAGACCGGGGAGACCAAGTCCGCGCTGATCAACATCACGGCCGAGACAGAGGAAGCCATCCGGAGGGCTAAGCTCCTCAACGAGGAAGGATGGGAGTACGCGATGGTGGACGTGGTCACGACCGGGTTCGGGGGCCTGCAAACCATCCGTGAGGCGACCGAAGACCTGGGGTTGGCCATCCACGCGCACCGGGCCATGCACGCGATGTTCACCAAGGACGAAACGCACGGCATGGCCATGCCCTGCCTGGCCAAGCTTCTCAGGCTCATCGGCGTCGACCAGCTCCACACCGGCACCGTCGTGGGCAAACTGGTCAGCCCCGAGGACGAGGTCGCCGCCAACCGGGACCAGCTCCGCGAGGAGCACACCCAGCCGCGCGCCACGTTGCTCGGTCAGGACTGGGGCCAGATCGCGCCCGCGTTCCCCGTCGCCAGCGGCGGCCTGCACCCCGGCATCATCCCCGAGATCATGGACCTTTACGGGAACGAGCTCGTCATCCAGCTTGGGGGCGGCATCCACGGTCACCCCGACGGATCACGGGCCGGCGCCCGCGCTTTGCGCGAGGTCATCCAGGGCCTGATGGACGGGGAAAGGTTGGACACAATCGCCCAATCCAGCGACGCCGTGGCCCAAGCCGTCGAGAAATGGGGTACCGAGAAGCCGAAATAGGCCACTGCGCGGGGGCCATCTCCGTAACCCTGACAAGGCCTCGCGGATGAAAGGACCCCAGGCGGTGCAACCGTGCCCAAGACGCAGCGCATCACGGTCCGCGTACCGGTCCGAGACGTGGAGTTCATGGACGCGCTCGTGGAAGCGGGGGAGTTCACCAGCCGGACCGCCATCGTGCGCCGGGCGGTCAGGGACTTCATCACCGAGCAAGGGCCCGAGGTCAAGCAGGCCGCCGAGAGCCAGCAAGCGCTCACCAGCGCGTTGGAACAGCTCCAGCAGATGCAGGACCAGCTTGAGCTTCAGCGCGAGATCCTCGAGCAGCACCTGGAACGCTGACCGTCGTAAGGCCTATCGGGGCCCCCGATGGTTCCAGGGTCGTGAGCGTCCCCAGCGTCTCGTACTTGGAGGCCATGGAGCAAGGCCGCTACCAGCAAGCCGTCCACGACGAGGCTCTCCGCGAGGCCGCCGAGGACGAGGACCCCCTCGCACGGGCCTTCCTGCTCGTCGCCACGGTCCACCGCGATGCAGCCACCGGGAACCAGGAGGGCGCCCTGTCCAGCGCGGACCGAGCCCTCTCCGTGCTGCGGGGGACCGTCGAGGAGGGGTGGACGCGTAAGGCGTTGATCCAGCACGTCGAGCAGTGCATCGAGTACGTGCGAAGCGGCAAGCCCCTCCCGGCGCTTCCCTCCGGCCTGTAACGCGTCACGCGGGAGGGGGCTCGTCAGGGGGTGCATCCTCGCCTTCCTCCGGCGTCGGGGGCTCCGCGAGCGTGGACAGGTCCCAGCCGCTCTCCGCGAGCATGTTGAACACGACGGCCAGCATGCTCAGCACGAGAGGACCCAGAAGGAACCCCATGATGCCGAACGCGATGAGGCCCCCCAGCACGCCCACGAAGGCCAGCATGGGGTGAAGCGCCGCGCTTTTCCCGATGACCATGGGGCGGATGATGTTGTCGACGCTGCTGATCACGACGCCGCCCCACAACAGCATCGCGACCCCCCAAGCGGTTTCCCCCGTGGCGAGAAGGAAAACGGCCGCCGGGCCCCAGATCAGGAACGCTCCCACGATGGGGAGGAAGCTCAACACGGCCATCACGAACCCCCAGAAGAACGCGTTCGGGAGGCCCGTGACCATGAACGCCAACCACCCCAGCCCCCCCTGAGCCCCGGCCGAGACGACCTGGCCCCAGATCACGCCATCCACCGTGACGCTGGCCTCCTTGAGGAACTGGTTCTCCAGGTGCTCGTCCATGGGGCTGGCCATCTTCAACCGGGCCAGGAAGCTTCGTCCGTGGATGAGCGCGTAGTACGTCACGATGATCGTGATGATCAAGCCCAGGAGGAACACGGCCGTGGACTCCAGCGCGCGCGGGATCCACGAGGCCAGCTGGGCCTGCACGCTCGGGATCACCTCCATGAGAAGATCCCGGCCGGCCGTCTCCTCCACGGTCTCAGGGTACCCGAACGTCTCGTTCGTCCACGTCAGGAACGTGAGCAACTGCTCCTCGACCGTGGCCACCGAGAGCCGGCCGACCAGCTGCGCCATGTCTCGGATGATCAGCCACGCCAGCAAGGACAAGGGCACGATCAGGGCCAGGAAGATAAGCGAGACCGTGATGGCCGACGAGATCCGCGCGCGCCCGGTTCGATCCAACAGCCACTCGTACATCGGGTACGCCAGGGTCGCGAACAGCAACCCCAGCACGATGTAGGCCCAGAACGGGGCCGCGACCTGCCAGGACAACAGCGCCAGGATCAGGCCGTACACGAGCAACGTGGCAAGGTCCACGTCCCACCGCATCAAGGGCTGAATGCGCGCCTCCTTTAGGGTCCCTTCGGTTCCCGACGGGTCCCCGCTTGGTCGGTCACACGAAGAACAAAAGCCCGCCAAGCGTCACGGCGGCCGCCAGGAGGACCGGGAGCGTGACCGGTCGAAGAAGGGGCCGGTTGATGAAGGCAACCACGCCGAGCTTCGAGAAGAACCCGATCACGGTGGCCAACCCCGCCGTGATCAGCCCCACCTCCATGGGGACCGTGCCCGTGAACACGAGGTTCGCCGCGGAGGCGACCACGGCGCCGCTGGAGACCAGCGCGCCGATGCTCGTCGCGTACACGCCCAGGGGTCCCGCCAGGTCCTGAAGGAAGAACGCGGCCGCGTTCACGGCCGTGAACACGAGCGCGAACGTCAACGCGGGCCGGATCGCGAACGGGCTTTCCAACCCGATGTCCTCCGTGCTCGCGTCCGAGGGCGAGCGGCTGCCAAGCCACGCTCCCGCGAGCACCATCAAGAGGATGGGCGCGATCAAGAGCAGCGTGAACGGGACCAGCAGCTCGAACGTGGGATCCGCGATGCCCGTGAGCACGATGTTGCGAACCAGCGAGGTGCCTGTAGCCGCGAACACGGCGGCTCCCGCCGCGGAGCGAAGGTTCGAGGCCCCCTTGGCGAGGCCCGAGACGCTGGCCGTGGCCGCCTCGCTGTTCACGAGACCCCCCAGAGCTCCCGCGGCCGGAAGGCCCCCGCGTGCGCCCAGTCGACGAAGCGCCAAGAACGAGATGAACCCGATCGCGCTGGCCGCGACCACGATCAACAAGGTCCACTCGAGATCGATCGGTCGCCCGCTCCCGATCAAGCCCCGCAAGTAGGGCCCCTCCGCCTCCCGGGCCAAGGGGAAGGCGACGAACGCGAGCGCCACGAACTGGACCGCGCCCATGATCTCCCGGTTCGAGAGGGTCTCCGCAAGCTGGTGCAGCCGCGTCTTCGTGAGCAACAGCGCGGTCGTGATCACGCTGACCACGATGGCCTCCAGCAGGAACCCCAATCCGATGAGCGTCCCGAACAGGAACGTCAACAGGACCGCCATCGGCGTCGTGAAACCGTGATCCCCGCTCTGGGAGCGAACGTAGTAGAACGCCATCGTGACCAACAGGAACCCGAGCACGCCCAGGGTCACCGGCCATGGGGACTCGAGCACGTCCCCGAGGGTCGCGGTGAGGAACCCGGCCACGCTTACCAGCGGGAACGTGCGAACGCCGGCCAGCACGTAACCCTCGCTTCGCCGGTGCTCGCGCTCGATCCCGACCAGGGCCCCCGTCCCGACCGCCGCGGCCAGGTCCAGGAGGAACGCGATCGTGCTCACGAGGTCCCTCCCATGCGGCGCCGGGATGCGTCTGGGGAAGCGCGTGGGGACACGGCGCGACCGGTCGAACCCGACGGGTCCATCGTCTGGCCCCTTCAGCAGACCGCGGCGTGAAAGCCTTTCGAAACCCCCCCTGCATGAGGACGGCGTCCGAACACGAACGCTTTAACCGGGGGAGCCCTCCTGGCGGGGTGATGAGGGACCGCGCGGTCCTGCTTGCAGCGATCCTCACGACGGTCGCCCTTGTGGGATGCCCCACGAGCGGCACCGACGCCGCGCCCAACCCGATCGAGCCCTGCGGCGAGATGCTGACTGGGTACGACCTGGAAGAGGCCGAGGCGTTCAACCCCCGCGTCGAGCTTGTCACCTCCGAGGGCACCATGGAGCTGGTCGTCTACCAAGCCCAGGTGCCCTTCCCCGCTGGCACCTTCCTGACCCACGTGCAAGACGGCTCGTACGACGAGACGCGCTTCCACCAGCTCTACCCGGACACGTTCATCCAGGGTGGAGACGTGGACTACGGCGGCACCAGCAACCGCAACCTCTGGGGGGCAGGGGGTCAGTACCAGATGCCCGACCAGTTCCACGAGCACCTGCGCCACGACGAACCCGGGACCGTCTCCATCGCCGGCACGCAACCCCAGCAAGGCGGCACCCAGTTCATCATCACGCTCATGCCGCTTCCCGGGTTCGACGACAAGCAGGATGTCATCGCTCGCGTCGTCGACGGGCTGGACGTGGCCCAACGGCTCAGCCAGCTCCCCACCGACGAGCGGGACCGTCCCGAGGAGAACGCCTGGCTGCACGAGGCCCACGGGTTGCCCGCCCAGCGCCCCGCGGACGAGGGCCATGTCGAGCTGTCCTCTTACGGGTTCGACTGCGAGCAAAGCGCCGAGCCCGAAGGCACGGCCGAGTTCATGCTCGCGGTCCGCAACACGGGCCCCCTTCCCCTGAACGGGACCGTCGAGACGGAGCTCCCCGGCGACGCGTGGGACGCCGAGCTCCGGTACGCCGACCGACCCGTGATCGCGTCCGGTCAGACGGACACCTTCTTCCTCGACGTCCATGTGCCCGAGGACGCCGAGCACGGAGCCTACCCCGTGAACGCGACGTTCGCGGACCCCGAGAACGAGACCGTCTCCACCACGCGCAACCTCACCGTGAACGTAGGCCCCCTTGGTCCCAGCACCGAGCAAGGGGACACGATCGAGTTCGACTTCGTCGGCACGCTCGAGGACGCCCGCCCCTTCGACACCACCGTGCCCGCGTACGCAGAGGAAGACTCGCTGACCTGGTTCCGCGAACCGGCCTGGTTCGACGACCCCGACCAGCTGGAGCCCTTGCAGGTCGAGGTGGGAGACACGCAACTGGTCCCCGGCATCGACGCGCTGATCGAGCGCGCCCACCATGGACAATCCGTGACCGCTCTCTTGCCCCCCCAGGACGGGTACGGGGCCGAGTCGTGGGAACCCCGGGACCTGGGAGGCCGAAGCCTGGCCGTGCAAGTGCACGTTCACGAAGGATGACGGCTAGGGCTCGACCGCGCGCGTGGCGAACGTCAAGAACCCCGAGTGCCCCAGCATCTCGAACGACGGCCGAGCCCCCCGCTCGTGCACCACCCAGTCCCGGGAGAGCTGCTCCAAGGAGCGCACGCGCACGAACGCGTGCTCGTCCAACGCGCGGCGCACCGCCTCGACCTGGCTGACAAGCGGCGTGTACGCCGCGAACCGCCCCCCCGCCTCAAGGCACCGCTCGGCGGCCGGGACCACCGCCTCCGGGGCCGGAACGTCCGCCACGAACGCCTCGCACGCGACCTCGCACGCCTCCAGGTCCCCATGGTGCCACGCAACGCGATCCCCCAGCCCCACCCGGCCCAGGTTGCCCCGAGCCGTCGCCAGATGATCCTTGCGCGCATCGAACCCGTGCACGCGACCCTGTTCGCCCACCAGGAAGGCCAAATACGCCGTCAACGCGCCCGACCCCACGCCCCCCTCCACGATCACCGCTCCCGGACCCACCCCGCACGCGTGCGCGACGCGTGACGCGTCCAGAGGCCGGATCACCTGCGGGCCCCGGTTCAACGTCTCGAACGCCAGCTCAGGCGTCACCGGGAACACGCGCATCGAGCGTCGTCCCAACGAGACCCGCTCCCCCCACGAGACCCCCACGAACAAGGACCCGGACAACACGCCCAACCCGGGCACCTCCACCGTCCCGTCTTCCTCCGGGACCCGGATCAGCGCCAGATCCTCGCCCTGCTCCACGACGGCCGGCACGCCCGGGTCCAACTGCTGCATCACGCCCGCCACCCCCACGACCCCCCATGAACGCAGCGGTTCCCCTCACGACGCGGACGCCAGAAGACCCGCCCCGCCACGTGACCGAGACCACGCCACCGCCAAGAGCACGAACGCGGCCACGACCTCCACCAAACCCGCCACCAAGAAGGCCCCCCCGGCCGAGACGAAGCCCAAAAGCCCCCCCGCCCCCAACGGACCGATCGCGAACCCCAGCGAGCCCGCCTGATGGAACAACGCCACGCCCCGGCCCGGCACGTCCACCGAAAGATCCCCCGTCAACGCCAGCGACGGCGCGAACATGACCGCGCCCGACAACCCCGCCCCCACCAACACGGCCCACAACCACGCGCCGCCCGCGAACGGGATGGCCACGATCAACGCACCGTACGCCAACGACCCCACCCCGATGGGAGCCCACCGCCCCCACCGCTCCGAGAGCCGACCCGCAGGCACCTGACCCGCCCCGAACGCCAGCAAGAACACGGTCATCGCCAACCCGATCCGCCACGGGGCGAACCCCTGGACCGAAGCCAGGGTCAACGGCAACGCCGTCACCAAGAACCCCACCGTCAACCGGTCCGCGAACGAGAAGCCCACCGGCACCCACAAATCCGGTGTCTCCCGCAACAACGCCACCAAGCCCGGCCCCGACCGCTGCCCCCTATCCCCCGCTCGGGGCCGCCACGCGCCCGCCACGATCGCGCTTGCCCCCAGCACGGCCGCACCCAAGACGAACGGGGCCCACAACCGAAGATCCCCCAACACGCCTCCGAACGCCGACCCCGCAGCCACACCCAACGCCAACCCCAACCCGATCACGCCCGCGCCCGTACCCCGATCCGTCCCCCTGTCCGCGAGCACGGTCGCATGCAACGCCGTCATCGCCACCATCGTCGCCGCCCCCTCCAGGAAGCGCACCGGCAAAAGCACCGCCAAGCCCCCCACCCACGGCTGCACCCCCAGCAACGCTCCTTGACCCAGCATGCCGACCACCAGGCCCCTGTGGGGCCTTGAGGTCCGATCCACCCACCGACCCGCCAAAGGACCCGCGACCACGTACGCGATCAGGTTCACGCTCACGTACGCCGCCGGCGCGAACGTGCCCGTGCCGAGCCGGTCCACCACGAAGGCGTCCAGCAGCGGGTACGGCAGCGTGGCCGCCATCATGAGCACGAACGTCCCCGCGATGCCCGCCACGCCCGAGCGCGGCACGCGCATACGCCTGGCCACCCAGCCCGCCCCTTCCATCCTTCCGGTCCTACGTGGACATGTGCACGCAGACGGTTCAGAGGGCAGCCCCGATCTCGTGCCGGAGCACGCCCAAGCGCTCCACCTCAAGCTCCACCTCATCCCCAGGCTCAAGCCACCCGTCCGTGCCCAGGTCCAGGATGCAGCCTGTGCCCACCGTGCCCGTGCCCATCACCTCCCCCGGGCGAAGCGTCGCATCCCGGCTGGCGTGCGCCGTCATCTCAGCGATCGAGTAATGCAGATCTGCCAGGTTCCCCCTTGAGACAGCCTCCCCGTTCACGCGGGCCCGCATCTCCAAATCGAGATGCTCTCCCCGTCGGGCATCCGCCAGCTCGTCCAACGTGACCAAGCAAGGCCCCGCCCCGGTCGCGAAGTCCTTGCCCTTGCTCGGGCCCAGCCCGACGCTCATCTCCCTGCGTTGCACATCCCGCGCGCTGAAATCGTTGAGCACCATGAGCCCCACGATCGCGTCCCACGCCTCGGAAGGGTCCAGATCGCGCGCTTGCTCCCCGATCACCCATCCGACCTCAAGCTCGAAGTCCAGCTCCTGCGTCGACGCGGGGCGTTCGACCACGCGCCCGGGCCCCACCATGGAGGACGGGTTGGAGAAGTAGAACACGGGGACCTCGTACCACGCGTCCGGGACGGTGGAGCCGCGCCGCTTCCACGAGCGCGAGACGTGTTCCTCGAACGCGTAGAAGTCCCGGAACGATGGAGGATCGGGCACGGGCGCTGCAAGGTCCGCGCCGGACCGGGCGATCGCGTCCTCGTGGTCGTCGGGGCTCCGCTCGTCGGCCTCTTGGAGCATGCCGCGAGCATCGGGCCACTCGCGCAGAAGAGCCTCCATGGACATCGGCTCGTCCCGGTCCAGCGGTCCGTGCACGGGCACCAGGTGGTCTCCGGTGTCGAGCGCGGCTTCGGTCCCGCGTTCTTGGCGGAGGCTGACCAGTCGCATCAGGGGGGAACCGGGTTGCCCGGTTAAGCTTGCTGGCTTCGCGGGTCCTCGACGGTGAGGGGTTTTCGCATCACGTACCCCTGAGGGGGATCCACGCTCGGGTAGGCCTGCGGGTCCTCTCGGACGACCTCGTAGCCTCGGTCTTCGTACAGGCGCTGGGCGGGGAGGTTCTCGGTGTGGACTTCGAGCTCGAGGGCGTTGGCTTTCCGCGCGATCAGCTGGGCTTCCAGGCGGTCCAGCAGCCGGCTGGCGATGCCGGCGCGGCGGTGGTTGGGGTGGACGTGGAGGGTGAGCAACCGTGCGGTGGGCCGGGCGCCGTGGAGGGCGCCCGCGTATCCGGCGAGGGGGGTGGCGTCTTCGTGCTCGGCGACCAGGTTGATGCCGTACGGGTGGGTGAGGAGGTTCTCGAGCACGAGCTCGTCCAGGGCCATGTCTTCGGAGAAGCAGACCTCGTGGAGGAGCTTGACGTCGTCGCGGTCCTCGGGTCGGGCCTTGCGTATGTGGACTCGGGCCATCTCATCGACCCACCAGGTCCTCGATACGCTCTCGGGCGTGGGAGAGGCTGGTCGCGGTGGGCTCGGTGGGCGGGGGGTTCAGGCGGGCTTCGATGCGCTCTTGCAGGGTGGTGCACGCGGGGAGGTGTGGCGCGGTGACCGTGCCGTGGTCGGTTTCGAGGATGAGCGTGCCGCGGTGGTCGTCGTGCATGGCGGTGTGGGCGTGCTGGATGTCTTCGTGCTGGATGACGAGGGGGGGTTTGAGGAACCGGTGCAGCGTGGTCCCCCGGGGGGAGAGGGTGATGCCTTCGAACAGGCGGCGGCCTTCGAGGTAGGCGAGCCATCCTGCGCCGGCCGCGAAGAGGGGGAATCCTACGAGGGGTCCGGTGAGCATGCTGGCGCCGAGGATCGTGCCTGCGGTGCCGAGCGCGAGCACGGGCACGGGGGAGTGGTTGGCGAGCGCGGCGGCTGCCATGACGAGGCCGATGCCTGCAGCGGCGAGCATCACGCGGGTCGTGTGGAGGGACAGGCCGAGGGAGAGCAGGTACCCTGCGGGGGGGGTGGTGGCGAGGAGAGGGAGAAGGGAGATGAGGAGGAGGCCCAGGCCGGGCACGTAGCGGCGCCAGCGGGGGCGTCGTGCGGGGCGGACGCGGGAGGCCATGGGGCCACCTCTGTTCTGGGTCACGTGGGGATGGACCCGGCGCGGGGGTTTAGGGGTTCGCGTCGGGTCGTCGATGGGCTAGGCGAGGCCCGAGAGTTCGCGGTTGCGCGCGGTGAACTCCTCCCACTTGTCGGGGAGGTCGTCCTCCGGGAAGATCGCCGTGACGGGGCACACGGCGACGCAGGCGCCGCAGTCGATGCATTCCTCGGGGTGGATGTAGTACATCTCCTCGGCCTCGTAGATGCAGTCGACGGGGCAGACGTCCACACAGTCGGCCGATTTCGTCCCGATGCAGGGTTCAGCGATTACGTGCGTCATGATGGGTCACCGGAGGGCTGGTTCTACGTCCGTATGGGTCACTCTCTGTATGTAAACCCTCGGAAATTTCGGGTGCCCTACAGGAGTGATTCGCCAAGGATCGGCTTCGAGAGCCTCTCTAACAGGGACCAACCTCGTCCCATATAGGCGGGGGTGAGCGCGCGCAGCCGGCGCTTGGTGCTCACACGATCCGCAGGTTCACGGGCTCGCCACGGTGGTTCCACGAGCGCCAGGTGCTCTCGTCGTAGGGGTGGTGGATGATGATGTGCGTGTGCCCGTGCTTGCCGAAAAGCTGCAGGTCCTCTTGGGAGGGTCTGGCCGTCTTGGACGGGTGGCTGTGGACCGTCCCGACCACGTAGGGGTCCGGCGGCAGCTCGTGCATCTTCATGATCGCGTGCGTGGCACCCTGCACCGTCCCGGGCACGATCACGATCTCCTCGATCGTGTCCTTCGGGGCTCGAAGCGCCCCCGCGAACTCGTTCGGGTGCGCGTGCCGGGCCGACTCGACGATCATCTGCAAGGCCTCCTTCTCGATGTACTTGATCGGGTGCTGGTTGGGAGGGTCCCTGCGGCGCTTGCTCCGGTGCCGATCCGGGTCTTCGTCGTCGTCCCTGAACCAGTCTAAAAGGCCCACGAGTACCTCCTTGGGCGCCAGGGCCCATCCATGGTCTCCAAGGAGCCCTCCCGCCCGTATGTAAGTTCCGCAGTCGGCCCCGCGTCCTCCCTGCCAGAAAGCATGTGCTTGCGTCTCCCACAACCCTTATCGCACGCCGACCCGTTCCGGGGGGAGAGGGATTGGGCATGACGGAACAAGGAGACCGGGCTGACCAGCTCCCGATCGACGGGTTCGCACACGTGGAGCTGTACGTGGGGAACGCCAAGCAGGCGTCGTACGTGTACGAGAACGCGTACGGGTTCACGCCCGTAGCGTACGCTGGTCCCGAGACCGGCGTGCGCGACCGCGCCAGCTACGTGATGGAACAGGGCGATGTGCGCATCGTCCTCACGGCTCCCATGACCACGGACAGCGTCATCGCCGACCACGTCGGTCGCCACACGGACGGCGTCCGCGACGTGGCGCTCGAGACGAACGACGTGGACGGCACCTTCCAGCAGGCCGTCGAGCGGGTCCAAGACCACGAGGACCTGTTCGAGGGCGACGAGCTCATCGACGACGGGTTCGCCGTGCGCAAGCCCGACACGATCGAGGACGAGTACGGCACCGTTGAACTCGCCACGCTCGCCACGTTCGGGGACACGGTGCACACCCTCATCGACGACTCCAACTACGGCGGCCCCTTCCTGCCCGGGTACGAGCCCATCGAAGACACGCCCGAGGCGGGCCCCGGCGTCGGGTTCGAGACCCTCGACCACACCGTCGGGAACGTGCCCGAGGGCGAGATGACCAGCTGGGCCCAGTTCTACGAGGACGTGTTCGGGTTCCAGCGCTTCGTCGACTTCGACGAGGACGACATCTCCACCCAGTACAGCGCCCTGCGCAGCGTCGTCATGGCCAACGACGACCTCAGCGTGAAGATCCCCATCAACGAGCCCGCCGAAGGCCTCAAAAAGTCCCAGATCCAGGAGTACCTGGACTTCTACCCGGGCCCCGGCGTCCAGCACCTTGCCATCACGACCGGCAACATCCTGGACACGATCGACGAGATGCGAGAGCGCGAGGTGGACTTCCTCGACGCACCCGAGGCCTACTACGAGAACCTCCCGGACCGCGTCCCCCTGGACGGGATCGACGAGGCCGTCGAGGACCTCGAGGAGCTGGGCATCCTCGTCGACGAGGACGAGGAAGGCTACCTCCTCCAGCTGTTCACGAACCCCATCCAGGACCGCCCCACGCTGTTCTTCGAGATCATCCAACGCAAGGGCGCCCAAGGGTTCGGGAAGGGGAACTTCAAGGCCCTGTTCAAGAGCTTCGAGCAAGAACAGGAGAAACGAGGGAACCTCTGACCGAGCGCCCCAGCGGTCCGCGCATGCCGGTGCAGGTCACCCAGCGCGCGTGTCCCCAGCAAGGATCGTCAACACCTCGCCCGTGATGGCGCTGCTGTCCGCGTTCGATGCCAGGAACACGTACGCGGGAGCGATCTCCTCAGGCTCGGCAGGACGGTCCAAGCCGGTGCGCTCCCCGAACTCTTCGATCTCCTCGTCGTCCCGCTCGGCGGGGTTCAGCGGGGTCCATACGGGTCCGGGGGAGACGCAGTTCACGCGGATCCCGTCGTCGATGACGTCCTGGGCCAGGGACTTCGTGAAGGTGTGAATCGCGCCCTTGGTGGTCGCGTAGTCGATGGCGCCGCCGCGGCCCTGCATGCCGGTGATGGAGCCGGTGTTGATGATGCTGCTTCCGGGCTCCATGTGCTCGATGGCCGCCTTGGCGACGCGGAAGTA
This sequence comes from uncultured Thermoplasmatales archaeon, assembly GCA_964581775.1. Lineage (GTDB taxonomy): Archaea > Thermoplasmatota > SW-10-69-26 > SW-10-69-26 > SW-10-69-26 > PWVY01. Next base: position 26,427 of record CAZOQA010000005.1, on the reverse strand, counting down.
CCCGTGGATGTTCACGTCGAACGTGTGCTCCCAGTGCTCCCAGCTGAGTTCCTCGAACGTGTCGACGTGCTCTTGGAAGGCCGCGTTGTTGACCAGAAGGTCCAACCCGCCCAGCTCGCGGACCGTACGTTCGACCGCGTCTTGGGCGGAGCCTTCCTGGCTGAGGTCCGTCTCGATCGCGACGCCTTGGCCGCCTTCGTCGTGGATCTCTTGAAGGGTCCGCTTGGCGTCCTCGCGCTCAGCGGGGAGGTGTGTGAACGCGACGTCGGCGCCCTCGCGGGCGAACAGGACGGCCACCGCGCGCCCGATCCCGGAGTCGCCTCCCGTGACGAGGGCTCGGCGTCCGTCGAGCTTGTCCGCAGGGGCGTACGCGGGCGCTTTGAACCTGGGTTGGGGGTGCATCTCCTCTTCGACCCCGGGCAGCTCTTGGTCCTGCTCGGGGAAGGGGGGCTCGGGCTCGTCGCGGGGTGCAGGATCGGTTGCGTCGTCTTGGGGGGTCTTCTGGGAGGGTTGCGGTCCGGTTGCGGGCTCGAAGGTGTCACCGGGGGGGTCAGCGGGGTCCGCGCCGAGGCTTACGGTGGAGGAGGCTGGGTTCTGGGAGATCTCGATGGTCACGTCGCGCGGCATGTTCCAGGCGGCTTCTTGCGTCCAGCTCGTGTCCTTGTCGCGGGCGCGGTCTTGGGGCATGTGAGGGTCCTCCGTCATGGGTCAGGCGTCGTGGATGCGGTCGACGAGGTCGTCGTGGGAGGCATCGGACGGGACCTCGATGCCGATGTCGTCTGCGTGTTCGAGGAGCTCTTGGCGGGACCAGGCGTCCAGCGCTTCGCGGTCGGTGGGGGGCGGTCCGCCGGGGTTCCCGGTCGTGCGGTCGAGGGTGGGGTCGCTTCGTCGGTCGGGGGGTTCGTCGTCGGTGCGTGGGTCGCTCCGGTCGGGTTGGGAGGAGGGTTGAGGCTCCTCGTCGGGCTCTTCGAAGGGCTCTTCCGTGTGGGAGGAGGCTTGGCCTTCGAGCCGGTCGGGGCGGGGGGAGGCGGGCTCGTCGTCGCGGTCGTGTTCATGTTGAGTCATGGGGCACCACCAAGCAGGCAAGTGCTAGGTCTTGCCAGGACACGCCTTCTTGAGGGTTACGGGTGAGCAGAGCCTAGGCTTCCCGGTCCTCGTCCCGGCTTAACCGGTCGATGAGCGTGTCCCGGTCGATCTGCGGATCGGGCTCCACGCCCCGCTGCGAGGCGTACTCCATCAGCCGGTCCCTGGGCCAGTGCTCAAGCTGGTCCCGATCGGCCGTCTCGGGGCCCCTGGACGGCTCCGTGGCCCCAGGGGATCCCTCAGGCGGGGGGTCCTCTTTGAGGGTCCGCTCGACGGCGTCCTCGTCCTCCTCCGGCGCCAGATCCTCGGGTCCTTCGCGGGGAGCGCGCGTCTCCCGCGGCGCCGCGGGGTCGGCTTGCTCTGAAGCGCTCGGTTCGTCCGGTTCAAGGCGCGCCTGCGGCTCTTCTTCGCCCCCGGGCACGTCGGCTCCCTCGACGCGTTGGCCCTCGCGGTCCGCGACGTCCGAGGGCCTCGAGCCGCCCTCTCGGGCCCGAGACTCTGCGATCGCGAGCGCGCGGTCCTCCTCGATGTCCTCGCCCTCGACGAGGCGGTTGGCGATCTCGATCGCCATCGAGCGAACATCCGGGTCCAACCCCTTGAACCGGTCCGGGTAATCGTCCTCCGTCCAGCGCATCGCGCCTGATTCCCTTCCCGGCCTACTTGAGGAGCCTTCAGCGCTGCTCATGCCAGCGTACCGAACGCTTGGTCCCCCCAACGAGCCCGACCCTCGACCTAGTAGATCACGCCGCCCTTCTCCCGGTAAAGATCGAACGGGGCCTCCGGGTCCCTGCGCGCGGGACCGTCCGGCTCGTACTCGATGCCCTTGTCCTCCTTGGCCGCCCGCCACATCGCCTCCGTCACGGGCCCCTCATCGAAACCCAGCGCCTCCGCGTGCGCCGCGCTGGCCGCCGACACCACGCGCGCGATGCCGCTCCAGTAGATCGCTCCAAAGCACATCACGCACGGCGCGCAGCTCGCGAACATCGACAACGGCGCCCGCTCAGGCTGGGAGAGATCGTGCGTGCCCACGCGAAGCTGGGCCGCGCGCAGGGCCTCGATCTCCGCGTGCGCGGTCGAGTCCGTGGCCTCGATCACGCGGTTCCACCCCAGGCTCACCACGCGCCCGTCCGCGTCCGCGACGAGGACCCCGAACGGGCCCCCGCCCTGCTCCGCGCTGGCCACCGCCAAATCGATGGCCGCGTCCAACCCGCCCACGTCGTCCCCGACGCGCTCGCCAGGCTCCACGATGTGGCGTGCCCAGTCCGGCAACGGGGATCCCATCACGTCCATCGGTGCGTCCTCTCACGACTGGATGAAGATGCCCGGGCGCCCGGGCTCGGCTCGCTCGGCCTTGCCCCCGTGCTCGACGGCCTCCGCGCTCTGAGCCGGGTGCACCTCAACCGGGCATCCCAGCTGCTCCTCCAAGAACCCGATCGCCGCCTCGAGGACGGAGGCCTCATCCTCGACGAGCGTGGGCTCAGGTGCGCGCTCGAGCTTCATGGCCGTGTCCTTCGCAAAGCGGGCCGCGTCCCCGCCCTGCTGCTTGACCGCGTCCTCCTGCATCACCCGAGAGGTCAGCGTGCCCGGGTCCAGCTCGTCCTTCTGCTTGAGGTGCAGCGCCTCGTCGACGACGGTCCGCTTCCACGGGGGGGCCGTGAACACGCGCACCGTCTGGGGCTCTTCCCCCGTGGCTTGCAGGATATCCCGCGTGTCCTCGAGCACCTGGACCACGAGCTCTTCCGCGGCCAAGGCCTCCACGGCCCCCTCGGGCCGCTCCGGCTCGGGGAACGGGGCATCGATGACCATGCCCTCCTCGCGTTCGCGCCAGGCCTCGCTGGCCAGGTGCGGGAGGATGGGCGCCATGGCCCGGATCGCCACGGTCGAGAAGCGTTCCCACGTGTCCCGATGAGGCTCGCCCAGGCACCGGCGCACGTACCGGTTCCAGGCCGCCGTGAGGTCGAAAAAACAAGCCTTCAAGGCCGAGCGGAACCGAGCCCCGTCGTACGCGCTGCTCGCTTCGTCGAGCAGCTCCGCCATGCGCGCCTCGAACCACAGCTCGGCGCTTCCCTTCTCCCCCTCGCGGGCCTGGTCAGGGGCTTGCGTAACGGTGGCGAACCAGGCCTCGATCCGGCCGTACGCGGTGCGCGCGAACTCGGGGTCGAAGTTGGCATCGTCCAGCCCTTCCCCCGCGTTGGCCAAGGCCAGCCGCGTGACGGTGGCCCCGTGCTCGTCCAGGGCGTCCCGCAGCGTGATGAAGTTGCCCTTGGACTTGCTCATCTTCTCGCCCCCGATCGTGACCCACCCGTTCACGCTGAGCCCACGCGGCCAGTGCTCCTCGTCGAACAGGGCCACGTGGTTGTACACCATGAACGTGAGATGGTTCTGGACCAGATCCTTGCCGCTGTTGCGGAAGTCCACCGGGTACCAGTGCGTGAACTCCTGGCGCATGCGCTCCAGAAGCTCCCGCGTCAAGGTCCCCTGCGCGGCTTGCCCCGGTTCGCCCTCCCCCAGGAACACGTAGTCGAAGGCCGCATCGTTATCGCGTACGTCGCTTGGGTCGATGTCCTCCTCCTCGAGCAGGTGCGCGATCGTGTAGTACGCCATGTAGATGGTGGAGTCCGAAAGGGACTCGATGATCCACTGTTCGTCCCAGGGGAGCTTGGTGCCCAGCCCGGTCGCGCGCGTGCAGGCCCAGTCGTTGAGCCAGTCCACGACGTGCTCGAACTGGGAGCGCACCTTCTCAGGGTACAGCGTGACGACCTCGTCAAGGGCCCTGCGGACCTCGCGTTTCCAGTCCTCGTCCCCGTACGCCATGAACCACTGGTCGTCCACGATCTTGACCACGGCTTGCGTCAACGATCGCGCGATCACGGGCTCGGTCAGATCGTAGAAGAGCTCCGCGTCGCCCTCCTCGACCAGCCACGCTTGAACCTCCTCTTTGGCCTTCTGCACGGGCATCCCGCCCACACGCGCAAGCTCCTCCTTCATGGTGCCCTCGTAGAACCCACGCCGGTACACCTCGTCCGTGGCCTCTTCGAGGGCCTCGCGCTCCTGCTGGCTTTCGATCCCCATCTCGTCCAGGATCGCCGGCGCAGCCAGGTCTCCCAGTCCAGGCGTCTCGATGATCGCGATGGGCTCGATCGAGCCCACCTCGTTCGGGTCCAACCCGTACGCCTCCAACGCGTCCACGTCGCCTTGCAGGTCCAAAAGCGCCTGGTGGTCGTCAGGCGCGTCGCTGGGAACGCTCGTGACGACGCCCGTGCCGGTCTCCGCGCTCACGAACGCAGCGGGGAGCACGGGGATGGTTCGGTCGGTCGCGGGCGCGCTGACGTGCTGACCGACCAGGGTGGCTCCCTCGAGCGTCACGTCGGTCTCCTCGACGTCATCGAACTGGTGCTCGAACTTGTGGGCGGCCTCTTGGGCGACGACCCAGCGCTCGGCCCCCACGCGGATCTCGGTGTAGGTCTCCTCGGGGTGGACCCATACGTTGGTCTGCCCGAACATGGTCTCGGGGCGAAGCGTGGCGGCGACGAAGACGCGCTGGGGGTCCTCTTCGTCGCGGAGCTTGATGAGCGTGAACTCCTGCGGCGTGGCCCCTTCGCCTTCCATGCGGTCGTGGTCGCTGAGCACGCTCTCAGCGTCGGGGTCCCAGACGACGGGGTGCTCGCCTCGCCGGACGAGGCCCTTGTCTTTGAGGCGTCGGAACTGCCAGCGGATGAACGCGTCGTAGAAGGGGTTGATGTCCGTGGTGTGGAACTGGCGGCGCCAGTCGATCATGAGGCCGAGCCGGTCGGCGTCTTGGCGCCATTGCTCGGGGAAGTAGTCGATCCATTTCATGGGGTCCGCGAACGATTCGACCTTCTCCTGGGGGATGCCTTGGTCGAGCAGCTGCTGGATCTGCGATTCTTCCCCTTCGCGGATGCGGTTGGCTGCCGCGACGATGGGGGTTCCGGTGACGTGGTAGGCGAAGGGGAAGAGCACGTTCTTGCCCTGCATGCGCTGGTAGCGGGCCATCATGTCGCTTCGCAGCATCGTGTAGGCGTGGCCCACGTGCGCGAACGCGTTCATGTAGGAGTAGGGGTAGGTGACGAAGAACGAGTCCTCCCCGTCTCGGGGTTCTGCCTCGTGCAGGTTTCGCTCTTGCCAGGTGTCTTGCCAGCGTCGTTCGATGGCGTCGAGGTCGAGGTCCTGCTGGGACGAGGACATGCGGGGCTCGCCACGACATGGCCCTGGTGCTTAAGTGCGTAACGGGACGAGAGGGTCGGGCTGGGTCAGACGCGTTCGCGGTAGTAGGTCTCGCGCTTGGCCGCGTCGAGGTCGAAAAAGCAGTCGGGGCACGCGTAGACGCGGTGGGGGTGTCCCTCGTCGTCCGTGAGGGTCTTCGCGTACCAGACGTGGCTGTCGACGGCGTCCTCGCAGAGATGGCAGGTGCGTCGAAGCGTGGGGGTGGAGGACGCGTCGTTGTCGGCGGCGATGGCCATCACGGGTGCTCACGTGGGGCAAGGACTTGGTTCTTTCCGCTTTGGGCCTCGATGCAGTCCTGTCACATCACGTACCGGACGGCCTCTCGAACGGGGGCTTCCATGGCGTCTGCGACGTAGTATCGGTTGGCGCGACCGTCTCGTTCTTTCGTGATCAACCCGTCTTCGGAGAGACGTTTGAGGTGGTGGCTTGCGGTGGATTGGGCAAGCCCTGCAGCCTTGGCGAGGTCGCCTTGCGTGATGCCGGGGTTGCGTTGCACCATGCGGACCAGGGCCAGGCGGCTGGGGTCACGCACGGCCAGCACGGCGTTCACGGTGGCTTTCTCCATGCCGGTTGGATGGTAGCGGGTGTGTCGCCCGTCTTCGGTGGAGTCGATGAAGTTGGAGGCTTCGAGCTTTTTCAGGTGCCACTTGGTGGTCCCAGGCGCAAGCCCGACCCGGTCCTGGATCTCCTGGAAGCATAGGCCCGGCTCGCGCTTGAGGATGGCGAGGATCTCCTCGCGGGCCTCGTGCTCGAGCAGCTGTTTGCCCTTGACGCGAGCGTAGAGGTTCTCGTTCCCGGTGACGCGGGCGAACCATCGTCGGATCCTGCGGACAAGCTTCATCCTACCAGGGGTTCCCTTTCGCGGTAAGTTACCCTTTCACGTTGGCCCGTCGATACGTGCGTTTCGGTTCCGCCCGCGCGGCGGGCTAGCCTTCCAGGCCCAGATCGCGCATGCGAAGCTCCCGTCGGCGCTCTTCAAGCATCTTGTACACGGTGCTGTGCTGGCGTCCCTCCACGAGCATCTTGACGGCGTCGCGAGCGATGTCGGCCTCGGCGGGAGCACCGATGATGCCCACGGTTTTCCCGTAGACGGACAGGTGCACGTCCGTCATGGACTCGATGTGCTCGCGCGTGCGTCCGGATTCCCCGATGATCCGACCCTTGACGCGCTCGAGGTGGTTCTTCTTCCGGCCGACGTAATCGGTCAAATCGAGGATGTGCAGGTACGCGTCATCCTGCCAGAGGCGGAAGGCCCGGTCTGGGCTGAACCCGCGCCCGATGGCTTTGACGACGTCCTGAGCGTTCAACGCGAGCAACGGATCGTAGACGTCCTCGTCGTCGATGAACACCTCCCCAGTCTCGGAGTCGACCGTGACCTCGGCGCCGGAACGCTCTTCGATCTCTTCAAGCGTCGTGCCGCGAGGCCCGATCAGGACGCCGATGCGTTCGCTCGGGATGCGGATAGGGTGGATCTCCATCAGCGGGCCTCCTTCCCGGGTAAAAGCTCGTCGAGCGTCTGCTCGGGGTCGTGGTCGACCCCCTGACGTTGGAAGTAGGCGACGAGGTTCTCGACGTCCCTGCGCAGAAGCTCTTGGCTTCGCGGGTGCTCGCGCGGGACGGCCTGCGCGACATCGATGACCACGAGCTCGTCCTCAAGCGCGAGCACGTTGAACTGGGAGAGGTCCCCGTGCACGAGCTTGGCATCGTCCCAGGCGGTCTCCACGAACGCCAACAGGTCGTCGAGGACGCCCTCAGGGTCCGCGAGCTCCACGTCCTTGAGAAGCGGCGCGATGTGTTGGCCTTGACCGATGAACTCCATGAGGACCACGTTGTTGAGCACGTTGATCGGGCGAGGCACGCGAAGCCCGGCGTCCTCGAACCGGCGGAGGTTCTGGAACTCTTTCCTCGCCCAGAGCTCGATGATCTCCCGGTTGGATTTGCCCCCGGGCTCGAACCGATGATCGCCTAACAGGTACGACATGTGGGAGCGGAAGCTGGAGGTGTGGACCCGGTAGATCTTCACCGCGACGTGACCCCCGTCGGGCGTGGTCCCTCGGAACACGTTGGCCTCCTTGCCCGTGCTGACACAGAAGTCCACCGTGTCCAGGTACCGATCGCTGATCAGCTTGGAGAGGGTTTTCATCGTGCGAAGGTCGAAGACCTCCGCCTCGGTCTTGAACAGGTCTGCGGCCTCGAGCTTGGGATCGTGCTCGAGGCGCTTGAGGGCGTCGTCGACGACCTGTTCCCAGTCCTCGTCCACACCTTGCAAGGAGCGGGGACCGCTATTTAACGGCTTGGCCGGGCGGGAGCCAGGATGCGGCTCAAGGGACCATCTTCGTCCCAGAATCGCCTTAGGGACCTTGCGGGGGAGCCCAGACGCCGGTGGATGTCATCCAGTCGAGTTCCCGGGACCGTTGGACAAGGCGGGGGCTTCCCCTGTCGGTGCTGGCTGTCCTGGCTGCCCTCCTGGCGGCGGCCGCGATCGTGGACGCTCACACCAACCAGGACCATGGCGAGATCACCCTCCAAGACGAGGCGGAGGGTCCCCGGACGACGGAGGTCCGTTGCGAGTTCTGGGTCCACGGTCACGGCCTCTCCCATGAGGAAGTACGCCTGGTCGTCGAAGCGGACGAGAGCGCGTGGAACGGTACCGTACTGGAATCGTTCCGGGCCGATTCGGACGGGACGGGCATGTACGCGTTCGAGGCCGGGCCCTTCCGCGTCGAGGAGCACATGGAGGGATCCCGCGAGCTCTACGCAGAGATGAACGAGACCTCCCCGCCCATGGACCAAGGCGGGCACGCGACGGGCCGCACGAGCGTGGCTCTCGCCGGGTGCTCTGACGGGCAAGAAACCAGGGAGGGTGCGCCCGCCTGCTCGGAGCAGGTGTACGTGGACGAACGCGCGGATGGCACGATCGAGCTGGCGTGGGAGGACGCGCCCGACGCGGAGGCCTACACCGTGAAGCGTGCCGAGGGGGGGATCTGGACGACGCTGGCGACCACGAACGGGACGGTCTACGAGGACTCGCAGACGAACCTCACGACCACGTACCAGTACCAGGTGCTCGCCGAGAACGAGCACGGGCGAAGCCACGCGTGCCCGGTGATCGAAGCGTCCGCGAGCTCCGTCCTTGGAGCCCCCGCCCTGATCGCGGCCGCCGTGATCGGCGGCTCGGGCGTCGTCGCCGCCACGTACAAAGGATCGTGATGAACGATGAGCACGAGCGAGCCACGTAGACTCGGCTTCCTGGCGGGGCTGCTGCTGTTCGGGTACGGGGCCCTGGTGTTGCTCGACGTGCTCGCGCACGAGTCCCTGTGGGTGGGGGCCGGTCTCATCGTGGTGGGACTTGGCTTGCTGGTCCCCCTTGGGCTCTCGGCGGGCACCTCTCGGGGCTCTGGTCCCCGTCCTCGCCAACAGATGAATGAAGAGACGTCTGGGAGAACGCTCGCCACCTTGCTGCTTGGCTTCTTCGCAGCTGGAGGCGTCCTGTCCTACAACCTCGCCGCGGGAGCTTCGTGGACCTCTCCGAAGCTTGCGCTGCTTGCCTACGGGATCGCGCTCCTGGCCGCCGCCCCCGACCTCCACCGGCCGCTGGGTCCTGTCCGCGTGGGGAGCCTCGTCGCGTGGAGCCTGCCGCTGCTGGGGGCCCCGCTGGGCATCTGGGCCTTCGACGCCGCGCTGGACGCCGGTGCGGGGGCCTCTCCGCTGGACGCGTTCATCGAACACGCCCTGGTGCCTCCCATGGAAGCGTCCTTGACCGCGCTCGGGTTCGAGGTGGCCAACCATGGCCAAACGCTTTCCCTGCAGACGCCGCGGGGGGAGCTTTTCCTCACCGTCGGGTTGGTGTGCGCGGGCATCCAGCCAGGGATCTTGTTCTTGGGTCTGTTGGGCCTGGACGCGTGGAAAAGGAGAACCTCGCCCCGCAGGTTCGGGGGGATGTTCCTGATCGGCATCGCGGCCGTCTACCTCGTGAACATGGTCCGCCTAGTGGGCTTAGCCATCGTGGGCCATCGTTGGGGAGGGGACGCCCTGCAAACCGTTCACGCGCACGGGGGCTGGGTTCTGTTCCTGGTGCTCGTTCTCGTGTTCTGGGGGCTGATCTTGCCCCTGACCGATCGGGTCGCAGAGAAGTTCAAGGGACGGGCCAGAGGTAAGCGACTGGAGGCCTAAAAGACGTCCAGGTCGTCCGGGATCACGTTCTTCCGGGAGAGGTACTGGGACTGGTTTTTCACGTACCTGTACACCACGTCCGCTTTCTCATCCTGGAAGTCCCACGGCTGGATGATCAAAAGGTCCCCTTCCCGGATCCACATGCGCCGCTTGTGCTTGCCCTTGATCCGGGCCATGCGCGTCTCTCCGTCCTCGCACACCACGCGAAGCCGGGACCCGCCGAGCAGCTTCTTCGCGATGGCGAACATCTCATTCTTGCGCTTGTCGGGGAGGGGTCCGCGGAACTCGTTGCTGGTATCGCCCTCGTCAGCCATGAGCTTACCCGAGCCATACCGACGAACCGTTGATAAACCCTCTGACCATGCCAGAGCGAAGCAGGCGGCTACTCCTCGGCAGGGATCGACCAGGTCCCAAGCGTCGAGTTCGGGAGGTTGGTCAGATCCTCCGAGCGGACCTCAAGCATGGCTCGGGGGCTCCCGGTCGGCATCACGATCGTCTCGTGCTCGAGCAGGTTCTCGTCCACGAGCACCTCGATGCTCTCCTCCAAGCCGAAGGGAGGGATCAGGCTCGTCGAGTACCCTGTCTGCTCCTCAGTCTCCCTCCGCGTGGCCAGGGACACCTTCAGCGGCTCCGCCCCGTACAGTTCCCCCACGAGGCGACCGTCCACCCGTCGGTCGCCTGGAACGAGCACGAGCACCGGGTCCTCTCCCACGGTGACCAGCACCGTGTTCACGACCTCGGAAAGGTCCCGGTCAAGCGTCTGGGAGGCCTCGATCACGGTGCGGACAGGATCGAGTCCGGAGAACAGCGTGGCCTCGATCCCGTTGGATCGCGCAGCCTGCACGACCTCCTCCGGCCGGGCCACTAACATGCCTCCAGAGGGGGATGACATCGTTCAGGGCCGGCCTCCATTTGCCTCGCCAAGAACGTTCGCCTTTTTAATTGGCTCCCATCCATGCGTGCCCTCCCGCACCCAGCCCGCCACGCCGGACCGGCCGGCTTGGCCACCTTGGCAGCTATCCAGGGAGGATTGGGTATTTATGTACAATTTAAAGCGGAACCTTCTTGCCCCCGTTCTCCATCCTCTCGTCGGGTGCCAGGGATGCCGTACAAACACAATGGCTACACGCTCTATGAACGGGACGTGGATCTGAAGAACGGTGGGACGCAAACGATCTATTTCTTCTCCAAAGGGAAACCGAAGTCCGGGGAGAAGACGGAGCTTCCAGACGGGTACGAGGTCGGGGTCAACGAATCGACCGGCCTTCCCTACCTCCGGAAGTCGTGATCGCGGCCAGGCGGCTCTGCCGCCTCCCCATCGACTGCAGACCTGGGGTCGCTCTCCCCTCACGTAGCTCCGTCTAGCAACGTAGACAACGCGTCCCCGGGATCATCTGCCTTCACGACAGCGGACGCAACCAGCACACCCCACGTGCCCAGGTCAAGCGCCGTGGAGACATCCTCGCCGGTCTTCACGCCCGCTCCGCACAACACGGGCACGTCTTCGTCCACCTTCTTTGCCGCCTGCACGCTCTCCTCGATGATGCTCGGGTTCGCCGTCGTCACGGAAACATCCCCCCCGATCAGGGCGGGAGGCTCCATGGCCACGAACGTCGGATCGAACCCCGTGACCTCGCGAACGACGCTTTCATCCTCCGCGCACACGACCGAGGCCAGGCCGTGATCCCTCAACCGGGCCACGGAGCGCTCGGCCTCCTTGCGGGGGATCTGCCGCTCGGCGTGGTTGATCAAGCTCCCCTCCACACCCAGGGCATCCAAGCTTTCAGGCAGGACGCGGCCCGTCCCGGACCCGGGCTCGTGACCGTCCGTGTGCTGAGCCAGCACCGGCAGCTCGGTGGCATCCCGCACGCGTGCAAGGTCGGGATGGCTGGGCGCCACGGCGACCGTGGCCTCGGGGAACGAGGAGGCTGCGTCCTCGAGCTCCGTTGCAAGGCGGGCTGCGTTCTCGCCCAACCCTTGCGGGTAGACCTTCATGTTGATGACGATCAGGGGCGTGGAACCCCGTTCGAGTCTGGGCATCGCGGACCCGAACGCCGCCATCCTCCTTGAAAGGACCGCCCCCTGGAAGAACGCTTAAGAGCCCGCGGGGGGTACGAGCCGGCAACCCGATGGTCAAACACCAGGATCCCCGCCCGCGGACGCACCCGAGGAGGCTCGCCTGATGGTGCGCATCGTCGTCATCGACAACGGCGGCCAGTGGACCCACCGAGAATGGCGGCTGCTGCGCGACATCGGCGTGGACACGGAGATCAAACCCAACACCACGCCCCTGGACGACCTGGACGTGGACGGGCTCGTGCTCTCCGGGGGCGCCCCTCGCGTCGGCCTGGAGGACACGCTCGGCGAATGCGCCAGCTACCTCGACGCGGCGGACGTGCCCATCCTAGGCATCTGCGCAGGTCACCAGTTCATGGCCCGGCACTTTGGCGGGGAGGCCGAGGCCGCAGGGACCCCCGAGTTCGGGAAGACCGAGCTCGTGCTCAACGAGGATGTCAAGCAGGACGACATCCTCGAAGGGCTCCCCAAGAGAAGCCAAGTCTGGGAGAGCCACAACGACGAGGTCACGACGGTCCCGGACGGCTTCGAGGTGCTCGCGCATAGCCAAGAGTGCGACGTCCAAGCCATGCGGGACACGCAGCGAGGGCTGTACGGGTTGCAGTTCCACCCCGAGGTCTCCCACACCGAACACGGCACGCGCGTGTTCGAGAACTTCGTCGACCTGTGCAAGCGCTGACGGTTCGAGGACCGGGGCATATCCTTTTTAAGGAACGGGGAGGCTGAGTTCACGCACCATGGCCCACGTCCACGTCCAAGGGGCAGGAACGATCGGAGCCCCCCTCGTGCACCTGTTCTCCACGTACGGGACCGAGCTCGGGTTCGACGAGGTCACGTTCACCAAGCACACCCCTCGAGCCCGCGACCGCCCCCTCATCGAGCGGCTCCGCTCCCGCGGCGCGCGCTTCGTCGTCGAGGACGACCGACGCTCCGAGTTCGAGCAGGAAGGGTTCACCGTCGACGGAGCCCTCGAAGGCACCGCCGAAGCCTCCACCGTCGTCATCGAGGCCACGCCCAGCGGCATCGCGCTCGACCGCAAACCCGCGTACGAAGGCATGGACGGGCCCGCCGGGTTCCTGGCCCAAGGCTCCGAGGCCGGGTTCGGGACCCCCTACGCGGCTCACGTCAACGACGACGTGCTCGACGCGCTGGACGACCGGTTCGTGCACATCGTCTCCTGCAACACGCACACCATCGCCAGCCTCGTGCGCGTGCTCACAGGGAACCGGTACGACCGCTTCGACGAGGGCTCCGTCGTCTGCATCCGCCGCGGGACGGACGTGGGCCAAGCCGGCGCGGCCCCCCTTGCGCCGCACCTGTCCGTCCACGACGCCGCGGAGGGGACCCACCACGCGCACGACGTCGTCGACCTCTACGAGACGACCGGCACCGAGCTGGACCTGTTCTCGAGCGCGATTAAGGTCCCCACGCAGTTCATGCACACGGTCTGGTTCCGGTTCGAGCTCGAGGAGGACGTCGACGAAGCCACCGTGCTCGAGCGCATCGAGGAGGACCCTCTCGTGGCCACCACGCACAAGATGGACGCGGATCTGGTGTTCAACATGGGGCGCGAGTTTGGGCCCTTCGGACGCATCGTGAACCAGGGCGTCATCGCCGTCGACTCCCTGTTCGTGGACGAGGACACGGTGACCGGGTTCTGCTTTACGCCCCAGGACGGCAACGCGTTGCTCTCGAACATGTACGCGGCCACGCGCATGGCGCATCCCGATGACTGGCAGAAACGCGTCGCCGGGCTCGACGAGCTCATCCTGGACGAGATCTAACGCCCCACGGAGGTAGCGGTGCCAGGATCCGCCCGAGGAACGGTATAGACCCGAATTTCTTCACGCTCCCCGCGTCAGAGCTGGACGATCTCGACAAGGCGATCCAACGACGCCTTGAGATCGCTCCGGTACGGTTCCAGAAGGTCTTCGCTCCCCCAGCTCGTCACGCGCAACCCGAGCATGCGGTCGCCCTGCTCGATGTCTTGCTCTCCGGGGAAGGCTTGGAAGGTGAGGATCCCCTCGACCTCCTGCCATGTGACGGATGTTTCCCAGTCGGTGACCGAGACGACCTCCCCGGTCAGCAGATCGCCGTTTTCCAGTTCGATTCGAACCGTGTCGCCGACGGTATCAAGCCTGTGATTGGCCGTGCCAAGCCAGCCTGCAAGGCCCTTCGGGGTGCGTGTGGCCGCGTGCACATCCTCCCTAGCATAGGCGGCAGGTCGGACGAGGTCCAGTGTCCGCTTGTCCTGGCCACGGTAGTCCTCAAGATAGACGCGGAGGTGGGCCAGCGCGTTCGTCCACCCGCTCTTGGCCCCCTCGTACTCGCCGTCCCAGGAACCATCGTCTCGGAACCCGCTATGCACCAGGCGCACAACACACCCGTGCTCAAGAGGATCGATTGTGATCTCGATCAGGGTGGGGGTCCCTTGGCCCCACGTGACGCTTAGGACGAGGCGTTTCCCGTCTTCGGCCTCGACGACGTCAAGCGTCTGTTCGAGATCGTAGTCATCCCATCCCCATGTAAGCTGACCCCCGGGTTCGGCCGAACCGGCTGCGCGGTCGACGAACCAGCGTGCCAGCTCGTCGGGGTCGGCGAACGCGGCCCAAGCGTGTGCCGGGGCTGTGTCGATGGTTGTCTCCTCGTCGATGCGTCGTCCCTTGTGGTCGCTTCCTTCATGCGTCATCGCTGGTATCCTCCTCGGTGCTCGCTGGGACCGGATGGCTGGTGATTAAGAACCGGAACGGGCGCGTTCCCGCCGGCGGCTGACCGTCCTCGTCCACGCTGGCGGTATGCTTGCGGAGGAGGCGTGCGATGGCCTCCTCGAGGGCGTGGGTGAACGCGGCGCGCTGGGTCGGCGATGCGAAGTGCACCCTGGCGTCGATGGAAAGGGTGGCCACGCGCTCGTCATCCTCCCGTGCGTCGGCGAGGACCTGGGAGAGCTCGGATTGGGTGCGGGATGTCAGGGCCAAGAGATGCGCGGCGCTGAAGGCGTCCTGGCCTTCGGATGGGTCGGGCGCAAGCGGACCCAGAAGACTCGGGGCGATCACGTATGCTTCGGCGGTGGCCTGGTAGAGCTTCTCGGTGAAACCCCGGCGGGGCCGGCTTCCTGCACGTTCGAGGAGCCCTGCCTCGGCGAGCTTGTGGACGTGGTAGTTGATCTTCTGGCGGGGCTGGTCCATGCGTTCGCCGAGTTGCGTGGCCGAGATGGGCTCGGTCGCGTGCGCGATCAGTCGGGAACGCAACGGGTCCAGCAGGAGCTCGGCCGCGGCGGCATCGTGGAGGGTTGTGATCCCGGCCGGTGCCTGGTCATCATTCACGCGGTGGGAAGCGCCTACGAATAGAAAGACTTTGTTGTCAATTCGTGCCCTCGACTGAAGCGGAACGGCTGAGACCGCATCTTCAGCGATGCAAGAGGGTCGAAGCGACGCCGCCCCAGGTGGCAGGTCAAGGCTCTCCAACTCAACCGCGTCGGATCAAGGCCCCGAAGGTCGAAGCGATGACCAACGCCACCAGCCCAGGCCCCGGTACGGGATGGCCCTCGTCCCCGCCATCGTCTTCCCCGTCAGGTCCCCCGCCATCGTCTTCCCCGCTAGATCCCCCACCACCGTCCGTGTCCGCGTCGTCGTCACGATCGATGCCGAGCACGCATTCCCGCCAGGAGACGTCGGAGGTTTCGCTGGGGCTTGAGCACGTTCGGAAGTCCCCGTCCCCGCGTTGGGGGCCCTGCTCGTCGAAGGCGACGTTCACGACCACGTTCGAGCTCCACGGGCTCGAGTTGAACGCGTTCACGGAGCGCACGCTGAAGGCGTACGTGCCCTCCTGGTTGATGTCCACGGTCAGCTCGTCCGCGTCGCCGGCGTCCAGGATGCGCGTCGCGTTGGTTTGTTGGCCGGTGTGCTCTTGGCGTACCTGGTAGTGCAGCGGCGCATCCAGGGGTTGCCATCGGATCGTGAACGTGCCCGTCGTGGACAAGCCTTGGCCGTCTAGCCCTTCGGGGTCTTGGATCCGCGGCGTCTCGGGCGTGAACCGGTCCGCGTTCACCAGGAATGGGTGCGTGATCGTGCTCTCGCCAGCGTCGGTGTGGGCTGTGACCTCGAGCGTGTGCAACCCCTCGGAGAGGTTGCGCGTGTCCACGCGTAGCTCCCACCACGGGGGCGTCAGGAACGCCTCGTGCATCCCATCCGTACCGTCCAGGGTGCCCGTGAGGGTCGCGTTGCCTGCTCCTCCCCGGTCGATCAGGTCCAGCAGGAACCGTTGTTCCTCTTGGGGCGCGACCAGGGAGCCGGGGCCTGGGTGGGCCACCGTGACGACTGGCCCCGTCTCGTGGGGGACCATCACGAGGGCTCCCTGTTCGCCCACGCCCAACGCGTAGTCCCCCTGCGGGTGCATCGCGCACCCGTGCAGGTTGGGTCCCTGGTGCAGAAGGGGCGCCCAGGCGCGATCGCTGGCCAGGCCCACCACATCCTGGTCGAGGCCCGTGGTGACGGCGTAGCGTCCCGTGGGGTGCCAGGCGATGCACGTGATGGGGCCTTCCGGCTTCTCCGTGGGCTGGTAGCGCCAGGCGTCGTCGTCGGGGCGATCCGCGGCCCACGTGTACAGGGACGCGCCTTGGTCGTCGCGTCCTGCGGCGAGCGCGAACGTCCCGTTGGGGGCGTGCGCGATCGCGTTGGCGAGACCGCACCCGGGCTCCTTGTTCCCGTACAGGGCCACGTTCTCCAGCCCGCCGGTTCCCTGGGAGGGCGGGATGCCGTCGGTCCGCCAGAGCGTCCCGAACAGGGTGGGGGGGCTCGTGCCTTCGCAGGCTCGTTGTTGGTCTTCTTCGACGGCTGCTTCCACGAGGAGGTTCGAGGCGCGCGGGTTCCAGTCGAGCGTGCGGAAGAACGCGTTCTGGCCTCCGTGAAGGGTCTCCAGGGACCCGTCGGGGTCCATGCGTAGCAGGCTGGACCCGGCGAGGACGGCGTGCCCGTGACCCGGCTCGAAGGCGCCGTTGAGCCCGTAGAACGTGTACCCTTCGTCGGCTTGGGAGAACTCGCTCTCGTTCCAGACGTTCCGGTAGTCCCCGGGCTCGCCGAGCAGGATCGTATCGTGCAAGCCCACGATCAGGTGTCGCCCCTCCTCGTCGACGCTCACGTCCACGAGCCCGGATCCGGGTCGGTCCAGGACGATCTCGAGCCCCGCTTGGGGGGCCCACGTGGCGACCACGTCGCGCGGACCGTCCTCCGCGGCACGGTCGCCGACCAGCACGGCCTCGTCGGTGGTCGGGTCGAACGCGACATCCCGCCAGGTGGTGTTCTCGCCGTGCTCGAGCACGAGCTCGGGGCCAGCGTCGGGCTCGGGCGCGTTTTCCGCGTCGTGGTGGGCCGCGCTGGGGGGCGCCATCACGAGGACCAGGACCGCGGCGAGCGCGAGGGCAAGCGTTCCCGTCTCGAGAGGTCGCACATGCGCAAGGGACGCCTCGGGGGGTTTAAGCGTTGCCGTTCGTCCCTGGCACGCCCCCGCGCCGGTGTGCTCTGGGCTGGGCCGCACCACCGGTGACTTTTATAACGGGTCACCGGCCTCGCGGGGCCGATGCCGAGGCGCCCCCCGACGATCGAGGAGAAGGCGTGGGACGTTGAGCTCGAGCGCGAGACCCTGGGAACGCTGCTCGAGGAGCCCGTCGACCACGTCACGCGCGAAGACCGGGAACAGGGGACCGAGGTCTTCGCCATCGACACGCCCCCGCCCTACCCGAGCGGGACCTGGCACATCGGAGCCGTGGCGCAGTACTCCCTGATCGACGTGATCGCGCGCTCGAGGCGCATGATGGGGGAGAAGGTCCTTTTCCCCTGGGGCGTGGACCGCAACGGCATCAACATCGAGCAGGTCGTCGAGAAGGAAAGCGGCAAGAAGCTCGAGGACTGGGACCGCGAAGCTTTCCTCGAGGAATGCCGCTCAGCCATCGACGAGGTCACCGAGGAACTCGAGGAGACCGCCCGACGCGTCGCGATGAGCTGCGACTTCGAGAACAAGTACCAGACCGACGACCCCGAGTTCCGAGCCATGACGCAAGCGGGGTTCATCGAGCTCTTCCAGAACGGGCACATCGTCGAGGAGCTCCGACCCAACAACTACGACCCCGAGCTGGGCACCACCATCGCGGACGCCGAGGTCTTCCACGAGGAACGGCACGCGGACCTCGTCTACGTGGAATGGAACGTGCAAGGGACCCAGGACACGCTCGAGATCGCGACCACGCGCCCCGAGCTGATCTGTGCCTGCCAGGCCGTGCTCGTGAACCCCGACGACGACCGCTACCAACATCTCGTCGGCGAGCAGGCCCAGCTGCCCTTCTACGAGCGAAGCGTCGAGATTCGCGCCCACCCGCACGTGGACCCCGAGTTCGGCACCGGCACCATGATGGTGTGCTCGTACGGGGATCAAAGCGACGTGCAGCTGTTCCGCGAGCTCGAGCTCGAGCCCGTCAAGGCCATCGACACGAACGGCGAGATGACGGACGCGGCCGGCCCCTACGCCGGTCTCAAGGTCGAAAAGGCTCGCGGGCAGATCAAAGAGGACCTCGCGTCGAGAGGGCGCATCACGCGCACCGAGCAGGTGCAGCAGACCTTCCCCATCAGCGAGCGTTCCCAGGCGCCGGTCGAGGTCGTGCTGCTCAAGGAATGGTACATCGAGCAAACCGGCGTGCTGGACGAGCTGCGGGAGGTCGCCCACGAGATGGACTTCCACCCCGACAAGCACCGCACGCTCTTGTTGGACTGGATCGACACGGTCAGCATCGACTGGCCCGTCTCCCGGCGTCGGTACTACCACACCGAGATCCCCCTCTGGTACCTCGTCGAGGAGGACGAACCGGACCGCGTGGTGCTTCCCCCGGCCGGGGACTACTACCGGCCCTGGAAGGAGGACCCGCCCGAGGACGCGCGCGTGTACGACCGGGCCACGCGCGAGGAGATCGGCCGCCTGGACGAGGTGCTCGAGGAGAACCCCGACCTCGAGGTCCAGGGCGAACGGAAGGTCTTCGATACGTGGATGGACTCCAGCCAATCCAACCTCTTCATCCTCGGCTGGCACGACGACGAGCAGGAGGCCTTCTTCGAGGAGAACTTCCCCTGCTCGGTCCGGCCCCAAGGCCGAGACATCGTGCGCACCTGGCTGTACTACACCGCGCTCAAGTCCCGGCTTTTGGAGGACAGCGAACCGTTCGAGCACGTGTGGATCACGGGCCTGGGCATGGACGAGCACGGCCGCAAGATGAGCAAGTCCCTGGGCAACGTGATCGAGCCTCAAGAGGTGCTCGAAGAGCACGGCGCGGACGCGTTCCGCTTCTGGATCGCAAGCGAGTGCACCATCGGGGACGACTACCGCATCAGCGAGGACCGCATCGCAGGCTCCCGCAAGTTCATCACGAAGCTCTACAACGTGGCCCGGTTCCTCTCCATGTTCGAGGTGCCCGAGCCCGAGGGCGAGGAACAGATGGCGCCCGCGAACCGGTGGATCCGCGCCGAGTTCAACCGCCTGCGCGAGGAGTGCCTGGCCGGGTACGAGGAGTTCGACTTCTTCCGCCCCGCCAACAACCTGCGCGACTTCGTGTGGAACCTGTTCGCGCCGCACTACCTCGAGATGGTCAAGCCCCGCGCCTACGACGACGACTGGGGCACCATCCGGACCCTGCACGACGTGATCAAGGGCGTCATCGAGCTATTGGCACCCCTCACGCCGGTCGTCACGTACCGCCTCTACGACGCGCTGCACGGCGAGAACGTCCACCGGCAAGGCTTCCCAGGCCCCCTCGACGAGGCCGATGAAGGCCTGGTCAAGCTCACCGACGCCGTCACCGAGTTCAACAGCGATGTCTGGGCCGAGAAGAAGGACCAGGGCATCTCGCTGGGAAGCCCCATCGAGGGCGTCGACGTGCCCAAAGAGCTTGCCCCTTTCGAACCGGACCTCGTCGCCATGCACGGGCTCGACGACGACTGACCCCCCAGGCGAGGCCCCGCAACCCTCATCACGGACCCCCCGCCTGCCCGAGCGTGGACCCCCGGGAAGCACGGTTCGCACCCCCCACCGAGCCCATCGCGCAACTCCCCCGCGACGAACGAAGAGCCCTGCCCACGCTCGATGTCCCCCGCCTCGAGACCGGGCGCGCGACCCACGCGGACGCCGTCGTCCTCGGCGTACCCTTCGACGGGACGAGCGGACGACGCCCCATGCAACGCCACGGGCCCGAGCTCCTGCGCGCAGCGCTCACATACCTAGCACCCGCTCCGCCGGCCAGGCCCCTCCAGGTCCACGACGCCGGGGACGCGCTCGTCGACCCCCTCGACACATCCATCCTCGACCAAAGCGTACAAGGCGCGCTCGACGCCGCCACCGACACCTGCCCCCAGGCTCTCCCCATCCTGCTCGGCGGCGAGCACACGATCTCCCTGCCCGCCGCCCGGGCCCTCGAACCCGCCACCATCGTGTCCCTGGACGCGCACTCGGACCTCTGGAAAGAGACCAACGGTCGAACCATCGCTCACAGCACCTGGCTCTACCACGCCCGAGACGAGCTCGACTGCACGGTCGCGCTCCCCCTGCTCCGCACGCTACGCGGCGAAGCCGAGCACACCATCAAGCACCCCCGCACCTACCGCGAGCTCCCGGAGAACCTGCCCGAGCCCGTGTACCTCAGCCTCGACGTGGACGTCTTCGACCCCCGGGATGCGCCGGCCGTGGCGTTCCCCGAAGAGGACGGCCCCTCCCCGAGCACGGTGCTGGAGATGGTACGACGCGTCGCCTCGCGGTACGAGCTGGCAGGCCTCGACGTGGTCGAGGTCAACACGAACCGGCTGGGCCAGACGGCGCGCTTGGCCGCCGCGATGGTGCTGACCGCGCTCGACGCGGCCCTCCCGCCCGACGGCGGGCCCGCGGATCCCGCCTAGAACCCGACGGTCTCCTGGATCCCTTCCTTGATGCGCGGCACATCCGGCATGTAGCACTGCTCGCGCGCCAAAAGCGGAACGATCACGTCTGGCGCGGTCACGCGCTTGACGGGCGCCTCCAAGTGCAGGATGGCCTCGTCCATCAGCCGGGCGCTGATCTCGCTCGCGATGCCCAACGACCGGTGGGCCTCTTGCACGACGACACATCGTCCGGTCTTCTTGACCGAGTCCACGATCGTCTCGCTGTCCAGCGGTGAGACCGTGGGCAGGTCGATGACCGTCGCGCTGAGGCCTTCCTCGTTCTCGAGCTCCTGCACGGCTTGCCGGGTCCGGTAGAGCATGTGCCCGAACGCGACCACGGTCACATCGTCGCCTTCTTGGAGGACCTCGGCATGCCCGATCTCAGGCAGCTCGCTCGTGTCCACGTCCTCCGTGGGCACGGGCTCGCGGAACTTGCGGTACAGCGCTTTGGGCTCCAGGAAGACCACCGGATCCGGGTCGCGGATGCTCGCCTTGAGGTAGGCCCATGTGTGGTAGGGGCTTCGCGGGATCACGGTCTTGAGCCCCGGCGTGTGGTTCCAGTACGTCTCCCGGGACTCGCTGTGGTGCTCGAGCGCGCGCACGCCGGCCCCGTAGGGCATGCGGATCGTCATGGGCACGTTGTACCCGCCCTGCGTGCGTTTCCGAAGCCGGGCCGCGTGGGATTCGATCTGGTGGAAGGACTGGTAGCTGAACCCGCTGAACTGCAGCTCCGGCACGGGGATCATCCCGTTCATGGCCAGGCCGATGGAGACGCCGATGATGCCGGTCTCGGCCAGGGGCGTGTCTACGACGCGGTCGGGCCCGTGCTTGTCGATGAGGCCGTCCGTGGCGCGGAAGATGCCCCCGTCTTCGCCCACGTCCTCGCCCAGGACCATGACCCGGTCGTCGCGGGCGAGCTCTTGGTCGTGCGCGGTCACGATGGCTTCGACCATCGTGAGCTCCTCGGTCTCGTGGGATTCCTGGACGGCGGTTTGGGCTTCAGCCATGGTGATCACCCCACACGTCGTGGCGGCGCCAGTAGTCGGTGAACTCGTCCTTCTGCTTCTCGAGGTAGGCGGGCATCTCGTCGTAGTGGTGAGCGAACATGTCGACCGGGTCGCCTAGCTCGTCCGCCCTCTCCTCGAACGCTTCGACGGCGTCGCTGATCTCTTGCTCGATCTCCTCTTTGAGGGAATCGTGGTCGCCTTCGTCGAGCACGCCACGGTCCTCGAGGTAGATCTGGAACCGGTTGATCGGGTCCTTCTTCCTCCAGGGATCGACCTCGTCTTCGGTCCTGTACTTGGTGGGGTCGTCCGCGGTGGTGTGCATGCCCATGCGGTACGTGAGGGCCTCGATCATGCGAGGCTTGTGCTCGCGCCGGGCTCGCTCGACGGCTTGCTGGGTCACGTGGTAGACGCCGAGGATGTCGTTCCCGTCCACCTGGATCCCGTCGATCCCGTAGGCGAGGGCCTTCTGGGCGATCGTCTCGGAGCGGGTTTGCCGCTCGCGGGGTACGCTGATCGCCCACTGGTTGTTCTGGTTGAGGAAGACGACGGGTGCATCGAAGACGCCCGCGAAGTTCAGGCCTTCGTGGAAGTCGCCCTCGCTCGTGGATCCGTCCCCGAAGTACACCATCGAGACCTTGTCCTCGCCTTTGAGCCGCGAGGCCCACGCGATCCCGGTGGCGTGGCAGATCTGGCTGGCGATGGGGATCGAGATGGGGGTCTGGTGGTCCTCGGGGGACAGCTGCATGCCTTGCTCGTACCCGGCCGCGTAGAGCAGATCGTCCGCGAGGCTGGCGCCTCTCCAGAGGTTCGCTGTGAGCTCGCGGTAGCTTTGCACCATCCAGTCGTCGTCGTTGAGCGCGTACGCGCTTCCCAGCTGGGCGGCTTCCTGGCCTTGGCTGGGGGCGAATGTGCCGATGCGACCCTGGCGTTGCAGCTTGAGCCGGCGGTCGTCGTAGAGCCGGCTTTTGACCATGGTCCGGTACAGTTGGAAGAGATCGTCCTCCGGGATCTTGGGTTCCAGCTCCTCGTCCACGTTCCCGTCCTTGTCGAGGACCTGTACTTTCTCGATCGTCGGAGGTTCGTAGGCCGTTTCGATGGGCATCTGGTTGCCTCCTCAGTGTTCGCGTGTTCTCGGGGGGGCCCGAGCGCTCATCAGGCCTCGTCCGGGTCGTTGACTCGGGCGTTTTGTAGGCATCTGCAGCATGGATGCGCTTCTCACGAATAGTCTTCCGGTTACGCCCAGGGGGCCGCGCTGCTCGGGAAGCGAGCTTAGTTCACGCGAGGATCGGCCGGGGCGGAGGGGGCGGGTTCCTCCTCAAGCACGGGCTCCTGCTCGTGGAACTCTTCCCAGAACAGGTACGCGACAGCCGCCATGCCGAGGGCTCCGGCCAGGGACCAGTAGCGTCGGCGCCACAAAAGCGGGGCGGCGAGGGCCAAGCCCAGGCCCACGGCTTGGAGGTTCTCGCCCTTGGACAACCGTTCTCCCACCGTGAAGCCCGTCGCGAGGGCGTCGAAGACTCCCGTGATCCGCTTCGTGATTGCGCCCATCACCCCCTAGTTACGTCGTGGCCCCGTATAAGCGTCTGGATTGGTCCGGCCAGGCCACGAAGACGAGGAACGGTCCTCGTCGCTCGGTGACCTCGAGCGTCATCTCCCGAAGCGTGTCCCGGACGTGGTCCTCGGGCAGGTTCGTGACGATCAGAAAGCACCATCGCGTCGAGCGGCGCGTGGAGGCTTTCCGCCGGGGGATAGCGAAGGCCTCTACGCGCCCCGACTCGGTCGCCCCGAGACGGTGCTCGATGCACTCGGCGAGGCTGGTCGCTTGCACAGCGTCCATGGCCGCGAGGAGGGCCGAGGCCTTGGGAACCTTGAGGCAGGAGGGGACCGGAACAACGGCTCCCAGGGCTTAGGCGGGGCCTTTCCACCGTCAAGGCCCCGTGACGCGCGCCGAACCCTCGCGCCGGGAAGCTTCGTCGATAAGCGAGGTGCGTTCGGTAACGGTTAAGGGCTGCCTTCCGGACCGAGGGGGTCCCATGGGCGCCACGGGAACCCTCACCGGTGCAAGCACGGCCCTTGTCGTCTCCTGGCTCGAACAACGACAAGGCCCAGCCACCGTGGACCGGCTCTTCGACCGCCTCTCCGGCACGGACGGACCTACCCTGCAACGGGACCAGGTCTCCAAGACCGGGAAGGTCCGCTACAGCGTGCACACCACCGTCCTCGAGGAGGTCGCCCAGCTCACCGACGCCGACGAGGCCACGCTGCGCGAGATCGGGTACGACGCAGCCATGAACGTGGAAGACGTGATCCCCGGCGCCGGCCTCATGCTCCGGTTCGCCTCCCCCAAGCGCCTGCTCAAGCGAGCCCGCACCCTTTGGGGCACGTACGCCGACTTCGGCGACATCGAGGTCCTCGACGTGAGCAAAGGCTCTGCTCGGTTGCGCATCCACGGGTTCGACACCCACCCGCACTTCTGCCGGACCCTCGAGGGCCTCTTCGAGGGATTGATCGAGCGCACCGGCGCGGACGAGGTCACCGTGCGCGAGGACACGCACGCCGGCGAGAACGGATGCGTGTTCCAGGGAACCTGGTCTTAGAGTCGCCTCTCCCTCATCCCCTCCGGGACGCGGGACCTGCTTGCTTCAGGGCAAGGCCGGTTCCGATGACCAAGACGGTCACGACGGAAGGGGCGGGAACAACGGACCCCTCTTGCTCGTCGATCAAGATCTCAGGCACATCCTCCCCGCCCTGGCCGTCAGCCTTGACTTTTCGATCACCGGCCCCCACGGTCACGTTCCCCTCGATGACGGCCACGGC
This sequence comes from uncultured Thermoplasmatales archaeon, assembly GCA_964581775.1. Lineage (GTDB taxonomy): Archaea > Thermoplasmatota > SW-10-69-26 > SW-10-69-26 > SW-10-69-26 > PWVY01. The sequence goes on along the minus strand of CAZOQA010000005.1, from coordinate 2,078 downwards.
CTCAGGGACGCCTGGCTGGCAGGTCGGGGGCGAAACCGCAGGAGCCCGAGCATGGATCGCGAAACCCAGCCTGTCCCCTGGAGATGCATCGTCGGTAGCCGAGATGCTGACATCGACGGTCTCACGCTGCTCGTACGTCCCCTCCGTCGTAGGCTGATCCAGGAAGGCGATGACAGATACCGGCCTCCGATAGACGAAAAGCCCCTTCGCAGCTTCGCGACTCAAGGGGATCTCTGTAAAGAAACCAGGCGAACAAATGGCGCCCTCGACCTCATACGTGAGATAGACCTGGAACTCGTCATGAGTCCTGTTAATCTCGACCTCGAGATCCTCCTCAGGCTCCCCCTCGAACCACAACCGCGACTCCGCCTCCTGCGCCTGGACCCCGCACGATACGACGACAAGGACCCCAACCACCAAGCCGGTCCACCAAAAGAGCGCTGAACCCTGCATCGTTCTAGCCTCCAATGCTCTCATACAACGGCAACCGATCCCACCCCACATCCGTGTGAACCACGGCACCGGTCGGGCCTTCGATCAAGGCAGTATACGGGACCATCACGATCAACCCTCCGCCTCCCTGGGGGTCGGGGTCTTCGTGAAGGCTTCGGACGAAGGGACCCGCCTGGGAGTGAACCGCTCCATCGGCAGCCCATGAATGGCTGAAGGTCCGCGCGTACATCCGGATCCAGTCTATATCGGTTCGGGGTTGCCCCGTCAACAACTCCCCCCGCTCGATGGCAGCCTCGAGCTTTACCTGCTCGCTCGAAAGCGTCTCCCTCGTGGGAGGGTCCTCCATCGTTCCCGACCCCTCCTCCTCGACCTCGTAGGTCGCCGCGGCTTCGGAAACCCTGCCCCGGTGCACGACGACCTCGACCCACGTTCCGTTCTCCGCGACCGCGAACAGCGTCCGCCGGTCCCCTTCCATATCAACCAGGCCCACCTCGACCCCCTCCTTGCGGTAGTCGGTGCCCACGACAAGCGGGTCCCCCTCTTCGAACAACGAACGATACGCGTCGCTCCATCGGAGAGCCTCCTCGTGAGCCGCCTCGACGTCGAAGGCGGACGGATCCGTCTCGTCGGCAACGACCAAAGGCGTCTTGGCCCTGCGTGTCTCAAGCGGGCCGAACCGCTGGACGCTTTGATCCTCCGAGCCCTGGGTGGGTGCCTGGGGCGGGCGGGTGACGTTCTGGAGGGTCCAGGTTCCCCCTCGTGCCGTCGTGAACTCGACGGGAAGCGCATAATCCTCGCAGAGCGTGACCGGACCGCCGAGCGTTGCGAACTCCAACGGGGGAGCGTAGACAACCTGCTCCCAGGGCTGGCTGCGAACCTCGACGCACTCGCTCACGTCCCAGTCGAGGCGCTCAAGGGAGACCTCTACGCTCCCGTTCGTGGAGAAGAACGGGGCCTCTCGAGGCGCATCCTCCTCCAAGGGAAGGCTCGACCCCCAGAACGGGCCAGCCCCGAACGCACCCGGGTATCCCGCCGCATCGAAGGCCACCGACCCGGGCCCTTCCGTGCACTCTCTGCGCCCGTCAGGCTGGATGAGAGTGCCCCCGCACCATGCCAGGTGCTGGACGACCCGGCCTTGCGAATCCACGGCCTCTTGGAACCGGAGAACAGAGTCGAAGTTAGGGAGCCCGGCGATGGCCCAATTGAAGACCAAAGACGGTTGAGGCTCGAGGAATGTATCGTACCGTGGCTGTTCCCCCACCACTTCGACCGTCATCTGCGTGCCGTCCTCCCGCTCGTACACGAACTCCTCACCAAGCTTGGGTTCAGGGAAAGTCGAGTCGGTCGGTGGCGCAGAGATGCAGCCGAGTCCAAGGAGAATGAAGATCATCGTTCCAACGGTCAAAACGCTCCCCGGTAGACGCGATGTTGTGCCTTGTCTCCCGCCGTTCCGGACCTCCATGCTCCCGATCGCCTGGTCAGGCGGCCCGTGGATACATAGTCGTTCTGGCGTGATCCTTTGAGAGAATGACACTCCTGGATGTCCTGTGCCAGGTGGGAGCGGAACCTCCTCGCATGGACTATAAGGCACGGCTTCTTTGGGCACCCGAACCCCATGGCGAGCC
>CAZOQA010000004.1:0-96142 GCA_964581775.1 uncultured Thermoplasmatales archaeon | reverse complement strand
CCCCCCAGCCCTCTACACACCTCCCGCCCGCCCGCACCCCGCCCCCCACCCCCCCCTCCCACGGCTTCACTCCCCCCCACCCCCCGCGCTCGAGAGCACAAGCTCCCCCACCCGGTCCACCAACGCCTCCCGCGCCGCCTCGACCGCCCGCTGGGACCCCACCAACCGCACCAACACGCGCCGCCGGCCCGCCTGCGGGTACGACCCCACCTCGACGTCCGGATGCTCCCTCGCCAACGCCTCCAAGTCCCCGCTCACCGGCGCCTCGAACGTGTCCAACACCACCTCCCGCGTCGCGCTCGGCTCCCCCCGAGGCACCAACCCCCGATCGATCACGTGCCCCATCACGGATCGAAGCTCACGCGGCGGACCCGGCAACGCGACCACCCGCACCCCCTCCGCCTCGAGCACACAGCCCGGCGCCGCGCCCGCATCATTGCGGACCACCGTGGCCCCCTCCGGCACGCGCGCCATCCGCCACGCCCGCTCATCCACCTCGCTGCTCTCCAACAACCCCTCATCCTTCCCCCGCCGGTAGATGCGACGGATCTGCTCCTCCGCTTCTGGAGGCCTTCGCAAAGGCCGGTCCAGGAACGCGGCCACCGCGTCGATCGTCACGTCGTCCCCCGTCGGGCCCAAGCCCCCCGTCGTGAACACGAGCCCCGCCCGTCCCGAAGCCTCCGCGAGCGCCTCCACGATCTCCCCCTCCTCGTCCGGCACGATCGAGATGCGGACCACGCGATGACCCACCTCCCGAAGCCGCCTCGCCAAGAACGGGCCGTTCTCGTCCCGCGTGTGCCCGCTCAACAGCTCGTTCCCGACGACCACGATGCTGGCCTGCACGCGTCAGCAACCCGCGCGCGGTCTTATCAAGGGTTCGCGGCCCCGCACGCGCCCGTCCGAGACCGGGGGGTTAGGTTTAACCCGCCACGAAGCCTCGCCGGGCCTCGAGGCGCTCCGATGCCCGGGCACCACCTCGTCGAGCGGTTCCAGGCCCATGTGGACGAGAACGAGCAGGATCCCGCCATGCGCTACCCCCGCGAGGACGCCTGGCACACGGTCACGTACGCAGGGCTCCGGCGCTTCGTGGAGGACCTAGCCGCGGGCCTTGTGGCCACGGGCCTCGAGGCGGGCGACCGGGTGGGCCTATGGAGCGAGCACCGCCCCGAGTGGTGCATCGCGGAGCAAGCGACGCTTCACGCGGGATCCGTCACGGTCGCGCCCCCTTCGTCGGCGACGCCGCAAGACGCCACGCGGTGTCTTTCAGACGCGAACGCGCGTGTCGTGTTCGTGGACACCCGCGCCAAGCTGGAGGCCCTGGCCTCCCTCGAGGGCGGCTTGGAGGGCATCGAGCGCGTGGTGACCATGGGCCCGCTTGCACCCGGATACGAGGACAAGGACAAGATCGAGAGCATGGAGCACGCCTACACGCGGGGCCGCGGGTTCATCGATGAGCACCCGCGCGCGCTGCAGGAGCGCGTGGACGCGATCGACCCCGATGACCCGGCCACGCTCGCCGCCCCCGGCGGGGCACGCGTGACCGTCTCGCACGGGAACCTTGTCGCGCTCGTGGACGCGCTCGAGACTGCCTGGAACCTCGACCGGGAGCGGTTTCTCCCCTTGTCCCCGGGGGACGGGCCGGGTCGTATCGCGCGGGGGCTTTTGCCCTTCGCCACGGGCGGGACGGTGGGCTTCGCGCGCGACGAGGAGGATATCCTCTCGGACCTGCAGGCGTTGGTCCCGACCGTCATCACGGGCCCCCCGGACGCGTTCGAGAGGCTTCGCGGCCTCGTCGAGGAGCGCTTGGAGACCTCGCGCGTGCGGCGCGGGTTGGCCCCGTGGGCGCTGGGCGTGGGCGCGCGCATGGCAAAGGCCAGGGGGCGCCGGGACGGGGCCTCCTGGTGGCTTCGGGCCAGACACGCTGCCGCGGATCGGTTCGTGCTCTCCCGCCTGCGGGGGGCCTTGGGCGGCAGCGCGCGCCTTCTGGCGTGCCCGGGTCCGGGCGCGGGCAAGGCGCTTTGTCGCTTCTTCGCGGCCATCGGCGCCCCGTTGGTGGAGACGTTCGGCGTGCCCGAGGCCGGGTTCGTGGCGACGGCGAACCGGCCGCGCGCGTTCCGGTGGGGAAGCCAAGGGCAAGCCGTTCCGGGGGTCGAGGTGGGTACGAGCACCGAGCCATCCAACGAGCCCGGGCAGATCCTCGTCAGGGGCGCCATGGTGCCCACGGACCCAGGACATCCTGGCGGGTCCGCGTGGGTTCAAACGGGTGTGAGGGGGCGCGTGGACGAGGAGGGCTACCTGTTCGCCTCCCCGCCCACGAGGCCCTAGCGGCTGGCGAGCGCGCTGGGCGTCAGCAACTCATGATTCCGGTCTTGTCGTAGTCGGCTTGGCTGTCCAGCGGGAGATCGTGCTGGTAGTGGTTGACGCCCTCCAGGCGCAGGTTGCGTTCCGTATCGCTGGCCACCTGGCCGTCCTGCACGCTCCACACGGCGTTCATGCACAGGGAATCGTCGTCCCCGATGCCGAACTCGTCCTGCGCCGCGACGGGCGTGGGCACGAGCTTCGTGAACAGCCAGTCGCTGGAGAACCCGCCGCCCGTCGAGGACCCGCCGTTGAACGCGTCCTCGAGGAACAGCACCTCTCCGTCGGTTCCGCTGCACAGGGCATCGATGGCGGCTTCGAGCGTGTTGGCTCCGTCCACGTGGTTGGGCAGGTACGCGTCGAACCCGACGCTTGTGCCCACGATGCAGTGCTGCGCGGTCGGGTCCTCCGCGCCGAGCACGTGCACGAGCTCCTGTGCACCCTCCGGGTCGGCGGGGTTCGCATCGCCCGTGTTGTCGACCACGACGACGCCGCTCAAGGTGAGCGTGTAGAACAGGCCCACGCCCTCGTCGTCCACGTCGTAGCCACGGTCGCGCAGGATGTCCCCGCATGTGCGCTCGTCCTCCTCGCAGTCCTCGTTGTACGCGTCCCAGACGCCGCGCCAGACGCAGAAGTCGCGGTGCGGCTGGGGCTCGCCGAGCGCTTGCGAGCACGGGTCGAAGGCTTCGCTGCCGACCGTGTCCACGTGCGCCACGGCGGACCCGCCGAAGCTGTACTCCTCGGCTTGCCACGCGCCGGCGTGCGTGTCCGTGTTGGGAGCGGGCAGGCCTTGCTCGTCGAGCGCGGTGGGGTCCTTGAGGCTGATCGTGTTCCCGTGGCTTACGCCCACCGCGAAGTTGAGGCCCCCTTGGTCCGTGACGCCCTCGGGCCGGTCGACGAGGAACCCGTCGTCCGTGCACCCGAGCCCCGTCTCGTACTCGTACGTGAACGCTTCGTGCCCGGGGAAGCTGGCGCTGGTGTCCGAGGCGTCCCAGTAGTCGGCGCGCTCGATGGGCTCGTCGGCCTCGTCCGGCGTGGCTTGCTTGACCTCGGCTTTCGCGTCGCTGTAGCTGACCACGTCCAGGGGATCGTTGAGGGTTTCCGGGTTGACCAGGTCGGCCCGGTCGGGCGCGACGTCCTGCACGGGTCCCACGATGGCGCGAACGTCGTCGTGGATGGCATCGCTGACGCCGTGGGCCTCGCTCTGGAGCACGTGCGTGAACACGTCCACGTCCACCGCGTCCGCGTCGTACACGCTGGAGACCTGTTCGAGGATCTCTTCGCGGTCCTCGGGCCAGTCCAACCCGTCCGGGAGCGGGTCGCGGAAGACCTGGTCGGGGCCCGTGGTGAGGATGTTGGGCCTCACGCACCACAAGTGCCCCGTGTCGCCGCTTAGATCGGGCACCTCGGGGTTCACGGCCACGAAGAACCCGGCCCCGTTCTCGCGGGCCTGGTCGCCGTCCTCGAGCAAGTCGTGGCAGATCGAGCCCGCATCGCACCCGACGTCGGCGAGCAGCGTGGTGGACTCGTGGTTGAGCAGGTGCGAGAACCCGTTCCAGCCGGGCAGCACCTCGAGGTACGTGTTGGGCGCCTCGTCGACGCCGAACCCGCCGTCTTCGACCACGTCGACGAAGCCGCCGCCGATGGCGGTGCCGGTCATGGCCCCGCACGCGCCGCTTGTCAGCTCGCCGGGGTTCACGGTGAAGTAGGAGGGTTGGTAGGTGCAAACGCGCGCGGTGTCCTCCTCGTTCGTGGGCGGGTCCTCGTCGTACGCGCGGATGTCCGCGGGCGTAAGCAGCTTGCACTCCTGGGTGCGGTCCCCGCAGGCGCCCGTGATGTCCCGGACGGGGTCGCCGCCGTCTTGCGGGTTGGGCCCGAAGACGCCTTGCCCTGCTTCGGGGCGCTCGGTGAACGCGTACTCGTCGAGGCTCACGGCGGGGTGCGGTTGCCCGAACAGGTACACGTACCGCATCAGCGTGTTCGGCAGCGTGAGCGTGCCCGAGGCCGTGTCCTCCACGGCTGTGGCGTCGGCCAGCCCGGGCGTGTCCTCGTCCGAGTCGACGGGGGTCTCCACGAGCGCCGTGTCGATGAGGAGGTTCTGCCCGGCCGTGTACAGGTCGTGCTCGTCCCCGTTGCACTCTTCCGAGTCGGCGGCTCGCTCGGCGCGCGTGGCCACCTCGTCCACGGGCCCGACGCCGGTGGCCTCGTTGGGGTCCTCTTGGCCCCGGCAGTAGTCGTCGTCCGGTGCGGGGTTGACCTGGTACAGGTGCGCGGGTTGCGGGTGCGCGAGCGCGCTGAGCACGAACACGTACTGGTGGCGCATGTCCAACAGGCCCACGTAGCAGATGTCCGTGTCCTCGCGCGTGGCGGGGTCGCTGGCGTCCACGGTGTCCTCGAGCCGGTCGAGCTCGTCTTGGTACGCGTCCGGGTCGTCCTGGTACTCGAGGCACTCGGGTGCCGCGTAGTTGTGCCCGCGTTGGTCCAACGGGGAAAACCGCGGCATCTCCGTGATGCCTTGCTCGGCTTCGCCCTCGTGGTAGACGGGCGGGATGGTCGGGTTCACGTCGGGGTCAAGCTCGCCTGCATCGTCGTACTCTTCCGCGATCGCGACTTGCACGCCGGCTCCGGCGCTGTTGTGCGTGGCCACGATCGTGGGGAACGAGACGGTCAACAGGACGAGCGCGCTGGCTGTGACGAACAGGGTCCAACCTGGATGCTTCTCCGTGCTCATTTCTTGTCGCCTCCGCGACAGGGACTCCCATGTGAGGAACATGCATGCGACACCATAAAGCTACGGGCACACGCCCAGCCAAGGCTTCGCCTGCGAACACGAGAACAAGAACGGAGAAGAGGAAGGGCTCCCCCCCCCGCGGGGAGGGGAAGGCTACGAGGCGTGCGGGCTAGTTCGGCTGGAGCTCGAAGCAGTCGCTCCAGCTGTGCTGACCGGGCCCCAGGTCCAGGTTCCCGTCCGTGTCGCTGGTGACGCCGCCGTCCACGTTGTCGGCGACGCTCCACAGGCCCGTCACGCAGACGCTGTCGTCTTGCCCCGTCTCGGCCGCGTCCGGCGTGGGCAGAAGCTTCGCGAAGCTGAACGCGGACCCGAACGTGCCGGGGCTCACGGCGGACTGCGTGCCGAACCCGAACTCGATCAGGTGGGCTTCCCCGTCCACGTCGCAAAGCTCCTCGACGAGGTTGTCCGTGTCGAGGAGGGTCTCGAGCTTCTCGCGGAAGTCGTAGCTCAGCGCCACGATGCAGTTCGTGGCCGTGGGATCGCCCGATCCGAGCACCGCGTCGCGGTCGTCGTGGTGGTCCGGGTTGTCGCTGGTCGTGTACGTGGCCACGGGCCCCGTGATCTCCAGCACGGCGTACAGGCCCACGCCCTCGTCGGTGTCGTAGCCGCGGTTCTCGAGGATCTCGCCGCACGTCACGTTCCCGCTGATGTCCGTGCAGTTGGGGTTGTACGCATCCCAGAGGGCTCGCCAGACGCACCGGTCGTCCTCCGGGGAGGCCGCACCGGTGGCGGGCGCGCACCCGTTGAACTCGTCCCCTTGGCCTTCGCTGAGCTCGCTCGTGTCCAGGAACGCCGTGATGGTGCCGCCGAACCCGTACGAGTCGGGTTGCCAGGCTCCGCGGTCCGTCTGGGACTCGGGCACGGGCAGCCCGTCCTCGTCGAGCAGGGTCGGGTCCTTGAGCGCGCGCTCTTCCGTGCACACGCCCGTGGGGATCCCGATGGGCGCCACGCACACGCTGTCCATCGAGTGGCTAACGCCCGTGCTGAACGCGAGGCCGCCTTGCACGGTCTGTTCCTCCTCGAGGTCCTCGAGCAGGCCCAGGTGGTTGCAGGACAGGCCCTCCTCGCGCGTCATCTCGAATGCGTACTCCTCGCTCAAGTCGACCACGTTCGCGTCGTTCGAGGCTTCCCGGTACTCGGCGCGGTCCACCGCGTCCTGGACCTCCGCGGGCAGCTGGTCCCGCGTGAACTGTTCCTGCTCGTCGAGCGTGTCGAACGCGTTCTCGACGTGCACCTCGTCGGGCGTCGTCTCGGGGATGCCGTTGTCCTCGGAGGCGTCGATCACGGTCTGGTACTGATCGTGGAACGGGCTCACGAAGATGTCCACGTCGATGGCGTCCGCGACGTAGTCCCCGTACACGCCGCCGTCGTCCGTGAGCATGTTGGGCGCCACGCACCAGAGCGGATGGTCCGCCTGGTGGGGGACCAGGGGGTTCACGGCGGAGTAGTGGTCCACGCCCGAGCGCATGCCGTCGCCGCTTTGCGAGGCGGCCGCTGCGGCCGTCTCCACGGTGACATCCGACCCGATGGCGCCGCTGGCGAAATCGGCCAGGCCGCCTCCGCCGCGCACGCCGACCTCGCCGGTTTGCGTGGCGCTGAGCACGCCCTGGTACCAGCCGGGCAGGTTGCCAAGCCATGTGGGCGGGCCCTCTTCGACGCCCAAACCGCCCATCTCGATGTCCTCGGTGTACTGGTTCACGACGTCCCCGTTGACGCCGCAAAGGCCGGCGTCGCGCTCGTCGGGGTTGAGGATCGTGAACTGGGGGGAGAACGAGCAAAAGCGCGCCTGCTCGGTCTGGTCCTCTTCGTCCTCGACGAAGAGTTCCTGGTACGGGTCGTAGAGCTTGAGATCCTCAGGCGTCAACAAAGCGCACTCCTGGGTGCGGTCCCCGCAGACCCCTTCCATGTCGTGCAGGGGGTGCCCGCCCTCGGCCGGGTTGGAGCCGAAGGGGCCCGAGCCCGCCTCGAAGGGGGCGGGGTTCTCGTTGTCCTCGTGGGGTTGGCCGAACAGGAAGTAGTAGGGCGTCACGATGGTGGGGAAGGGTTGAGCGCCGCTGGCGCTGTCGGCGCGCGTCGCGTCCGCGAGGCCGGGCGTCTGGGCGCCCTCGTCGCTCCCGTCGGCGGGGGCGGCGAGGAGGTTCACGTCGATCGTGACGGCGCCGGGGATGGCTTGCGGGTGACCTCCGCCTTGGCACTCCTCTGCTGTGGCCGCACGCTCGGCGCGCGTGGCGAGCTCGTCGACGGGCCCGACCCCCGTGTGCTCGTTCGTTTCCTCTTGGCCCAAGCAGCGTTCGTCGTCGGGTGCGGGGTTGGCCGGGTACAAGGCGTCGCTGCCTTGCATGGTCAAAAGCACGTGCCCGGCCCACACCATCCACCGGTGGTCCAGGTACCCCACGTAACAGTGGTTGTCATCGTTGGAGGGATCGTAGAGGTCGCCGGCCTCTCCGAACGTGGTGCAGCTTGTGTAGCGGTCCCCGGTCTGGTCCACGGGGCTGGGACGGGGCTCGTCCAGCTCGTGGTGATAGCTTTGGATGTAGGGGTTGGGGTCCGCGGTGTCGTCCACGTTGGGGTGGTCCGGGTGGGGGATATCCGGCGCCAGTTGGCCGTCGTCTCCCACCTCCGTGGCGGTCGTGAGCGTGACGTCTGCTCCGAGGCTGTTGTGCGTGGCCATCGCGGGCAGCGTGATGGTCAACATCGCGACCGCTACGAGGACCACGCTGGTCGTGCTCGTGAGGATTCCTTGCTTCATCGTATCGCCTCCGTGAGGCTGACTCCCAGGCCATGATTCTCGAGGGGCGATTTAAATGTATCCCTGCCACTGGCCACGGGGATCGGAGAAAAGCAAAAGGAAGAAGGCGCCCGGCCCCCGGGGGGGCCAGGGCTACGAAGCGGGGGGCTTACTGGGCGAAGCCGGGCGTCCAGGGGGCGTTGTCGCCGCTGGTCGTGGACAGGTCCAGGCACTCGCCGTAGACGTACGTCGCGTCCTGAGCGTTGTGGTCCAGGTTGCCCTCCGTGGGCTCCGTCGCGCTGACGCCTTCTTGCACGCTCCAGAGGCCGCCCACGCACAGGCCCTCGTCCTCGCCGAAGCCGTCGAGGTTGTCCTGCACGAGCGCCGGGGACGGGGCCAGCGGGGCCCACTCGATGGCGCTGCTGAACGAGCCTCGGGCGAGGCTGCCTTGGTCGTTGAACGCGTCCGTGACCACGAACAGTTCGCCGGTGTAATCGGGGCAGAACTCGTCCGCGACCTCCTGCCAGCCCTCTTCACCGGTCTCGCCGGTGACGTGCTCGAGCAGGAACTCGTCGAACCCGATGCTGGTCCCGATCACGCAGTGCGTGGCCGTGGGGTCGCCCGCGCCGAGCACCGCGGTGCGCTCTTGCAGCACCTGCTCGTTGCTTGCGCCCGTGTCCGTGATCAGGGTCGGCCCGGCGACTTGGAGCCCGAAGAACAGGCCCACGCCGCCGATGTCGTTCGCGGGGAGCTCGGCTTGCCCGCCGCCGGTCGTCGCGTTGGGTGCGTACCCGGCGGTTGCGACCTCGCGGATGCAGGGCTCGCTGCCGAACGTGTTGCACGCGGGGTTGTACACGTCCCAGTAGGGCTCCCAGACGCAGGTGTCTGCGTTGGAGGGGACGCTCCCGTCGAGGGTGGGACAGTCGTCGAGGTCCCCGTTCTCGTTCGTGTCCATGATGGCGCGCACGTCCCCGTTGAAGGAGTACAGGTCCGCTTGCCAGGTGCCATCGTGGGCGTCGGCTTGATCCTCGGGGAGCCCTTCCTCGTCGAGGAAGGTCGGGTCCTTCAGGGCGACGGTCTCTTGGCTGAGCCCGGTGTCGAACGCAACGCCTCCGGGGATCGCGGTGGCTTCCTCCGTGATCTCGATCTGTCCGGCGGCGTTGCAGCCGATGCCTTCCTCGCGGTCGACGTCGAAGCCCCAGGGGTTCGTGTCTACCGCGAAGTAGCCCTTGTCGAAGCCGGGCGCGCCGGGCCCGGTGCGGTTGAGGGCGTCGTCGACTTCAGGGGGCGTGTCGACCTCGGTGTCTTCGAGCAGCTCGTTCACGGCGTCGACGCCTTCGTCGGCGGCGTCTTGGACGGGGCCGAGTACACCGCGCACCGGCTCGTGCGTCGCCTCGAGCACGTCGTCGTAGACGGGTTTCGTCGAGAACGGGTGCAGGTCGAAGGTCAACGCGGCCGCATCGTAGGGCCCGTAGAGACCCGGATCGGGGACGGTCACGTCGCCGAAGGTGACGCTGCCGCCCTCGGAGAGCATGCCGGGTTCGATGCACCACAGCGGGTGGTCCCCTGTGGGGACGGTGGGGTTCACGGCGTAGATGAAGTGGTAGTTGTCGTTGTACGAGGGTTCATCGTCGAAGTACGCTCCGACGACGCCTCCCTGATCGGGCGTGCTCCCTGCGGGGCCCTGCGTGGACCCGACGGTGGGCGTGTCGATGCTGATCAGGCCGATGTGCCATCCGGGCAGCGTCATCAGGAACGTGCCGGGGGCTTCGTCGACGCCCAAGCCGCCGAGCTCGGTGAACCCGACGAAGTCGTCGATGACGCTTCCGGTCAAGCCGCAGAGCCCAGCGGATCGGTCGTCGGGGTTGACGACGCTGAACTGGGGACTGAAGTAGCACATCCGGGCCTGGCCTTCGTCGCCCTCGACGCCGGTGGGGTTCGTGTCGTACAGCTGCACGTCGGTCGGGGTCAACAGCTTGCACTCCTGGGTGCGGTCGGCGCACACGCCGGTGAGGTCCCCGATGACGGTGCTAAGCCCGCCCGGGCCGGAGCCGGGGTCGCCGGGCGCGTCCCCGAAGGGTCCCGAGCCCGCCTCGTAGGGGGACGGGTCTTCGTTGGAGGGGTGCGGTTGGCCGAAGAGGAGCACGTAGGGCTGCTTGAGCGTGGGCAGCGTGTGCGTGCCCGAGGCCGTCTCCAGCCCCGTGACCTCGCTGGCACCGGGCGTGTCGCCGCCCTGGAAGGGCGTCTCGAGCAGGGTGTTGTCGATGTTGATCTGCCCGGGGACGCCTTGCTCGTGGCCCGCGCCGCTGCATTCCTCGTCGCCGGCCTCGCCGGCGACGTTGACGCGCTCGACGTTGGCCACGGTCTGGTCGACGGGCTCGACGCCGGCGGGAGGCACGGTGCGTGCGTCCTCGTCGTCGTACCCTTCTTCCCCGGAGCAGTAATCGTCGCTGGGGTTGACGCCGTAGAGCAAATCGCTGCTCTGCATCGTGACGAGGGCCGTGGTGGCCAGGAACGCGAGCCGGTGGGAGCTCATGTACCCGACCCAGCAGTTGCTCGTGTCGCGGTCCTCGTGCGGCGTGTTCTCGTCGACCTCTTCTGCGAGCCGGTCAAGCTCGCTCAGGTAGCCGCTGTTATCCTCGCCGTACGTGGTACAGTCCTCGTCCATGTACGCGCTGCCGCGCTGGTCCTGGGGAGCAGAGCGAGGCTCGGGGATCAGCCCGTCCTCGACCTCCCCGGTGTGCCATTGGGGAGCCATGTCCTCCGGGATGTCATCCGGGATCGGGTCCCCGTTCTCGTCCACGTTCTCTCGCGCGTCAAGCACGTACACGTGCTGTCCTACACTGTTGTGCGTTGCCATGGTGGGCATCGTCATCGTGAGCATCGCAAACGCGGTCACGACGACAAGCCATGTCCCTGTGGGTTTCAGTCTCGCCATTGTGGAGCCTCCTGGGAGCGATTTCCCAGCCCCCAACCTGGCCAGGAGCATTATAAATCTTCTTGACCCACGCCTGTTGGGAACCGCCACGCTCGGGCAACCCCCCAGGGCGCCGGGAGGGGGGGAGGAGGTCCGGCCCCGCTGGCGGCGGGGCCGGGGGGAAGGCGTCGGTCACCCGAGGATGGACCAGGCGGCGTTGTCCCCGCTCGTCGACGAAAGGTCCAGGCACTCGCCGTACGCGACGGGCGTGGAGGATCCAAGCTCGTGCTCGAGCGTGTCCCCGGTGCCGCCCGCGAACCCGGAGCCGTCTTGCAGGGAGAACAGGCTTCCCACGCAGAGGGCGTCGTCCTCGCCGAACCCGTCCAGGGAGGCCTCGACGAGGCCTGCCGAGGGGGCCAGCGGGGCCCAGTCGATGTCGGCGCTGAAGCTTCCTCGGGCCGTGGAGCCTTGACCGCTGAAGGCGTCCGGGATCGCGTGGACCTGGCCGTTGGCCCCGTCGCAGACGTGCTCGGCGATGTCGAGCCAGGTCTCGGCGTCGAGGTGGTCGTGCAGGTACGCGTCGAAGCCCTGGCTTGTGCCGATCACGCAGTGCGTGGCGGTGGGATCGCCGAGGCCGAGCACGGCGCTGTCGCCTTCGAAGGTCCCGTCGGCGACGTCGCCGGGGTCGGGGGAGGTGTCCGTGATGAGCGTGGGGCCTGTGACGGTCAGCGCGAACACGAGGCCCAGCCCGCCGGTGCCGTCCGCGGGGGTGTACCCGTCCGCGTCAGCGTGCACCGCGTAGCCTTGTCCTTCCATGACCTCGTCGCAGGGGGTGTCCTGGGGCGAGGTGCAGTTCGGGTTGTAGACGTCCCAGTAGGGTTCCCAGACGCACTGGTCCTGTCCGGCTTGGACCTGCCCGTCGGGTTCGGGGCAGTCGGCGAGGTCCTCGTCTTCGCTGGTGTCCATGATGCCTTTGACGAGCCCGTTGAACGAGTAGGCGTCCACCTGCCAGGTCCCGCGGTCGGCTTCGCTTTGCTCTTGGGGAAGCCCGTCCTCGTCGAGGACGGTCGCGTCCCGGACCGCGAGCGTGGATTGGGTGATGCCGGTGTCGAAGAGCAGGCCTCCCGTGAGCGTGCTCCCGTCGGAGATCTCGGGGTCGCCGGCGTTGTTGCACTCGACACCTTCTTCGGTCTCGATCGTGAAGTAGGCGGGGTTCTCCGCGGTGGCCGTGTTGTAGGGTTTCTCCCAGCCGGGCGCGAACGGGTTGGTTCGGTCCAGGCCCTCGTTGGCGAGCTCGAAGACGGGGTCGAGCTCCTCGAGCGGGATCTCGGTCTCGTTGACGAGGTCCGTGAGGGTTTCCGTCTCGTTGAGGACGTCCTCGATCTGCTCGTCGTCGAGGCCCTCCTCGAGCAGGTCCTCCGCGAGGGAGGTGACCTCGTCGAGGGGACCGCTTACGATCTCGTCGGCGTCGTTCACGAGGGGGGCGGCCGTGAAGTGCCGCACGTGGCTGCTGATGGCGTCGGCTTGGTACGCGCCGTAGAAGCCGGGGTCGTTCACGCCCGCGATGGCGTCGTCCCCTTCCGCGAGGAACCCGGGCTGGACGCAGTAGAGCGGGTCGTCGGGCCCGGTGGGCACGGCGGGGTTGACGGCGTGGAAGTAGTGATAGCTCTCGGTCCCTCCCGTCATGGAGACGTAGGGCGTCTCGATGGGGACCATGGTGGTGTGCCAACCGGGCATGTTGCTGACGTACGTGGGGGGGCCTTCTTCGATGCCGAGGCCGCCGCGTTGCTCGGCGCCTACGAAGGTCTGGGCGTCCCCGGTGATGCCGCACACGCCAAGCGAGATGTCGGCGGGGTCGACGGCGGCGAACTGGGGCGAGAAGGTGCACACGCGGGCCAGGCCCTCGTCGTCGTCCACATCGGGCCGGTCCGTGTCGTAGAGTTTGACGTCCTCTGCGGTGAGGAGCCTGCAGTCCTTGGTGCGGTCCTCGCAGGCGCCGACCAGGTCTCCCAACAGGAAGCTGAGCCCGCCTTCGCCTTGCTCGATCTGTCCGGGGGCTTGGCTGAAGGGTCCCACCCCGGCTTCCAGCGGGGAGGGGTTCTCGTTGGCGGGGTGCGGTTGCCCGAACAGGAGCGTGTACCCGATCGAGATGCCGGGCAGCGTCAGGGACTGGGTCCCCTCGTTGCCGACCTCGTCCTCGAGACCGGGCGAGAGCTCGTCGTCCTGTACGGGGGCTTCGAGGAAGTCGTCGTCGAGGGCCAGCCAGTAGGGGTTGTCCAGTTCCCAATCGTGTCCGCTTCCGCTACACTCCTCCGCGTTGATGCGCTCGACGTCCGCGACGGTCTGGTCGACCGGCCCTCCGTCGTCCACAGGGGGAAGGACGCGCTCCTCGGGATCCCCGGCCTTGTCGTCCCCGTTGCAGTACCCGTCGTCGGGTGCGGGGTTGACCGGGTAGAGCGGATCGGCGAAGAAGATGAACCCCGACGAGGCCAGGATGCGAAGGTAGTCCACGTTGAAGTACCCGACCCAACAGATGTCCGTGTCCCGGTCCTCGTAGGGGGTGTCCTCGTCGACCTCTTCCGAGAGCCGGTCGAGCTCCTGCTCGTACGCCGTGGGGTCGTCTTGATAGCGGGTGCATTCGTCGTCCGTGTACGCGCTCCCGGTTGCATCGTTGGGCATCTGCCTGGCTTGTGGGATCAGGCCCGATCCCGCTGCGTCCGTGTGGAACTCGGGTCGGATCTCCTCCCCGATCTCCGCGGGGGCGGAGTCGGCCTGGTGCGCCCAGACGGACGCCGTGGGCCCCACGACGTTGTGGGAGGCCATCGCGGGCATCGTCATGGTCGTCATCGCGAGCGCAACCGCCACCGCAAGCCACGAACCGGTCCAGGATTCCATGCTAACACGCCTCCAGGGCAAGCCTGGGGCCGAACGGGACTCAACTACCTTAAACTAAACGGGCCTTTAGAAGAGGGTTTGGGGAGGGGGAACGCCCCCCACCTCATGGAAACCGGGTGATGCGCCGGGCTTACCCGAGCGGGTCCCAAGCCTCGTGCGCTCCGGTGCTCGTGGACAGATCCAGGCACTCGCCGTACACGACGGGCGAGTCCGCGGGCGCATGCTCCAGGTCCCCGCGCGTATCGTCCGTCGCATCGATGCCCTCCTGGATGCTCCACAAGCCGGCCACGCACAGGGAATCCTGCTCGCCGAGCCCGGTTTGGTCCTCCACGGCGCTCGGCGTGGGCGCCAGGGGGGCGAACTCGACGTCGCTGGAGAACTGCCCGCGGGCCAGGCTCCCCTGGTCGCTGAACGCGTCCGCGATCGCGTGCACCTCCCCGTCCGCGTCGGGGCAAAGCTCCTGCGCGATGCCCGCAAGGCCCTCCACGCCCAAGTGCTCGGCCAGGAACGGGGCGAACCCGTCGCTGGTGCCGATTACGCAGTGCGTGGCGAGCGGATCGCCCAGGCCCAGCACGGCGCTTCGCTCCTCGAACGTGCCGCCTGCGATGTCGCTCTCGCTGGGGCTCGTGTCCGTGACGAGCGTGGGCCCGCTGACCTCCAATGCGAAGACGAGCCCGATGCCTCCGATCCCGTCCGCGGGGTCGTCGTTCGCGTCCACGGCGTACCCGTTGGCTCGCATCTGCTCGTCGCAGGGTTCCTCCCCGAACGTGGTGCAGCCCGTGTTGTACACGTCCCAGTAGGCTTCCCACACGCACGAGTCCTGGTTCTCGGGGACCTGCCCGCCCGGGTCGGGGCAGTCGCTAAGCTCGCCGTCCCCGTTGCTGTCTAGGATGCCCTTGACCAGCCCCCCGAACGCGTACGCGTCCGTCTGCCAGGTGCCGCGCTCGGTGTCCTCGGAGCTTTGGGGCAGCCCGTCCTCGTCGAGCTGCGTGGGGTCCTTGATCGCGAGGGTCTCTTGGCTGATGCCGGTGTCGAAGACGAGGCCCCCTGGCAGGCTCTGCGCCTCCGTGAGCGCGGGCTGCGCCGCGGCGGTGCAGGAGAGGCCTTCGCTTCGGTCGATGGAGAAGTCGTTCTGCGTGGCGCCCAACCGGTTGTAGGGCTTGTCGAACCCGGGCGGGGCGGGGTTGGCGCGGTCGAGCGCCTGGTCCACCTCGTCCGGCGTCTCAACGCCCGCGTCCTCGAGGAGCGCCTCCACGGCGGCGGTGCCTTCTTCCGTGAGGTCCTCGGCCGGGGCCAGGAGGCTTCTTACGAGCGGGTGCGTCTCGTCGTGGACCGCGTCCACGAGCGGGGCCACGGTGAAGTGGGCCACGTGCACGTCGATCGCGTCGGCCGCGTAGTCCCCGTACAGGCCCGGGTCGAGGACCTCGTCCACGTGGGGGGTCCCGCTGGGGCCGACCCCGGTGCCCTCGGCCAGGAACCCGGGCACGACGCACCAGAGGGGGTGATCGGGCGTGGGCACCTTGGGGTTGATGGCGTGGTAGTAGTGGAAGGTGTCCGTGTAGGAGGCATCGTCGCTTTGGTACGAGCCGGCCAGCGAGGCGCCCATGCCGGTGCTGTAGGGTGTCTCGATGTTGTGCCAGACGCTCCAGAACCCGGGCAGCGTGCTCACGAACGTGGGCGGGCCTTCCTCGAGGCCCATCCCGCCCGCGTCCGGGTGGAAGTACTCTTGCGCGTCCCCGACGGGCCCGCAGATGCCGCCCTCGAGGTCCGCGACGCCGTCGGTGGCCACGAACTGGGGCAGGTACTCGCAGATGCGTGCAAAGCCCTCGTCGCCTTCCACGTCGGGGCGGTTGGTGTCGTAGAGCTTCACGTCCGCAGGCGTAAGAAGCGTGCAGGCTTGCGTCCTGTCCTCGCAGACGCCGCTTAGGTCCCCGATGAACGTGCTCAACCCGTCCGCGCCTTGGGAAAGGTCCCCGGGTGCGGGGCTGAACGGGGGCGCGCCGGCTTCCAGCGGGCTGGGCGCATCGTTGCTGGGGTGCGGTTGCCCGAACAGGAGCGAATAGGCGCGCGTGTACGCGGGGAACGTTTGCGAGATGGAGCCTTGGTTGTCCAGCTCGTCGCCGAGGCCGATCTCGTCGTCGCTGACGGGCGCCTCCAACAGGGCTCGGTCGATGCCGACCCCGGGCGCGGCGTACCATTCGTGCGCTTGACCGCCGCAGTCGCCCTCGGCGGCGCGTGCAAGCTGCGTGAGCGTCTCGTCCACGGCGGGCGTCCCAGTCGCTTCGTCCGGGTCCTCCTCGCCCTGGCAGTACGCGTCGTCCTGGGCGGGGTTCAGGGGGTAAAGCGGGTTCCCGGTGAGCTGCTCGGGGAGCAAGATCACCTGGTAGGCAACGTCGAAGTAGCCCACCCAGCAAAGGTCGGTCTCGCGTGTGGATTGGCTCGCGTCGAGGGGGTCCCCGTCAGGCCCGACTTCATCCTGGATGCGTTGGGCCAGGTCGTCGAGCTCGTCCTGGTAGGCTTGCGGGTCCTCGCCGTAGGCCTCGCATTTTTCCTCGTCGTAGGCGTGGCCGGCGTGGTCGGCGGGGGCCCATCGGTGCTCGGGGATCAGCCCGTCTTCCACGGCGTCTTCGTGGAAGCGTGGCATCGCGTCCGAGGACCGGTCGATGTCGGGGGCGGTGTCGCCGTCGTTCATCACGATGCTGGCCTGCGGTCCCACGCTGTTGTGCGTGGCCATGCTGGGCAGGGTCAGGGTGAGCATCGCGGTCGCTAGCGCTAGGACGAGCCATACGGGTGTGTGGGGGGTTCTCGCCATCGTGGGGCCTCCTTGGGTCTGCCAAACCCACCCACGGTGAAGAGGTGTTGACTGATGAGGTTTGCGCTCCCCCGGGGGGAGGCGACGACCCGGGATACGGGCGCGTCAGGCGCACCTAGGTGAAGGAGAGCCCGGGCGCCGGGAGGGGGCCGGCGCCCTACGGGGGACCAGTGGGGCGGGGCTTACGCTTGGCAGGCGGCTTCGTCGGCGAGCGCGGTCTTGGTGGCCTTGTTGCCGTGCAGGTCGCGCGCGGTGACCGTGAGCTCGTCGCAGGCGTCCAGGTCGTTGTCGAGGCTGATCTCGAAGCGCTCGCCCCAGTCGTCCGTGGTCGCCGTGAACAGGGGCGCCGCGTCCACGTCGCTTGCATCGTGGCTGACGTCGCCGTGGCCTTGGTCGAGCCCGTTGACGAGGATGTCGACGCTGTCGCGGATCACGTGCTCGCCGAACGTGACGGTGAGCGTGTCCTGGTCCTCGATCGCGGACAGGGGCACGTCCCCGGGCACGATCTGCGGCCAGGGGGGCGTGGTGTCGTGGTTGTCGCAGGCCATGCGCGTGGGCTCGCAGGGTTCCCACGTGGTGTCGTCCGCGTCGTTGTCCACGAGCGCGTACACGTACCCCATGCCGAGCACGTCCAACCCGCCCGGGTAGGGCTGGTTGAGGTCGTTCTCGTCCACGCCGGCTTGTTCCAGCTCGTCGCTGTGGCCCAGGAACGTCAGCTTGGCCCCGTACGCGTTGTCAGGCACAAGCAGCGTGTTCACGGGGATCGTCCACCCGTCCGATTTGTCCGTGTCGCCCCGGTAGAACTCGTAGTACGCGCCGCTTGCGGCGACGCCGCCTTCGGGGGTTTGCGCGCAAAGCTCGTCGCTTCCCCCGCCCAGGGAGGCCTCGGGCGCGGTGGGCGTGGTCTCGGCGAAGCTGAACCACACGGCCTCGACTTGGTCCGCATCCGCGCCGCCCAGCTCGGGGACCACGTAGAAGGACCCGCTGGCCTTGATCACGCCGTGGTGTTGCGCGAAGGCGTCCTCGTCCTCGCCCGCGTCGCCCACGAGCGGGGTGGGTACGTGCACGGGGAAGGGGTTCTGCAGGGACATCTCCAGGTCCACGCCGTCCGCGGTGCACGTGTAGAAGGGCGGGCTGGCCGCGTGCACCTTGCCCTCGTCGTCCGCCCAGAGGCTGTGCTCGTCGGTGCCCCAGCAGGGCAACGCGCTGTTGAAGTTGTCCTCCGCGTTGGGACCGTCGCCGCCGCGGAGTTCGCTGGTACCGTCGTGCGAGGTGGCGTGCGTGGCCGCGGACTGGCCCTCGACGCTGGGGTCGCCGCAGTTCACGATCGCCTCGTGCGGTTGCGCGGGTTCGTCGGTCTCCTCGGGCACGAACGCGTCGTAGATGGTCTCGTGCACGGGCCGCGTGCTCACCGAGTACGCTACGGGCGCGGTGAGCATCGCAAGCGCGATCAACGCGATGCCAAGCCGGATGGTTCGTTTCATCGCCTCTGGACCTCCGCGTTTGAATCTGAACGTCCGTATAAAGCCGTTGTTGTGACACTCTAGGCGGGCAGAGGCCTCACGTGCGGGTGCCCTCGGGCGGGGGTTCGCCCTCGTCCCGGAACCGGTTGAGTACGATCACGCCCACGAGCGCGACCAAAAGCAGCAGCCCGATGGCGAGGAACATGGTGCTGGGGCCCTCCTCGACGCTGACGGTTCCGGCGCTGGCGGTTTGGACGGTCCCGTCCGCGTGCTGGGCGCGAAGCTCCAGCTCGTACGTGCCTTCCGGCAGCTGGATCTCTGCTTGCCCGTTCCCGGGCCCGGTTTGGGTCACGTTGGCCAGGTCGACCTGGCGGTCCCCGTCGAGCGCGACGAGCGTGATCGAGTCGTAGTCGCGCTCCCACTCGACGTCCACGGTCGTGGGCGCGCCGGGCTCGATCTCGCCCGGGGGGGTCGCGTGCACGTGCGGGGCTTGGCCGAGCGTGAAGGTGCGGTTCTCGGTGAGCGTGGTCTCGTGCGCGGTGGCGGTGACGGTGAGGTGCACGTCGCCGCGCCAGGCGGGCAGCGTGAGGGTGCTCGCGTCGTCGGGGAAGCTCCAGGTGGTCTCGTTGACGGCGTGCACGAGCTCAGCGGCGGTCGAGACGGGGTCCCCGTCGGGGTCGCTGGTGCTGAGCGTCACGTTCTGCTCCTCGAGGGATCCGATGCGCACCTCGGGGGGGGCGTCTTGGATGGTGACGGTCCGCTCGAGCGTGGCCTCGTGCCCGACGCGGTCCTGAGCGGCGATGCCCACGCTGACGGTGTCGCCTCGGGTCACGTTGGGCACGTGGATGCGGTGCTCGCCGGGCACGTTGGGCGGGGACAGATCCGCGCCGTCGGCGTCCACGTCGAGCGTCCGGATGCCGCTTTCCTCCTCGTGGACCGTCACGATCAACGCGTGCCCGTCCACGTCGAGGTCGAGCTGGGGGGCCTCGTGGTCCATGCGCAGCTGGCCGGTCCAGTTGGCGGTGTTGCCGACCGCGTCCTGGGCTTCCACGCGGATGGCCTCTTGCCCGATCTCGCTCATGGGCAGGGCGTGCCCGGTGGCGTCCAGGCTTTGGTGGTGGGGCTCGACGAGGTGGAGGGCCTCGAGGCCGCTTGCCTCGTCTTCGGCTGCGACGAGCAGCGTCGCGTTGGGCAGGGTCCAGACGTCCCCGTCGAGCGTGGCGCCGGGCTCGGGTTCGACCGTGATCTCGGGTGCGAGCGCGTCCACCGTGTGGTCGCTGGTGCCGGTGGCGAACTGGCCCAGCGCGTCCGTTGCGGTGATGCTCACGCGGATCGGTTCCCCGTGGAGGAGATCGGGCAGGTGAATCTCGGCGTCGAGGCCGTCCTCGGTGAGGTGCTTGTCCACGGTGACGGCTTCGAGCTGGGTGCCGCCGCGGATCACGGTCACGGTCGCGTTCTCGGGGGAGAGGCTTGCGTCCTGGATGCTGGCGGTGAGGCGGGCTTGCGCGGGCACGTGCTCGGGCGTGGGCAGCGTGATGGTGGGGGCGCGTTGGGGGTGGACCTCGACGGGGCGGGCTTGTTGGGCTTGGTTGCCCCAGCGGTCCTCGACGGTCACGGTGAGGGTGCGGGTGCCGGCGGTCTCGAGCGTGGGGGCCAGCTTGAGCGTGCCGTTGGTCTCGTTGAGCGTGCCCGTGGCCAGCGTGGTGCCCGCGTCCGTGACGGTCGCGGTCAGGGGGGGGCTTTCGTCCGTGGCGTGCACGGTCACGTTCAGGGGCAGCCCGGCCTCTTGGCGGTCCTGGCGGCCTTGCATGTCCGTGAGGGTGACCTCGTGGAGCGTGGGGGCGCGGGGTTCGCTGACGGCGTACGTGAGAAGCGTCGCGTTGGACCGGTCGGCGGCGTCTTTCGCGTTGAGGATGAGCGCGCGTTCGCCGGTGGGCTCGGTGGGCAGCGTGAACGTGGCGTTCGGGTGCGTCTGGTTCGTGGTCACGTTCTGCACGAGCTGCCCGTCCTCGTCGATGAGTTCGATGCTCGTGCAGGGGTCCACGAGGGGGCAGGCGTCGTCGCTGACGTTGAACGTGACCTGGGTCTCGTCGTCCTCGGGGAGGGGGTCTTCGAGCGTGAACCCGTCCTCGGTCGCCGTGACGAGGGGGCCGGGGGACAGCTCGGGGGCCTCCCGGTCGGGGCGCACCTGCGTGATGGTGCTGGTGGCGCGGTTGCCGTCCCAGTCCCACACGGTGGCTTCGAGGGTCCCGTCCGCGGTGGCTTCCGTGACGGTGAACGAGAGCGGGATCTCGCCCGTCGAGGAGAGGGGGGCCTCGTAGGCGGGGTCCTCGTCCACGGTGAGGGTCGCGTTTTTGAGGTTCCCGATGGGGTCGGTCACGTTGAGCGTGACCGTGAACGCTTCGTCCACGGGCGCCATCGTGGTCCCCCCGCGGGGTTCGGGGGCCGTGGTGACGCGTTCGATGGTGGGTCCGTTCACGGCGTACGTGGCGTTCATGGCGTAGGGGCCCTGGGCGCCTTGCAGGCTGCCCTCGTTGGCCAGGTGGATGCGCCAGCCCTCCAGGGGGTGGCCTTGCGACCAGGCCTCGAAGTGGGGGGAGACGTCCACGGGGACGCTCCCGCCCAGGCTGCAGGCTTGATCGCTGGGGGACACCGTGACGGGGTCGGCCCCGTCGGGCGCCTGCGTGAGGTTCGTCTCGTCGCTCCAGGGGCCCGTGGCGCGCTGGACGACGAGCGTGGCATCCGCGCACCCGGACAGGGGCTGGCTTTGGATCTCGACCGTGAGCGTCGCGTCGAGGAAGGTCACGTTCGAGACGTCCCCCTGTTGGAACCCGGGGTGGATGAAAAGCGTCTCGTCGCCGGAGAGCTCCCACGAGGTGTGCGTCACGTTCGTGGCCACGTCCTGCTGCGCGTGCACGTGCGAAGCGGTCGGGCAGGCCTCGAACCCGGTCGCCGAGCGCGGGTCCTCGCACGCGTTCGCTTGCGCGCTGGCAGGGTCCGTGGCGACCATCATCGCGCCCCCGGCGAGCGCGAGGGCGGCCACGAGCACGGTCCAGGCGCCCGAGGCGTCCTCGTCGCTTCTGCGCTCGAGCGCGGCCAAGCCCGCCCACGCGCCCAGCAACAGGAACGGGACGCTCACGGCCACGCCCATGCCCTGCGTGATGTCCAGGCTCTCGCGGCCCACGGTCGTGGTCAACGCGACGAGCACGACCAGCAAGCTGAACGCGAGAAGCCCCACGGGCAACGCCCACGCGCGGAGCGGGGGAAGCGGCAGGCCCTCCCGGTTCGCGCGGGCGCCCTCCAGGCCGACCGCGGCGCCCAGCACGATGGCCAGCGCGCCCGTCCACGCCATGGGCACGATCGTGGGGACCGTGGGCGCGATCGCGGCCCCCACGGCGCCCGCCACCACGAGCTGGCGGCCAAGCGCCACGCCCACGAGCCCGATCACGAGCACGGCCCCGACCAGGCCCAGCAAGAGCTCCTGGGAGAGCCACGCGTGCGGCCGCGGCGCGGCCAGCCAGGCGCCCGCCGCGAGCACGACGGGGCCCGCGTACCCGATCGCGCGCGTCACACGCTCACCCCCGCTCCCATGGCGTGCTGCAGGACGCCCATGGGCGTCTCGACCACGTGCACGTCCATGCCCCGGAGGCCTCGGACGTTCTCCTCGTGCGTTCGGACCCACGCTTGCTGGCGCGGGGTCC
This sequence comes from uncultured Thermoplasmatales archaeon, assembly GCA_964581775.1. GTDB lineage: Archaea > Thermoplasmatota > SW-10-69-26 > SW-10-69-26 > SW-10-69-26 > PWVY01. The sequence goes on along the minus strand of CAZOQA010000004.1, from coordinate 74,477 downwards.
GCGGTTCGGGCACGTTCGGCACGAGGACCGTGACGGCGCACTCGCGCGCCAGGAGCGTCATGATGCCCTCCTGGTCGTCCTCGTAGCAAAGCGGGGAGAGCACGACGACCTTGGCGCCCTGCTGGATTGCGTGCAGGTTCTCCTGCACGGCGAACCTCAGCGGGCACGAGCCCTCGGGTTCGAGCTCGGCCAGCCGCGTCATCACGCGGTTCGTGAACGCGCGGCCGGCATCGCCCTGCAACACGTCGGGCGCGTCGCCGACGAGCAGGCCCGTGAACTTGTCGCCCCCCTGGAAGCTGCCCTCGTACACGAGCGCGGCGGCTCGGGCCACCTCGTGGATGGGCGCGTCCAGGAACGGGCCAAGGCCCGTGGCCAACCGGTGGTCGATCAAGGCGACGGTCTGCGTGACGCGCTCGTCGTGGTACTCGTTCACCATGAGCTCGTCCTGTTGCGCGCTGGCCTTCCAGTTCACCAAGCGCAGGGGGTCGCTGGGCTGGTACTCGCGGATGCTGTAGAACTCGAGCCCCGTGCCCGCGTTCGAGCTCAGGTACTCGCCGGGGCGCGGCGTCGTGTGGCGGGGGCGGCCCACGGGCTCGCGGGGCGCTTCCCGGCGCGGCGTCACGGTCAGGGACAGGGGGCCCGTGTCGACCTCGAGGTCCTCCTCGACCAACCGGAACGGGTCGCTGGTGCGCACCTCGAGCGGGGGCAGGTGGTAGACGCCTCTCACGGGCATCTCGAGCTCGAAGCGAGCGCCGAGTTCTTGGTCGGGGGCGAGCACGCCTTCCACGCGCGTGTCCCCGTCCAGCTCGACGCCTTGGGGCAACGGTTGCCGGGCTTCGACGCGCTGGTGCCCGCGCGTGGAGCGGACCTCGTACGTGGCTTCAACGGGCGTGCCTTCCTGCAGGAACGTGGAATCGGCCGTGCGTGTGGCCTGGACGCCGGCCGTGGAGACGCTTCGAAGCGCGGCCACGGTCCACGCCAGCCCGCCGGCGCCGAGGAGCGCCAGGACGAGGTGGTTCAGCCACACGGCCACGAGCAGGGCCACGAGGCTGGAGGCGAGCACGGCGATGCCGCGCGTCGTGATCATGGTCCAGCCTCCTGGGTGCCTTCGTCCTCTTCAAGGTACGGGTCATCGAACCGGGGGTCGTGCGGCGGCCACGCGGCCTCCTCGCGCCGGATCACGCTGGCGATGCCGCCCGCGGCCACGACGCCGCCCAGGACCAGGGCGACGCCCGGGTACCCCAACGGCGTCATGAGCACCCGGAACACCGTGAGCCCCAGCTCGGCCACGCCGGCCACGTGGCGCGACTCGTCCACCACGACCATGGCCCGCTGCGTGGCCTCCTCGCTGGAGCCCGAGAACACGGCCAGGACGGCCGGCACGGCGCCGCTGGAGGGCGCGTACTGGTTCGAGGCGAACGTGGCGTCCGCGATGGCGACCAGCGAGCCCTCGCCGCGGTCCACGCGCACCACGAGCGGGCACGCGTCCTCGCACGTGGGATCGGCCTCGTCGATCTCGCCGGTCCCGGAGGCGTCCTTGGCGGTGCGGTTGCCCGCCGTGGCCAGCACGGTCGCATCCGCGTCCTCGTCCACGAGAAGCTCCACGGGCTCCCAGAAGTTCACAAGCGTGCCATCCAGGCTCGCGTCGACCACGCTCGGGTTCCCCGTCGTCGACAACAACGGGGCCCCCTTCTCGATGCCGAACCGGTGCAACAGCTCGTCCGAGGCGCCCGTGTCATCCAACACGACGGCCACGCCGCCTGCCTCCACGAAGCTCTCCACCGCCTCCGCCTCGGGACCCGGGTACCCACGGTCCGGGCCCACGGCCAGGTAGAACGCGGACATCCGCTCCAGGTCCAACCCCTCCAGGGCGGGCGTGCCCATCGTGACCGAGGACACCTCGTAGCCCTGCTGGCGCAGCCCGTCCACGAACACGCTGGCGGCCTCGTCGTCGTCCGCGCTCCCGTACGCGCTGAACTGCGTGTCCAACACGTCCACGGTGGGCAACACAAGCGCGAACGCGACCAGCACGGCCACGGTCGCCGCGATGGCAAGCCCCACGCGCCGGTTCACCCGACCAACCCCCGCTCACGAAGGTGCGTTTGCAACGCACGCAGCTCCTCGATCGCCTCCGTGCGCATCGACGGGTCCACCTCGCCGTACCACGCCTGCTCGAAGATGCGGATCAACCCCAACACGGGCCCCTCCCGAAGCTCCAACCCGGACACGAACCGCTGGCCGAACTCGCGCACCGTCTCGGTCTCCTCCTCCGGGTGCCCCAGCACGTCCGCGGTCGCCTTCAACTGCATGTACGCATGGTAGATCGACGCCTGCACCTCGTCGCCCACGACCAGGCGCTCCTCCAGGTCGCTGAGCACCTGCTCGACCTGGCGACCCACGCGAACACGCTGGATCACGCGGTACAGGATCCATGCGTCCACCGCGACCAGCGCGGCCAGGGCCACGAACATCAGCCAGGCCGCGTCCGTGGCCGTGGGGCCCACCGGTTGCGCCATGTCGACGCGGGCTTGCGAGGCCGAGTACTCGCCGTCGCCCGCGTAGCGGACCACGAGCGTGCCCGCGGCGTCGCTGACGCGCACGGTGGCGTGCCCGTCCTCGTCCGTGGTCACCGTCATGGGGCTGGTACCTTCGCCGCCGACGCCCAGGTCCGCGTTCGCGAGGGGCCCGTGCGGCGTGTCGGCTTGGATCTGGACGGTGGCTCCGTCCTCGGTCCGGTTGACGCCCGTGGAGATCTGCACGGGGATCTGGCGTTCGACGAGCACGGTGGCGTCGCTGGGGGCCCACACGTCGTCGCCGGGCGTGGACACGCTCAGGGAGAACTGCGTGGACGCGCCGGCCATCTCTTCGATCGTGTCGGGGCCAAGCGAGACGCGGAAGGCGTCGCCGGGCGGCGACGAGTCGACGCGTTCCCCGGCGTGGAGCACGTCCACGGGGACGCGGGCGGGCGTCCCGTCGTCGGCGCTGGTGACGGTGCCGCTGAAGGTGAGCGATTCCCCTTCGTTCCAGACGACGGAGGGGGGCGCGTTGATGAGGGTGGCGGCGCGGACGGGCACGGTGAGGTTGGCTTCGCTGTCGGCGAAGGTGCTGGTGCCGGCGTAGCGGGCGGTGACGGGGTGGTCGCCGGCGTTGGCGTCGTCGGGGATGATGAGGGTCGCGCTGGCTTGGCCTTCCGTGTCGGTTTGGGCTTCCACGGGGTCTCCCAGGGGCCAGTCGACGCGCAGCGTCTCGCCGGGCAGCGGGTCGCGTTGGTCGTCGACCAGGTGCAGGTCCACGTCCACGGTTCCGGAGGCGGCGTCCACGGTGGCGTCCGCGTCGAGGCTCGTGTCCACGAGGAGGCCGACTTGCCCGGTGCCTTGCCCGGCCTCGAGGCCGGGTCCTTGGATGGACCAGGTGAGGGTCAGGGGTTCGGGGTCGGCGTCCTCGGGCGTGGTGAACGGGATGTGGGCGCGTCCGTCTTCGACGGGCACGGTTTGGTTCCCGTAGCGCCAGGAGACCTCCAGCATGCCTTCGGGCACGGGGCGGTCGAGCGCGTCGGTGACGTTGGCGATCACGGTGGCGTCCTCGCCTCGGGGCACGGTGCCGGGGGGGACGCGGTCGGTGGTGAAGGAGACGCTGGGGGGCGTGATCACGTCCAGGGGCACGGTCGCTTCCAGGGGCTCGTAGCGGCGGTCCTGGTCCGTGCTGGCGGTCACGTTGAGGGCGGCTTGGCCCACGTGGGTTCCGACGGGCAGGCTCACGGTCGCGATCTCGTTGCCTTGGCTGAGCGTGGTCGTGTCGGACGCGTCGCCCAGGCGCGCGGTGACGTTCACGTCGAGGATGGGCGCGATGCCTGCGAGGTCGACCAGGCGGATGCTGAACGGTTGCTCGCCGCCGAGCGCGGCTGCGTCCGGCGTGATGGAGACGTTGAACCGTTGCTTGACGGGGAGGTCCTGCGTGGCCGTGGCGACGCCGTACTCGCTGGTGCCTTCGAACGTGGCGGCGAGCGTTTCGGTGCCGGGGCGCACGTCCTCGGCGATGTCGAGTTGCACGATGCTGGTCCCGTTCGCGTCGGTGTGGGTGCTGGCGGTGGCGTCCCCGAGCGTGACGTTCACGGGGCCTTCGATGGGGGCGTCGTCGTCGTGCACGGTGACTTGGACGCCGGCGGTGAGGCCGGCGATCGCGCTGGGCGGGGGCTTGATGGAGACCTCGGGCGTGGGGAGCACGCGCAGCGTGGCGTCGTCGTCGCTGGCGGAGACGAACGTGGCGGGCGAGTGCTGGTAGGAGGCCTCCAGGGTGATGTCCGTTGCGTCGTCCACGGTGGGCAGGGGGACCTGGGTGAACGTGACGCGCTCGGCGCCGTCGACGGCCTGGGTCTCGGTGTACTCGTCGACGGTGAGCGTGACGTCCCCGCCGTTGAGGGCGTCGCCGGCTTGGTCCGTGATGTGGACCGCGATGGGGATCTCGGTGCCGCTGGTGGCGGTCTCGTCGAGGTCCTCGATGTCCAGGCTCGTGGGGGCGTCCACGAGGACGGGTTGGGCGTCCGTGGCGCCCGTGTCGGAGCCTTCGCCCAGGGCCCAGGCCACGATGCGGACCTGGTTGCTGGGGGTGCCCTCGTTCTCGTGGCTGATCGTGGGGTCCAGAACGGATAGGTCGCGCTCCCAGGTGGGCGTGCTCGAGGCCAGCCAGGATCGGTCCACGCCGGTGAGGTCCGCGCTCGCGGTCGTGCTCTCGAGAAGGCAGTCCTCGGTGGAGACGGTGCCTTGCGCGTCGGTGCGAGCGATGCAGACCACGTTCCCGGGTTGGCCGAGCACGCTCTTGTCGCCGTCGTCGAGGTCGGCGGCTTCGTTGGCGGTGAGCGCGATCAGCGCGACGGGCTCGTCGCTTGCGGGGGACCCGCCGTCGGTGACGTCGACGCGCGCGGGCAGGTTGGAGCCGTCCTTGTCGACGACGCGGTCGCCGCCGCGTTCGTGCCCGACCTCGCTGAGGGTGACCTCGAGGCTCGTGGAGGGGTTCGTGGCGTCCCAGTCGAAGGAGCTGCCGCTTTGGTGGCACACGATGCCGGCTTGGCAGGCGGTCTCCCAGGCGTTCTCGGGCGTGGGTGCTTGGGGGAGGTTGGTGAAGGGGTCGGGGTCGAAGAACAGGGCCTCGGCCAGCCCGTCGCCGTCCGCGTCGTACCCGGTGCTGGTGTGGGGGTTCGAGCCGAACCACCACACGGTCTCGCTGGGCCAGTCGGCGGGTTGGCCCAGCGTGAGCTCGCTGGCGGTGGAGAGCCCGTTCCCGGAGAGGTCCTCGCCCGCGTCGAGCAGGGAGGGGCGCTGGTTGGGGTCCTCGTTGTAGGCGTGCAGCAGCTCGAGCGCGTCGGGGATCCCGTTGTCGTTCACGTCGGTGTGCTGCGCGTTGGGGTCCAGCCGGGGCTGGCACAGGAACGTGTCTTGGTCGACCTCCACGATGCGCATGCCGCGCAAGCGGTCGGCCTCGTCGGCGTTCTTGGCTTGGTACGTGCCGGCGGGGGAGCCCTCGTCGCATGTGTCGTCGAGCAGATGATCCCCGATGGCGTCCTGGAGCACGATGCCGTCTTCGCCGCACACGAGCGGATGGTCCGCGTCCCCGTCGCGCACGTTGCAGCTGAGCGTGGCCTCGGCGAGGGGGCTTGCGCCCAAGTCGTACGTCTCGCTCATGCTGAGCCCGTCCCCGACGGGGTCGGCCTCGGAGGCGAACGGCGTGACGAGGTCCTTCTCGAGGCCTTCCCCGATCGCGTGCCAGAGGATCTTCCACGCGTCGGGCGCGCCGTCCCCGCTGGAGTCCGTGGCGAGCGGGTTGGTCTTGTACCATTGCTGGGTCTCGAGCGTGACGACCATGCCCACGACGTGGCAGTCCTCGCACTGGTCGCCGCTCTGGGCCTCCCCGTCGACCCACTCGCACCCGGACCCGGTCACGTACCAGGCTTGAGGCTCGCCCGACGTGGGCAGGGAGGGTAAAAGCTCGTCGTCGAGGGGCTCCGTGACGGGGCCCGCGCTGGGGATCTCCGCGTCGACCTGTTCGAGGTTGGGGTTCTCGTCCACGTCGGACAGGGAGGGGGAGGCGTCCGAGCCGGGGTAGCAGGCGGTGGCGACGATCGCGCCCTCCCATGGGCCCGGGAGCGGGTCCATGGGGTCGATGCTGGGGTGCGCCGTGTAGGCGGCTTCCCACCCGTCCACGAGGCCGTCCTGGTCCGTATCGCAGGCGCGGGACCCGATCGGGTGCGTGCCCAGCTCCATCTCGTCCTCGTTCGTGAAGGGCTCGTCCAGCCAGGGCACGCCGGCGCCGGTCGCGTCCCGGTGCTCGTCGCCCTCGTACGCGATGTCGTTCCAGCAGCTGGGCGTGCCGGGGATGTTCTCCTTGCCCGGCCAGGAGGCTTCCTGGTCGGGGGTCCCGTCCCCGTAGCTGTCCGTCGTGCGGGGGTCGGGGATCCAGGCGGGTTGCCCGTCGGCGTCGGCGCCGTAGCGGGCCCAGCGGATCTCCCACGCGTCCAGCAGGGCGTCCCCGCTGGTCGACCGGAGCGCGGGGTCGGTGGCGGGGAGGGTGCGGCCCAAGCGCTCGGGCGGGTGGACCTGTTCCCCGTCGAGCAGGGGCTCGGTGCCCGGGGGCAGGCGGGGGTCGTTCGTGTTGTGCGCGCTCATGGGGTCGAGCACGTTGGGGATGCAGTCGCCGCTCAAATCGCCGCCGGGCCCGAGCGCGGCGGGGTCCTGGGCTTCGATGGCGGCGGTGGCCTCGTCTTGGCAGTCCCCGTGCGTGGGGGGGTCCAGGTGCTCGGGCCAGGCGTCCGCGGCTTCGGCTTCGCGCATCTGCCAGTACTCGAGCTCCTCCCCGTCGAGCATCCCGCTGCCGGCCGTGTCCGATAGGGTGGGGTCCAACCGTTTGTCGTTGTCTCCGAACGTGACCGTGATCTCGTCGTAGTCGGTGAGCCCGTCCCCGTCCGTGTCGGGCAGCATGGGGTCCACGGGGGGGAACGTGACGGGTTCCCCGTCGATGGTGACCTCGCCGTGTTTGGCTTCGTAGTCGGTCATGCCGTCCCCGCTGGAGTCCACGAGCAGGGGGTTCGAGCTCACGTGGCGCTCTTGCCCGTCCACGGTGATCGTCCACCCTTGGACCTCCTCCCCGTCCGTGAGGCCGTTCCCGCTCGTGTCGGCCTCGTTGGGGTCGGTGCCCCACTGGTACTCTTCGAGGTTCGTGAGGCCGCTTCCGCTGGGGTCCTCGTCCGCGATGCCCGCGTCCAGGGGGTCCAGACCGTGCCGGATGGCCCAGGCGTCGGGGATCCCGTTGTCGCTGGTGTCGGGGTCCGTCAAGTCGAGGCCTTCCACGATGGCGGTGCGCACGTCGTCGAAGCGGTCCTGGCTCCATCGGGCTTCCTGCGCGGCCGTCATGCCGTCCCCGCTGTGGTCGACGCGGCCCACGTTCGCGTCGTGCGGGTCCAGCCCGTGGTACACGGCGAACCCGTCGGGCAGGCCGCTGCCGGCGGTGGAGGAGCTGGCGGGGTCGGTGGGCTCGAAGGTGAGCGTGCGGGTGCCAAGCGTGGCGTGGCCGTCGAGCTCTTCGCGATCGGTGAGGCCGTCCTGGTCGCTGTCCTCGGCGCACGCTTCGAGCCCGTGGTCCCATTTCTCTTGAAGCGTCATGCCATCGGCGCTGCAGGAGAAGGTGGGGTCGTGCGGTTCGGTGGGGTCCAGGCCGCTGGCGTTGAGCCATCCGTCGTGGAACCCGTCCCCGCTGGTGTCTTGGCGCCATGGGTCCGTGCCCAGGCGGTACTCTTCCATGTTCGTCAGGCCGCTCCCGCTGGGGTCTTCGTCCGCGGTGGCGCGCGCGGGGTCCGGGGAGGGCAGGCCCGTCTCGGGGTTCACGCGCATGTTCTCGGCGGCCCACCCGTCGGGCAAGCCGTCGCCGCTGGTGTCCTCGACTTGGGGATCGGTGCCGTAGAGCAAAAGCTCCTCCGCGTCGCTTAGCCCGTCCCCGTCGCTGTCCACGACCTCGCCGCCTTCCACGTCGGTTTGCGCGGGTTGGAAGGGGGTGCCGGCCACGAGCACGGCGCCGGCGACGACGAGGAGCACGGCGACGAGCCCCGAGGCTGCAAGCACGAGGCGTTCCCCGGTCGTCAACGCGTTCCAGATGCGCTGGATGTCCATCTCACGTCCTCCGTAGGATCGCCGCCAGGGTGCCCGTCAGGACGACAAGCGCCAGGGGGAGGCTGGGCGCTTCGTCCGGGGACAGGGCGGCCTCGCGGCTCGTGGGATCCTCCTGGTCGTAGACGCCGTCAGGGTCGGCGTGCACGCTTAAGCCTTGCGTGGTGGGGAGCTCGTTCATGGCGAGCGTCATCGACACCTGGGAGCCGGGGTCCAGGCGGGCCACGTTCTCCGTGTGCAGGGCTTGCGTCCCGCTCATGACGCTCACGTTCACGTTGCGCGCTTGCACCGTGCCCTCGTTGGAGAGGCTGACCACGGCTTGCACGGGCTCGCCTTCGCTGGGGGGGTTGGGCGTGACGCTGACCAGCTCCAGGGACAGGTCCACGAGGCCCACGTCCACGGGCAGGGTCGCGTCTTGCCCGGGCGTGAGGTCGAACTGGACCGTGTCGTTCCCGGGGCTTTGAGCGCGGAGCACGAGCTGCAGGCGCTCCTCGTGCCCGGGGGCCAGTTGGGAGGGCGTGGCGGGTCGCGGGACAGCGTCCACGATGCTCGCGTTGGTCTCGATGGTCGCGTTCCCGGGCACGTTGCCGACGTTGCGGATCGTCATCGGGAAGGTCTCTTCGGCCCCCACGCCCAAGGGAGGCGGTGAGGGGAGCCTGAGCTCGAACGCGGGCGTCTCGGGCACGATGACCTGCGTGCGGAACGAGAAGGGCTCGGTGCCGTCCCCGGGCAGGCCCCTGAACCCCACATCGTACGTGCCAGGCTCGGTGGCCTCGGGCGTGGTGATGTTCAGCTCGACCGGCGCGGTCGTGTTGTGGGGCACGGTCACGTTCGCGGGGTGCTCGATGGTCCAGCCGCGGGGCGCGGATAGAAGAGACAGGTCCACGCGCTCGTCCGCGTCGCCGGTGGCGCGCACGGTCACGTTCGTGGGCTCCTTGAGCCCGGGCAGCACCTCGATGGGTTCCACGGCGGTCAGGCCGTGGTCGGGGACCACGCGAAGGCGCAGGCTCAACAGTTGCTCGATGGGGTCCAAGTCGCCCACGTGCACGTTCAGCGTGATCGTGGCCACGACGACGGCCCCGATGGGGGCATCGCTGGCAGCGGTCACGTTCAGCGGCACCGTCGCGTTGGCGCGCGGCGTGCCCTCGGGTCCAAGGTTCACGCGATCGTCCGCGGCCTCGACGACGAGGGCGCCCTCTGCCTCAGGGCTCACCTGGACGGAGACCTCGCTTCCTCGGTTCTCGAGCGTCAGGTTGGCTTGCTCGCTGGAGCCGGGTCGAAGCGTGATCAGGTCCGGGTCCACGAGCCCGTCCACGTTCACGTCGATGCCGTGCGCGACGCGCGCGGTGGCCTCGCTCGTGACGCTTGCATCCTCGAGGCTTTGCGCGACGACGGTCACGTCCACGACGCGAGAGGCCTCCCCGGGGACGGTCACCTCCAGGTCCAGCTGTTGCTCCTCGCCGGGCGGGAGCTCCGTGACGACGTCGTTGGGGAACGGTTCGCCCGTGGACGGGTCGCGCACGTCCACCTCCCAGGCAAGGTCCCCGGGCACGACGGTGGACAGGTCCACGTCCTCGACGGCGGTGCCTTCGTTCGAGAGCACGAGCGAGGCCGAGGCTTCGCCGTCCTCGGTGGTCAGGTCTTGAAGCTGGCTCCCGTCGGAGAAGGTGAGGCTGAGCTCGCGGTCGGGCACGACTTGCAGCGTGGCGCGCGCGGGCACGGCGTCCCCGCCGTCCACGGGTTCGCCCGTGATGAGCAGCTCGTACGTGGGCGTCGTGTCGTGGGGCACGTCGTTGGGCGCGGTCACGGTGAGCGTGGTCACCTCCCCAGGCTCGTCGAGGGGGAGCTGGGCTTGGATGGTCCCCAGGTCGTGCTCGACGTCCGGGACGCCCTCGGTTTGCGTGATGCTCTCCGCGTTCAGGTTGACCTCGAGCGGTGTGACCTCGCCGGTGGGGGCCAGGTGTTGGCCTTGCCCGGTGAGGGTGAAGGTTTGCACCTCGCCGGGGGGCGAGATGCGGGCCGTGGGTTCAAGCTGCAGGTCGAACAGGGGCCCGATCACGTCGGCCTGGCCCTCGTCCACGGTCATGGGGCGAAGGTGCGAGGCGAACGCGGTGGGGATGGCCTGGTCGCCCACGAGGGCGAACCCGGCCGTGAGGGCCACGTCCCCCCGAAGGCCCGTCTCGACGAGGCTCCCCGTGTCGGGGATCTCGGTCGGGTCGTTGGGTTCCTCCTGGTGGGTGAAGGCTTGGCTCACGGTGAAGGGGCCCATCACGTCGGGGGGGAGGCGCTCGCCGTGCGCGGCGAACTCGACGCGGGGGTTCCCCGAGAAGGGAACGGCGGCCAACCGAAGCTCAACGTCGCACTCCTCCGCGTTGGCGGCGCCGATCCAGCCGATGCTGCCGGTGCGCGTGGGGGCCAGCTGGAAGGCGCCCTCCTCGGGGTCCCACAGGCTGGGCCAGGCGGTGTCGCCTTGGTTGAGCACGGTGTACCCGGTGCCTTGGGCGTCCTCGAGCGCGGGCCAGTCCGCCGCGCGCATCTGCTCGTGGTCCAAGCGGTGGGGGACCGCGTCGGTGGGGCGGGACAGCGAGCGCACGTCCTCCTCTTGCACGCTCGTGTCGACGCGGACCACGTTCGCGTGGCGGTCGCCCACGGCGGCGACGGTCTGCTGGATGCCGCAGGACCCGGGCGCGTGCCCGGTGCTCGTGACGGCGCTCTTGGTGAGGGTCTGGTTCACGCTGACCGGCGGCGTGGCGGGGCCGCGGCCGGGGATCCATCCGAGCAGGGGGCACTCGGCGTCCACGGTCTCGTGATCCTGGATGGACACGCTCGTGGGCGTATCGGGGCCCACTTGCAGGGTCGTGGAGCCCACGGTCGCCTCGCAGGTGCCTTGCACGCTGATCAGGTTCACGGGCGTGGTGCCACTGCGGAGGGCGGGCGCGTGAAGGATCGCGCCGTTCGGGGTGCCCTGGCTGCCCGAGAGGGGCACCATCGCGTGCTCGGTGCCCGAGTCGGGGCTCCCCGTCCAGGCGTACGCGGTGACGGGGGCTTCCGCGGTGACGCGCACGGCGTGCACGTCCCCGCCGGTCCCGATCTCGCACTCGGACCAGGTGCCGGGGCCTACGTGGGTGGAGCTGCAGGAGACGATGCTGGACCCCTGGGGCGTCACGTGCTCGACCTGGAGGGGCGTGGCGTGCTCGCTGGTGATCGCGACGGTGGCTTCCTCCTCCGTGGCCAGGGGCGCGACGAGCTCGTGCCCGCTGCCGTGCCCGGCGAGCAGTTGAAGGATGCGTTGCTCTTCGACGGCGTCGCGGGCCACGGGCTCGTGCTCGTCCCCGTCCTCGGTCCGGTCGAAGTACACGTGGTACGCGTCCAGGCCGGGCTCGGCCAGGAACGCGATCGTGACGGTGGGGCCCAAGGCTCCCTCGGTCAGCAGGGACCCTTGCCAGGTGACCATGGGCACGGGCTGGGGGTCCGCGACGCCTTGGGGGACCACGCGGATGCTATCCGGGTCGAGCGTGAAGTCGACGGGTTGGCCGCGGTCGGTGGGCCAGCCCGCGTCGGCGAGGACCTGGTTGACGTCCAGCTCGTACGCGATCAGGCGGGGCCCGTCCCAGTCGGGCGGGTAGTGCTGGCCCGTGGTGACCTCGAGGGGCACGCGCGTGATCAGGTCCTCGTCCAGCCAGGGTTCCCAGTCGTCGGGGGGGCCCGTGCCGGGGGCTTCTTGCGCGATCGCGCCCGGCATGGCGAGGGGAAGCGTGATGAGCAGGCCCAAGAGCACGATGGCGCCTTGTCTCACCGGCGCTTCACCCCCGCGGCGACGCCGACGATGGAGACGACGCCGAGGACGGGAAGGTTCGGGATCTCGAGCATGGTGCCAAGGCCCAGCGAGGCCTCGTCCGCGGTGATGGTGGTGGCTGCGCCCGCGGTCTCGCCGCGTTGGAAGGCGGCCAGGTCCACCAGGCCCAGCGTGATCTCGCCGCTTTTCGGGAGCTCGAGCTCGTGGCTGGCGGTCGTGACCTCGCCCGGACGCACGTCGTCGATCTCGAACGTCTGGTAGAGCTCGCCGTCCACGGTGACGCCCAGCGTGTGGTTCTCCAGGGGCACGACGCCGGTGTTCTCGACGGTGCCCACGACTTGCACGATCATGCCTTCGGCGAGGTTCACGCTGGGGCTGGTGCCCACGTTGCTGACCTCCAAGCGGGGGCTGACATCGCTCGGGGAGAGCTGCGTGGTCCCGACGGTGTCCCCGTCGAGCGTTTCCACGCTGGCGGTCCCGTTGCGGTCCGTGCCGGAGACCCAGGTCACCGGGAGCACGGTGGACGCGGCCGGGTCCAGGTCCAGCATGGGGGACCCGCTCAAGGAGACCGGCCCGTCGAGGACGGCGCGACCGTCCAGGGGCATGTTGCCCACGTTGCGGATCACAAGCTGCCCCTGGGCGGACCCGGTCAAGGGCACCTCGTCGGCGCGCAGGTCGAAGTCGACGGCGGGCGCCGCGTCGACCGTCAAGCGGTCGATCTGCGTGACGCGGTCCTCGTCGTCCGTCGTCACGTGCGTGGCCACGTTCACGGTGCCGGGTTCCACGCGGGGTTGCACCGTGACGGGCACGGTCACGTTCGCGGCGTCCCCGGGCGCGATGTCCACGCTCGCGGTCCCGCGGATCCCGTCGCCTCGGACCCTTATCTCCCCGTCCAGGGGCACGTTGCCGTGGTTCGTGACGAGGGCTTGGAGGTCCGCGGTGCCGGGCTCGAGCGGGGTCTCGTCGAGGACGACGCGCGCGTCGGCGGCGCCGAGCACGGTCACGGTCGCGGTGGCGTCGCCTTGGCTCAGCGGGACGGGCAGCTCCCTCGTCGTGGGGGGCGTGCCGATCTCGGCGAACCCGAGCACGGGCACGGTCTCCCACTGGCCGGGCGGGACCTCGACGGGCGCGTTCACGACGGGGCTCAGGTACACGCCGTCCCGGTGCACCGTCTCGGGAAGGATCTCGACGGGCGCGGTGCCGTCGTTGGTGACGTTGAGGAGCACGGCGTGCGAAGTGCCGGGCTCGGTGCGGATGGGCTCGGAGAGGCTGGCGTCCACGTCGGGGCGGTCGATGACGACGGGGAGGGCCACGTCGCTGTCTTCGCTGGCGCTGGACCCGTCGGGCCGTTGCCCGGTGTACACGTCGGGGCCTTCCACGCTGCCGATGACGAGGCCCTCGCCCGGCGAGACGGGGGCCCACGTGGTCGTGATGGTCTCCTGGCCGCCGGGCTCGATGCGGGGAAGGTCCACGGTCATGCTGTCGAGGATGGGCAACAGCCCGTTCTCGCTCAAGCGGAGCGTGGCGTCCGTGGCGGCGCGTCCGCCCACGTTCTCGACGATCACGGTGAGCTCGGTCTCGTCCCCGATGCCGATGCGCTCGGGCACGCCTTGCACGTCCAGGCGCAGATCGGGTTGTTGGAGGGGTTCGACTTGGAAGGCGTGGTCGAGGAGGTTGGGGCAGGCCTCGCGCGGGCTGCACTCGGCGCTTTCTTGGGCGACGCCGAAGAAGCGCTCGACCTCGTCGTCCAGCAGGAGGTTCACGTCGCCGGGGTCCGGGTCGGCGACGATGCGCAGCGTGTGCTCCCCGGCCTCTCGGGGCGTCCAGGTGTACGTGAGCGTGGTCGTGGCGCCGGGTTGCACGGTCTCCCGTACGGGGTCTTCCCCGCTGGGGCTGGCCAGCGTCTCGAACCCGCTAGGTCCTCGCATCGCGACCGCGATGGGCACGTCCTCGGCGCGTTGGAGGCCTTCGTTGGCGACCTGGAACTGGATGTTCGTCTCGCGTCCGATCTCGGCGTTCTCGACCGTGATCGAGTCGTCTTGCACGACGAGGTTGGGCAGCTCGACGCGCTCGGTGCGAAGCGTGATGGCTCCGGGGTCGGCGACGGCGAGCGGGTCTTCTTCGAGCTGGGAGGGGCTTACGCGCTCGATGCTTGCCTTGAGGGCGCCGGAGGACATCAACCCGGGCGCGTTCGTGGCGTACGCGGTCAGGGCCAGGTCCTGAATCGTGCCTCGCGCGTCCGAGGGGGCTTGCACGCGCGCGACGCCTTCCAGGGTCTCGTCTTGGGCCACCTCGACGGGGCGGGCTTGACCGGTGCGCGTGTCGTACACGGTGTCTCCGTCAACGTCGATGCTGACGTGCCAGCCGTCGGGGACCTCTTGGGAGGGGACCACGCGGAAGATGTCGCTTCCGGCGCCGCGGTTCTCCAGCGTGAACGGGTACCGTTTCTCGCTTCCCGGCCAGATGGGCACGTCCTGGGCTCCGATGTCCAAGACGGGGCGGGCGCTTGCCAGGCCCACGTCGTCCACGACGACCGTGCTGGGCTTCTCGGTGCTGCACTCGCCCAGGAAGATGCGGAAGTGCACGGGCCAGTCCCCGCTGGGTGCGACGGTGTCCACGGCGCTTTCCGGGATCTCGAACGCGGCGGTCTCCCACGCGCCGAGGACGCTGGGGCGGATCACGCCCGTGCTGTCTCCGAGCACGCCGTGGCCGGGCCCGTTGATCCCGTACGCGACGAGGTTCGGGTCGGGTTCGTCTTGGCCCTCCTCGGTGCACTCGTCCCAGGATTCCCCGGTGTTTGGGTCGGTTTCCGTCGACGAAGCCATCGCGTCCGCGGGGTCGGGGGCCCAGGCGCTTTCAAGCAGCACGCAGGGGTCTTCCTCGTCCGGCTCTGAGTTTTCGAACCCGGAGCATAGGGCGGCTCCCAGGTAGCTGTAGTCGCCGTCGGAGTCCTCGCTGGCGTCCCCGACGAGGTCGCGCTGGTGCTGGAAGACGAGCAGGGGGTCCTCGTCCTCTTGCAGCATGTCGTAGAGCCCTTGTGCATCGAGGCTGTCCGTCGCCAGCGGCGTGATGTCCCGGTCGCCGCCGCCGGACTCGATCATCCAGCCTACACCGTCCCCGGACGCGCCGGGCAGATCCGGTTTGGCGGCCTCGAGCGTCTGCGTGACGCCGCTTGCTTCGTCGTTGAAGAAGAACGGGACCATGTTGGAGGCCTCGTGCAGCGTGGTCCTCCGGTAGTCGTCGCGGGCGTTGGTGTCCTCGATGGTGGCTTCCACGACGATGCGATCGTGCTCGCCGTCGACGGGGGGCAGCTCCATGGTGGCGGTGTCGTCGCTCCAGGCCTCCAGGGTGCGTTCCGGGAAGGGGATCTCCTCAAGGAGCGCGCCGCCGGGGGAGGACAGGGTGAGCGTGCCGGAGAGGGACACGGGCAGCGAGGAGGGGTTGGTCAGCTCCAGGTGAGCCGTTCGGACCGCGACGGGGCTGTCCCGGTCGGGCGTGACGGCCACGTGGCGCACGCCGGGATCGTCCGGGAGGGCGCGCTCGGTGTCGATGGACGTCGTGGCTTGGCGTCCCTCGTCCACAATCGTGGCCAGTTGGCGGCAGGTGACATCCGTGCTCTTGGCCAAGTCCTCGAGGCTGGATGGGCAGTCGGAGACGGGGTCCACGAGGGCGTCGAGCTCGGTCTCGACGCGGACGTCGATCGCGTCCACGGCGATGTCCCCGGACGGGAGAACGGGTTCGTCCGCCAGCCAGTCCAGGTAGTCCACCTCGTCGTCCCAGGTCCCGTTCGTGTGCTGGTACGATTCGACGCTCTCGCGCATCATCTCCCACGTGACGTCGAGCTTTTGGGAGCCTTCGTAGCTGGACTGGGGAAGGTCCACGAACCCCGCGTACGTGCCGCTTTCGACGTCCGTGTTCGCGTCGCTTGACACGGTCACGTCGAAGGAGACGTTGGCCTGGATGTCCCAGGTGCTCTGGCGGGCGGGTTGGTCGACGTGGATGGTGAACGAGGGGGTGCTGTTGGACTCGAGCACCTCGTCGCCCTTCCATTTGACGGGCTCGTCGAAGGCAACGTCCGCGTTGTGGCTGAACGCGGGAGGCATGGAGAGGATGGAGACGTCGTGGATGGTGAGCGTGCCCTCGTGCACGGTGTCGTCCGTCATGGCGCGAAGCTGGGGGCGAAGCTGCTGCGGGTCGGGCACGTCCATGTTGACCTCGGCGTCGCCGATCTCGACGCTCGCGTCCTGGGTGGGCATCCACAACCGGATCCCGATCAGGGCCACTTCGCCGCCGACGGGGGAGACGTCCGCGCACAGGGGCTGCTTGTCGTCCTCGCTGGTGTACTCCACGTCCTCGAGGGTCGTGTTGTACGCGTCCAGGGGGCCGACGATCTCGCCGGGGCCTGCCCCAAGGGGCGTGGGCGGGTACGTGAGGCTCACCGCGTCCGCCTCGCACACCTGCAGGGGTGTCCACTCGACGCGCGTGGGCGCCTCCTCGCCGAAGGCTTCCCCGGGTTCGAGGGGTGCCGCGACGACCTGCGCCACGATGTCGTCCCCGTTCTCGGCGTGCATGTCGAAGAGCACCTCGCCATCGAGGCCCGCGCGCAGGTCCACGAGCGCGACCGCGTCCACGTACCGGAACCAGTCTTCGCCATCGGTGTCGCCGAACTCGCCGAACTCGTACCCGCTGGGGTGCGTGGTGAGCACCTCAGGCGTCTCGTCGTCGTCCAGATCGCTGTACAGGCCGTTCTCGGTGGGTTCGTCGATCTCAAGGGGGCGCTCGCTACGGAGAGCCTCGAGGAGGACGACGTTCTCGGACGCGTCGTTGACGACTGTGGAGCCGCTGAACGCGATGCTTTGGATGCGCTCGGTCGAGCCCAGAGGATCGCTGACCCATTCGTCCCCTGGTTCGAGGGATCCTCGTTTGGGTTCGCCGCTGGTCGCGAACTCGCTGCACCCGTACACGGTCCGGTACCCTTGACCGTTGCCGGGGGGCCACGTCTCGGGAGGCGCTTGCTCCTGGCAGGTCCGAGCCTCGTGGTTGGATTCGGAGGCTCCGATGTCGATGCCCAGCTCGGGCGCTTCGAGGGACCCGACGAACCAGCCCACGTCGAGCGCGTCCTCGTTGGGGCCCTGCTCGCTGGTCAACTCCAGGATGATCTCGGCCTCGGAGAGCCTGTCCTTCTGGTCGGCGGCTTCCTCCTCGAGGACCTGGCAGTTGTCCTCGTCTGTGCCGCTGAGCGAGCCGGGGATGGGCACGGGGTCCTCCGTGGCGACCGCGAAGAGGGGGCCCAGGGGAAGATCGTACTCCAGGCTCTCCCATCCCGTCGTGGTCGGATCCTCGAGGTCCACGATCGTGTCCCCGATCACGGTGGACGTGGCCAGGCCGACGTCACCGGTCTCGAAGCGCACGTTCACGTCCCATCCGCTCGTGCCGGCCTCCTGGTTCGCGAAGAGCCGGCGTTCCTCGGTGACGATGCGGAAGGGTGTTCGATCGGGGACCATCTCCGTGGTCAACTGGCACCATTCGCCGACCGTAAGGGGCACGCGGAGCTCGTGCGAGTAGTGCTCGGCGTTCTCCGCGATGGTGCCGGTGGGCAGGTAGAAGGCGCTGCTGCTGTCCAGGGAGGACCGATCCTCCTCGAACGTGAACCCGCCCATCTGGTCCTTCTCTTCCCAGTCGCTGGCGGAGATCGTGTCCACGGTGCGCTGCGTGCTGGGTATATCCGCGGCGCTGGTGCGGATCTGCTGGGTCTCGATGCCGGGCAGGTCCAGGGTGGGGGTGCCCGTGATGGCGCTGGTGAGGTTGCCGGGCGTGCCGCCTTTGTGGCTTGCGGTGATGTTGGATCCTAGCGGGAGCTCGTGGCAGGCGTACGTTTCGGGGTTGGAGAGCTCCGCGATGGGGACCTCCTGGTTCGCGATGTCGCTGGTGTCGATGAACGGGTCGCAGTCGATGCCCAACCGGTCCCGGTCCGCGTCCTCGTCGAAGAGGGCTTGGAGGTTCGAGCCGGGCACGCGGTAGCCTTCCGTACGGATGAGATCCTTGTAGGGCACGCGGCTTTGGGCGTTGAGCTCGGCGTCGGCGGGTCGCCATTCGACGCTGAGCCCGTCGTAGGCTTGCTCGAGGGTCCCGCTCACGTTGATCTCGAAGATGCTGAAGGGGGAGCTTGCGGTGTCCATCTGGCCGGCCAGCGGGAGAGTGGTGTTCACGTTGCTGGGCAGGCGGTTCCCGTCGCCGAACTGGATGACCTCGTCCACGTCCCAGTGGTCGTGGTCTCCGGGTTCGGGGGAGAGCACGTGTCGGTCCACGACGACGGTGCCGGAGCCTTTCTCGTCGGCGACGGTGCCTCGGTCCTCGGCCGCGGCCGTGGTCGCGACGCTGACCGTGGCGGGCCCGGGCCGGGGCAGGTCCACCGTGGCCTGCGCGGTGAGCGTGCGACCGGGGTCCAAGCGTTGGATGCGGTCGGCTTCCACGCTCAGGTCGAACGGGGAGATGCGGACGTCCGTGGTCACGTCCTCGAGGGGCACGTTCCCGTCGTTGGTGACCTGGATGTCCAGCTGGACCTCCTCTCCGACCGGCAAAAGCTTGGGCACGTCGATGCTTTCCACGCGCACGCTGGGGTCCTCTCGGATCTCGCTCTTCAGCGTGATCGTGTTGTCGCTGGGGCGCGCATCCGTTCCCGTGTCGGGCTCGAGTTCGACCGTGAACTCGACGGGCGAGAAGGCGAACTGGTCCCCGAACATGACGTACCCGATGTAGTGGCCCGGGGCCAAACCCTGCAGGAGCACGTCGTCGAACCCGGTGACGCCGATCATGTTCCCCTCGCACTGGGCGCCCGTCTCGCATGGCAAAACCAGGCGGGTCGCCATCGAGTCTTCCGGTTTGTCTACGGCGATGCGCACGGCGGAACCGGTCCCGTCCTCGCGGGTGGCGGACTGGAGCACCTCGACCTCGGTCTCGCCCTCGTCGGGCAGCTGTTCTAGCTCGTCGTCTTCGTCGTCGGAGAGGCCCAAAAGCCCCTGGATGTTCGTCCCTTCGACGACCGTTCGGACGAGCTGCTGGTACGGGTCGTCCTCATTCACGGTGACCCATTCGTCCACGGAGGCCGTTTCCTCTTCGTCCTCGTCGATGTCCCACGCGACGGTGAGCTCCACGTTGTACGTGCCTGCGTCCTCGTACCGGTGCGTGACGTTCTCGCCGGCACCTTCGTCTGCATCGTCGAAGTCCCAGCGGTACTCTTCGATCACGTCGCTCGGGTCTTGGGTGAGCTCGCTCGCGTCGAAGGTGCACTCGGCCACGTGGTTAGGGTCGTCCGGGAGCGGGTCGCACGTGGCCTCGAACCCGGGCACGGGGTCCTGGAGCCCGGTGGGGGGCACGGGTGTGAGGTACGCGGGCAGGCTCTCGACGCCGTGCGCGTCCGTGGCGTGCACCTTGATGCTGCTCCGGGTCTCGATGTCCTCCTCGTCCTCGTGGTCCACGGTGACCGTGTTCGCGTCCTCGTCCACGTTCGCGTCGCCGGCCAGCTCGTCCACGGTGAGCTCGACGTCGTCCGCGCAGTCGTCCCCGTCCACGAACACGGCCGTCACGGACCCGTCCTCGCCGGGGTGCAGGATGGCCTCGGGGGCAAGGCTGGGTGCCAGCGACCCGCCGGTCTCCACGGTCAGGCGGCGCTCGTAGATCTCGCCCTCGTCGTCGGGCACGTTCCAGGCCAGCTGCGGGTTGCGGATCGTGGCCTCCTCGCCGGGGGGGAGGCCGGGTTCCCCCGTCTGGGGGTCCAGAAGCGTCCACGGCTCCACGACGGGGTCCACGGCCTGGCACCCGTCCGGGCCCACGACCGTGCGTCGCAGATCGACGCGGTCGATCGGGTCGGAGCCTCGGTTCGTGATGTCGAGCTCGAAGCGCTCCTCGGTCGCGGGCGCGATCAGGGACCGGTCCTCGTGATCGAGGCTCGCATCGTAGGGCGGGTTGCCCTCGGAGACCTCGAACGCGTCGACGCGGAGCTCGCCCCGCGGGACCGGGTCGCGCGGCAAAGACCCTGGCTCCTCTGCCATCAGGCCAAATGCGTGGACCTCGATCTGCACCTGTTGGCCCCGGAACTCGGACAGGTCGAAGGCGACCTCATTCCAGCCGGGCATCGGGAACGCGAACACGGGCTCCTCGTGCCCGAACGCCAGCTCGGCGTCCCGGCAGAACTGCGTCGGGTCCGTGGCCTCCTCCAAGCCCGTCCCGCACGTGCTGCCCAGATCGGAACCCGGGACCCCAACGGGGGACCCCTCCCAGACGATCGTGGACTCGTACGTGTTGGGGGAGCGGTAGATGGCCTCCCCGTTGAAGAGCACGGAGACGCGCGCGTCCGTGTCCGTCTCGCACGCGTGGTACCCGCCGACGGGTTCCACGGTCTGGGCCTCGCCCAGGCTCCCGTCCGCGTTCACGGGTCGAACGCGCACGTTCCACCCGGTCCAGGCCCACACGTGGCTGTCTTGGGCGGCGTCGCTTTCGCTATCGCAGCGGCTCTCGAGACTTGCCAGCTCTTGATCGTCCCCGTAATAGGCCGTTCCGGCCTCGCTTTGGCCCCATTGCACGTTCATCTGGGCCACGGGTTGGTCGTACCCGGAGACGTCCACGACGGGGCTTTTGAGCACGCTGTACGGGTCCCGTTCGTCTTGGTCGATGGCGACGCTAAGCCCGTCGTGCGTTTGGATCAGCTCGCCCGATCCGCCCTCCCACACGAGCGCGCCGGGGGAGGTGCTTTGCGGGTCGCCACCCCGTTGCTCGTAGGACCAAGCGGTGCGGGCGCTGTCCTCGAGCCAGAAGGTCTCCCAGCCTCGCATGTCGCTGGGTTGGAGCGTCTTCTCGGTCTCGCACTCGGAGATGTCTTCGGTATCAGGGTTGGGGCTCAGGCACCAGCGCGCCCGGGGTTCGTCGCTGTCCTCGGCTGCGCGCTCAAGCCGGGGTTCGTTCACGGTCCACACGGGCACGGTCCCGCGCTCCCACCCGAAGGTGGCCTCGGCCTTGGTGAGCGCGGCGTCGGTGTCTGCGGTCTGCGCGCCGGCCTTGTCGCCCTCGCCGGGGGCGTCCGCGCTTGCGCTGGTGAGGAAGGTGTCGAGGTCCGAGGTCGTGACGAGGTTGAACATCACGTAGAAGCCCTCGTCGAGCCCGTCCTCGCGCGTGGTCTCCTCCACGATGCGCGTGATGTCCACGCGCTCGGTCTGCCATCCGACCGGCTGGGTCCATTCGACCACGACACCGTCCTCCTCTGTTTGCCCGGACTGGTGCAGGATCGTGGAGTCCACGTGCTCGGTGAGGTCGCACTCCGCCGCGACGATGTCCGCTTGGTCGCAGGCCGGCTCGACGTTCTCGACGACCTGCGTGTCCCCGCAGAAGGTCAAAAGCGTCTGCGTGACGAGGCCCACGCCGTCGTCCCCGCCGTCGTCCTCGCCCGGGTTCAACCCGTTGCACACGTCCTGGGGCAGCCGCGTGTCCGGGGTGTTCTGGATCACGTTCTGGAAGAACACGTCCATCAGCAGCGTGTTCACGAGGGCCTGACCCTCGGGCGGGAGGCCCAGATCGTGCGTGAGTTGCCGGGTCTGGTTCTCGACCGAGCGCATCTCCTCGACGAGGTTGACCTGCCCGCCGGGCACGATCGCGAGTTGCGCCTTGGCGCCGCGCTCGTTCTCCCAGTGCAGCTTCCCTGCGTGCCGGAAGTCGATGTAGACGCGATCGTCGTCCTCCTGGATGCGCAGGCTTTCTTCGTCGCTGGCGTCCAGGCTCTCTGCATCGCTGGCGTCCGTGCCCACGCCGTAGATGGCGACGTGGTTCTGGCGGACGTTCCACGCTTGCAAGGACGCGGGCACGCGCAGGTCGGTCGGGCTCCGAATCCCTGCCTCGTTCTCGAGATCGCCGAAGAGGTCCTCCGGGATGGAGTCGGTCGGTAGGGTGGAGGCGCACGCGTCGCCTACGGTCTCGTTCTGTCCTCTTAGCTGATCGCAAGCTCCGCCAACCGTCTCGTTGAGATCGTTGGCGGTGCAGAGCACCGTCTCGAGCGAGCCCGCGACGGTCCCGAGTTGCTGGTTGAGCACCTGGCCGCCGATGTTCGTGTTGTCGGCCAGTTCCGCATCGACCTCGCAACTGTCCCGGTCCTCTCCGCCGATGCTCGCGTTGCCCCACGCGGCGGCGTTCTCGCCCCGCACGGGGCTCCATTCCTCGGGCAGCATCTCGCCGGCGCTTCCCATGGCGGCTTGCCCGATGGGGACGAACCGGGTCTCGGGCCCGTCGATGGGGTGGCGCAGGTCCTCGAGGAACGCGGCCTGCTCGTCCAAGTCGTCGGTCTCGCCGACGAGCTCGAACCCGCCGCGCGGGATCTCCTCGGTGGGACCCGTCAGAACCCTTCCCAAGGAGTTCGAGATGGCCGTGGGCGTGGCTTCCCCGAAGGGCACGATCGTGGTGGCGTCCGCGTCGTCGTGGGCGATGCTGGAGAGCTTGATCTCCCAGACGCCCTCGTTGGGGACCTCCAAGTCCACGTTCGCGGACCGCGTGGGGTCGCTGACCCCGTACGAGTTGACCTCGTCGCTGTGGGGGACCATCACGGAGGCGACGATGCCTTGGGGTTGAGCGTCGACGGTTCGCGGGCTGCGCGTGGACAGGTCCACGGGCGTGAGCGTGGCTTCCAGGGGAACCATCGCGGGCTGGTTGCCCTGGTTCTCCACGTCCACGGTCACGTTGAACTCGGACCCGTCCTGTTGGACCTCCACGATGTCCAGCTCGACGTCCTGTACGGCGTCGAAGGAGACCTCGATCGTGTCCTCGTTGTTGGCGGGGAAGCTGTCCGCGTAGGGGACGTTCTGGGCGTTCTCCTCGAGCGGGACGCGCTGGGCCAGCGCGGCGCTGATCTCCCCGTCCCCCGCGGTGGGGACGGGAAGGATGGCGAAGGCGCGGTACGCGTCCAGCGGCTGGAGCTCGGGGACCGTGACGTTCTGCATGGCGCCGGCCATCGAGACCTCCACGGTGGCGGGGCCGGCTGGGGTGCGTCCCAGGTTCTCGACCACGAACTCGACGGGCAGCACGCCGCCGGGCGTGATCTGAGACCGGCCCGAGGGGAGCACGTCGCCGTCCTGGGGCGTGTCCACGCGGACGCTTAGATCGTCCGCGGGGCCCGAGTAGCGCAGGTTGGCGTGGTCGATCCACCAGCCGCCCTCTTGCGTGCCAAGCCCAGCGCCGCCGGTGGCGAGGAAGCGGACCTCCACGGTCTCGCCCGCATACGGAGACAGATCGAACCAGTGCTTGATGAACCGCGGCTCGCCCGTCTCGTCCACGGTGGATCCCACGAACCCGGAGCCCTCGCCTCGGATCGTGCCCGGGTAGGGGGAGATCCGCTGCAGCGGGGGCTGGTTCGAGGAGGAGCTCGTCTCGTCCTCGCCGGTGTCCTGGCTGGTTTGCAGGGTTTGATCGTAGGTTTGGTCCACGATGCCGCCGCAGTTCTCTCGCCACTCGTGCTCGCTTTCGGGGATCGGGTCCAGGATGGACGGCGTCGCGTCGGCCATCTCGGGCGGGAGCTCGGGGCGGTAGAGCTCCTCGAGGGACGAGATGGATTCCTCGATGGCTCCGCCGTCGTAGTTGCGGATGTAGTTGTCGAGGATGACCGTGACGGGGCCGCTTGTCCCGCACAGCGTGCCTTGGCCGTCCTCGCTGGGCCCGTAGAGAGCCACGGGGTCCAGCCGTTGGTAGTCCTCACCGGGGACCCTCGCCTCGACCCAGGCGCCGTCGGGCGCGATCTGGTTGTCGTCCGGTTGGCTGAACTGGTACGCGTGGGAGACGTCCAGGTAGAGGGCGCCCACGCCGCTTGGCACCTCGGGGACCTCCAGGAACATGGTGGACCCCTGGATCACCTCCCGGCAGAAGTCGCCTGCCGGGTTCATCGCAGACTCCGCGGTGGTATCGCCCACGGCGTACGCGGCCTCGCACCCGTCCGCGAACCCGGCCAGCACGGGCGCCGCGATGCGCGGGTCCACGCCGTTGTCGATGAGGGTCTGCGCGGCGTCGTTGACGAGCTGGGAGGGCGCGTTCGAGGCGGCCAGGTGCCGCGTGGGCATCTCGGTGGCCTCCAGCGCGGCCTTGCTGCCTCGCTCGTAGGTTCCATCGCCCCATTGCGCGACGCAGTCTTGGCTGGCTCGCGGGTGGTGCTCGGAGGACCATGCGGTGGTCCCCTCGAGGAGGTCCGCCTCGAACCCGTCCTCGATGGGGCAGGCGTTCTCGTCGAGCACCACGAACACCTCGTCGAAGGCGGCGTCCTCTCCGGGATCGGGGACCTCGCCTACGTCCGGCAGGCCCGGGTCGGGCGTGTCCTGCGCGGACGCGATCGCGATCATGGGGAGCCCGACGACGACGAGAGCGGCTACGAGCAAGCGAGCGTTCAAGCGGTCCACCTCCTAGCAAGCGGGATCAGGGTCAACACGGTGAGCAACACGGCGAGGCTGGGAGCGGGCACGTCCTCGGTGGTGGCGATCTGCTCGTCCTCGAGCGCCTTCACCACGGGCCCGGGGTAGCTTCCCTCCTCGGGGAACGTGGCATCGTCCAGGTGCACGGTGATGCCCTCGGGGAAGAACGTGTCCGTCGCGGGGAGGTCCACGTTCGCGGAATAGACCCATCGTCCGTCCTCGCCTTCCTCAAGCGCCAGGGGGATCCTCTCGTCCCCGAACGTGACGGCCGCCGTGCCGGGCGCGCCGTCGCCTTCCGCGACGACCGTGATCTCGACGGGCGTCCCGGCGGGTGCGATCTGGGGCGTGATCTCGTAGGAGACGACCTCCAGGGGTGCTTGAGGCGTGACCGCGACGGGCATCGTCCAGCCGCCCGAGCGGCCGGCCAAATCGACGGCTTGCACGCGGTACTCGTGCGTGGCGCCGGGCGCGGGATCGTCGAGGATCTTCGTGTCCGTGACGCTTCGCTGATCGGAGAGCTGCCCGCCGGTGCTTCGCTCGACCAGGTACCGGTCGATGCCGGCATCGTCCCTGGCGGCGTCCCAGGAGACCGTCACGGTCCCATCGCTGAGAACCTCCGCGCTTAGGTTTTCCGGTACGGTGGGTGGCCCTTGCGAGGCGGGCAGTTGCACGGTGCCGGAGACCTCCTCGAGCGTGACGGCAGATCCGTCGGTGAGTTGCGCGCGCACGGTGACGAGGGTCTCCGTGGCGGGTCGGAGCCCTTCGAGGGTGAACCGGTGTTCGTCGGCTTGCGGGCTCGTGGTTTTGGAGACGAGGGTGCCGTCTTGTTCGGCGAGGGCGTCCAGTTCGAGGGGGCGGTCCAGTTCGGCGTGCACCTCGATGGTGGAGGGGGACACGGCGACGAGGCCGCCGTCTTCCACGGTGGGCGGGTTGGCCAGGGAGGTCACAGGTAGGACGGTTTGCGTGACGTGCCCGGCCCGGTCGCGGACCTCGGCCACGATCTCGTCGAGCCCTTGGATGTCCAGGCGTAGCTGCATGCCTTCCACGACGGGGGACCAGTCGGTGAACGAGCCGTCCGCGTCGAGGGTTCGGATGCTGTCGAGCCCGCTGGCGTCGTCTGCGCCGGCGGCTTCGACGGTGATGGTGCTGCGTTCGGTGGGCAGCGGGTCTTGGCTGACCAGGTGCACCTCGGGCGGGGCCAGGTCGATGGGCACGTCCAGGGTGCGCGTGGCGGTGCGGTTGGCGTGGTCGACGGCGGTGACGGTGACCTCGTGGACGCCGGGTTGGTCGATCATGCGTTGGCTGACGGGGCCATCGCGGGTCTCGAGCCGGGCGTGCTGGATGCCTGTGTCGTCCTCGCCGGTGGGCGTGATGCTGACGGGGCTGGTGTACCAGCCGGTGGCGGCTTTCTCGCCTTGCACGTCGATGCGGGGCGTGGGGGTCTCGGTGTCGCGGATCGTGTCCGTGGTGAGCGTGAGCGATTCGATGGGCTCGTCCTCGGGCCCGTTCTCGAGGTGGAGTTCGAGGGTGAGCTCCCCGCCGGGGCATTCCGTAAGGGGCAGCGTGACCGTGTACGTGCGGGGGTCGTCGATGGGCGCGTCGATGTACTGGGTCGTGCTGCGGGGCGAGGCGCATTCTTGGTCTTGGGTCGTCGCGGTGGCTTGGATGCGCGTCATGGGGGCTCCTTGCTGGTCGGGGGCGAGGGCGCCGGCGGTGAACGCGATCTCGACGGCGTCCCCGACGACGTCGGGGCGGGTCTCGAGGCTCACGTCGAGGGTGCGAGCGGTCTCGACGTGCGTGTTCGCGTTCGCGGCATTCCCGGCTTCGTCGACGGCGTCCACCGGAAGCTCGTACGTGGTGTTCACGTCGAGGGCGGGGAAGACGAGCTGGTGGTGCCTGTCGCGTTCTTCGGAGACGCTCAGGGGCTTGTGCGCGTCACCGTCGGGGGCTTGGAGGGCGAGGTCGGTGTCGAGGGCGACGGGCTCGTCCGCGGTCACGTTCACGGTCACGGAGCTGGGCGTGGCGGCGTGCTGGTCGAGGCGGAGGGTGGGCGCTTGTTGGTCCGCGATCACGGCGAACTCGAAGGGCCCGAAGCTGAGGGCTCGGTTGCCGACCTCGTCCACGGGCACGGTGCGCAGCTCCTGGCGGACGGTCTCGTTGGGGGCGGCGTGTTGCACGGCGTAGTCGAAGCCGAGCCAGTCCCCGTCCGCGTCGGGGGTGCAGTCCCCGTCCACGGGGTCGAGTTCGTCCATCCAGATCCAGTCTTGCACGGTCCATTCGTCGCCTTGGCGGGCTTCGACGAGGAGCCCAAGCAGCGTGTCCTCGTCTTCGGTGTAGGTTCGTACGGTCACGGTTCCCTCGCGCGTGACGACCTCGAGCCCGTCTCCTTCGCAGGGGACGGCCAGATCCGAGGGGCGGTACAGGTTGAGCACGATCTCGTCCAGGTCCTTGGAGAGCTGGTTCCCGGCTTCGTCTTCGACCTCGACGTCCCCGTCTTGCACGACCTCGAAGGTGATGTCTTCGTCGTCGCGGATGGATCGTTCGAGCGCGTCCCGGAGCTCGGCTTGGTCGGTTCCGGCTTCGTCGCTGGTGTGGAGGGTGAGGTTGAGGTGGGCGTGGCGGTACCAGGTCCCGTCGGGGGCTTGCCCGGCGCGGGTGAGGTTCAGGCGGGCTTGGCAGGCGACATGGTCCTGGCTGTCTGAGGGGCTGCATGGGAGGGTGCCCGCGTGGTCGTCGTGATCGTACGTGATCTGGATGCCCTGCATGATTTGCCCCTCGTCCTCGTGGGATTCGATCACGTTCTCTTGGAGGGGGTCGTCGGTGACGCCCGCGAACCGGATCTGTTGCATGGGGCTGTGGCTGGTCACGTTGAGGGGAAGCTGGATGTAGAGGGGACCGTCGGTGAGGTCGTCCTCGTCCATGTTCCCGCTGATCTGGGGCGCGGAGAGGTCCTGGATCCCGATCCCGACCGTGCCGGTGGCGTCCGCGTCGAGCTGCTTGAGCGGTTCTCCATCGGGCCCGGGAAGCGGCGTGAGCGTGAGCTCGGGCTCGGTCTCGTCGACGAGCACGGTTTCGGTCGTGGCGTCCTCGGGGAGCTGCAGGCGGCGGGGTTCGTCTCCGAAGGGGGCATGCCAGAGGCCGGTGTCGACGGGCAGGGGCTCGTGCTTGGCGTCGAGCGCGGCCGACGGGGTCGCGTCTTGACAGTCCTGGGGGGCCTCGTCCGCGTCCCAGGCGTCCAGGGGGTACGTGGTGACCCAGTGGCCGCGGTCGCCTCGCCAACCGGTGCTCGCGTCGCTAGCGATGCCTCGGTAGGGGGTCCCGTCCAGGCACACGCCGGGCACGATGTCCCGGTAAGAGGGGAGGATCAGGGGGCTCCAGACCTCCACGTGCTCGGGGGGTCCTTGTTCGTCTTGGTGCACGACGCGCACGTCGAAGCCTTCCAGCGCGCCCGGGATCTCGTCGGGCGAGGCGTCCTCGAGCCACGTCAGGAGGCCGGGTTTCTCCTGGGTCTCGACGGGGACCTCGTATCCGGGCACGGGTTGGGCTTGTTTGAGGGGTTCGCGGTCGAGCGTGAGCTGCCCCTCGAACATGGTCTCTTCGCCCATGAGCGTGCTGATGGGGCCGTTGAGGGTGACGCGGTAGTCGTAGTCGCCTTCGGCGAGGAACCATCGTTCGAGGTTGTACCCGTCGCTGCCGTCCACGGTGTACGGGACGGGTGCGGCGTCCGTGGCGCACTTGACGGGCATGCCGTCGTCGTCGGTGTACCCGCAGTAGAGCGGGGAGGCCATCACGGGGAGCCATCCTTCCCCGTTGGGGGCCAGGGGGCTCCAGGTGGGGCTCGTGGTGGAGCTGCTTGTTTGCTTTTTGACCTCGAGCGTGGCCCAGCATCCGCTTGTCCCTTGCGCCAGCGGGTTCCCGCCGGGGACGTTCTCCTCGAGCGCGTCCAGGTCCAGGAAGCGGTCGCCGGTGTTCCCGGTGTCGCAGGGGTTCAGGGCGGCGAACGCGTTCGCGGGGACGGTGCCTCGCGTCTCGGTGGTGATGAGCATGCGCTCGTGAGCCTGCAACGCGTCCTCGGAGAGGGTGCGCGGGTCGCTGGCGTCCGCGCATCGGTGCGTGGGCTGGTTGAACCCGCGAAGCGTGGACCCGTCCTCGGCCACCGCGAAGGGGGCCGCGCACAGGCGCGGGGGCTCGAACGTGAGCCCGGTTTGCTCCTCGATCTGCCCGCCTGTGGCCTCGCCGGCCGTGCCGAGCACGAACTGGCCGAGGTTGTCGATGGCGAGCGTGTCGATGGTTTGGACCGTGGCCACGTCCCCCGCGGGCGTCTCGGACGGGCGGACGTAATCCTGGCCGAGCGCGTCCATGACGGCCGGGTGGCCGAGCTGGGTCTCAGGGCATTGTTCGTCCTCGTCTTCTCCGAAGGGCCTCCAGGAGTGGTCGTTCCTCCAGGCGGGTGACTCCTCGGTGCGGTCCGTCATCTCGTAGACCGTGGGCCCGCCGGTTTCGACGAACCGCGTCAGGATCGAGGGCGGGGTCTCGGACACGCGCGAGGGCGGGTCTCCAAGGGAGACCTCTTGGCTCGTGCAGAGATCCGCTTCGGGGTCGATGGTGACGTGCCCGATCGCATCCGGGCTGTCCAACGTGTACGTGTTCGGCGTGTTCCCGCCGACGAACAGCGCGCGCAACTCGGGGCGCTCCGAGTCGCTGATCAGGTCGACGGACACATCGGACCCGCCTTCCGAGTCGGGGCACCGCTCCCCGGCGTCGCACCAGCGCACGGACCCGAAGCTGTGTTCTGTGGAGATGAAGTCGCTGGGCCCGGCGACGATGCTGGCCGCGGTGAGCTTCGTGTTGGGCTGGACGATCGCCTCCTCCTCTTCCCCCGGCTCCTGGACGAGGATCGAACCCATGCTCCCCTCGGCTGCCTCGATCCGGTTGCGCTCCGTTTCTGGATCCTGCGTACCCATCAATAAGAGGCTCGTCACGGAGTGGCCCACTTGGCTGTCCAGGAACGTCTCCGCGTCCATGGCGTGGGAGACCGTGATGCCTCCGACGTGGCCCCCGGTGATGGTGTCGGAGCCGCCTGCGCTGTAGACGAGGCTCGTCATCGTGGACGAGTAAAGCGTCATGTTCACGTCCACGCTGGCCACATCCCCGTCGAACGCGTCGTCCCCGCCCAAGTCCGCGACCACGGTGCCCGCAACCGGTGCGCGCAGACCCTCAGAATCCTCGTTCTCGCTTCGCAGCTCTTGCGCCAGCCTCGACGTGTTCAGGTGGGCGGTTTGGCCCTCGTATCGGTCGTTGCCGCGTGTATCGAGCACGAGGTTCGGGGCGACGGTCACATCGTCCCCAAAGATGCCTTGACCAACCGTTGCGAGTTGCCCGGCCGACTGGGGGGCATCGGTCGCGTTCGCGATCATGCCAGGCGGCGTCGCGTTGCGGTACACATCGTTGGTGTCACCCGCGTCGATGAGGATCAGGGGATAATCGGGCTCGTACTCCCGAGGCTCGTCGTCGAGGTGGATGAGAATCTCGTTCTGTAGGGTCATCGAGCTCGAGGGGAGCTCAATCATGGAGCTGGAGGGGATGCCCAGCGTCACGTTGTGGTCTTGGACGTGGATCGTGCCCTCGCTAGGCTCCGCCAGGTCCGCCTCGTAGGTCCGGTATGCGGCCTGAAGGCGGACCATGGGGTTCCCCAAGGAGTCAGGCGTGAAAGCGTAGCGGAACCCGTCTTGTTCTTCCGCCCAGGCCGCCAGGGCTCCCCCGTCGTCCCGTTCGACCTCGTTGGTGGGGTCGAAGGTGTCGCCAAGCAGCGTGGGCGCGAAGTCCTCGGCTCCGCCGGCCAGATCCAACGCGACGGGCGCCACCACGGGGACCAAGCCTCCCATCTGGGAGTCAAAGTTTAGAGAGCGGCCGAAGGCCAGCCCGATGCCAGCCTCCTCGACCTCGTACATGTTATCGCCCGCGAAGTTCACGAACCCGCCAAGACCCCCGACGCGGTAGCGGAAATCATCCTCGAACTCGGCGCGGTCGAACTCTCCCACGGTGAAGGGCTCCAGGACGCTTCCCACACCGCGCTCGGCGCGGATCGTGTCGTTGCCCGCGTAGTCCTTCACGATGGCGAGCCCGTCCTCCTCGATCAGGCCTATGCCCTTCCCGACGTCGTACGTGTCGTTCCCGGCGGCGTCGTACACGGCAGCGGTACCGCCGCCAGCGGCGTACGCGGCACCGATCTCGCCCGTATACGCGTCGTCCCCGTCCAGGTCGACGACCACCTGGATGGGGGTATCCGCCGTGACGGCGACCTCGACGCCCTGCTGGTCCTCCACGGGAGCCGTCGCGGAATCGTACACGACGGACGCGAGGGCGTTCACGAACAGCTCCACGGGCTCGAAGAGACCGCCCAGGGGGGGCATGGGCTCGCGCGGGTCCACGGGGGTCCCTTCCCGGATCTCGTCCTCGGGGACGAGCGGTTCGCCGGTGCCCTGCACGGTCTCGTCCGCCGCGGTCGACCGGGGGATCTGTTCGTACGTCTCCTCGCCACCTTGATCGACGACCAGGAGCGGTGCGCGAGGGAACAGGCTCCCCACGGCGCCGACGCCGGGCACGTTCACGGGCACGGGGGCCCCGGTGCCGTTGACGTGATCGTTCCCGTCCCCGAGGATCATGATGGCACCGAACGGGTCCACGAAGTTCTCGGCGAGCTGGTCGTTGACGGGCTGGATCGTCTCCTCGACCTGTTCCTCGGTCTCGTTGTAGGTTTCCTCTCCACCGCGGGTGATCTCTTCGACGCCTTCCTCGGTCTGGTTGGCCAGCTCCTCGAGGCCTTGGACGCCTTCCTCAAGACCGTCTTGCACGTTGTTCACGGTCTCATCCCCGTCGCCCCCGATCATGCCCAAAAGCTCCTCGACCGTGGCGAGCTCATGCTCGTCCATGGGCATGCCCGCGTCCTGGATCGGCGTGCTGCCTGCCGTCGTGGTCAGGGAGGGGGCCAAGGCTTCCGTGGTCGCGTACAGGGTGTCGAGGGCGTCCAGGCGTTGCTGGATCGGTTCCAGGGTGACCTCGTGCACGGTGCGCGCGACGGTCACGAGAAGCTGGGCGTCCTCTTCGGTCAGGGCGCCGTCTTGCAGCGCGGCGTCCACGCGTTCCAGGTCGTCTTGGATCTCGTCTGCGCGCTGCGCGGCTTGTTGGGCTTCCTTTGTGGCTTCGACGACGTCTGCGGTCGCGTGCACGAGGCGGGCCAGTTCGGTGGGGTCGTGCGCGCCCGGGTCGGCGGCGGTTTGGGGGAGCCCGATCAGGGAGTACAACCGGTCGACCTCTTGCTGGTAGGAGGCGACGTGCTCGACGGGCACGGGCTGGCCGTTCAGACGCAACTGGGCGTCCTCGCCGAGCGTGTAGAGGTCGCTGGCCGCGTTGAAGGTGGGCGCGGAGCGGTCGGCTTCCTCGGCGAGTTGAGCGGCCGCGTGGGGGAGCAGGTCCTTGGCGACGGGGTCGCCCTCGCTGGCGGCGGTTTGCAGCTCCGTCATGATGCCGTGGGCTTGCAGCAGCCGTGCGAGCGCGTTCTCGAGGGGTCCTTCCGTGGGGATGCCGGGCGTCTCGATGGGTTCGTCGCTGGGGAAGGAGGGATGTTGGCGAAGCGCCTCGGCGAGCGTCATCTCGGGGTCGACCGTGCGCAGGTCCTCGGGCGTGGGGCCCAGAAGGTCCTCGGTCATCTGCATGGGGGATGCGCCGCGCATGGGCGCGTTCACGAGCGGGGGGTCGTCTTGGGGGTTCAGGGTGGAGGCTTCGGGGGAGGAGGAGCCCGGGGCCTCGTCCTGGGCGTCGCCTTGGCTGTCGCTCGCGTCGGCGCCTTGGCTAGCATGCTCGTCCGTGGCGTCGTCCCCGCTGGAGCCCAGGTGCTCGTGGAGAGCGTCCGTGAGGCTGGGCTGGAGGGCGGTCACGGCGACGGTGATGCCTCCGATGGCAAGGAGGCTGGCTAGCACGGCGACGGTCTTCTTGTTCATGGGGTCCTCCTCTGTAGAAGCGGCGCGAGCAAGAGAGCGGGAAGCCACGGGAACGGCGCCTGGTTCGTGCCCGTGTCTTGGGATCCGGTCGTCCCGGGGTTGGCGGGGTCCTCGTACAGGAGCGTGACCTGGTCGAGCGTCTGGTTCCCGTCCACGAGTCGGATGGTGGATTCGGGCGGGGAAAGCGGGACGGTCGCGATGTCGATGGGTTCGGCCGTTTGAAGGGGTACGCGCAGCCCGTTGGGGAGCACGAGCTTGGGGTCCTCGAGCCCCGTGGTGTGGACGACGATGTCCGCGTTCGAGGAGCCCATGCGCGTGCCGTTCTCGGGGTTGATGATGGCGGGGCCGACCGCGTCGTCCCCGGCTTGCACCGTGTCCTGGTCAGGGTCCCCTCGAATCGAGAATCCGTCTCCCCCGATCACGAACACGTCGTGGGAGAGGGTGCCTGTCGTCCCCTCGTTGTCGGTGTACGTGACAGAGACGGTGTAACCGCCGGGCTGGGGGAACACGATCTCGGGGTCGAGACCCTGGTCCTCGTCCGGGTCGACGTCTCCGGGGCCGTCCACGGCCCAGCGGGCCTCTTGCACGGTGCGGTTCTCGGGGGGGACCAGGCGAAGCTGAGTGGGTTCGCCGACGGTGGACCAGCCGGGTCCCTCGAGCTGGTAGCGCTCGTCGGGTTCGACCACGCGCACCGTGACGGGGTCCGTGGCGGTTTGCCCGTTGGTGCCCGTGACGGTGAGCACGAACCGGTAGCGGTCTTGCTCGGCGTCGCCGAAGCGCACCGTCACGTTCGTGGCCTCGATCGTGGTCTCTTCGGTGAGCGTCGCGTTGTCCACGGTGACGCCGGCGGGGATGCTCCAGGCGTGCGAGGCGATCTCGCCGTCGTACGTGTGGCTTTCGTGCCCGTAGAGGGTGACCTCGTCCCCGAGCTGGGCAATGTTGGGCGCGGCGAACCCGCGTGCGATGGGCGGGGGGTCCAGTTGGAGCTGGTTGAGCTTGAGGTCGAGCTCTTCGTCGCTGTCGTACGTGGCGACCCAGTGGCGCGCTTCGTGCGCGTAGAAGTAGCGGTAGAGGGCCGCGTCGTCCCCGTCGACCTCCTCCTTGTACACGGTCACGTTGAACCCTTCGAACGTGCCGGCGGGCGTGTCGACCTCGTGCACGTCGTGGCTGGCCACCGCGTACCAGTCCCACGTGGTCTCCTCGCTTCCCAGGTATTGGAGACCGCTGCGGTAGGAGGTGTACTCGGTGACCTCGAGCTGGATGTCCGCGCCGGGCCCGATGCCCTCCCACATGGGGAAGGGCGCGGGGGGCGAGTACTCGGTCATGGACGTGATGGGGTCGCCGGCTGCTTGCCGCATGTTGACCTCGTCGTAGGCGCGCCGGTGGTTGTCCTCCACCCACATCGTGACCCGGTGCGCGGAGGTGGTCTCGCCTTCGTAGGAGGTCTGCGTTCGCCAGACGTCGTACTTCCCGGTGGACGTAGCGAGCTTCGTGTGGTCGTCGATGTAGGACCGCTGGGAGGTGTCGTCGCTTCCCCACGACCATTCCATCCCGATCTCCCAGGGGTCGGGCCCGTAGCTTTGGGCGCTGGCCGCTCCCGCGAAGACGAGCGCCATGGCAGCTAAGCTGCCAACGGCGAGCAGGATGGCTGTGGGAAGCGACCTCATCAGGACGCCAGCCCATCGAGCCCCTCTTAAGCATTATCCTGACCGTCTATCGGGGTCCGTGCGCGCGGGGTCCGCAAGGCTTGATCCTCGCGGCTGGTGGGCGCTCGCCCGGGGTGCCTGGAGGGCTCAGCGTCGTCGGTGGCGCGTGTATCCGAACGCGATCAAAAGCCCGGCTGCAAGGGGGGCCAGCCAGCCCCAGGTGGGCACGGCGAAGAGGGTGTCGTCCTCGCTTGCGTCCTCGAGGGTGCTCTCGTCGAGGTCCAGCGCGCCGGGGCTGTGCGTGGGCAGGTGGATCACGCGATCGGGCGGCGCGTCCCCGTTGGCCACTTGCAGGATGGCCAGGCTCGTGTGCGCGGCGGAGAGCGCGCCGAGGCCTTCGGAGGCTTGCAGCGCGTGGTTCCACGTGATCTCATCCTCCTCCTGCGTGCGTTCCTCCATGACCTGCGCGGTTCCTTTGACCTGGGCCAGGCTGTACTTGGCGGAGGCCCCGGGGACGCTGAGCTCGTCGAGGCTTTGAACGGTCTCGTCCTCGGCGTCCAAGTTGAACAGGTGCTCGATCACGTCCTCCGGTTGGAAGGGGGGCTCGCCGTCGGCTTGCATGGCGTGCTGCACGGCGGCGGGGGCTTGCTGCTCGCTCCAGGCGACCGTGCCGCCCATGGCGGCCAGCCACTTCTCCTCGCCCATGTGCGTGGCGATCAGGCGGTTGAAGTCCCGGTCGAGGCTCATGGACCCGTTCGCGAGCATGGGCTCCAGGGAGTCCATGATGCCACGCAGCGTGTGCGAGCCCACGATGGGGCCCACGGGCTCGTCGGTGGCGTTGCGTTCCGCGCGGTCCAGGATGCCTTCGGCGATCTCGGCGTGCATGATGGCGCCGTGGGAGGAGGCGGCGAGCATGTTGCGCATCTGGTCGCCGCGCTCGCCGCGGTCCCAGGCTTCCTTGACCGTTCCCCACATGTTGTTGAGGCGTTCGCCTTTGGTGAGCACGCTTCCCGCCAACAGGGCGTGGTCGAGCATCCAGAGGTCCACGCCTTGAGCCTCGAGGTCCTCGAGGCGGTCGTGCGTGTTCTCGATCCAGCTGTGGGCTTCCTGCCAAGTGTCTTGCATCTCGCTGTAGTATGCGGCCTCGCGGTCGCTGGCGGATTGCTTCTCTTGCCAGGCGTTGTGGTGCTCGATGATGGCGGTGGATTCGAGCAGGTGGTGCAGCGTCAACCAGTGGTTCCCGGCGACGAAGGCTTGCGCCGCGAGGGCGCGCTTGTTCTTGGCCTCGTCAATCTTCGGGTGGTCCCCGTGGCGCTCCTCCGTGTCCCGGATGGTCCGGTTCAGATCATAGATAGCCTCGCGGAAGGTGTGCGAGGGTTCCTCGGCCGGGACGAGCGGGTCCTCGTCCTCGTGGAGCGCCTGCGCGGTGGGCATCGGAATCATCAAGAGCCCCGCCATCAGGATCGCCAGGATGGGACGCATCGGGTCCACAGCCAGCGGAGAGCGCCATAAAGGTTCCCCTGCTCGGGAGCCGCGTCACACGAGGACGGCCCGACGTGTGCCCCCTGGCCGTTTGCTCTGTGGGAGCCTCGTATCGGGGGAAGCAACAGTTTAATACCCCGACCTGTTTCGGCCGCCGAGGCGACATGGGACTCCAGGGCTCACGACCGTTCCTTATCGGGATCGTCGCCCTCCTCTTCACGATGCCCATCCTCGGGATCGTGGCGGCGCAAGAGGAAGGCACCGTGCCAGCCGACCAGCCCGCCGAGATGCGCATCAACGTGTACCTAGGCGGAGGCGAGGACGATCCCTTCGACATCCAGCCTGCCGAGATCAACGTGCCCGCCAACGCGGAGGTCACGTTCCATGTCACCAACCTTCAGGCGACCGAGCACGACTTCGGCTTCCTAAGCGACGAGCTCTTCGAGGCCGACGAAGAGGAGCTTCGCGAAGGCGAGGACGGTCAAGGCCAGATGATCAAGACCCCCCTCCTCAACCAAGGGGAAACCTACGAGCTCAACGTGACCGTCCCCGCGGACGCGGAAGGCTCGGTCACGTTCATTTGTACCGTGCCCGGGCACGCGGACATGGGCATGCAAGGCGAGCTCCACGTGGGCGCCGCCGCCGGCGACGACGGGGAAGAGGAGATCGTGGACCTGGGCGTGCACTACCTGGCCTACTGGGTCGGCGTCATCGGCCTCATCGTCATGGTCCTGGTGCTCGTCGGCACGTTCTTCCTGTTCCGCTACGGCGAGACGCGACAAGCTGTCGACCACCGCACCGGCGGGCCCGAGACGATCACGGTGGCCGCCGGGGCCACAGGCGAGGAGCAAGAGATGGTGGAACCCATCCTGCCCTCCCCCCGGAGCGTGACCATCGTCCTCGTCGTCCTCGCCGCGCTGGGAGCGATCTTCTACTTCCTGATCTGAGGTGAACGATGGCCAAAGAACCGGGAGACGTGGTCCGGCACGACCCCGCCGAACAACCCCTCAGCGTCGCCATCGCCATCGGCCTGCTCACCCTCATCGAGCTCCTGTTCATCGGACTGTTCCTCGCGGGCCTGATCCTAGGATGGAACAGCCCAGCCGCTCAACAGGTCATGCTGTTCTGGCTCGCCACCGCGTTCCTCCTGCTCGGCCTCATCCTCACCCTTTACAGGCGGTTCTTCCTGGACGACATCATCATCGTGAAACAGCGGAAGCCGAAATGGGAAGACCTCCTATAGCAGACACAGCAACGGGACTCTGAAAACCATGGCCAACGAAGGGTTCGACCGACGAAGCTTCATCAAAACCTGCGTGGGTGTGGGAGCCACCGGTGCCGCGGCAGCCGCCGGCGCCGGGATGCTTCTACCGCTAAGCGACGTCGACGTGGAGATCGTCCCCATCTCGTACCCTGGCGTGCAGGTCCTAGAGGGATCCCCCGCTCCCTACGGGCTCCCGATCATCCCGTTGGAGATCACAGGCGACGGGGAGCTTCGAGGCGTCCCCGACGCGTTCGACGATCAACTTCAGTGGTACCGCTACTGCGGGCACGAGCGGACCCCCGGCGCGCTCCCCGACTGGGACGGCGACGATATGATCCGGTTCCACGTGACCGAGGAGCGCCAAGCAGGGGGCCTGGACACCTGGTACGCGGACAGCATCAACGACGCCGTCCGATGGCAGGACTTCCCCGAGGACACCCCCGACCCGCTGTTCGACGAGTTCCCCGGAGCGGGCGCGCCGTTCCGATGGCGATCCGAGGGCATGGCTCCCGAGCGCACCCTCACGGGCATCGTGCTCAGGGCCCCGGCAGAGATCCTCGAGTTCACCGGGTCCGTCCCGCCGCCGCAACAGGACGACCTTCGGCAGTGGATGCCCGAGCACCCCGAGGACCCTGACTCCGTGTTCCTTGCCTGCATGTCCCGATGCACGCACTTTTGCTGCATCGCGCGCTTCCATGAGGACAGCCTCGCCGTGCAAAGCGGGTACGGGGACCGGATCTTCTGCACGTGCCATCTTTCCCGGTACGACCCGTTCACCGTCGACGCGTACAACCGCACCATCTTCCGATACCCGGAGACGATGGTAGAGGAGGAAGGCGCCGAGGCTGAGGCTGGAGGAGGCCAGTGATGAGCCCGGACGCCACCGAGACCACGGAGGCTCGCAGGGACGGGTTCACGCGACCCGGTCCCGTCGCCAAGCTCCTGTTGGCCGCGTTCGCGTGGCTGGATGAACGCTACCGCCTTCGCAACTACGCGGACGAGTTCAAGCACTTCTACTACCAGATCAACCTCGAGCTCCCGCGCACGCACACCGAGAAGTACAGCCTGCGCGTGATTTGGTACTGGTACCCTCTGTACACGCTGGGAAGCATCGCGTTCCTGGCGCTCGTGTTCGCCTCCATAAGCGGCATCCTTCTGACTTTCTACTACGTGCCCAGCACGGCCGATGCGACCGTGAACGGGTTCCAGGCCACGGAGGCCTGGGAGTCGATGACGGTCATCATGACCGAGGTCCCGCTCGGGTTCGCGATTCGCGGGTTGCACTTCTGGAGCGGGATGGTCATGGTGTGGGCCGTGGTCCTGCACATGTTCCGCGTGTACTTCACGCAAGCGTACAAGAAGCCCCGAGAGCTCAACTGGCTTCTCGGGGTCGTGCTCTTCCTGCTCACCCTAGGCCTTGGATACACGGGGTACATCCTCCCCTGGAGCCAGCTGTCCTACTGGGCCGCCATCATCGGGTTGGAGATGTCGATCGCGACCCCCATCCTGGGCCAGTACCTGGCGGGGTTGCTGTTCGGGGGGGTCGAGCTAGGCCAACAGACCGTGACCCGGATGTACGTGCTGCACGTGATCCTGCTCCCGCTTCTCACGTTCGGCGCTGCGATCCTGCACGTGGTGATCGTATGGTGGCAAGGCATCGCGGAACCGCACTGAGGTGGAGAAAGTGAGCCTCAAACTCCTCACGCAGGAATACGTCGAAGAAGCCGAGCGGATGGACCAGGAGCGCCGGGCTGACAAGAGCCTGCGCCCCGTTGAGGGGTTCCCCTTCTGGCCGCACGAGATGATCCGTAACATCGTCGTGCTTTGCTTCTTCACGGCGGCCATGCTGTACGTCACCTCCGTGATGCCCTACTACTTGGAGAACCCGGCCGACCCCGCGGGGCAACCCGAGGTGATCCTCCCCGACTGGTACCTCCTCTGGTCGTACGGGCTGCTCAAGTGGGGCAACGATCTGCAACTGCTCAACGGGCCGGATGGAGCCTGGGTGGCGGAACCCTGGCACTTCTGGGACCGCGAGTGGTGGACCCCCTGGGCGATGGGCCCGGACACGGCGACGGTGCAGATGCCCATCCTGGGGCAGATCAACGCCGAGACCATGGGCCTGATCGGGTTGCACACGCCGCTTATCATCTTCATCTTCGCGCTGCCCTTCCTGGACCGCGGCAAGGCCCAACGTCCCCAAGAGCAGCCCCTGATGGCCTCCCTGGGCGTGGGCCTGCTTTCCCTGTTGAGCACGGCGACGATTTACTCCATCAACAACGTGCTCTACGACCGATGGCCCGTGTTAGCCGTGCCCATCCTCCGCGAGCAGATCTCCCCCTTCATCCAGTTCCTCCAGTGGGACCTGTTAAGCTGGCTTTGCGTGTGGATCCCGATCGCATTGACCGTCGGGACCTACGTGAGCATCCGCGTGTGGCGAGAGCGCATGATGGAGGAGGGCGACCGCGTGTACAGCCTCAACCGCAACTACCATCGCGTCCGCTGACCCATGCTCGAACTCTCCCCCACCCGCTACCGGCAAACCACCGCCTTGGGGCTTGTCCTCGCCACGGGCCTGCTCGCGCTCGGCATCGATCGCTCCCTGTCCGGGTCCCTTGCCCTGGGCGTAGGCTCCACGCTCGTGGGGTTCCTCGTCGCGGCAGGGGTCCTCTCGCTCGAGCTTGAGGGGCTCGAGGATCCCTCGCCTGTTCTGCTTTTCACGCGTGAGGCGTGCCCGCACTGCGACGAAGCGCGCGCGATTCTGAAGCACCTTCAGGACCAGATTGGGTTCGATCTCTGGGAGGTGGACATCACCGGCGACGAGGACCTCGAGGAAACCTACGGGACCGAGGTTCCCGTGGTGGTCCACGAGCAAGAGCGCGTGGCGTCCCTGGAGGTGCGCGAGGACGCGATGCGCCAGGCCCTGGACCCGATGGCCCCGTGAGACACGGTTGCCCCGCGGGAGGCTCTCGCGCGGAACCCAAAGGCTTAGGTAGTATTTTCTCGTGCCGGCTACCATGCCGACCGGGAAGGTTTCGTTCTTCCATGACCGGAAGGGCTACGGCTTCATCGAGACGCCCGCCAGCGACGAGGACATCTTCTTCCACGTGGACGACGTGGAGGGCCCGGAACCCCAGGAGGGCGAGGAGCTCGAGTTCGACATCGAGGACGCTCCCCGTGGCCCCCGCGCCAAGAACGTGACGCGCTTCACAGAGTAGATTCCACCAGCCCGCTCGGGGCCCCCTTTCTTCCGAAAGGCCCGCCGTTCGAGCGCGGCTTACCCCTCGTCCGGGGCCAGTTGGGCGAGAAGGGGCATCTCTTCGATGCGTTCCGTCGAGAGCGCCTCCCAGTCGATGCCATCCGGCGGCGAGGGCGGGTCCTCGACCTCGTGCACCGCCTCCGGCGTGGCGATCACGGACAAGGGAACGTCCGTCGGGGTGCGGGGCACCTTGCTCACGATCTGAAGCGGGTGCACACTCGTCGCGACGGGCACGTGGGGATGGCCCAGCTCTCGATGGATCGCATACTCCAGGTCGGAGTAACCCTCCCCCTTGCCCACGCGTCTGCCCGAGCGTGTGACGGCCACGCTCCCCGCGACGATCGCGTCCAGGCGAGGCAGCGTTTCAAGCGGGCACGGGCTCGACCATGCATCCATCTTGGACAACGCCGCCGCATCCCCCCGATGCTCGGTCGGGATCTCCTCCGGGTCCAACAGGTGGAAGCCTCCCTTGAGCCGAGGCGTGGGGACGAGCACCCTCGTGCCCTGCTCCAACAACGCCTCGCGCACGGGCCGCTGGGGCGCATCCGGGTTCACCTTGACCGCGCGAGCATCGCGGAGCAGATCATGCGCGACTAGCCGCCCGGCCGCCTGCTGAGCTCCCTCGAAGTTCGGGATGCGCCCGTGCGGCGGGAACGGGAACCGGGCCACGCCCTGCTCCTCCAACGCGTCCCACACCGCCTGGCGGGCCGTCTGCTTCGTCTCGAAGCTCGAACGCACGCTCCCTGAAGCAAGCCCCGAGCGTTTCGGTGTTGCGCTTGCGGCTTGCCGGCCGCCCCGCCGTTCCCCAACAACGACTAAGTACCCTCATGAAGACTCAGGAGGCATGCGAAGGAAGGGTTGGATCGTGACGGCCGCGCTCGCCGCGGGCCTGCTTGTCGGACTTCTCGCGGTGGCGCCGAGCGCGAGCGCGCTCCCCACCCCCGGGTTCAACGGGGAGGAAGCACGGGAGGTCACCGACCGGATCTTCCCGGAAGCCATGCAGACGAACGACTTCATCCGGTTCGACGAGGGCGTCGAGAACCTTGAGCTCCTCGTCGACGAGAACCCGGACCTGTTGACGTACCACGAGATCGGGTCCAGCTACGGATGGGAGAACGTCGTCTCGGGAGAGCACGACGAGCTGCCCGTGTTCGCCGTGACCGTCACGAACGAAGACAGCGCCGTGGCGCCCGACGAGAAGATCAACGTGCTCTTCATGCTGTCCATCCACGCCAACGAGAAAGGCGCCCGCGAGGGCGGCATGCGCGTGATCGAGGACTTCACGAAAGCCGCCGCCGGGGACGCAGACACCGGCCTCGTCACCGACGAGCACGTCCAGATGCTCGACTACATGCGGCTGATCTTCCTGTTCCCCAACCCCGACGGGTGGGCCCACGAGATGCTCGAATACCGCCACAACGACGGAGGCGCCCTCGCCGTCAACGGCGTCGAAACCCAGAACTACGTCCGAGGCAACGGGAACGGCACGGACCTGAACCGGCAAAGCCCCACCACCGGATGGAACCGGGGCGACACCAACGAGGAAGACCACGCCACGCTCAAGGAACCCGAACCCCGCGCGTACGTGCCCTGGCTCGAAGACACCTTCGCAGACATCCACTACGCCACCGACATCCACGGCATGCTCTACCCCGCCAACATGGAATCCGAATCCAGCCCCGAGATCATCTGCCAAGACGTGCCCGGCCAAGGCGAGGTCTGCCACCACGAAGGCAACTTCGTGCTCTCCATGATGCCAAGCGGCGCCTTCGACCCCGCCACGCTCCACGCCAACACGGAGCTGGCCCGCATGCTCGACGACCGCATGAACAGCGACGACTACTACACCGAATGGCAAACCCTCCCCGGCGTCGGAGCCTGGGGCGACGACTACCACGGCTGGGGCACCGTGTGGGACACCATCGGGTACACCGACAGCGGGTTCAGCGGCGACTGGTTCGCCCAAACCTTCGACGCGCCCGGCATCAACTTCGAGTTCAGCTACAACCACATCACGTTCGACAACTACTACCCAGGCCTCGCCCAACGCCTCAACGACTACCACGTCCACAGCACGCGCACCATCGTCGCCAC
Organism: uncultured Thermoplasmatales archaeon; assembly: GCA_964581775.1. Taxonomy (GTDB): domain Archaea; phylum Thermoplasmatota; class SW-10-69-26; order SW-10-69-26; family SW-10-69-26; genus PWVY01. The sequence goes on along the minus strand of CAZOQA010000004.1, from coordinate 32,349 downwards.
GTTCATGGACCTCGCCGCGCAACAGGTCGACGTGGAAGTCCAACCCGACTCCACCGCCGCCTACATCCCCACCGACACCACCGTCACCGACGACGGCGCCGAACCCCAAGGTTGGGCCCTCGACAACCCCGCCGACGACGCCTACCACTGGGCCACCTCCGACGGGTACGAAGCCAGCCTCAACCAATACCTCGAAGACCGCCGCGACGCCCTCACCGACCCCGGCGCGTTCACCCCGCTCGACCCCGACCAACTCAGCGACGAGCTCGACCCCGACACGACCGACACGCTCGTCGTCCCCGGCAGCGCCGTCGAACGCCTCGACGAGGACGCCACCGCCGCCATCGAAGCCTACGTCGACGCGGGCGGCCAGCTCGTCGTCACCGACCAAGCCCTCACCCTGCTCGCCGAGCTCGGCCTCCTCGCGGAAAGCTCCATCACCGAAGAGACCGCCTACGCCGGGTACACGGACTGGCAAGACCGCGACCACGCCCTCACCGACGGGCTCTCCGTGATGGCTCGCCAGCTCTACGAACCCGTGCCGCTTGGCTACTCGATCGAAGACGGCGGCACCAGCCCCATCTGGACCGTCGACCAGGCGGCGTTCGAAGATGCCGGCGGAACCACCGTGGGCACCTTCGGCGACGACGCCACCAACGTGGGCGAGATCCCCCTCGGCGAGGGCTCGATCACGATGCTCGGCGCGCTTCTCCCCGATCCCAGCGACGAGTTCTACACCCCCTACGGCGTCGCACCGTACGCCGTCACCCACTCGGGCGATCAGGTGTTCCGGAACGCGCTCGATTGGACGCTGGAGTCCGAGACGATCCCGCGCGCCCAAGACGGCGAAATCGCGCTCCCCGCCAGCGAGGACGACGCGAACGAGGAGGGCCTGGACGAGAGCGAGGTCCCGCTGCCGGTAGGGTTGGCCGTGGCCGCCCTGATCGGGGCTTCGGTGGCCCGCAGCCGCCGGTCGAGCTGACGCGCCTTTAGATCGCCGCGGTCCCTCTCGCGGGGGGGCCGCCGGTGGGTCCGTTGCGCTTGGGGCCTTACGCGTACTCGGGTTCGTTGCCGGGGGTCCACTTGATGTTGCAGCCGTGGCTGGGGTGCTGCTCGCTGGGTGGGTCTTGGTCCTCCAAGAGGCGGTCCGCGGAGTCTTCGAGGTCCTCGCCCGTCACGGGTTCGTCGTTGCCGGGGCGTGCGTCGTCGAACTGGCCCCGGTAGTACAGCTCCAGGTTCTCGTCGAAGAGGAAGAAGTCGGGGGTGCACGCGGCGCTGTAGGCTTTGGCGACGTCTTGCGTCTCGTCGAGGAGGTAGGGGAAGGTGAAGCCGGCGCGTTCGCATTGCTCTGCGATGCCGTCGGGCCCGTCGTCGGGGTATTGGTCCGTGTCGTTGCTGGCAATCCCGATGACGTGGATGCCGTCGGCTTGGAAGCGGTCGGCGAGGCGGGCGAGCTCGTCCTCGATGTGCTTGACGTAGGGACAGTGGTTGCACAGGAATACCACAAGCGTGCCTTCAGGCCCTTGCAGATCCTTCAGGGAGGTGCTTCCTGTGTCCGTGCGGGGGTTGTGGTCGTCGAGGGTGAAGCCGGGGGCGGACATCCCCAGGGAGGTCATGGTGGAGGGGGTGCGGGTCATGCTGGCGGGGCTAGGGTGGATGGCCTAGTTGAGTCCTTCGACGGGTCTGGCGGGGTCAGGGGATCCATCCGACGCCCGGGATGAAGACGACGACGTCGGGGGGGTTCTCGACGAGGTTGACGATCTCGTCGACCACGTCCATGAGCAGGGGTTCGCTGGGGGCCAGGCACCCGAGCAGGGTGTCGCAGACGATGAAGCCGTACGCGTCGGGGGTGCCGTCACCGTCGACATCCCAGGCTCCGATGAAGGTCTCCATGGCGTACCCGGTGGGGCCGCCGACGTGGAGGCCGCCTTCGGCGATGACCTGGTCGATGTCGCCGTGGCCATGGTGGTCGTCGGCTTGCACGTTGGCCCAGACCACGGGGTCGGTGGGGATGCCGAGCGTGAGCATCGTGTTGGCGTAGGCGTGCTCGTGCGTCCCGCTGGGCGTGGGTCGGTCTTCTTGGGCGACGGTGACGTGCGCGTCCGAGTAGACGGGGTAGGTTTGGGTGTTCACGGTGTCCCAGTCCCCGTCGTGGGTCGTATCGCAGAGTTCGATCTTGGCCAGGGACCCGGGCGTGGGCGTCACGGGCGTGGGTTCTCCAAGGAGGTTCACGCAGGAGGCGGCCGAGGCGGGCGCTGCTGGGAGAAGCGTGAAGGCCAACAGGCTCGCTGCGACGAGCATCGCCGTCCTCCGCATGCGGGTCGGGTGTGCCGGTGGCGGGGCTTGAATCCCGTGTTGTCACGGGGGGGAGAGTCATCGGGACGGGAGGAGCGGGGCTGGGGGGAACGTTTTTGGACGGCATGGGGCCTGGCGGGCCGTGGTCGAGATCGGTGTGCTCGCGGTGCAGGGGGCCTTCCAGGAGCACGAGGCCATGCTGGACCGGGTGCTGGCCGGGACCAGCGCGGGGGGGGTGGTTCGTCAGGTTCGCACGGTGGAGCAGGCTCGGGCGTGCGATGGGTTCGTGCTTCCGGGGGGGGAGTCGACGACCATCGACAAGCTGCTTCGTTCGGGCGGGTTGAGGGGGGTGTTGCGGGAGCGCGTCGGGGAGGGGGTCCCGGTGTTGGCGACGTGCGCGGGGGCGATCCTGGTATCGAGCGGGGGGGACGAGCAGGTGCGGCGCACGGGCACGGAGCTTCTGGGCCTGGTGGATGCCAGCGTCGAGCGGAACGCGTTCGGGCGTCAGCGGGAGTCGTTCGAGGCGAGCGTGGAGGTTCCGTCGTTGGAGGGCGGGGGGTTCCCGGGCGTGTTCATCCGGGCTCCCGCGTTCGATGAGGTCTGGGGCCGGGCGCGCCCTTGGGCGAGGTTGGGGGGGCAGATCGTGGGCGTCGAGCAGGGTCCCGTGTTGGCGTTAGCGTTCCATCCGGAGCTCTCGGGGAACCCGCGTGTGCATGCGTTCTTCGTGGACCGCGTCCTGGGGGATGCGCCGTAAGCGTCTTGTCGGACCCGCTCCTACTTGGGGTTGTGGTCTCCGAGGACAGCGTTGTGGAGGCGTTGAAGACGGTTGAGGACCCTGAGCTGCCGGTGTCCATCGTGGACATGGGGTTGATCTACGGGGTCCGCGTGGAGCCTGGACAGGCGGGGGCTCGCGTCGTGGTCGAGATGACGTTCACGAGCATGGGGTGCCCCGCGATGGGCATGCTTACGAGCGATGTGAAGCAGGCCGTGCAGGGCATGGAGGGCGTCGCAAGCGTGCACGTGGAGACGGTGTGGGATCCGCCGTGGACGACGGAACGGTTGAGCCAGACGGCGCGGGATGTGTTGCGCGTGGCCGGCGTGAGCGTGTAGGTCAGGGCACGTCTTCGGTGTCGACGTCGACGTCGCCGCGGGGCTTGGCGATGCACAACAGGCAGTACCCGTCCTGTTTTTCTTGCTCGGAGAGGATCATGCCCTCGGATTGGTCCACGTCGCCTTCCACGCGGGCGGCGCAAACCGAGCAGGTGCCCATGCGGCAGCTGTAGGGCAGATCCAGGCCGGCCTGTTCGGCTTGGGCGAGGATGTAGTCGTCCTCGTCGACGTGGAGGGTCACGTCTTCGTGGACGAAGTGGACCCGGTGGCGCTTGCCCATCCACCGCGGGCACGTGCCGCCTCTCGTTTAAGCTCAACGGGCGCGAACCTTCGGGGCGTCACCCGTCGGTTTGGATCCGGCGCAGCACGGCGAGCTGCTCTTCGAGCACGTCCGTTTGCGCATCAAGCTCAAGCTGGATCGCGTCGAGCTCTCGCACCATGCCGTCGTCCCCTTGGATCGCGTCCTCGATGGCCGCCAGCCGGTCCAGCTCGTCCAGTTCGTCCAGCTTCTCCAGCTTCTCCAGCTTCTCGAGCTCGTCTAACCCTTCCAGCCGGTCCAGCTTCCCATCCATCGACGACAGGGTCCGATCCTGGCTTGCCTGACCGGCTCGGAGAGCGTCCGTGTTCTCCAACAGTTGATCCGCCTGCTCGCGCGTCGCGGAGTAGGACGCCGTCCCGACGGCCGCGACCACCGTGAGCAGGCCGCCCAGGCCCATCCCGATCAGCCCGAGAAGCCCCCACCATCCCCGGTACTCCCCGATGGCGGACACCACGAAGATGAGGATGCCCAGCGCCGTGAGGGTCCATCCCAACCGGATGAAGTTGTCTGGCTTCATCGCTCCCCTCTTCGACGTGATCGAGCAAAAAGGTTCTCCTCCGCGCACACAAGCACGCGCACCCTTGCTGGCCCCCGGCCAAGGGAACGTATATCAAACCGTCCTGGCGTAAGGGACCCTGATGCCCGAGGACCTCCCCGAACCCCAGCGCACCGACGACGAGGTCAAACAAGCCGTCGCGCGGGGCGAGACCATCGAGAGCATCGAAGAGATGAGCCCCGGGTACCTGAAGGCGCTCAAGCGGTTGATGCTCGTGCAAGCCGACACGGAGCTGATGAGCGTGCTCTGCTACCAGCCCGTGGCGAACACGGCGCCCACGCTGGATATGCGCATCAGCGCCAGCGCCGTCGTGCAGGACGAGGCCGGGCACGCGAACATCATGTACCGGCTCTTGGAGGACCTGGGCGAGGACAAGGACCAGCTCGTGTACGGCCGCGACAAGCACGAGTACAAGAACATGCACTTCTTCGACTACCGGTTGAACAACTGGGCCGAGTTGGCCGTCGCGAACGCGTTCTTCGACCGGGCCGGCGCGGTGCAACTGGGCGACATCAGCAAGCACTGCTCGTACGGCCCCTGGCGGCGCGCATTGAAGAAGATCGACATCGAGGAGAAGTTTCACCAGCGCCACGGCGATCTTTGGATGAAGCGCCTGGCCAATGGGACCGCGACGACGCGCCAGATGCTGCAAGACGCGGTCGATCGCTTGTGGCCGCACGGCGTGGAGTGGTTCGGGCCCGAGAACCGGCAATCCACGCACGTGCAGGACATCATCGACTACGGGCTGCGCTCGATGACGAACGACGAGATGCGGTACGAGTGGTACGACCAGGTCATCCCCCGCGTCAAGGACCTGGGCTTGGAGATCGACGCGCACGAGGACGAGGACGAGCGAGGGGGCTGGCACGTGGCTTATCAGCCGGACTGGGACGAGGTCCTGGCCCGGTTCAAAAGCCGCGGGCCGAACCTCGACGAGTACATGGAGCTGTTGAAGAGCAGCCACGGGTCCGTGTTCGGCACGAACGACGCCCCCGCGCACGCGTAAGCTCGACGGTCCGCGTTCTCAGCGTTCGTACGTGACGACGAGGCCCCCGATCGCGTAGCCTTCCTCGGCGCCCGGCTCGTACGCGACCTCGTACGTCCCGGGCACGATGCTGGGATCGGAAGAAGAGCCCGTGAGGATGGCCTCGTACCCGTTCGTGATGCAGATCGTGCAGCCGAAGCCTTCTTGCTCGACGATGGATCCGTTCGGGCCCGCCATCGAGACGGTGCCTTGCGACGCGGAGGCGCCCTGGTCCCCTTGGTCGGTCGCGTAGACGCCGACGTTGATCAGGTTCTTGGGCGCGTCGAACGTGAACTCAAGCGGCTGGTCGGCTTGGGCCTCGTGGGCGTCGCCGAGCGTTTGCGTGATCGGCAGAGGGCGCAGGTCGGAATCGGTGGCGTTGGCCCGGATCTCGATGCTTCCCCCGTGGGGGCGGAGCACGTGTTCGCCGGGTTCGGCGTGCTGGGGGATCTCGAGGGGCGGGGCGTCGTCGTCGAGGCTGATCCGGTCGAGGAGGGTGTCTTCGGCGTCGTGCAGGTCGATGGTGGCGGAGCCCTCCACGGGGGCGGCGTGGAGCGTGTCACCGGGTTCGAGTTCGAGGGCGACGGGCACGCCTGCGGGGACGGTGGCGGGGCCCGCTGTGAGGGTGGCTTTCAGGGAGTAGGTGCCGTCGGGGTTCCCGCTGGGCCACCAGGAGGCGATCTCGAGGACGGGCGAGCTGGTCCCGGTGAGCAGGGTGGCTTGGAGGGTGTGCTTGCCCGTGTCGTCTGATTCTTGGTAGGCGTACACGGTGGCGTCCTCTGCGCCGAGCGTGACGGTCATGGGGCCCGCGAAGAGGGACCCGGTCCCGGTGTCGTAGGTGAGCGTGGCGTCGATGCGGACGGGGGCTTGGTCGGGGAGCCCGTCGAGCGGGATCTGGCGGTAGGCGTCCCCGGTGACGCATCCGCCGGTGTTGCAGGATTCGTGGGGTTGGTAGGATCCGTTGGCCCAGAGGACCTCGTGATAGGGTTCCTCGAGAGAGAACTCGAGGGGGGTGAGGTTCTGGCTGGAGGGGGAGGCATCGAGGTCCTCCGCAGGGGTGGCCTCGTGCGCGGGGGGTGTCGCGTCGCCGTCGTCGCCGGTGGCGCCCAGGCATCCGGCGAGGGCGAGAGCGGCGGCGAGAGCGATGAGCAGGGACCAGCGCAGGTGCATCAGGAGAGGGGGTGGCGAGGGGGTACGTGAAGCGTGTGGTCAGGTCGTTGAAACAAGGGGCGGGACGCGCCGGGCGTCCCGCGGCCCAGGTGAGCGGTGTTAGGCGTGTTGGGGGGGCTGTCGCTTCGGAGGTCCTGCGGGCCCGGTGGGTCCGAGGCGTTTGAGTTCGTCGAGGGAGAGGTCGATCACGATCTCGTCCCGGCGGAGCGCGGTGAGGTTCCTGTCGTCGATTCGCAGGGTCCGGTCCCCGGTGCCGATGGCGTCTCCCGGGTCGGGGAGGAGCTCAATCTGGAGGCCCAAGCGTCCCGTGAGGGGGTCGGGGCGGAACCCTTGGGAGAGGCCGACGATGTCTCCGTGGCTGTCTCGGACGATGCGCGTTCGGGGGGTCGGGTGCATGATCTTCACCCGCCGGTACGGTACGTCCACGGTACTACATAACAAGGGCTGGTGGGTCCCACGCGCGACCCCGCCTCGCCGCGAACCAAACCCTCATCAACCCGCCCCCTCTCCCACGCACCGTGGACGATGGACCCCCCGGCCCGGACCCGCCCGTGGCCGGCCTGGTCGGCGATACGCCCCTCGTGGACCTGTCCGCGCTCTCCCCCAACCCGAGCGTCGCCATCCACGGGAAGCTCGAAGCCGCCAACCCTGGGGGCTCCGTCAAAGACCGCCCCGCCCTGTTCATCGCCCGCGAGGCCTGGCCCCGCCTGGAGAAAGGACGCACCCTCGTGGACGCCACCAGCGGGAACACGGGCATCGCGTACGCCCTGATGGGGCGCGCGTTCGGGTTCGACGTGCACCTTTTCATGCCCGAGAACGCCAGCCAAGAGCGCAAGGACCTCTTCTCCCTGTACGGCGCCGACGTCACGCTCACCCCCGGCGAAGACGGCCAAGACGGGGCCATCGACGCCTGCCAAGCCCACGTCGACCAAGACCCCCACGCCGTCGAATACGTCGACCAGTACTCCAACCCCGAGAACCCCCGCTCCCACCAGGAGACCACCGGTCCCGAGATCCTCGACCAAGCCCCCCACGTCACGCACCTGGTCGCCGGCATCGGGACCGGCGGCACCATCACCGGCACCGCCCGCTTCCTCGACGAAGCCGCCCCCCACGTCGACATCATCGGGCTCCAACCCGCACGCGCCCTCCACGGGATGGAAGGCTGGAAGCACCTGGACACGAACAAGACCCCCCGCGTCTTGGATGCCTCCCTCCTCGACGACCAGCGCACCGTGGACACGCACGACGCCTGGGATGCCAGCGTCCGCCTCGTCGACGAGGCAGGGCTCGCGCTGGGCCCCAGCGCCGGCGCCGCCCTCGCCGGGAGCCAAGCCCTCGCCCGCGAACTCGGCGAAGGCCGCATCGTGACGATCCTCCCCGACGGGTTCGACCGATACGCCTCCACGCTCTACGCCGAGCACGTCCGCCACGCCACGGGGGAGACCCCATGACGAAGACCCTCCACCTTGACCCCTCCGTCGTCGAGACCATCACGCAGCACGCTCTCGACGAAGCCCCCCTGGAATGCTGCGGCATCCTCACCGGCCCCCACGCCGGCAAAGCCGCCCACGCCCACCCCGTTAAGAACGTGCACGAGAACCCCCGAACCGAATACGAGATCGACCCCCACGCCCTGCACCAAGCCGTCACGGACACCCAAGACGACGCCCACGAGATCGTCGCCTTCTACCACTCCCACCCCCAAGGCCCCGCCCGGTTCTCCACCACGGACCACGCCCGCGCAAGCTGGCCCGATACCGCGTACATCATCCTCAGCCTCGACCCGCTGACCTTCCACGCCGGCCGCTGGGACGGCCAACGCTTCCAACCCATCACGCTCCACGCACGCCACGACGCCTAGGCCAAGACCTTCGGCAACCCCTTGTTGCCTTGAGCGGAACGTTTTTCCCCGAGCAGGCGTGCATCAAGCCGCGATGGTGAAGGTCCGGATCCCCGCCCCGCTTCGACCCAAAGCCGACGACAACAGCGAAATCGACGTGCCCGCAGACCGCGTCGACGAAGCCGTACACCAGCTCGTCGAAACCTACCCGGACCTCCGGGAGAACCTCCTCGACGAAGAAGACGAGCTCCAACGGTTCGTGAACTTCTTCGTCAACGGGACCAACATCAAGGAACTCGACGGCCCCCAAACCGAGCTAGGGGACACAGACACCGTGCTCGTGCTCCCCGCCGTCGCCGGCGGAGCCCCCGGCGGCACCAACGGGGCCCAAGGCCTCCCCGAGCTCGACCAGGAAGAGCTCCGGTTCTACGGACGCCACCTGATCCTCCCAGACGTCGGACAGGAAGGACAACGACGGCTCAAAGCCTCCAGCGCGCTCGTCGTCGGCGCCGGAGGCCTCGGCGCGCCCACGCTCCTCTACCTGGCCGCAGCAGGCGTAGGCCGCATCGGCATCGTGGACCCAGACATCGTGAACGCAAGCAACCTCCACCGGCAGATCCTCTACGCGCACGAAGACGAAGGGGACAAGAAGGTCCACGCGGCCAAGCGCCGCCTGGAGAGCCTGAACCCCCACGTCACCATCGAGGCCCACGACACGCGCTTGACCAGCGAGAACGCGCTCGACCTCGTCGACGAGTACGACGTGGTCGTGGACGGGACCGATAACTTCCCCACGCGCTACCTCACCAACGACGCCTGCGTGATCACGGACACGCCCAACGTGCACGCAAGCATCTTCCGCTTCGAAGGACAAGCCAGCGTGTTCTGGCCCAACGAGCAGGGACCCTGCTACCGGTGCCTTTACCCGCAACCCCCGCCCCCGGGCCTGGTTCCCAGCTGCGCCGAAGGAGGCGTCCTGGGTGTGCTTCCCGGCACGCTGGGCGTGCTCCAAGCCACGGAGACCCTCAAGATCCTGCTCGGGGAAGGCTCTCCTCTGACCGGTCGGTTGATCCTCTACAGTGCTCGGGAGGCAAGCTTCGACGAGGTCGACATCCAGAAGGACCCCGAGTGCCCCGTCTGCGGGGACGACCCCGAGATCACCGAGCTGATCGATTACGAAGCGTTCTGCGGGCTGCGGGACCAGGAGGACGAGATGGACGGACAAGAGATCACGGTCGAGGAGCTCGCCGAGGAACGCGCACGGGAGGACCTTGTGGTCTTGGACGTGCGCGAGGGCTGGGAACGGGACATCGTGCGCATCGAGGACAGCGAGCACGTGCCGCTGGACGATCTGCCAGACCGCGTCAGCGAGCTGCCTCCCGACAAGGACATCGTCGCGTACTGCAAAAGCGGGGCCCGCAGCGCCAAAGCCACGCAGTTCCTCCGATCGGTCGGCTTGAGCGCGTACAACCTCGAGGGCGGCGTGGATGCGTGGGCCCGCGAGATCGAGCCCCACAAGAGCACGTACTGAGCCTTCGGGCGCAACGGTTTTTCCTTCCGCGCTGGTTGTCCCCGCGTGGTCCGTATCGTCCTCGGGAACGGGTTGGACGAGCCGGGGACCGTCGAGGTGGATGCGGTCACCCTGGGCGAGGCCCTTGAGAAGATCCAAGAGCGCGTCCCTTGGCTTGAGCAGGCGGACCCGCGCGTGTTCATCGACGGCGTCGACGCGGAGCGCTTGGAGGGAGCCAAGACACCGGTGGGGGACGAGGATACGATCCTGTTGACGACGTACTGACCCGGGCCTACTTGCTTCGCTCGAACACGCTGGGTAGGTGGATCACGAAGGACCCGTCGCGTTCCACGATGACGGGGCTGTCCTCCATCAAGCGTTCCACGTCGATCTCGTACTTGCCCGGGTTCTCGATGTTCAACGTGGAGGGCCGACCGGGCTCGGCTTCCTGGGCGTCCGGGGCTATGGGTTCGACGTCACCGGCGGGCACGTGCTCGTCCGCGGGCGGAGCGGGTTCGGCGGCGGGCTCGGGGGCGTCGGCTTCCTGGACGTCCTCGAGGCTGACTTGCACGGCTTCCGAGGCGCGCAGCTCGGTCTTCTCTTCTTCGGGCGTGAGCGTCTCGAAGGCGACGTCCTCCTGGTGGACCTCGCCGTCCTCGTCCTTGCGCAGACGGATCCAGTCCTCCCAGGCGTCCCGGCTGAACAGGTCCTCGTCGAGGTCGCTCTTGTCCGCCCCGTCGAGGACCTCCTGGAGCATCTCGTTCACGTTGCGCTGGTCGGCTTCCTCTTGGAGCTCTTCCCGCTCGTTGGGGTCGAGGGGTTCCTCGGTGAAGAAGAACTGCGTGCCCTCGCACCCGGGGCACCCGTCGAGGAGGTCGCTGGACCCGTCTTCGAAGGTTTCCCCGCAGGAGAGGCACTGGTGGGGCACGCGTCACACCGCCGGGGTGCCGCTGGCGGCTTCCGCGGTCTCGGAGAGGACCATGGCTTCGATGCTGTCCCCGTCCTTGTACACGGTGCGCAGCTTGTCCGCTGGCCCGACCACGGTCATGCTGGCCCGGTCCCCGTAGGGGGAGCGTCGGAACAGCTTCCCGATGATGCCCGAGGCCTCGGGGTTGCGTTGGCTTTCCATCTCGATCCCTGTGAAGCTGTCGGGATCGATCTCGACCATGGTGGACTCGATCAGCTTGGCCTCCTCGTTCGGATCCAAGCCTTCCTCGAGGACGAGGATCACGTCCTGTTGGACCTCGTCGAGGATGAACCGGATCTTCTCCTGGAGGGACATATCGTCCAGCTTGGCTTTCGACACGAGGTTGATCTTGACGCCGCCGGAGCCGTTGCTCGTCAATGAAGCCACCTCTAGCTGAAGTTCTCGATCATGGTCTCGTACAGCTGGTCCACGTTGTACCCGGTGATCGCGCTGATGGGCACGACGGGGTGCTGCGGGAACGCGTTCTTGAGCGTCGCCGGCGAGGACTCGGGCAGGTCGATCTTGTTCGCGGCGATGACCACGGGGAGTCGACGAGCTTCCAGGTTGCCCAGGATGGTCACGTTGACCTGGTTGAACGGGTCCATGGTCGCGTCCATGACGAGGATGATGCCGTCGACGTCGTCGAGCCATCGGATGGCTTCCACGACGCCCTCCGTGGCCTCCTTGGCCCGGTCCTTGGCCTCGCCCTCCTCCATCTCGTGGTCTTCCACGAACTCCTCGAAGTCGATCTTCGTGGCGATGCCGGGCGTGTCCACGATGTCCAACGTGAGGCCCGAGCCGTTCTGGCTCATCTGGATGTTCGCTTTGCGCCGAGCTCGGCGCGTCTCGTGCGGGACCTCGCTGGCCGCGCCCATCACATCGCCCGCCCAGTCGCGGACGATCCGGTTCGCGAGCGTGGTCTTGCCCGCGTTGGGGGGGCCATAGATCCCGATCTTGGCTTGTTCCTTGCCGAAGACGGAGTTCAGCCAGCTTAGGAAGCCTGGCTTTCCCGACTTGAGTTTTTGACCGATTGGCATGTCGTCCCTCCTAGTACGCGCCCCGACGGTCGGGGGAAGTGCATCCAACCCGCTCAGCGGGCCCCGGGTTTAAGCGTTTGTCGATTCCGAGTCGGGGCCGGAGGCGGGCCTTCGGGGGTGGGGCCCAGGTGGCGCGCCGGAGATCGCGCTCGTGAACCGATACACCCAAAGACCCGGGGGCGTGTGCGGGGGGCGGGATGGGACACGCTTACGAACGAGAGCTCCGGGGCATCCTCAGCGGAGACCCCGGCGTCCTCGAGAAGATGACCCGGACGGGCAGCGACGAGATCGTGCACGCGTACCGCCAGACCGGCCGGGAACCGTTCCTGGTCGTTCGAGCGGCCGGGTCCCTCGGGAAGGGGGATCTGGTCGCGATGCGCAACGGGTTCGCGTTCCTCATCGAGGTGAAGGCGGCCGGGCGGGACACGGTGCATTTCTCGGAGTCCTCGGGCGCGTTGCAGGAGCAGGCCGAGGAGATCCAGCAGGAGGCTCGCCAGGCGGGCGTGTTCGCGGTGTACGCGTTCCGGTTGAAGGGGCACCGCAAGAAGGATCCCTGGCGCTTGTTCACGGTGCCGAACGAGGATCTGGAAGGTCGCGGGCGGCTGTTGGCGCGACGGACGCCGGCGCTTCCGCGCACGGATTCGGAGCGGTTCGTGCTGCGCTGGGAGAAGGGGCGACCGTTGCATCATTTCCTCCAGCAGTACTACGAGGTCTTCGAGGATGGGCTTGCGGCTCCGCAGGAGATCACGGTCTAGTTAGGGTTCCTTGCGGCCTCTCCACCATCGCGCGCCGAGCACGGCGAGGGCCACGGCGAGCGTCCACGCGACCATGGACACCTCGAACGGGCTGATCCAGGTGTAGATCTCTGCGACCGTGGGGGGCCCGGCTTGCGTCTCGGGGTTGCACATGGGGATCAGTTCGTTGGTCTCGGTGCGCACGAGGACGCGGCAGTTCATGCGCAGGGTCACGTTGAGAAGGGGGTACAGGAGCACGATGCCGCCGACGAAGAGGTCCATGAGCAGGTGCGAGGCCAGGTAGTACGCTGCGACGCCGGCGTACGTGGCGCGGGCCGGTTCGTCGTGGCGCCAGTGCCACCAGAGGGCAAGCGCGGGCACGACCACGAACGCGTTGTGCAGGAGGGCTCGGTGTGCGCCGATCCAGTAGTCGAGGTCGTGCACGAGGGCCAGGGGGAGCATGAGGATCGCCGCTTTCGGGGGCGCCAGGCGCAGGGCCAGGAGCAGGAGAAGCGGGATCAGCAGGTGCACGATGAACGACGACACGGGGCCGGCATGCCGGGTCGGGTTTATGAGGGGACCGGGTCGCGAAGGGGCGGGTTCCGTGGGAGCCTTAACGCGGGGCTTGTTTGGGGGGGGTGTGGGCTATCGGGTTCCAAGCGACGAGCGCGTGGTGGAGGCGATCCGGGAGACGTTGGTGCGTCACCCGTTCGTGGAGAGCCAGTCGGCGCTGGGCTCGTTGGTGCGGAGCGTGTTGCAGGAGGAGGACGACGCGTTCCGGGTGAGCGATGCGCGCGTTCGGCGGTTGGCGGTGGAGGAGGGCTTAGCGCGGGTGCGGGTGCGCACGGGGACCACGGGCGAGGCGCCGCGGGAGGCGTGCCCGGTGTGCGGGGCCTCGCTCGATGCGGTGAGGAACCGGACGCTGGAGGGGGGCCAGACGGTGGTCGGGGTGGAGTGCCCTCGGTGCCCGTACTCGGCGGGGGCCCGGCACGAGGTGCCCCTTCGGTACGAGTTCGTGCGGGGCGACGAGGAGGAGGACCCGGAGCAGCAGGCGCCGCGAGGGCCCTTTTAGGACCGGTCGAAAGTTGGTGTCCTGCCAACGTTCTAGACAACACTTATCATCATGGTACGAGTTGTCGTTCTGGAGGCTTGAGAATGGCGAGAGGTGCCCCCTTCCAATCCACGATAGCGCCCGTGATCGTCGGGCTTGCCCTGTTCACCGTCACGTTCACCCTGGCCATGCCGGGCACCGGGCAAAGCCACGCGCTCGACGACCCCGCCACCGAGATGCTGCACACGCCCGCGTCGCACAACTCGCAGGCGGTCCCCGAGGTCGCGGAAGGGTTCCTGGTCCAACACCTCGCCCCCGCGACGGTCCCGACCGCGGTCACGTTCCACGACGGGGAAAGCCCCCTGGAGGCCGTCCCGGGCACCGAGGAGACCACCCAGGACCTCTACTACACGGACCTGGCCGGGAACGTGAACCACCTGGACCTCCTCTGGAGCCCCGTGGGGCCCGTCGTCGTGGGGCAAGAGACCCTCGCGGAGGGCTTCACGCAACCCCTGGGCCTCACGTTCGGCGAGGACGGTACGCTCTACGTGAGCGACAGCTACACGCACGAGACCGCCGACCGGCCCGTGGGCATCGTGTACGCGGTGGACCCCGACACCGGCGACCGCGAGGCCATCGTCGACGGCGTCCCCGCCGGGCAACATCACATCAACCAGATCGAGTTCGGTCCCGACGACCGGCTCTACCTCCCCGTGGGGAACCCCAACGACAGCGGGAACGGGACCGGCACCGGGCACACGGACATCTTCCCCTACTCGGGCGCGTTCCTCAGCGTCGACGTGGACGAGGTCCGCGGCGACCCCGCCGTTTTGCATTGGGAGGACGAGGACGGGAACCCCATCCCGGACGACGACATCGTCGACCACGACCGCAACCAGGACTTCGCGGAGAAGGTCGACGTGTTCGCCTTCGGCTTCCGCAACATCTACGGCGTCACATGGGCCCCGGATCATCTGCCCTTCGCCGGGGAGATGTACACCGGCACCAACGGGGGCGATACGCCCGCCAGCCAGGACACCTTCTACAAGGTCCAAGAGGACACCCACCACGGGTATCCCTTCTGTGCGAGCCAGGGCGACCCCGGCGCCACGGACGGCATCGTCAAGGAAGCCTGGGAAGGCTCCCCGCACGAGGACTTCAACTGCGACAGGAGCCCCCCCGCTCAAGCCCTGTTGGGATGGCACGTGTGCGCCACGGGCCTGGACATCCCGACCCTCGCTGAGCCCGGGTACCCGGACTTCACGTTCCCCGACGAGATGCGCTCGAGCGCGTTCGTGGGCGAGTGCGCGGTCTTCTCGGCCGACAGCTGGCTGGAGAAGAACCTTGAGCACCCGAGCACGCACAACACCGCGCACCAGGTCACACGCGTCGCGCTCGACGAGGACGGGGAGGCCACGGACGTGCGCGAGTTCATCGAGGGCCTGGCCCTGCCCACGGACGTCGAGTTCGGGCCCGACGGAGCCATGTACATCGCGGACGCCGAGAAGCTCCTGCGCGTGGCCCCGACCATGGCCAGCGGGACGGAGACGCCGCTTAGCACCGTCAACGCGCCCGTGCAAACAGCCGGCGCCACCTTCCTGCCGCAGATCACGATCGTCCCGACGGGCGTGCCCGTCGAATGGAACGGCGGCGCGCTGCTTCACACCGTGACCACGAGCGACCAGCTTTGCACGCCAGGGGACAACGAGGCATGCCAGCCCAACGCGGACGAGGAGGACGAGAACACGTTCAGCGAGGCCCTCCCGTCCGGAGGAACCGTCACGCACGCCTTCACCGAAGCCGGCGTGTACCCCTACTACTGCATCCCGCACCAGCAACTGGGCATGACGGGCATGGTGATCGCCGTCGACCCCGCGGATCCCACCGCGGTCGGGCCCGAGGACGTGCAAGAGGCCCTCGGAGCCCAAGCCTCGAACCAGCAAGCCGGCCTGAGCACGCACGCAGGACACAGCCACTCCCACGCGCACGCCCACCCCGCGGTCGCCTCCTAGGCTCCACCGCAGGTCTGGGACGATGCGCCCCTGGGGGGCAGCGCTAGTCGTCCACGCCCATGAAGGATCGGAACGCGTCCAGCTCGCGCTTCTCGAGCGTGAAGTTCTCCTCCAGCTCCGTCGCAAGCGACCGATGCGGCTCGGGGCCGTAATCGTGCCCCGGGTACACCTCCAGGGACGGGTCCAAGGACGGGATCACGTCCATCAGCGTCTCCCACATCGCGTCCACGTCGGACCCGGGCAAGTCCACGCGCCCGCAGTCCCCCACGAACAAGGCATCCCCCGTCAGCAGGATCTCGCCCTCGAGCTCGTACGCGACATGATCGGGGGCGTGCCCCGGCGTGTGGTACGCCTTCACGTCTACGCCCGCGATCTCGAGCTCGGCCTCGTTCTCGGCCGGGATGTCCGGGTCCAGCTGGCTTCCAGGGTGCGCCACGAGCTTGGCATCCACCTGGCTTCGCACCTTCGACAAGGCCGCGATGTGGTCCCGGTGCGCGTGCGTGAGCACGATGTGGGACACCGTCAGATCCCCCTTCTGGGCGGCCTCCAGCATGCGCCGAGGCTCGAACCCTGGATCCACGATGGCGCTTTGCCCCCGGGATCTGCTCCCGAACACGTACTGGAAGTTCTCCATAGGTCCCAGCTTGAGCTGCTCGAAGACCAGGTCCGAGGCCATCGCCCCCACACCCGGCCACCGGCCAAAAAGCCTTCCCGCGCGTGCCCACGAGGCCCCCAAGCCCTCCCCCGAGCCGCGCGGCTTGTTGGACCGTTTCGACCCCTCAGCTGGGAACGCGACGCAGAAAACCACTACCCTCCACCCGCCCCTGCACCGGGCGCATGCTGTCCGCGTCCACCCAGCACGGGCCCGAGCGGTACACCTCCAGCCGCTCGATCCTCGGCACCACGCTCGTGCACGCCCACGCCTACCGCATCGGGTCCACCCTCGTCGAAGCGGGACCCCCCCGGACCGCGGACGCGCTCCTCGACCGCCTCGACGAGACCGATATCACGCACGTGCTCATCACCCACGCCCACGAAGACCACATCGGAGCCGCCTCCCGACTGGCCCACCAAGGCGCCACCGTGCTCGCCCCCCAACCATGCCTGCCCCGGCTGGCCGACCCGCCCGGGCTCCCCCCGTACCGCCGCTGGGCCTGGGGCACCCCCGACCCCGTGCACGCACAGCCCATCCACGACGAGGTGACCACGCCGGACGGGACCTTCCGCGTGATCCCCACGCCCGGCCACACGCCCCACCACGTGAGCCTCCACGAGACCGACCGGGACTGGCTGTTCACCGGCGACGCGTACCTGGGCAAGCGCTCCCAGGTGCGCTTCCACGAGCGTATCGACCAGGTCCGCGCCTCCCTCGAGACCCTCCTCCACGTGGACGCCAAGCAGCTTTTCCCCGGCCACGGCCCCGCCCGGGACGATGCAAGCCAAGCCCTCTCGAGCGCGATCAAGCACCTGGACGATCTGTCCCTTCGCGCCCACGCGCTCGCCCAAGACGGATGGGACCTGCCCAGCATCCGACGACGGCTGCTAGGCCTCGAAGGGCCCCTCTTCTATGCCTCCCGGGGCGAGTTCAGCAAGACCAACCTCGTGCGCGAGCTCTTGCGCAGACCCCCTCCCGAACCCGGCCACGAGGACCCTCCACACCAGGCCACGCAGCTGCCACGAACCGAGGGGGGACCCTGAATGCGGGGCGTGCTCTACCTAGGCACCCGCTCGTGCCCGAGCGCGCTCGAGGAAGCGCTCAGGGGCCACGACGACTCGCTTTTGCTGCTGGTCCCCGCGGACCCGAAGCTTCTTGGCTCGCACGCCGCAGAGGCGGTCCAGGAGGGCTACCTGGAGGTCGCCACGCTGCTTCGCGACCGAGCGCTCAAGCGAGCCGCTCGCATCGCGCAGAGGACCCAAAAGCCTCTTGCGGACGTGTTCGGGCAGGACCCGCCCGACCCGCGCGACCGGATCCAGGCCCGCATCCTAGAGGGAGATCTCCAAGAGGCCGCCGCCAGCGCGCTCCGCGCCCGCGAGGTGGAGACGGTGTACGCTGGGCGGGATGCCTTGGACGTGCTCGACGGGGCCACAAGCTCCCTTGAGGCGGCCCCCGGTTTCGCGGATGTGGACCTGGTCACGGTCTAACGGCGACGCTCACCGATCCGAGAATATGGGAGAAAAGAAGACGGGGGAATCCCCCCGTGGGGGTCGCTGCTTGCGTTTACGCGAGCACGAGCGTGTTCACGGCGTCGACGGCTCCGACGTCGCAGAAGGCGGAGACGGTCCAGCCATCGCCGACATCTTGACCCTCTTCGAGCGTCTGGTCGGCCAGGCCGTCGCCGTCGACGTCCGCCTGGATGCTGCAACTGTCCGCCGGTTGGACGCTGTCCACGGTGCTCTGCTCGGTCGCGTCGACGAGCGTACAACTCCCGAGGTTGTTGCCCTCGGCCGACAGTCCGACCGTGCCGACGCCGGGGACACCGGTGCCGACGTTTACCGTGCATTCGTAGCTACCGGGGGCGGCGGCGACCGTGGTCGCTCCGAACCCGAACGTGATCAGACTCACACTCACGAGGAACGCGATCTTGTCCATGGTTTTCTCTCTCCCGTCAGACCTCCAAGCCTGACGACCCCGTATCGGCCTCGTAGCATATTAAGGTTCGACCCTCCACGGCCCCGCATGGGCAAACCTTCTCGACCCCTGTCCCCTTCACCCGTCGGCGTGCCGTTGCCCACCGCCCCCGACGAGATCGAACGCTTCCAGGAGGAGCTCCGAGCCTGGTTCGCTGAACAAAAGCGCGAGCTCCCCTGGCGCAAGCCGCCCTACCGGGACGATGCGTACGCGGTGCTCGTCAGCGAGGTCATGCTGCAACAGACGCGCGTCGAGACCGTGATCCCCTACTTCCTGGACTGGATGGACCGATGGCCCACGGTGAAGGCCCTCTCCGAAGCCGACGAGGAGGACGTCCTTGAGGCGTGGCAGGGCCTGGGCTTCTACAACCGAGCACGCCGCCTGCACGAGGCCGCCACGCGCATCGTGCACCAGCACGAGGGAGCCGTTCCCGACACCGAGGACGAGCTTCGATCGCTTCCCGGCGTGGGCCCCTACACCGCCGCGGCCGTCCTCGCGTTCGCCCACGGGGAGCCCAAGCCCGCCGTAGACGGGAACACGGTGCGCGTCTGGGCTCGCTTCACGGGAACCCGCGCGGACCCTTCCCAGCGGAAGGTCAAATCCCAGGCACGGGACCACCTTGCGCCCCTCGTCGACGGCGAGGACCCGGGAAGCCTCGTCGAGGCGTTCATCGAGCTGGGCGCCACCGTGTGCACGCCGCAGGCGCCCTTGTGCCCGACCTGCCCGATCCACGCGTGGTGCACCGCGCACGAGCAGGACCGCGTGGACGAGATCCCGCGCGTCCAAGACCAGGGCCCGATCCCTGTTCGCCGGGTGATCGCGGTCTGGCATGAGAACGAACGCGGCGTGCTCCTGCGCAAGCGGCCCACCGAGGGGCTCCTGGGGGGCCTGTGGGGGCTCCCCATGGGAGAACGACGCCCCGAGGAGGACCCCGCAGACACAGCCTCCCGGATCCTCGACGGGGTCTCGATGCAGCTCGGGGAGGAGCCCGTTGCGCGCGTCGAGCACACGTTCTCGCACAAGCGGTGGCGCGTGCATGTTCACGAGGCCTCCTCCCTCGAGCACACGCCAACGGGGGATGAGCTTGCCCGATGGCCGCGGGAGGCACTCCGCGAGCCCGCCGCATCCGCGCTGGACGAGAAGGTCCTCTCCGCCCTCTCGCAGACTACGCTGGCCCGGTTCTCCTGACCTCCGGCGTTCAAGCGCTCGAACATGTGCTCCTCTACACGCCTTTTTGCCTCCTGGCTGGGGTTCCGTCGCATATGCCCCGAGCCCCCCCCACCGGTGGACGAGACGAGCACGGGCCCGAAGACGGTCTCTTATCCTCATCCCGCGTCGCACGGAACGGATCCTCCGGTTCGCGGCTCGGGACGAGGTGGTGGATCCTCCTCGCCGTGATCGCGATGGCCGCGATGGCCGGGTGCGCCCAGGACGATGGCGAAACGGGCGCCGAAGCGGAAGCAGACGACATGGAGGAGGCCACGCTCTCGTTCGACTACGACGGAGAACGGGCCGATGACCCGCAGCAGACCAGCGACATGGTCGAATACGACCCCACAGAGCGGCCCTCGATGAACCAGTACGAAGGCGTCGGCACGGACCGGCCCGACGACTACACCGTGCACGATCTCCTCGTCGACTGGAGCGACGAGACCGGCATGGACGTCGAGACCGAGCACAACGAGAACCTTGGCCACCAGCTCGTCGCCGTGGACGGCGTCCAAGCCGATGGATCCTCCTACTGGGCCCTGTACGTGGACGGCGAGCGCGAGACGGCCGGCATGGGCACGGTCGAGGTCGAGGAGGGGACCGAGTACGAGTTCCGCCTCGAGGAGAGCGCCTCCGGTTCAGGCGGATCGGGCGACACCGGCTCAAGCCCCTCCGACGGTTCGAGCGACTCGGACCCTGGCACGGGCGGCTCCAGCGGATCCCAGGCCAGCGGCGAGACGCTCGAGGTAACGATCCGGTTCGACTTCAACGGGTTCCGCAGCGAAGACCCGCAACAGACCGAACACGCCGTCGAGTACGACCCGGATGCTCGGCCCACGATGTACCGGTACGAGGACTCGGACGCGGGCCGCCCCGACGCGTACATCATGCACGATCTGATCTCGGACTGGTCCAACCAGACGAGCACCTCGTTCGAGGCGCGCGAGTACAGCGACATCGGGTACCGCCTCGAGACCGTCGACACCGTCACCGGACACTCCAACCGCGGCGGGGAATGGACCTGGCAGCTGTACGTGGACGGTGAACACGAGACGGCCAGCATCAACACGATCGAGATCGACGCCAGCGCCACGTACGAGTGGAAGTTCGAACAGGTGACACGCGAAGAATAGGCGAGAAAGGAAGACCCGGGGGGGGCGGAAGCCATCTGAAGCGTTACGGTCAGCCGCGTCGGCGCAGCGCGGTCATGGCGCCGACGCCGCCCACGGCGGCTAGGGCCGCGATGGCGGGCGTGCCGAACACGGGGATCGCCGTGACCTCCGCGACGGGACACTCCGCGGATTCACCCGCTTCGTTGGCGGCCGTCACGCGGTACTGGTAGGTCACGTCCGCTTCCGTCTCCGTGTCCGTGAACGAGGTGGACTCCACCTCGGCCACGTGCTCGAAGCTCTCCCCCGCGGTGGCGCGGTACACGTTGTACGAGTCAGCGCCCGCGGAGGCATCCCAGCTCAGGTCGACCGTCTCATCCTCGTGAGCAGTCGTCTCCACGTTGGCCGGGCACACGGGGGTCTCGGGCTCCTGTTCCTCATCGTCCTCGCAGGCCGTGTAGTCAACGTGGTGGCCCTCGGTCGTGTGGTGGTCCTCATCCTCCATATCCGCGATGATGAAGTAGTGGTCCCAGGACTCGTTGAGCGTCAGGGGGCCCTTATCGAACTCGTACGTCGCGTTCTCCTCGGGCGTGAAGTTCCATGTGGCGAGCGTCGTCTCGAAGCTAGTGCCAGGGCCCGTGATGCGCCAGACGTCGATCGACCCCTCGGGGTGGCTGATGTCGGTGCCTTCGATCCAGAACTCGCATTCTAGGTCGACGAAGTCGTCAGGGGCTTCCCCGTCCTCCGTGGGGGCTTGTTGCCCTTCGGCGTCCGGGCCGTCGTAGAAGGTTATCTCACCGTGCTCGTCGCTTGTGTGCGCAGCCGCGCCGCCCGTGAAGGCACCAAACGCCATCACGGCGGCAAGAAGCGCAGCGATCGTGCGGGGAGCGTTCATGGTTTTCCACCGACCGCTTGCCTCCCAGGCCCATCGGGAAAAGGCGTTCTGGGACGAACGCCGAGAAAACCGCGATTCGTCCAGCATGACGGGCGCGGGTCTACCCGGATGACCGGTTTCCTGGTTTGCCGTCTTCAAGTCTAGCTCAAAGCGTCCTATCCCAGGCGGCGTAGGGACCCGGAGATTCTAGGCCAGCGACGCCCGTAAGGGGCCTGCCTTGCTGTTCGTCTTCATGAGCATGCCCGACGTCCAGGCACGGCGAGGGTGGTTGATCGCCTCCCTCACGGTGGCTGCGTTCTTGTTCCTCGTAGCGTTCGCGGCCACGCAGGCCAGCGCCTCCTCGCATCACGGCATCGAGCAAGACCACCGCATCGGGCTGCACAACACCAACCCCGACAAGCCCTACGAGGCCTTCGACGCGGTCACGCTTGCAGCGGTCGACCTGACCGGCGACGGCGTCAAAGAGATCGTCACGCACAACGACAACAACCGCGCGTACGTGTTCGACGGAACCAACGGGAATCTGCTCGCCGAGCTCACCACGAACCACCCCGACGGGTGGCACGCCCGCGAGCTCGCAGGGCCCGCAATCGGGGACCTCAGCGGCAACGGCCTCAAAGACATCGTGCTCACCAACAGCGCCGGCTGGGTGACCGCGTTCGAAGCCCAACCCACCAGCGACCACCGCAAGATCGACATGGTGCGCACCTGGGAGACCTTCCTCGACCCCAACGAGCAGGACCCCAACCGCGACTGGGACTACCCCGGCATGGATGGGCCCGCGTTCCTCGCGGACACGAACAACGACGGGCGCGACGAGGTCTTCGCTCAACTCGACGACCAACCCTCCCACTACAAGCTCAACCCCGACGGGCACGTCGAAGCCTGGACCGACTACGGGGACGGGAACGCAGGCCCGCTCGCTGGCGACCTGGACGGGGACGGCTCCATCGAAGCCGTCTACCCCAGCGACGGTGGCCAAGTCATCATCTACGAAGGGGACAGCATGCAGCACCGGTGCACGTTCAACGCGCGCGACTTCGGCACCTGGCCCGCCAGCATCAGCGTCTCCCCCACCCTCGCGGACGTGACCAACGACGGGAACCTGGAGATCGTGTTCGGCGCCCGCAACGTGCAAGAAGAACAATACGAAGGATGGGAAGACGACTCGGACGCCCACTACTTCGCCGTGAACGCCTGGTGCGATCTGATCTGGCACAAAACGTGGACCTGGAGCAACCCCCACGTGCACATGCACCCCGTACCCTTCGACGTCGACGGGGACGGGGATCTGGACGTGATCTTCCAAGACTGGAACACGGTCGGACATAAACCCGGCAACTGGCAACACACCGGCCCCAGCAACCTCTTCGCCGTGGAAGGCCACACCGGGAACCTCCTCTGGCGAGCCGAGCTCCCCAACTACTGGTCCAACAAGAACGTGGCCGTCACCGACGCCACCGGCGACGGGCAGATCGAGGTCGTCGCCAACGAGGTCGACCAAGGCGACGGCATCAGCCTCTACACCCCCTGGGGCGAGAAGAAGGGATTCGTCTCCGCGCCCAACGGGTGGGTCGTCACGAAAGGCCCCATCTTCGTGGACCTCGACGGGGACGACCAGCTCGAGATGATCCTGCCCGTGCACCGCGACGCCGACTTCTGCGAGACCGAACGCGACGTCGGATGCAGAGAAGGCGCCCTGCAGATCTACTCGACCCCCTCCCACGCGGACCCCATCTACCCCAACAACCACATGCTCAACGCGGACGACGCCGCCGCGCAACCCCCCGACGACGGAGACGGAGGCGACGATCCCGACGATGGCGAGTTCGACGCCGAGTTCATCGAGCCCCGCGGCAACGACTGGTGGGTCGAGGTCGACGTGAACGCCAACGACCCGCTCCAAGGCGTCCACGCGCGCGTCAACGCCGGCGACTGGCGAGCCCTCGAGGAGCAAGACTGGGGCTCCTGGGCCAAAAGCTTCCACGTGCCCGACGGGTCCATCGTGCAGTTCCAAGCCCGCAACCACGACGGAGACACGGCCCTCTCCGGCTGTTACGAATGGCCGGACGCGAACCCCACCGAGTGCCCCGGCGACGGCGACAACACCGGAGACGGGGAGTTCGACGCGGACTTCGTGAACCCACGCGGCAACGAATGGTGGGTCGAGACCGACGTCCAGAGCGAGCGGCACATCACCGGCGTGGACGCCCGCATCGACGGCGGATCCTGGACGGCGCTCGAACAGCAAGACTGGGGCTCCTGGGCCAAAAGCATCCACGCGCCCGAGGGCTCCATCGTGCAGTTCCAAGCCCACACCGACGACGGCTCGCGAGCCCTGTCGGCCTGCTACGAGTGGACGCACGCCTCCCAGACCTCATGCCCCGACGGGTCCGACGGTGGAGACGACGGCGACGGCGACTTCGACGCCGAGTACATCGAGCCACGCGGCAACGAGTGGTGGGTGGAAACGGACGTCGAAGCCAACCAACCGGTCGTCGCCGTGGACGCGCGCGTCGACGGCGGGTCCTGGTTCGCGCTGGAGCGCACCGACTGGGGTTCCTGGGCCAAAGACACGCACGTCGGCGAGGACGTGGACGTCGAGTTCCGAGCCACCAGCGACTCCGGGCAGACGGACATCTCGGACGTCTACCGCTGGCCGCCGGACTAGTCCCGCCCCCGCCCCCTCTATTCTTTCCCCCCGGTTCGTCCCGGGGGGTTCTCCCTTCTCTCTTTGATCCACCGCTTCGACGCACGTAGGTCGACGTGGGACACGCTGAGGGGTTCACAGATGAAGAGGAGAGGAACGGAAGGGAGGACCAGCAGGGCGCCGGTCTAGGGGGATCGGGCAGGTGTGGGGGCCTGCTTACATGGGGGGCATGCCGCCGCCCATGCCGCCCATTCCACCCATGCCGCCCATGCCGCCGCCGGGTCCGCCGGCGGGCATGTCGGGGCCTGCGTCCTCGTCGAAGGCGCCCTTGCTGGCGATGACGTCGTCGATGCGGAGCACCATCGTAGCGGCCTCCGTGGCGGACTTGAGGCTTTGGACCTTGACGCGCAGGGGCTCGACGGCGCCGGCCTTGAGCGCGTCCGTGATCTCGCCCGTGTCCACGAGCACGCCGGTGGTCTTGTCGCCGTTCTCGTGGGCGCTTCGCAGGTCCACGAGGGTTTGGATGGCGTCCATGCCGGCGTTCTCAGCGAGCGTGCGGGGGATCACTTCGATGGCGTCGGCGAAGACCTCGATGGCCAGTTGTTCGCGACCGCCGACCGTGTTCGCGTACTCGCGAAGGCGCAGCGCGACCTCCGTCTCGGTGGAGCCCGCGCCGGGGACGACGTAGCCGCGCTCGACGGCGGCGGAGACGCTGCCGATGGCGTCCTCGAGGGTGCGCTCGACCTCGTCGACGACGTGCTCGGTGCCGCCGCGGATGAGGATGCTGACGGCTTCGGCTTCGGGGCACCCGGTGATGAAGGTGCTGGTGTCGTCGCCGATGATGCGCTCTTCGACGCGTCCGGCTTCGCCGAGGTCGTCCTCGCTGATGTCGTCGAGGCTGTTGAGGACGTTGGCGCCGGTGGCCTTCTCGAGGCGCTGCATGTCGGACTTCTTGGCGCGGCGCACGGCGAAGATGCCGCGGCGGGCCAGCAGGTGCTGGGCGACGTCGTCGATGCCCTTCTGGCAGAAGACGACGTTCGCGCCGGAGGCCTCGATGGCGTCGACCATCTCCTCGAGCACGTCTTGCTCTTGGTCGAGGAACGCTTGCAGCTGGTCGGGGTCTTGGATCTGGATCTCGCTGTCGACCTCGGTCTTCTCGAACTCGATGGCTTTGTTGAGCAGGAGGATGCGGGCGTCGTCGACGCGCTCGGGCATGCCGCTGTTCACGCGGTCCTTGTCGAGCAGGAGGCCGTCGATGACTTCGGTGTCGTCGACGCTGCCGCCGGTCTTGGTGGAGAAGGCGATGTCGTCGGTGTCGATCCACCAGGTGTCGCCGTCTTGTTGCGCGACCGAGCGGATGGCCTGAACGGCGACGGGGGCCAGCGTGTCGACGTGTTGGCCGGAGAGCTTGGAGGCCATGCTGGTCCGGGCGACCTTCTCGAGGACCTCGTCGTCGTCGACGTCGACCTGCGTGGTGAGGTCTTGGAGGATCTCGATGGCTTTCTCGGCGGCCAGGTTGTACCCGCGCGTGATCAGCGTGGCGTGCACGTCGGTGAGCAGCTCCTCGCTTTTGTGCAGGAGTTCGCTGGCGAGCACGACGCTGCTGGTGGTGCCGTCCCCGCACTCTTGGTCGAGGCTTTTGGCGACCTCGACCATCATCTTGGCGGCGGGGTGCTGGATGTCGATCTCGTTGAGGATGGTGACGCCGTCGTTCGTGATGACGACGTCGCCCATCGAGTCGACGAGCATCTTGTCCATGCCGCGGGGGCCGAGCGTGGAGCGCACGGCGTCCCCGACGGCGCGGGCGGCTTGGATGTTGTTGGATTGGGCGTTCTTGCCCTGGCTTCGGTCTGTGCCCTCAGCAAGGACGATGAACGGTTGGCCTTCTTGTCCGCGCATAGCTACCCCGACCAAAATGGTGCTTCTACATAACTGTTGGGGTGCCGAGAGGTTCTATAAAAAACCTTCCCCTGCCTAGAGTCGGTCGCGGATCTCTCCCAGAAGCTGAATCTGCTGATCCAACGCGCCCGTTTGACGATCGAGCTCCAGCTGGATCACGTCCAGCTCGTGGATCATGCCCTCCTCTCCCGTGATGGCCTCGTTGATCCCATCGAGCTCGTCCACGACCCCCTCGCTTCCCGCCAACACCTCCAAGACGCCTTCATGTCCCGAGAGGGCTTGATCGATGGAGACGAGGGTTCGACCGTTCTCGCCCACGGCCTCGTGCACGGAGTTGACCTGGCCCTTGCCCGCCCCGTACACGTACGCGGCCAGCGCCACAATCGCTGAAAGGACCGTCCCTGCGGTCATCCCGATCTGGCTCACCAGGCCCCACCATCCCCGAATCTCGCCGATCGCGGAGACGATGGCGACCAACAGCCAGAACGCGGAGCCGATCCACAGGACCCGCACCACACGGTCGGGGTCGGGCTCCCAGGGCATCACGCGAGAACCGTCCTTGGAGGGCATGTAGGTTCCGGCGCACACCGGTCCTCACGTTGACGGTTCCCACGGGAAGGGCGGAACGTCCCTCCCACATGGGGATCCACCTGACCCTTGGGCACCTAGTTCAGCTGAAGCACGTCCATGCCCCGGTTGATGTCGCCGGTGATCAGGTACCCGTTGTAGAACCACACGTCCCACGTGCTCGTCCCGTCGCTCCACTCGTCCACGATCTGCGGGTTCATCGGGTTCGTGAAGTCCACCACGACGATGCCGGGCCCGTAGAACGCGACCGCGAGCAGGTCCCGGTCCTCCGCCGGGATCAGCTGCCCGAAGTGCGAGGTGCAGGACGAGGTCGCATGCTCGGGGTCTTCCATCATCGCGTCCAGGTTCAAGGCCGGGGCATCCGCGCTGATCTGACCCATGAACAGGGGGTTCTCCTCGTCGCTGATGTCGTAGAAGTACAGGTTGCCCAACGGGCCCGAGGCGGTCACGGGCCCATCGCTGACCTGGACATCGCACGCGGGTGCGCCCCCGCCGCCGGTCTCGTCGCCCACGATGAGCACGGTCCCGTCCATGTTGGACATGGCCAGGTGGCTAAAGCGGGCCGGCGTGACCGCGCTGCTGGGCGCATCCGGGACGCCGTGGTGCACGGGCACGTCCACGATGACCTCGGGGTTCGTCGGGTCCTCGATGTCCCAGATCTGCGAGACCTCGTACCCCGCGCAGTACGCACGGTACTTGTCCTCGCTGGGCCACAGGCTGAACTTGATGTCGTGGCAGCTGTACCCGTTCTCGAAGTCGAGCACCTGCTCGGGCTCGTACGGGTCCGAGAGGTTCCAGATCACGGTGCCCTCCGTGCCTCCGCCGGGGAGGTTCCCGGTGTCGCCACCGGCCGCGCCGGCCGCGTTGTACACCAGCGGCGTGCCGGGAACGATCTCGACGTTGTGCGATCCGCGATCGGGCTCGAGCACGGCCGCCTCGACGGGGTCCTCGGGGTCCGTGATGTCCCAGATGGGCACCTCGCCGCGGTCCGTCGCGAACACGGCGAACAGGCCCCCGTCCGGGAAGCCGAGGATGTCCACGTCGCGCCCGCCCGCGTCGAACTCGGAGACGAGCGTGGGGTTGGCCGGGTCCTCGATGCTCACGATCCAGGCCTTGTCCGTGCTGCGGCCGGGGATGACGACGAGCTCGCCCCACACCGCGATGCCGGTGCCGTACTCGACGACCTCCTCGGGGTCCTCGGACAGGTGCTCGGTCGCGATCTCCTCCACGGAGAACTCGTTGGCCTCGATGGGCTCCCAGAACGCGGGCGCCCCCTCGGGCAGATCCTCCGGGATGGTGGTGTACGTGGGCAGCCCGAAGGCGGGGTGCACCTGGGAGCCCGGCTCCTCGAACAGTTGCGCCGCGGAGGGCGCAAGATCCAGCCCGTCGCCGGGGTCGAGGGATTGTTCGCCTGCCTGCTCGCCTGGCCCGATGCAACCTGCCAGCCCCGCCGTGACCATCAGCAGAGCCATCCACACGCTCGCTCGCATTAACGCGTGGGCGACGTCTGTCCCTAAAAACGTTGTTGCACACCGGCCGCGAGGCAACGCGCACCCGCGCGGCCCGAACGGTGCCTTTTTCCCCCAGCTGGAGCCTCACGAGGCCATGACGACGCTTCGCTCCGTGCTCCGCGGCTTGGCCGGGCTCGCGGTCTCCTCGCTCGTGTGGATCGTGCTGGGCCTTGTGTACTTCATCGTGACCGCGTGGATCGTCTCCTTCGGCGTGGAGACCGTGACCGGGACCGGGGCCAGCGCGGACTTCGTCGCCCTGTCCGCGGCCTTGCTGGCGGTGGGGAGCCTGGCCGGCACGTCGTACTCCGTGGGGAACATGGGCAACCAGCCGCCCCAGGAGGACCGCTACGGCGCCAGCGAGATCGCGTGACCCCGCGCCTCGTTCCAAGGATCTATCGCGAAACGACAAACCCCGCTCCAGGGGCTCGACCCCGCATGAGCGGACGTGGGATCTGCCTCGCGCTGGGGACGCTGACCGTGTGCACGCTTGGACTGCTCGTGGCGCTTCCTGCCGCGAGCGCCACATCGCCCGGGTCGCACCTAACGATCACGGCCGAGCCGGACGCCGAGGACGAACGCCTTCTCGAACCCGGGGGCGAACAGGGAACGTGGACGTGGACGATCGAGTACCGGACGAACACGCCCCCCGTGGACGGCCTCGACGTGCACCTCGAAGCCGCCGTCTCCCACCTGGACGCCCGCGTGCACCCAGAAACGGTCACGCTCGGCCCCAAGGCCCACGTGGACGGCCCCCCCGGCCCCATGCAGACCTACACCACGCACGGCACGCTCACCGTCTCTGCATCCGTCCACGCCAGCGCGTACGTCGCCCAACGCGTCGACCTGTGCGCCTGGACGGACCAACAACCGCCCCAGGAGGACCACGAGTCCTGCACGATGGCCGTCGCGATGCCCTCCTGGAGGCCTCAGCTTGACCTCCAGCAAGAAACCAGCACCCTCACGGTGGACGCTGGCGAGCAAGCCCACGTGCGACCCACCCTCGTCAACCGGGGGAACGGGGACGCCTCCATCGTCCTCCAAGAGGTCCACGCTCCCGCCTCGTGCACGGTGGAGCCGATCCACGACGAGCTCGTCCTGAGCAAGTACACGCGCATCGACGCCGTGCTCCACGTCGCCTGCGAAGACCCCGTCGAAGGAACGCTCGAAGCCGTCTTCGAGCAACGCTACGCTCCAGACCTCACCCTTCAGACGGACACGGCCACCGCCACGTGGGAGCTTACCATCGAGGACGACGATGAGCCCGCCAAGGCCACGATGCTCGGTCTAGGCCTGGCGGCCGCCTCGCTCGGGCTTGCGCGCGTGGCCCGCGTCAGATGACGCCCATCTCGCCCAGCTTCTCGGGCAGGTACGTGTCCGTGACGAAGTCCAGCCCGTACTTGGCCAAGGCCTGCTGCTCGGACTTCTTGCCAAGCTCCAGCTGGAACTCGATCTCCCCCTGCCACGCGTCGTCGTTGAACCGCGGGTCCGAGAGCTCGCTCTTCAGCGCACGCTCGTCCTGCTCGCTCAACGGGTCCGTGGGCAGATCGTAGTTCACGATGTCGCTGGGCGTGATGCCCAAGTATTGAGCTCCGGGCGTGGCCAGGTGCTCGCTGATGTGCGCGGTCTTGATGGCGCCGTACGCGACGCTGCCGAAGATGCGGTACGACCAGGGATCCGCGTCCGTGAAGACCACGGTGGGCATCCCGAACTCCTCGTTCAACCGTTTCAGAAGCCGGCGCGTGGACCGGGCGGGTTGCCCCTTCAAGTGCACCAGCAACGCCCGGTGGGACTCGTCGAACCCATTCTCGACGAGCCGATCGAACATCCCGCCGGTCTCGATCGCGATCACGAAATCGCAATCCATCCCCCGGAAGCTAAGCTTGTCCTCCTCCACGTTGAACGGGACCGAGTAGCCAGCATCGCCCACGTCGTCGCGGCAGTTGATCACGCGCGTGTCCCCGCTGCGCGTGGTCTCCTCCACCGTCACGTCCCCCAGGATGCGGGCCCCGTCCTCCTCGGGCCGGAGCTTGAAATCCTCACGCATCAGCTCCGTGATGACCTCCAGGTCCTCGGCGAGCTTGTCGCTCTCGCTTTGTTTCTTGAACTGGGCCAGATCCCAGCCCTCCGAGATGTAGTACATCTCTCTGAGCGTGGAGGACTTGCGGGTCTCGATCATCTCCCGGATGAAGTTGATCATGTACATGGTGCGCAGCAGCATCTTGGCCCCGTCGGTCTTCTTGGCGCTGCGCGTGGACTCGCTGTCCCCGTACTTCCAGACGCCGTGCTCCTCGTCGAACTCGATGTTCGACTTGGACCGCACCGGCAAATCCAGCTCGGGCACCTGCCCGTCCGTGAAGTCCTCGTACACCTTCTCGGCCAGCTCGTGCAGCCCTTCGAGCGTCTCCTGGTGAGCCTCACCCTTCGTGGTCGCCGCCATCAGATCTCAACCTCCTTCTCAGCGATCTCCTCGTCCGCATCCACCTGCTTGGGCGCGGGCACGACCTCGGGAGCCTTGTCGGCTTCCCACGCCTCCGCGCCCGCGATCAACGTCGCGTCGATGCCGTCCAGGTACGCGTCCACGGTGCTCAAGCCGCCCGGCTCCAGCCCGCGCACGCGGTACGAGTACGTGCGTGACTCGCCGCTGTCGATCTTGACCTCCTCCCAGGCGACGAGCGTGCCCTCCTGGCCGACCTTGGCCGGGTCGGGGTCCTCCAGCTCCCCGTCGGGCGGGATCTCCACCAACAACCGCACGCGCTTGCCGTGCGCGGTGTAGTTGGTGACGCGCACCTCGACCTCGTGCCCGACACCTTGCTCGTGCGTGACCCGGGGCGTGACCATGACCGCGTTCATGATGTTCGCGATGGTGCGCTCGTAGTCGGGGACGTCCCGGTCGAGGATCTGGGCGCTCTTCTCGGCCAGCTGGGGCACGATCTTGCGGATGATGTTCTCCTTCCTGCGGAGCTTTTTCATCTTCTTGCCCTTGCGGATGTGCGAGCGCATCTTGCGCGCGCACTCCCGGATGGCCAGCTCCATCTCGTCCTCGATCTCGGGGATGTTCGCGATCGCGTCCTTGGATTCGCTGGTGAAGGGAACGTTCGTGCTTGCCACGTGCACGAGCACGGCGCAGGACCCGCGGGGGATGCCTTGCCCGCCGCGTTGGTCCAGATCGTAGCGGCGCCAGTCGATCGTCTCGATGGCGCTGGTGGAGACGCACCCGCCGCGTTGGTAGAGGAGCGGGACGCGGTTGGCGTAGCGCATGATCTCGACCTGCTGGTCCTCGTCGATCTTGTCGGTCCCGTACACGACCGCGGCTTCGACTTGGAACGGGTGCCCGCCGGTGACCTCGGCCGAGCGGGTGGTCGTCGCGATCAGGTCCGCGTCCTGGAACTCGGTGCGCAGGCCCCGGCGGATCAGGGACTCCCCGATGGGGGACAGGCAGTCCGTGGGCGGGGAGACCATGCGGACGTCCTCGAAGGCCCGCATGAGGGCCTTGCAGTCGTCCGTCTTCAAGTACTTGGGCTTGCGGTCTTCGCGGACGCCGCTTTCCTCGCAGATCTTGCGCGCGGTGGACAGGCCCACGCGGCAGAAGTCGTTCTGCAGGAAGCTCGTGATCTTGGTGGCGTCCGTGTTCTTGGCCATGGCTTGCAGCTGGCCCAGCTCGATGCCGCGCGGGTGGGGTTTGATCTCCACGGTCTCGGGGGGCAGCTCCTCGCTGGCGCGCGGGAACACGGTCTTGGTCCCGTCCGGTTCGACCAACGTAAGCCGCGCGTGCGGGTTGACGACGCTCGTGGCCCGCATGTACTCGAACACGGATTGCGCGCCGCGCACGTAGCGGCCCTCCATGCGGATCTCGAGCCGCGTGCCGTGGTCCTTGTCCCAGTCGACGATCTCTTCGTTCTTGATCTTGGGCTCGTTCTTCTTCGTGTCGATGCGCAGATCGAGCCGGTACGCGGGGTGGTCGGGCCCCACGCGCGTGAGGATGCGGGTCGGTTGCCCGCTGGTGAGCTGCCCGTACATCACGACCGCGCTGATCCCTATGCCTTGCTGACCCCGAGATTGGCGGATCTGGTGGAAGCGGGACCCGTAGAGGAGCTTCCCGAAGACGTTGGGTACCTCGCGCTTGACGACGCCCGGCCCGTTGTCCTCGATGACGACCCGGAACTCGTCCCCGTCGAGCTCCTCGATCTCGACGTACACCTCGGGTAAGACGCTGGCTTCCTCGCAGGCGTCG
>CAZOQA010000003.1:57903-103059 GCA_964581775.1 uncultured Thermoplasmatales archaeon | reverse complement strand
ACACGGCGTGCTCATCCATCGGGCATCCCATCCATGCAGGTTTCCCTGCACGGGAGCCCCATGCCTTCGGTCGCCCCTTAACCCTTGGGAAAGGGGACCTTCTCTCCGCCACCCTTCCCCGGTTTCGCCTGCGACGTCTGGATCGATTGGACTCTGTGCGCCTCATCGGGACGGGGGGAGCTCGTTGAGCAGGGTCTTCGTCACCGGTCCCGGCACAGAACCCGAGAGGGGGGCTCCGTCTAGCTCTTGGATGGGGACGATGCCGGGGCCCGTGAACGTCAGCCAGGCTTCGGTGGCCTCGTCCATCGCCCCCCGGGGGATCCGCCGAGCGACGATGTCCTCCTGGAGCGCATCCAGGACGCGCCGTCGGGTAATGCCGGGCAGGGCGGGAGGCGTGGGAGGAGTGAGGATCTGGCCGTCCACGACCGCGAACACGTTCGAGCGTGTGCCAGATACGATCCCGTCGTGCGCGTCCAACATCAGAGCTTCGAACGCGCCTCGTGCTTGAGCCTCGCGGTGGGCCAAGTATCGGGGAAGGCATGGGGCTTTCACGTGCGCGGGCCAGGAATCCTCGCCGGGGGCCTGGAACGTGCTGGTGACGGCGCGGACCCCGCCCGTCAGGTCGTCGTACCGGGGTTGCCGGACGAGCACCTGCACTTGTGCCGTGGGATCCTCAAGCGAAAGGCCTGTGGGTTCGCCCGTCGCGTGCAGGCTCACCCGGAGGATGCCGTCCTCGTGACCGGTGGCCTCCATCGCGGTCTCGATGGCTTCGTCCACGGCTTCCCACCCCCCTCGGGGTCCCAGGCCAAGCGTCCGGGCGCTTTGGGCCAGGCGCTCGAGGTGCTCTTCCCCGTCCAGGAGGGTCGCATCGTCGAACGCGATGGTCTCGAAGCAGGTAAGGCCCAGCAGGCGGGCAGCGCTCGCGTCGGCCCCTGCCTGGAGCTCGCCATCCAGGACGTTCACGTCCATGGGGCGCCCCCGGGGAGCCTGGCGGCGGTCGAGCGTCCTGGGTCGAGGTCGAGCGCTTCGAGGAGGGCCTGGGCTTTGGCGAGGCATTCTTCGTGTTCACGGGGTGGATCGCTGTCCGCGACGATGCCGGCTCCCGCTTGCACGTGCGCGTGATCGTCGCGGAGCACGAGGGTGCGGATGAGGATGTTCCAGGTGCTCCAGCGGGGCGTGACGAGGCCCAGGGAGCCGGTGTAGGCTCCCCGGGAGGCGGCTTCGAGCTCGTCGATGATCGCCATGGACCGGTGCTTGGGGGCGCCGGTGATGGTCCCGCAGGGGAAGATGGCCTCGAACGCGTCCCAGGCTGTCGCGTCCTCGCGCAAGGTCGCTTGGACCTCGCTGACGAGGTGCATCACGTGGCTGTAGCGTTCGATGAGGGCGTCGTCTGAGACGGTGACGGTCCCGTAGCGGGCCACGCGGCCGAGGTCGTTGCGTGCGAGGTCGACGAGCATGGCGTGCTCGGCGCGCTCCTTCGCGTCGGCGTGAAGCTCGCGCTCGAGGCGGGCATCCTCGCGGGGGGTCCCTCCTCGGGGTCGCGTCCCGGCGATCGGGCGGGTTCGGGCATGTCGGGCTTGCACGTCGAGGAGCAGCTCGGGGCTCGCGCTCACCAGGGTGACCTCGGGGGTGCTGAGAAGAGCCTGGTACGGGCTGGGGTTGATCGATCGCAGCGTATCGAACAGGCTGGTGGGGTCCCCGTCGAGGCGCATGGTGGCGCGGAGGGAGAGGTTGACCTGGTAGGTATGACCGGCTCGGATGTACGCTTTCGCGTCCTCGACCATGCTGGTGAAGCTGTCCTGGGTGTGGTTGAACCGGACCTTGCGGGCTTGCAGGGGGCTGGCAGGCTCGGCCACGGCCTGGGCATTGAGGAGGGAGGGGTCCCCTGTTCGCTGGAGCCGTCCCGTGTGCCGGTCGAGGGTGAGCCGGGCCTTCACGGGGTAGCTTGCGAGGTGGAAGCCAAGCTCCGGTTCGTGGCGCGCCTTGATCCCGTGGAGCTTGAGCCCGTGATCGTAGGTGGCCAGGCAGACGTGCTCTTTGCCCGGGGAGGGGGTCGTGTCGAGGAGGGGTTCGTCGAGCAGGCAAAGGTGCGAGTAGCGGCTGGCTTGCGTGCCCGGGGGCGAGTCGAGGAGGGCCACGCGGTGGCCGTCTCGGGTCAGGCCCCTTGCTAGGGGGAGCAGGTCGGTGTCCTCCTGCCGGGGTTCGGGCACGGGTCGGGTCACGGCGGGCGGGGGTGAAAAGCGTGGCGGCGCCGTGGGTCAAACGGTCTCTTGCCAGGTGCGGAACACGGTGCACGTGAGGGTTTTGCCGACGCCACCCAGGCGTCGGAGGCGTTGGATGACGAGGTCCCCGATGTCCTCGACGCTTTCGCCGCGGACCTTGGCGAGCATGTCCCAGTCTCCGCTGATCATGTGCACCTCGTAGACGCCCTGCATCTCCGTGAGGGCTTCCGCGACGTCTTCTTGCGCGATCCCGTCTCGGGAGTCGTACGAAAGGAAGACGAACGCGGTGGTGGGTTCGCCGATCGACTCGTAGTCGGGGATGACGGTGTACTTCTCGATGACGCCGCGGTCCTCCATCTTCGTGATGCGGTCATGGACCGTCGTCCGCGGGATCCCCGTTTTCTCGGCGATGGCTTTGGTGGTCTCCTTGGCGTTGTCGCGGAGGGCTTCTAGGATCCTGCGGTCCTTGTCGTCGAGCACCGCCGGCCCAGCGAGGCCTCACGCCTTAAGCGTTGTCAAAATGCCGGGCTTGTAAAAGGTCCCTTGGCAGCGTGGCGTACGCGAGCGAGGGGGGCTTGGTCAGAGGACGACCTGGTCGGGGTGCGCTTCCCAAGCGTTCGCGTCGTCGTGGTGCACGGACATGCAGTGCCAGTCGGACCGCTGGAGGCCGGAGAACCCGTTCGTCTCTAGATAGAGCAGAGCGGGCGTCGACAGCAACCCCTCGTCCTCGTCGTCGTCGCCCGAGGAGCTTAGCGGGTCCGTGTTCACGTACGCGCTGACGTTGTACAGGGAGTTCCCGAGGTTGATCGAGCGGACGCTGAACCCGTCGTCTCCGCTTTTGTGCCAGTCCCGCGTCCCCGTGCAAGCGTGGTGGACGCCCTCGGGCGTGCAGTTTTTGCCCTTCTGCTCGCTGCACGCGTCCGGGTTCTCCTCGGTGTGAGCGAGGGTGGCGGGTACGGCGAACCCGATCAGGACGGCGATGCTGACGATCGCGACGGTTTTCCGCATCATGGGCCTCGTCACCGGACCGGTTCGCCTGGAGACCCATAAGGTGGGAGCCGTCACGCACCGTGAGGAACACGCTCTTCCGACCGGAGGGGAGAACCCGCTTAAACTCGGACAGGAAAACTCTAAGGGCTGAACGGGGTAACGGGGGCCGCTATGGCTGCAGATGCGGACGTGAACGGTGGCCCGGTCCACCTGGAGGACGATGACTTCGACGCGTTCATCGAGGAGCATGATCTCGCGCTTGTGGACTTCTGGGCTCCCTGGTGCGGGCCGTGCAAGCAGCTAGAACCCATCCTGGAGGATCTCGCCACGGAGATGAGCGGGGAGCTGACAATCGGGAAGATCAACACGGACGACAACCCCGAGGTTCCGCGCAAGTTCGGCATCATGTCCATCCCCACGCTTCTTCTCTTCCAGGATGGAGAGGTCGTCGAGCAGATGGTCGGCGCCCTCCCCAAAGAGGACATCGTGGACAACGTGAACCAGCACCTTTGACGCTGGCCGGTCCGGTCAGGCCGCGCGGGCAAGCGTCGTGGCCATCCACCCTTGCTCCCACTCTTCCAACACGGGGTCCAGCGTCTGCTCCCATGGGACGGGTGAGCCGTCGAGCAGCCGCTCGTCGAGCGCCTCGATCAGCGGGGAAAGCTCCGCGATCGCGACGGGTAAGAGCATGAAGGCCGGATCCTGGCCTCCTGACGCGTACCCGTCCCAGGCCATGTGTGCGAAGAACGTCCCCAATGGGGCACCCGCGTGCGCGAGGTCCTCAAGGTCCTGCAGGACGCGGTCCTCGGTGGGCACCCTGTCCTCGTGGGACCAGTGAAGCGTGTGCGCGTACACGAGGGCCGTCATCGCTGCGGCCGCGGCAGCCACGTGCCACCCTCGCTCCGAGAACGTCGCCGCCTTGTTCCCCCAGGACTCGTGGGGTGTGAAGTGACCGCTTGCACGGTCGCTCTCCGGGGCCTGCTGGGTGACACTTGCGAGCGCTTTGCTTGCGGAGAGCAGAGGTTGGAACGTTCCCTCGTCGACGGGGGCGATGCTTGGTCCAGCAAGCATGCTGGCGTCCTCGGCGAGGGGCAGGGCGATCTCGGCGAAGGCCCCGACGCGCGTGGCTTGCAACATGGCATCCATCGCGTCCAAATCCTCTTCGCTGGCGAGAAGATGGGCGCTGGATGCGACGGGGGTCCATGCCTCCATCAGAGAGAAAAGAAGCGGTAGCGCGGTCGCGTTCGGGACCTCCCACGCGCGGTCTAGCTCCGCCCCAAGCGTCTTCCATGCCTGCAGGGGCGCCTCGTCTTGGACGTATGCGTTGGCCGTGCGCTCGTCCGTTCGGCCCTGCCCGTCCTTCGCCTGAAGGCTCTCCAAGAGGTGACGCGCCGTGGCCACATCGTGCACGGCCCACGCCGTCGCGTTCGCCTCCAGGGTCCGGTTGGCCTCACGAAGGTACCAGTCCGCGGTCTGCACATACCAGGAGCCCGGGTGCTGCTCGTACGCGGCCTGCATCGACACCCGCGTCCGGTCGACCGCGTCCGCCAGGTACCCGGAAAGACCTGGCACGGGCCCAGGTCTTGTCGCTGGGGCATCCAGGCCGCTCCACGCGGGCCAATCCCGATCGGCCGTCTCCCACCACGCTTCGTCGGCCCCGGCATCGATGCAGCCGCCCACAGGCTGCAGGATGAGCAACAGCGCGACCAGGCCCACGCGCCGAGGAGGCGATGTCACCGTCAGCACTCCTCCAGGATCACAGGGAAGCTCTGATCCACGAACGCTCCCGGCAAGGTCCAGGCCGCGATGACCCCGTACTCGGTGTCGAACCTGAGGATCCCCTTCTCGATGCCCCACGTGACGGGGTACTCGATCGTGGCGCACTGGGCGGCGCGCATGTTCAAGCGGTGCAGGAACTGCTCGTTCCCGCTGACGCTCCAGGCCCACTCCTGACAACCGAGCCCGCACGCGGCCATCGCCTCCCGCTCGCAGTCCTTCTCGAAGAAATGATCCTGCGCGAGCTTGAGGCCCTCGTGCGTGCGCTCGATCGCCCAGAAGAGAGGCTGGCCCGTGATCTCGTGCACGATGCGCTTGGCGATCTCGGTCAAGAAGCCGTTGCGTTCTCGTTCCGCTCCGGTCGTGCCGGGCGGACCGGGCAGCTCGTGAACATAGATCCCTTCCTCGTCCGGGATGCAGGAAGATGGCTTTCGCAACTGGATGCTCGCGCTGGAGCTCGAATCCTTGCACCCGCCTTGATCCCACCCGACCAGGCAGGCCAGGTTGAACGCGGCCCTCCATTCCGTCGTTCCCCGGAACTCGGTGGACCCATTCAGGTAGAACGTCGCCACGCTTTGGGCGTACCCGGCGTGGATCCCGCAGGACCCGGAGCCCTGAGGGTATCGCTCGATACCAAGGCCGATCATGTTGACGCTGCTCTGAAGGATGCGTCCCTCGGCCTTCCCGGTCCTCGGCTCGGTCTCTGCGGTCGAGACGGCCGCGACGTGGTCGACCTCGTACGCGCAGTGTTGCCCCCAGGTTCCGCCCGAGGACGACGAGGAGGTCTGCGGAGGCACCGGTGGCAGCGCGTCTTCCCCTGTCTCGAAGCGCACCTCGATGCATACCTCAAGTCCATGATGGCCCTGCGGGTTTCCTCCAAGCGAGAAGAGGTCCTCCGCCCCGCAGCCGTGTGCTGCATCTTGGATGGCGGCCACGGAGGGGCCTGGGCTTAGCGGGTCCAGGGGAGGCGCGCGGACGATGGCGTATTCGCCCTCTGTGATGATCAGGGGGCCGAACAGGGCGGAGCCTTGCTCGGCTTCCTCATCGTCCTCGCGGTCGGCCCTTGTCACCGTCACCGGCCCGCGTTCGCCCGTGGTCCAACAGTTGTCCTCCAGGTACCGGGGGGATTCCACTACGGGGTTGCGCGTGTCCGAGGTGCAGAGGCCGGGATCGGAGCGCTGGCATGGGTCATTGGTGTCGTCGACGGTGTTTGTGGCGAGGTCGAAGAGGAAGGGGTGTACGTGGGGCTGGGTTAGGGCATGGGGGGTGCAGGCGCTGCCGGCTGGAGCGGGGGTAGGCTGGTTCGGGTCGTGGGGAGCGTGGAGGGCGTAGCGGTCTCCGGCGTCGAGCCCGTCCACGAGTAGGTAGTAGGTGCCGGGCTCGGTGACGTTGACGTGGGCGCGGATCGAGTCGGAGGTTCGCACGTGCAACGTGGGGGTTCCTTCTACGATGCGGGCTCCGTGAACGGCCCCGGTGAGGGCTCGGTGGGCGTCGGTCGTGGCTTCATCCTGTAGGGTGATGTGGTTTGGTCGGGGGGTCTCGGTGAGCGCTTCCAGGATGCGCCCTTTCGCGTGGCCGGTGGTGCTGGCGCCTGCGACGACGACCGTTTCGGTCGTACTGGCGACGCCGCGAGGGCGGTCGAGCACCGTGGAGTCTTCGATCGTCCACGTGTCCTCGGCTTCGTGGGGGCCGAAGGCTTCCCATGCGGGACCGGCCGTGTCGCCCGCGAGGGGGAAGCCGAGCACGCGACCCTGGCTTCCTGCTTGGTAGGAGACGAACGCGAACAGGCCGTGGGGTTCCAGGGAGATCTCGGAGGCAAGGGGGGATCCGTACCGGCCCGGATCAATCGTGGAGTCGGGGTGGTGGAGGTGGATCTTCGTATTGGGGCCAAGTTCGGGAGGTTCGCGGTGGAGGGGTTCGCCCGTGGTCCCGTCAAGGGTGAGCAGGCGAGGGACGATGTCGTGGCCGTGGAGGAGGCCGTCGTCGAAGGCGGAGATGATGAGGTCCCCGGAGGGGGTGGTCGCGGCGTCGAGTCCTCCGGGGAAGCCGTCGCTGTGCCAGAGGCCGGGGCCCTCGGGGGCGTTGCAGGGGGGTTGTTGGCAGTCGACGGGGTCCGTGGAGGTCCAGGCCCAGAGCTGGTCTCGTGTGAGGGTGTGGTAGGCGGCTACGTGGTGCGTGCTGACGGCGTAGAGGATGTGCCCGGCGGGGTGGAGGGCGAGGCTTGTCTCGGTGATGGGGAGCGGGTCGGCGTCGTGTTCGCCGAGGGGGACGGGGTAGGTCCAGGCGTGGGTGAGGGTCCCGTTGGGGGCGTAGCCGAGGAGGGCTCCGGGGAGGAGGTTGCAGGCTTGGGATCGGGCGACGAAGAGCGTCCCGTTGGGGTGGACTTCGAGGTCGGCGGGCCCGGCGTCGCAGAAGGGTTCCTCCGTGGCGTCCAGCGCGAACAGGGGGGCGTGCGCGTCCCACCAGAGGCTGGAGGAGTTCGTCCACGCGGGGGTGCCGGTCTCCGTGTCGAGGGAGGTGGTTTCGAGGCGTGCGGTGTGTTCGAGGTGGAGGCCTTGCGTCGTGGCGGCGTGGTAGAGGCGGTCTCCGTCGGGGGAGAGGGCGATGCCGGCGCTGCCGGGGGTGCGTTGCCAGACGAGCGTGCCGTCCTCGAGGTCGATCTTCGCGATGCCTCCCGGCTCGAAGGTTGTCTCGTGGGGGGATCGCGTCATGGCGTTTTGCCATCGGTGGGGGTAGGTGTGCCAGCCGAGGTAGGCGGCTTCGTGCTCTTCATCTAGGAGGATGGTGATCTCTTCGCCGTTTCGCGCGGGGGCCTGGGTCTCCCAGAGGGTATCGCCCGTGGTCGCGTTCAGCCGTGTGACGGTGAGGCGGTCGTTCTCGACGCCCGCTGCGAGGACGTGGTCGTGGTCGCGGATGCCTTCGACCGCTGACGTGGAGGTGTCGTGGTTCCAGACTTGGCATCCGCCGTGGACCCCGGAGGGGCGTTGGTCGACGGGGCCCCGTGAGGGCCCGGCTTGCAGGCCGGGGTTGATGCAAGCTGTCGAGACGGTTTCCTCGAGGGGGCTGGTTGCTTGTTGGGCCAGGGTGGGGATCGCGACGGTGAGAACGAGCGCGAGCACGAGCATCCCGGGTAGAATCTTCCGGCTGCCGCGAGGCGTTGGCTCCATGGGAGTGGGGGCGTCCATGGCGAGCGGGGGCGTCGTCGGGTCTTGCCCGTTTCCCGGTGCGTGCGCGCGTTCTTGCGTCCGTCACGGAGGGGGCTGCATCCGGGGCCCGGAGCGGAGGCGTGCTCGAAGGGTGCGGCGGGCGAACCAGAGGGCAAGCAGGCCTGTCGTGCCGAGGAGGAGGACGGCGGCTTGAAGCGTCGTGGATCCTGCGCCGGGATCGATGCTGAAGTAGAGCAGGTTCGCGCTCGCGTGCGCGATGACACAGGCTCCTAGGCCGCCCATGCTTCGTAGGTAGCCCATGGCGGTGCCGAAGAGGAGGGGGCCGAGGACGTGCGCGAGGGTCGTGTAGCCGCCGTGGGCGAGGCCGAAGAGGAGGCCCTGTGTGAGGATGGCTCCATGCAGCGCGATCTTCGACGGGTAGAGGTGCTCAAGGAGCCCTTGGAGAAGGCCGCGGTAGTAGATCTCCTCGGCGAGGGCGGGGACGAGGGAGAGCAGGAGGACGTGTCGCCAGGTGGCGTTTGCGAACAGGGCGGATTCGTCGCCGGTTTGGAGGAAGGATGCGGGGCCGGCGAGGAGGGCTAGCGCTGTGGCTTCCGCGAGGATGATCAGGGGAGCAAGGGCCCATCCGAGGGTGAGCTCTTGTTTGAACTCGGGCCATCCGGGCCAGAGAGGCTTCAGATGTCGTTTGGCCACGGGAACGGCGCCGGCGAGCGCTACGAGAGCCAGACCAAGCGCCGGGATCCCGAGGTTGTTCCGGAGCGTGCGAACGGGGATCCGTGCGAGCTGGCCCGCGCTGAGGGGGTCCAGGACCGTGGGTCGGCCGATCAGGGGCGCGATTTGGATGAACCCGACGAGGTCCTCTGCGACGGGGAACGCGATCGCGGTTGCAGCTACGCCATGCCAGGGGCTCCAGGGTTCCTTGTGAAGCGCGGTCAGGGCCCCGACGAGGACGGCGAGGGCGCCGGCGAGGAGGGTCTCCGTGGCCACCATCGGTCAGGCTGTGCCCCGCAGCTGGGGGATCCGCTCCTTGAACGGTTCCTTGGCGCCGAACACGGCGGAGCCGGCCACGAGGACCGTCGCGCCAGCCTCCCGGACCCGCGGCGCCGTCTTGGGGCTGACGCCTCCGTCGACCTCGAGCTCCACGTCTTCTCCCTCGCGATCGATGAGGGTCCGGGCCTGGTGGATCTTGGGCACCATGTTTTCTATGAAGGCCTGTCCGGAGAAACCGGGGTTCACAGTCATCACGAGCAACAGGTCGAGGTGGGGGAGGACATGCTCGATGCTCTCGACCGGGGTATGGGGGTTCAGGGCGACGCCGGCGTCCACGCCTGCCTCCTGGATCGCGGTGAGCGTCCTATGGAGGTGAGTGGCGGCCTCGGCGTGGACGGTGATGACGTCTGCTCCGGCGTCGATGAACTCATCGATGCGGTCGTCGGGTTCTTCGACCATGAGGTGGCAGTCGAGCTTCGCATCGGTGATCGAGTCCAACGCGCTCACGATGGGGGCCCCGAAGGTGAGGTTGGGGACGAAGCGTCCGTCCATCGCGTCCAGGTGCAGCCAGTCCGCCCCCGCTTCGAGGACGGCCTGAGCTTGCTCGCCCAGCCGTGCGAAGTCTGCGGATAGCAGCGAGGGGGCAACCTTGACGGAGGAAGTCATCAGGGGCGCAACAGGCGGCTCTGCTTAGAAGCTTCTTGCTCCTCATGCTGGAAGCTTGCGACGTGGAGGACCGCTTCCGCGTCGATCCCCTCATCCGTGGTGACCCGTTCGCCCGTGTCCATCACCGTCAAGCCCGCCTGGGTGAGCTCCTCGATCAACCAGTTCGCCTCTTCCTGCTGGACCGTGATGCGCGTTTCCATCGGCACAATGGGAGCGACTCGACGAGCCTACTTAAACGAATAGTGAAAGTGGTCGTCCAGATCCTGTACCATCCAAAGACGGCCTCTAACCATTGTATACGCGCTTTCCAGAGTGGAAGGTATAGTATCTGTACCATCATGGTACGCTCAGCGTACCTTTCCGTCCAGCTGTTGGACCATGAATAGTCCAGTTTCTATACCTTCCGGCGAGCTGATAGTCCAGTATCTGTACCGTCCGAAGACTATGGAGAAGTAGAAGAGAGGGGATGAAATGTCAACGCATTCCATCCCTAGTGATGGATTACAGAAGGGATTCAACCGTCATATCTGACAGCTTTTCCAGACGTTTTCCTTCCGGATTATCAGACAAGATGTCGAAGTACCGCGTCAGCGCGGACTCGACCGTCGAGGAGATCTCCTGGCCCTTCAAAACCTTCAGGGTATGGAGCTTCACGTGGTACTCGACGGGGATCTTGACTTTGATCTCCTTCTGCTCATCGTGTGGTACGACAGGTTCATTCGTGTTCGGACTCAAGTTTCCTCACCCCTCTCACCCCATGGGCAACGCATCACCCATGCGATGGGATGCCAGGAACAGAGCAAGCCCGTCTTAAAGCTTCCCCTATTTGACCTAGTAGGTCGAAACTCAGACTATTATAGTGCAAATATTGGACTACAGATGGTACGCCCAGCGTACCTTTCCGTATAGAATCTATACTCCCAGTGCTCATACCCGCCCTCCAGTGCACACATACGAACTCCGGAGCTTCTGATGAAGGTACAGATTCTATACTTAAGGGTGCAGATCCAAGACCATCACCGTCCAGCTACTGGACCTTCATGGTACGATCTGCGTACCATTCACCCCCTGTTAGAGGAGAAACGTTATAACGGGAGGGGTTTACGCTGCCAACGTTCATGGAGCCGGCAAGGTCCCTGGTCACGAAAGGCCTCATGGAGGGGCTGATCCTGCATGCGATCAACCAGGAACCCAGCCACGGATACGGGATCATCACCCAACTCGACCACGTGCTCGGGGAACGACCCAACAAGAACCAGGTCTACCCACTCCTCCATGAGCTAGAGGAACAAGACCTCATCCGATCAGAGTCCGTCGACGACGGACGGC
Organism: uncultured Thermoplasmatales archaeon; assembly: GCA_964581775.1. Classification (GTDB taxonomy): domain Archaea; phylum Thermoplasmatota; class SW-10-69-26; order SW-10-69-26; family SW-10-69-26; genus PWVY01. Next base: position 91,919 of record CAZOQA010000003.1, on the reverse strand, counting down.
AAAAGCAGGTCTACCACCTCACCCCCGCTGGCCAAGACAGGCTGCAAGAATACAGACGCCTACCTCCTCCTTTCAAACGATGGCTAGCTGGCCTCTTCTCCCTACCGACCGAACCAGACCTTGCTCCTCCCCGCCGCGAGCACGACACCCCTGAGCACCCCGAAACCGACGAGGAAAGCCCATCCGAAGCCCCTCGAAACAACAAGCCCCGGGTCCAGACCTCGGCTCGCACCCCCGGCGCCAGCTGGGTCCCACACGCCCTCGAAGAGCTCCCCCAAGATGCAGACGTGCGTGCCCCGTTCGCCAAACTCCACTTCGACCGGGACCCGCACGAAGGATCCTGGACCCTTGAGATCCGCCAACACGACCCTGGCAACTACAAGGACGCCGACAGCTGCCCGCTCACCTTCATCTACTTCGCGATCCAACGGCTGCTGTTCCAGGACCCCTACGAGCGCTAGCCTCTCCACCGGCGCCAAACCCACGCAAACCCGAGCGAGAACGCCGTCAGGACGACCGTCAGCACCAACGACAACACCAGGAGACCGACGACCTCGAGATCCGTGATATCCAGGAACTCGAACACGCTCACGACGCCCACAGGCCCCTCTAGACTACAAGAACGTTCGCCCCAGGGCCGCTTCTTGGGAGCGTCTGGTAGGGAACCAATGTTGAGCAAGCATTAAATGGGGCAAGATGAACACCCCGGCGTGCGTTGCCGGACCCTTGGAGCCCTCGTCCTAGGGCTTCTCGCCGTCGCCGCCCTCGCTACCATCAGCGGCGAGGCCAGCGCGATCGGGGCTCAAGTCGACATCTCCGACGAGAACTCGACGGTGCTCCAAGGGCACAGCTTCACGATGCAGGTCACGTTCGGCATCAACGAAGACACCCAGGACGTCCACGTCACCTGCTCGAACGTCCCCCCCTGGGAGGGCAACGCGCAGTGCCCCGTCTGGACCACCACCGTGGAGTTCCAGCCCGAAAGCGACGCCTGCTACTTCGAGAACAACCGCCGCGTGTGCGATCTCGACTTCCCGACCGCCGGGTTCGAGGCACAGAACCGGGACTTCACGGCAGCCCAGGCCGGAGAACCCTCCCAGAGCGGGACGTGGACGGTGGGCGTCGAGAGCGAGCGATCCGATGGCGACACGAGCAAGGACGCCGAGAACCAGGACACCTTCGAGGTGTTCACCTCCACCGCCCACACCTGTTACGATGGGTACCACCGGCGCGGAGAGAACATGGCCGTCGCGACCAGCGGGCACCCCGCCGGATCTTCGTTCAGCATCGAGGTGATGGACCTCGAACAGGAGGACGTCGTGTTCCAGGCGTCCCGGACCAGCTCCGGCGAGCACTTCACGTACACCTTCTCCTGGCGGCCCCCGCTCGATTACCCCCTAGTCGACGACAGCAGCCAGTTCGAAGTGCGAGTCGACCGAGACGGCGACACCGAGACCGAGACGTTCACCCTCCGGCCCGGCATGGCCCGCGGCGTGAACCTCTTCGGGCCCGACCTGTTCGGCCAGCCCGACGAGTTCGAACGGACCCAGTCGGTCCTCTACGAAATCGGATACGTCTTCCCCCCAAGGCCGCCGGACTGTACGGTCCCCCCCGGGGGGCCCTTCATCCCCGTCACTGCGGACCAGGTCCGTGAACCGGTGCAGGGGGAGGTGTACAAGGTCACGGACTTGCTCAACGACGACACCCGAGAGGTCATCGAAGAAATCCCCGTCGTGGCCTTCGAAGAGCAACGCGAGGTCGTGGAAACGCCCGACGGGACCTTCCTGGAGGACTGGACGCGGGTCGCCTTCAACTGGACCATCCCCCGGGACACGGAGGCAACCCGACAGAACGGGTCCGGGAACCCCGAGTACGAGATCCATCTCCCCCAAACAGAACTCACGGACGGGAACCTCCTCGAGGACTCGACATCGTCTCTGTTCGATGTGATCCCGTACACCCTCGAGCCGGATTTCATCGAGATTCAAGAGGACGTCGAGCGCCTCGAGACCGCAGAGGTCGTGGTCAACCTCACCTACGCCGACGGCTCCCCCTTCACCCAGAACGACACCAGCGCAGACCCGATCGAGGTCGAGTTCGGACCCGCGGACGAAGAACTCTACGTGCTCGAGATGGAGCACCTGGAGGATGGACGGTGGAACGCCAGCGTGGAACTAGACTTCGAACACGAGCCGCTGGGCGACTACACCTGGAGGGTCCGCGAGGCGGATGACCGACACGGCCGCCAAGGCCAAGAGAACACGATCAGCCGCACCGTCTCCCCGATCGTGGAGATCGTGGGCGCACGCCCCCTGATCGATTTCAAGACGTTCGTCGCCGACGAGGAGGTCAACGGGACCGAACGCTCCCGAACCGTGCACGTCTCCCTCAACGCCGAGTTCAAAAACGGCGTCCCGCTCACACAAGAGAACGTGGACCCCTCCCTTGGAGGCGTCCAACTCAACATCAAGAAGAACAACGAGTTCGGCCGGACCCTCGACGTCGACTCCCACATCATGACCCCTGCCAGCGACGATGGCGACTGGGTGCGAAGCTTCCACATCTCCAAGAGCGCAACGGACGCACCCATCGGGACCTGGGAGCTGGAGGTCGTCGCCCGCGACGACAAAGACCCCCCCAACGAGAACGTGACCGGGTTCGACTTCCCCGTCGAGCCCGCCCAGATCCAGATCTCCCCCCGCGAGACACCCCCCTCCCTCGTCGACGAAGACGTCGAGAACGTGCACTACCGGTTCGAGCTCACCTACCCCGACGGGACCCACGTCACCGAACGCCAACTGGAAACCAGCGACGGAGGCTTCCTCACCGTGCAGCTCGAGCGCGTGCGAGGCATCGGTCAAGACCCCGCCATCGAGGAGGTCATCGACCCCCGCAGCCGCGCCGGAGGACAGTTCTGGGACGTCACCGTCGAAAGCAACCGCCTCGTCGCCGGCAACCACTACTTCAACGTCACCGGGGAGGACATCCACGGGAACACGATCGGTCCCGAGGCCGGACGCTTGTTCACCGTGCTCTTCCAAGGCGAACTTCGGAACTCCACGACCCCCATCTGCCCCCCCGACGAATCCCTCTGCGACATCGAGCGCGGAAGCGACGTGTACGCCGTGTTCCCCGGTAGCGAAGGGGACCGCGGGATGGAGACCGAAGAGCCAGAGATCCTCATCCTGCGCCAGCCGCCAGACAGCGAGGAGTGGCTCATCCACGCCGGCGACCTGCGCATCCCCGCTGGCGAGTTCGAGAACCGGACCGACACGCAGGGCGTCGGCGACAACCACATCGGGTTCTTCCAGACCACCGAAAGCACCCCCCTGGGCACGTACCAGTTCTTCATCTCAGGACGAGCCTCCGACGACACGGGCTTCGCCGGGTTCTCAGAACCGTTCAACATCACCGCCGTGACGACGACGCGCCAGATCGTGGACGGCCTTCCCGCCACCGCCGAGAAGGCAGAGCTCATGTCCGCGGCCATCCAACGTCAATCCGGCGACATTATCACGAACATCGTGGCCGAGGCAGGCCGCGTCACCAGCCGCGCCGTCACCGCCACCCCCGCCGGGGACCGCATGTTCTTCTCCTGGACGCCGCCCAAGACCACGCCCTCCGGCCCCGCCTCCATCCGCGTGGAGGGACAGGACGTGTTCGGGAACACGTTTGAGACCACCCTAGGACCCGTCCAGCTTGTCCCCATGGACGTCAACACGGACGTCGCCAGCCATCCCTCCACGGAGGTCCGCAGAGGGTTCGCCGCCACCATGGAGGTCGAGCTGACCTTCGAAGATGGGACCACCATGCGCCCTGTGCACGGAGAACCCAGCGTCATCGTACGCAACGCTCAAGGAGAACGCGTCGACGAGGGGAGCACGCTGTTCACCCAGGACCGCTGGCAGCTAAGCTGGCGACCGCCCCCGGACACGCCCACCGGACGCTACGTGCTCGAGGTCACCGGCCGCGACGACGCAGGGAACCTCATCGAGACGCTCGAGTCACGCGCCTTCCAAGTCATCCCCGGCCGGGTCCTCCCGGAAGAGACCGAGGTCCCCGACCGCGTCAGCCGAGGCGAGCTCGTCACCGCGACCTTCGAGCTGGACACCGACGTGCGCGAGCTCAACGCGTCGGTCACGACCGGCCCCGACGACCTCGGCCGTGCTGTGATCCAACAGACCGACAACCGGACGTTCCAAGCGAGCTTCCCCACGGACCGACAGACCTCCCTCGTCGAGGCATTCGTCCAGATCGAAGGGGAAGACGAACACGGGAACGCGATCGAAGGCGAGACGCAACCCTTCCAGATCGACCCTATGCAGCTGAACGTCCGGTTCCTCACCTCGCCTTCCATCGAACCCTCCCGCGAGGACCCCATCGTGGCCGAGTTCGTCATCGAGTACCCCGACGGGACGCGCATGCACCCCGGCCAAGGGACCGCCCTCGTGGGGCTCTTCCAAGGAGGCGAACCGCAAGGCCTCATCGACGCCGTGGAAGCCCGCCCGGACGATCCAACGGTCTGGCGCATCGAATGGGAGCCTCCCGAAGACATCGTCACGGACGTCCCCTACACGTTCGCGGCGTCCGCCATCGACCAGCACCAGAACGAAGCCCCGCCCGAATCCACCCGCGGGTTCTACATCACGAACCCCGTGATCCCGGACTACATGCCGGTCCCCGGGCCCGGCCCGCTCCTCATGCTGCTTGGGCTCCTCTGCGCCCTCGGCCTCTCCTTCATCCACCGGCGGCGACAGCACCCCTGAGCTGAGCGCCTCCTAGCTCCCCGGGTGCTCGTCACGCACCGTGGCAAACAACCGTCACCAAGCCCCAGGCGTCCCCCTCCGTCCCCTCCTGAACCAGTCGCAGTCCCTGACCACGCCCCCGGAGCCCCCGCCGTCACCCCTCCCCACCTCGGGCCCCCGCCACCCTGCTCCACGGGTGAACCTGGTTCGGCGAGTACCCGCCGTGTCAGAGCTTCTACCGCCATCCGCGCAGACCACGTGTGAAGCAAGATTTAAGTACCCCCTGGAGGACGCAGGGTTGCCCGCGGAGCACCCGTGGGCATGTTGCCGAACCTGCACGCATCCGCTTGCGACCGCGAAGCCCCCTACGCGATCGTGGTCCACGCCGCTCACCCCCCAGCGGAAGCTGGGGACCCAGGCCGACCACATCGCCCGGGGCTCCCGCGGCCCAGCGCGGCCGGCGAGACCGGGCGCTGACAGACCAGCCCTAGCTGGGCCCCTGTCACGCGACCGATCGCCACGCCCCAGCGGAGCGTGCCCGACAGCCGAACCACACGCAACCGAGGGACGAAGACCATGGCGATCAACAACGAACGACTCGCGAAAGTACAGGAGTACGGGCTCACCGAGTACGAAGCGCGCGCCTACCTTGCACTACTCGATTTCGAGGTCGCGCCCGCAAGCAAGATCGCGCGCCTAGCGCGCGTACCGCGAACCAAAATCTATCAGGCCCTCGAGGGCCTCGAGGAGAAAAAGCTCGTCCGCGTCATCCCAGAGCGCCCCAAGCGCTTCGTGGCGCAACCCCTCCACAACCACCTGGACCAGCTCAAGCGCAAAGCCGAGCGCAAAGCCCAGAGCCTGGAACAGGAGAAGGAGAAGCTCGCGGACGAGTTCACGCCCCAAGGCACGGTGGACCTTGAGGACCCCGGCCAGTTCGTGATGGTGCGCTCGCGCGCGAACGTGACCGAGAAGCTGATGAGCCTCATCGAGAACGCCGACGATTCCGTGATCGTGCTCGGCTCCGAGATGGCGCTCGATCGGTTCGAGTACTTCACGCCCGGCCTCGAAGAAGCCGTCGAGCGCGGCGTGCTCTTCACGGCCATCGGCCCACTCACCGACTCCAACCAGGAAGCCTGCGAGGCCCTGGAGGAGCACGGGCGCGTGCTCGCCTACTCGAAAGCCAACCCCGGCCAGTGCCTGGTCATCGTCGACGGGGAAGAGGCCTTCCTGATCCACGCGTGCCCCGACGACTCCCACCTCTTCCAGGGGGAAGACGTCGCGCTCTGGACGGACGACCAAGCCATGGTGCGCTCCCTGGAAGGCATCGTGGAGATCGCCCTCACCGCCTCCACAGGGGACCTGCCCGAGAAAGCGCCCGTCCCCGCGTAAGGGAGGCACAAGCATGTCCGCCACGCAACGTGACGGAACCCAACCCAAGGGTTCCCAGCAGGACACCCGGAGCACCGCGGGGAGCCCAAGCACCCGCGAGTTGCCGAACCCGACCGAGGAACCGACGATGAACCTGACGGAATCGACGCGCAGGATCGAAGCGACGCTCGCGCGCATGGCGCTCGTGCGTCGCCACGTCCTCAGCGTGAACGGTGCCTACCGCCACGCGCCCTCCGAGGCGTGACCCCGGTCCGACGACGAGGTGTAGCCCATGATCGGCCGCAACCGGCGCAAGGCCCTCGCCATCCTCCTAGGCCTGGCCTTGGCGTTGGGAGCGGTCGGATCGACCATCGCGATCGAGCCCACGACCTCGGACGAGGTCATGACGGGCCACACCACCTGGATGGAAGAATCCTCCATGTACTCCGGCTGCCTGGCCGGGATCGCGGGACTGCTCAAGCAACAGGTCACCTGGTTCAACGGGCAAACCCTCTTCGAGACCTCGGAAGGCACCAGCGACGACACGTGGATCTACTTCACGGACGGAGGCATCAGCCCGGACAATCGGATCGACCCCACCGACGAGGACCTCTTCGAAACAGAGAACACATACGACTTCGAAGATCCGAACAAGGACCACAACTGGACCGTCAAGGAATTCTACCTCTACGACGGGCTCCCCGACGGCGTCAGCGGGCTCGACGACCTCACAGGAGGAGAGGGCCCCGGCGTCAACTGGGAGAAGATCTACGTCTGGGCTGTCAACGTCAACAACACGCTCGACTTCTACGACTCGACCCTCGAAAGCGACTACAACTTCGTCGGGATCGTAGACACGTGCAAGTTCGACGCCGAGCGCGACCGCAACGTGACGCACGACAACCAGAAAGCTAGCGACGACAACCACGAGCCCGAATGGCAGCACGACTCCGCGAACCCTGAGGGCAAGCACGATCACGACGTCTACATGGTGGACATCTGGATCGGAGGCGAACCCTCCGCGCTTCCCGGCACCGGCGATCTTGGAAGCGGCGACGGAGGTGGCCTCTCGTGACCAGCAGGCCCTCACGGGGCCCACGGCTCGCCACCACCCGCACCCGCGCGTACCTTTACCACCTTCACCGCGAGCAAGGCGTCGCCTTCTCGCGTTCATCCATCACCGTCACGCGGCTTGCGAAAGCCGATGACCGCCGCTCGACGTCGAGCGGCGATTGCCGAACCCGCACGCGGCCGCCCCACCCTCTCGACCAGCGGCCCGCCGCCGCACCCCGCGGCGGAACGCGCACGGACAAGGCGCGCCCCCGGAGAGGGAACGACGAGGTGTAGAGAATGGCAATCCAACAAGAACACATGGAGAAGGTTCAGGACTACGGCCTGACCGAGTACGAGGCCCGGGCCTACCTTGCCCTCCTAGAGCTGCACGGAGGGACCGCGCGCGAGGTCGCCTCGCTGTCGCGCGTCCCCCGCACGAAGATCTACCAGGTCCTCGACGACCTGCACGAGAAGCGGCTCGCGGAGGTCGTGCCCGAGCGCCCGAAGAAGTACATCGCGGTCCCGTTCGAGGAGTACCTCGAGCGCTTCGAGGAGGAGTACAAGGACAAGCTCGAGAAGATCGAGGAAGACCGAGAGATGGCTCGGGAAGAGCTCGTACCCACCGGCGGGCACGAGCCCACCGAGACCGGGACCTTCCAGGTCTTCAAGGGCCGCAAGAACGTGACCACGCAGGTCGAAGAGATGCTGCAGGACGCCGAGGAGGAGGTCTTCCACATCGGATCCTCCGCGGCCGCGCAGCGCTTCCAGTACCACACGCCCATCCTTCGCGACCTGGCCGACGAGGACATCAAGATTCGCACCCTGTTCCCTCCTACGAGCGGGAACGAGGCCGCCCTCGAGGAGCTCAGCGAGCTCGGAGAGGTCCGCTCCCGGGACATCGAGGGCGCCGGGGCCGCCATCCTCATCGTGGACGAGACATCCGCCCTCGTCTGGCACCCCGTCCCGGACGACTCGCACGTCTTCCAGGGCGACGACATCGCCATGTGGACCGACGACGAGGTCGTCGTCCGAGACATGAAGGGCGGGTTCGAGGCCACGTGGACGAACGCGGAGGAGGTAGAGGAGTGCGCGCCCCGGGCCTGAGCCCGGGACGCACCTCCCCGGAGAGCGACCGGACGGTCCGCTCGCTTCTCCCGCCCCCCTCTGGGTGATGTCTGATGGATGCCAGAAAGCTCGTGGCCCTCGCCTTGGTGCTTAGCCTCACCGGAGGTGCCATGGCCGCCGGGAACACGTACATGAGCCACGAGGCGGACGACGTGACCGTCGTCCAGCAGCACACCGTGTTCGTCGAGCTCGTGCTCGAGGACAGCGACGCTGTCGAGGAGATCCATGAGTTCGGTGCCGTCGTGGGGCTCGTCAAGGAGTGCAAACAGCAAGCTGAAGTGTTCGACAACGCGGTGCTCTGGTTCAACGACCAGTTCCTGTTCGGGGACAAGCGCCTGGACGATACGGAGCGCAACGTCAGCGACGACGACGCGCTGGGACGCCAGCCGCCCCAACGGACCTACGACCACGACGGGCACGTCGATGAGGTCCAGCAGGACTGGGAGTGGGAAGGGGATGAAAAGCAGCCGGGGTTCCTTGGCGCTAGCGAGCTACGCGAACGGTGGGGAGGCTGCTTCATCCCGGACGGGTTCATGCATGCCATCGGGCACGAGGACCCGTACGGCTACGGCGGCGTCGCCGCGCAACAGGAGGACCCCACCGGGAAGGACCTCATCAAGTCCGGCCCCGACACCATCCGCAAGCTCATCGACCTGGACAACAGCTGTAACGGTTGCGTCTTCGAGTACGAGGCCACCTTCTACATCACGGACCCCAACGGGATCCAGTGGATGGTGGACAAGCTCGTCTACCCGCCCGCGTTCGGCGGGGACCTGTTCGGGAGCGGAGGGGGAGAAGACTGCTACGACGGCAGTGGCCTCACCGGGTTCGAGGATCCCCGAAGCACGGGCGTGCACGCGGACGAATGCCAAGACCCCGACAACGGGGACGGCGACGAGAACCACCGCTTCGACGAGGAGGAGGAAAACGACACCCCTCTGCACCGCCTCGAGGAGAAGGAGAAGCCTATCGCCGAACCCTTGTACACGGTACACGTTCAAGTCGACCCGGCCACCGGCACCGGGTTCGCCGACGAGGCCCCCTGGCGGTACGCGGACGAGAACCCGAAAGAGACCGCGCCCCGGAAAGGGATGCCCTACGCGCTCGACGAGGACAACCCCGTCTACCAGCTGTGCAAAGAGAACCAGGACCTCCGAGACAGCGCCCGACCCTGCGCGATCGAGTACAACTTCCTGATCGCGATCGACTTCGAGGCGTTCGACCAGTACGTCGGCGGCAACTACCAGGAGAGCAACATGACGCACGGCGAGAGCCACAACAACACGGCCGCCGATGGTGACTCCCACCCGCACAACCCCAAAACGAAGGACCGGGGCCCCGAGCACGATCATAGCACGGTGGACCTGGACATGTTCTTCTACGACAAAGCCCCGCACTTCGTGCAAGCCAACCCCTACTGGGACGAGAGCGGGGCGCCACCCAGCGTCACGGACGACTGTTCGACCACAGCGGACGATGAGAACTACAGCGACGAGCGGCGCTCAGCGGTCGAGAACCGGGCCGTGATCGTGTGCAACACGTCCAGCGACTCCGGCAGCTTCCACATGCACGACGGCTCTCAGACCATGTGAGAGGCCCGCCGCTTCTCCCCCCGGGGGATCCGGCCCCCTCGGGTCCTCTTTCCCCCCTTAGATGACGTCTTCCGAGGGAGGCTGTAGACCGGATCGGTCCTGGAGGTCCATGTATCCCACGCTCGTTACACAAAGACGCCTATGTGCATCCCTGGGAATCCATCCGGTACGCGGAGGCAAGGAGCCCCACCGCTCGGTGGACTGGCGTGACGTCACGTCGGGTAGGCTCCGTACGTCACACGCAAGCTTTGGAGGTGAGAGAAGGTGAATGGCCGAAAAATGATCGCGCTGTTCATGGTGTTCGCCCTCACGGGGACGACCATGGCAGCAGGAGCAACGTACTGGTCCCATGAGGCTGAAGGCGTAACTGCCGTCCAGCAACACAGCATCTTCGTGGAGCTGATCCTCGAGGTCGAAGAGGATGTCGAGCAGATCCACGAGTTCGCTGCCGTCGTGGGACTCATCAAGGAATGTCGCCAGCAGGAACGCATCTTCGACAATGCAGTCCTCTGGTTCAACGACCAGTTCCTCTTCGGTGACAAGGCGAACGAGGACGTGAACGTCACGCCCCCGAATCCGAACGCAACGCTCGGTGTCAACCCGCCCAACCGAACCTACAACGAGGATGGGTCCATCAACGAGACGCTTCAGAACGAGACCCATTGGGAAGAGCAGGGATGGCTCGGCGGTGACGAAGGTTTCATCGGCGCGAACACCCTGCACGAGCGATGGGGTGGCTGCTTCATCCCCAACGGGTTCGCCCACGCCATCGGACACAACCAGCCCTTCGGTCAGTACGGCATCAGCGCCCAAGCGGACGTGAACGGTAACGAGGTGGCCAACGAGAACCAATCCGCGGCCCCCGATCCCACCCCGCCCGACCCGTTCGGCCTGGGGACGCCCGACAGCAGCGTGGACATCGTGAAGCAGTTGATCCTGCTTGACAACGACTGCAACGGGTGCATCTTCGAGTATGAATCCACCTTCTATACGACAGACCCCAACGGGGTCGAGTGGATGGTGGACAAGCTCGTCTGGCCCGTCTCGCTGGCCGGCGATCTCTTCACTACCGGCAGCGGCGAGGACTGCTACGACGGCAGCGGCCTCACCGGGTTCCAAGACCCGCGAAGCTCAGGCGTCCACGCCGACGAGTGCCGCGACTGGAAGCACTCCGAGGCGCAGAACAACGAGTCGAACCACCGGTACTACGATGCCGACTCGAGCGACTCTCCGATCACGGGCGACCTCATCGAACCGGATCAAAGCCACGTGAACCTCGTCGAGCCCCTCTACACGGTCCACCTACAGGTGAACCCCGAGACGGGTATGGGCTACGCTGACGAGGCGCTGTGGCAGTACGAGGAAGGCCACCTCCGCGACGGGATGCCCTACGCGATCGAGGAAGAGAACAACAACTACGAGCTCTGCCGCGACCAGCTCACGGACGCGCACCCGTGCGCGATCGAGTACAACTTCCTGCTCGCCATCGACTTCGTGGCCTTCCAGCCCTCCGAACAAGGAGCCGGTGCCGGCGCCAACGAGGGCGTATCCGCGAACGGAAGCGCGACCGGGCAGTTCGGCAACTACCAAGCCGACTCCAAGACGCACCCCAGCGAGGACGACAACGCGGCGTTCGGAGACTCGCACCCGCACAACCCTGTGGCCCCCAACGCGACGGGCCCGCACGCGCACAGCACCGTGGACCTCGACGTGTTCTTCTACGAACGAGCTCCGTACTTCGTCGAGTCCAACCCCTACTGGGATGAGAACGGTGCGCCGCCCAGCGTGAACGCGGACTGTTCCAGCACGGACGAAGACCCGGGCGACGATCCGCTCGCGCAGCAGCAACAAGCAGCCGTCGAGAACCGCGCCGTCATGGTCTGTGACACCACGGCCGACCGCGGCTACCACCTGCACGACGGCTCGCAGACGCCCAACCCGCTGGACGAGTAACCAAGTACGTCCCAGGGCTCACCGGTCCTGACACTAACGGGGGATCACCTCCCCCGTCTCCCCTCCCCCAAACGCGAGAGGAAAAGCCCGCCATCGGCCTCCGCCCCTGGGGCGGGGCGGGCTCTCCTTCTCTCGCCCGCCTTCTTTCCATCTACAACCCCTCCACCAGTTGTGACTCACTGCGCTCGGTTCGAAGACGTTTATCACCCAGAACATGGATACGAGGTCGGGAGTCGAGATGAACAAGACCGCCGCAACCATCCTTGCCGGTGTCCTCCTCACAGTGCCCCTTACTATGGTCGCCAGCGCCACCACGGAACGTGGCAACTACGCGGGAGGAGGCCCCGGCAGCACGACGTTCTACGTCTTCGGCCCCGCCCACGACGAAGAGTTCGAGCGCGGAGAGATCCGAATCGATGTCACCGGCTACGACGAGGCGACGGTCAGCATCGACGACGCGTACAACCCCACCGTGAAAGCCTACTACTCCTTCCACGAAGGCGACTGGGAAGGTAACAGCGTCTTCGGGGCCCCCTGGAGCTCCCTTGGGACCGGCGTCTTCTGCGGGTCCGACACGCTCACCATCCCGGAGGATGCGGGGATGCTGCGCGTTACCCTCAACTCGGCGGTCGCGCTCGAGAACACCGACGCCTGCCCAACGGGCATCGCGACGATCGGGCAATGGACCGTGAACCTGAGCTGACCCCTGTCACTCCCCCCGCGTGACAACCCACGTTTCAGGCATCGCCAAACCCCCCTCGGGGATGGTGTTGCCGGATGCCCGAGGATGACCAGTGGACGCCCTACCCGCACGAACCGGTGCGGGTTAGCCTCCTCTGGCGCAAACGGCTGATCCTCGGCCTCCTGATCGGGGGCCTTTTCGCGTTCTGGGCCGCCTCGCTCGGCGCCGACCTCGAGTTCGACAGCGAGGTCGACATCATCGGGGAAGACGGCGACACCGTGCAAGTCGAGCAATCCGAGGAGGATGAAGAGCCCCTCGCGACCGTGACGCTGAGCCCCGGCGAGACCGCGACCATGGACGACGACCTCGAACTCGGGGACGCGGACGCACCGGTCGCACCAACCGGGCCTCTGATCCCCGAACGGCCCCCGGGCATCCCGTTCCTGGGGCTTTTGCTCCTTCTTGGTCCCTTCCTGGCCGCGCTATCCGCCTGGAGGTACCTGCAGGACCAGTCCACCTCCACGGAAGCCAACTACGGCATCTACAAGGGCGCGCTTCCCCTCGAGGCGATCACGGCGCAACACGCGGGCCTCGTCCGCACCGGCCGCGAGGTTGAAGACAACCCGTTCGGCAAGCGCCGCAACGACTACCTCCGCGACGCTCTCAACGACCCCGCCCGCGAGCACGGGCTCCGGCTGGGACGCCGCGGACCCCACGCCGCCCGCTGATCATCCCCTTCGCGGAAGCGTCTCGTTTTTCAACGCGGCCCTCCATGCGCCGGCCGTGGCGGAGGACACCACGCCGCTGCAGGAATCCATGGAGCGCTCGACCTACATCGGCGAGCTGCTCTTCCCCAGCCCGCCGCGCTCGCTCTCCTACGCCGTCATGCTGCTCATGACGGCCGCATCCACCGTCCTCCTCGGGGCCTCCCTCGAGGCTCTGCTAGGGGCCCTGGTCCTCGTCCTCGCTCCCGCCATCCTCACAAGCCTCGCCTCGCCCCAGCTGGCCCGCGCCTTCGAAGGGACCTACTACCACCGTCGCGCCGCCCTCGTCTCCGCAGCGTCCACGATCCTGCTCGCGTTCGGCCTGTTCGCGTCCGTGCTCGCCGAGGCCCTCTCCACGCTCGCGTTCCTCGAAGGCCCTCTCTTCGTGTACGCGGCCGTCGGGTTCGCCTGGGTGGGCCACTACGCCGCCGTGACCACCATCGTCGACCACCGGTTCGTCCGCGCCCTCAGCCTGTCCTCCCTCTATCCCCTTTTGACCCTGCCCGGCCTCCTCTGGCAGCTAAACCCCGAACCGCTCGTCCCCGGCCTGCTTCTCTGGGTCCTCCTGCTCGTACCCGTGGTCTTGCTGATCCGGATCTTCGATGCTCCCCTGACGCGCAACTTCGGCATCTCGGGCGCCGAGCTGTTCCGATCCTACCTGGACCACAGGACCACGCAAAGCGCCCACGCCGAGGAGCTTCTCTCCCGCATGGGCGAGCCCGTGCAAGCCCCCGTGGGCGCCGTCGCGTTCAAGCGACGCGACGGCTCCAAGAAGGCCTGCATGGTCGTCCCCTGCGTCCACCCGGGCCCCTTCGGAGCCCTCGGCGGAGGGGACCTGCCGGCCAAGATCCGCAAGACCCTGCACGACTGGGAGCACGTGCTCGTCCCCCACGGTGCCGCCGACCACGACCTGAACCCGGTCACCTCCCAAGAGGTCGAACGGCTCGGGCACTACGTCTCCAGCCTCATCGACCAGGTGGAAACCCAGCCTGGCGGCTCCCGGTTTGTGGAGCGGGGCGACCAGGTCCGCCTGGGAGGCCAAGCCTTCGGATCGGATCTTGTGCTCACGTACACGTCTTGGCCGGAGGCGATCGACGACGTGGACCAGGGCGTCGGCCACGCTACGGAGCTGGTGGCGGAGGCTCATGGCGCGCGGCATGCGTTGTTCGTGGATTGCCACAACTCGCTTCGCCCGAGCGCGGGGGCGGTGTACCCGTTGACGCCGCGCGCGCTTGAGCTGGAGGAGCTGGCCGATGACGTGGCGGAGGCGTGCTTGGCTGCGCGCGTGCCGGAGATCCGCGTGGGGTGCGCGCAGGATACCACGCTTGGCCTTGCGCACTTGATCGGTCGGGCGGGGTGCCAGGTGATCGTGGTGGAGGCGGGCGATCAGCGGACGGCGTACGTGTTGTGGGATGGGAACAACATGGTCCCGGAGGCGACGCGGGCGATCCGGGAGGCCGTGTTGGGGGTGGTGGACGAGGTTCGGGTGATGACCACGGACAACCACGCGGTGAACTTGGAGGGGGGCACGTACAGCGCGGTGGGGTTGCGCACGGATCATGGGACGCTGGCTCGGATCTCGCGGTCCGCGGTGGAGGAGGCCATCGGGGACTTGGAGGAGGTGGAGGTGGGCGCCGTGGAGGGGCACGCTCCCGATATCCGGGTGGTGGGGCATCAGCGGACGGCGCAGTTGGCGGCGAGCGTGAACGCGATGGTGAGCATCGTGCCGGAGCTGGTGGCGGTGTGCGTGGGGTTGTGGGCGTTGAGCTTGGCGACCGTGTTCTTGGCGTTTTGACGGGGCGGGAGGTGGCGCGGGGGTTCAAGTACGAGGGGGTGCGGGACGGGGCCAAACGCGGGGTTGGCGCGTTTAGGAGGGAGCTGTGCCGTTGGGAAATCCCTTCGTGTTTATATGGGAGGCGCTCGCGAGGGGGAGGGGCGAGGTCATGGTGTGACGTGGCGGTGTCCTGGATCAGATACGGCGGTCAGCGAGGTCGTCGGGTACGTCCTCGTCACCGGCATCACGGTGGTGGCGATCACGCTCGTGATGTTGACCAGCGGCCCCGCCTTGGATCGGATCCAGGCCGACCAGCAGCACGACGCGATGTTGGGTTATTACCACGACTTGGATCAGGCTTTCAGCGAGATCCTGTCGGGGTCCCCGGCGGGGTCCACGCCTGTGTGGCGGGTGGGCATGGGAAGCGGGTCGTTGGCGTTGGACAACGGCCCGGGGCACATGTGGGCGTACGCCGTGGACGAGCACGAGGACAAGCGGTTGTTCTACGGGGGCTTCGACGATGGGGACAACACGTTCACCGTCGTCAGGGCGGGGGGGAGCGGGAGCGTGACGGGGTTGTCCGCGGAGGCGTGGAGCTGGGACGGGACCCAGAAGGAAGAGATCACGGTCGGCGTAGACGGTTCGGATCCGTGGACGATCACGTTGACGGGAGAGGATCTGGAATCCAACACGGTCGAGGTCCGCTTCAGCGACGACGACGCGGACGAGTTCTCCCGGGTCTGGTTCGTGGACGCGGGAACCGTCGAGTGGACCAACCGGGGCTCGGACCGCACGCAGCTTCTCTACCAGAACACGGGCATCATCAGCGCGCGCGATGGAGGCCAGGTGCTCCACAACCAGCCGCGGATCCCTGCGCCGCAAGTCATCGAGGAAGACCCGAAAACGGAGAACATCTTCGTGCGCATCGCCCAGATCGAGGGGACCGCGAGCGTGGGCGGTCAAACCCAAGCCACGGTCCTGGTCGCCAGCGACGGGAACCACGTCCGCCACTCCACCACGCAGGCCGAGCGGGTGCAACTGTACCCGCCCACGAGCACCACGACCGCGTGGGAGCGCTACCTCACCAACGACGTTCGCGGCTTCGACTACACCTGGGATCAAGCCCCCGGCGGGGAGGACATCCCCGTCGCGTACAAGGACACGGACGGCGCGGACGACGAGCTGCACGTGACGATGCTGCAGACCGAGGTCACGATGGCGCTACGAGGGGGGGTGTGACGTGACCGGCGAAGGCTCCTGGCTTGCCGGACTGGGACGACGCCTTGCCCGGGACGACGAGGGCGTCAGCGAGGTCGTCTCCTACGCGCTCATGTTCGCGCTTGGCGCCATCGCGCTCGTGTTCTCCATGGACGTGCTCGTGGACGCGCAAGACCAAGGAAGCGAGATCGCGGCCGCCCAACAGGTCAACGCGATCGGCCAAGCCACCGCCACGAGCATCACGGACGCGGCCCGCGCCGCCGAGTCCAGCCCCAACGCCACCTTCGAGACCACGCTCGAGTTCCCCGAACCGGTCCAATCTCACAACTTCACGATCCACCTCGACGTGCCCGACGAACCCGACCCTGACGCGGAGCCTCAGGGATGGGAAGACTTCTGGCACCCTGAAAAGGACGGCGGGTGCCCCGTGAACCCGTCCGTGCGCGTCGCCACCGGCGACGAACGCATCACCAGCACCGTGCCCCTCGACAACCGCACCACGGCTCAAGCCACCTCCAACTGGTGCCTGGTGCTGGACACGCAAGAGACCATCGACGCCAGCGACGGCGGTCTCACCATCCGGTTCGAACGGACGGATCTACACGGCAACGAACGCCTCCCCGTCATCACGATGACCCCCGCAGACAGGTGAACACGATGGAAGATGTGCCCTACGACCGGTTCCTGCAAGACCTCGCTGACCGGAACGTGTACCCCGACCCCAGCGACATCCAAGACCACGACGTCCGCTCGATCTGGGACGAGATCCCAGAAGCCACGCGCATGGCCTACCTGCAGGACCTCGGGCTTCCCGTCGACGAGGGCCTAGAACCTCGCCTCGACGGCTCCGCCATCGTCTTCGAACCCTCCGACGGCCCCCAGCCCGGCGAGGAGCTAGGGCTGAGCGATCTCTTCCCCCAGGACGATCTGGGCCCCGACGAGCCCGTTCTCGCCGCCGCCCGCCTGCTCGACGAGATCGACCCCGACGCGCTTGCCCCCCCGCACGAGGCGGGCCCCAACGAGCCGGTGTTCGCCGCCGCCCGCCTGCTCGAC
This sequence comes from uncultured Thermoplasmatales archaeon, assembly GCA_964581775.1. Lineage (GTDB taxonomy): Archaea > Thermoplasmatota > SW-10-69-26 > SW-10-69-26 > SW-10-69-26 > PWVY01. The sequence goes on along the minus strand of CAZOQA010000003.1, from coordinate 74,592 downwards.
GAGACCGACCCCCAGGACCTCGAACCAGCCCCCAGCCAGGCCCCCGCGCAAGAGCCCGGCCACGAGGCGGGGCAAACCGGTGCACCCGAAGGGCCCCAACTGATCGACGCCGAGACCATCAGCCTCGGCGAAGAGCACGCCCTGCCCGAACAGATGCCCGACATCGAAGCCGCGGAAGCCGTGCCCGTGGAACCCGCCGAGGAGGACCCCCTTGAGGACATCGAGGAGCTCAGCGAGGACGCCCTTGAGGAGATCGACCCCGAGGACGAGGGGCCCCGCGAGGTCGAGGTCTACCCCGTCTACGAGCCCTACGCGTACGTGCGCATCTCGTACGACGAGGACGACCACCAGTACCTGTACGAGGTTATCGAGCCCGAGCTCAGCGACCGCGAAGAGAAGGTTCTCGACTTCATCCAAGAGACCATCATCGACGTCATCGACGTGGGCCTGTCCCGGTTGACCGAGGAGGAAGCCGAAGACCTGCTCGTCGAACTCACCAACGACGTCATCGAGGACTACAGCATCGACGTGGACGACAACACGCGCCTGCGCTTGACCTACTACGTGGTCCGCGACTTCCTCGGGTTCGGGAAGCTCGACACCATCATGCGCGACCCCATGATCGAGGATGTCAACTGCGACGGCGTGGGCGTGCCCATCTTCCTGTACCACCGCAAGTACGAATCCATGGCCAGCACCGTCGTGTTCGAGGAGCACGACGAGCTGGATTCGTTCGTGATCAAGCTCGCCCAACGATCCGGGCAGCACATCAGCATCGCCGACCCCCTGCTCGACGCGCGCCTCCCCGACGGGTCCCGGTTGAACGCGACCCTCAGCGACGAGGTCACCACGAAAGGGTCCACGTTTACCATCCGGAAGTTCCGCGACGAACCGTTCACGCCCCCGGACCTGATCCGCTTCGGCACCATGAGCGAAGAGATGCTCGCCTACCAGTGGATGAGCATCCAGCACGGGGCCAGCATGATCGTGGCAGGCGGGACCGCGAGCGGGAAGACGACCCTGTTGAACGCGGTGATGCTGTTCATCCCGCCCCAGATGAAGATCGTCAGCATCGAGGACACGCGCGAGCTGAACCTGCCGCACCCGAACTGGATCCCGGGGACCACGCGAAGCGGGTTCGGGCCCCGCGACGACAAGGGCCGCCAAGCCGGCGAGATCAACATGTTCCAACTGCTCAAAGCAGCCCTCCGGCAACGGCCCGAGTACATCACGGTGGGCGAGGTGCGCGGCGAGGAAGCCTCCGTGCTCTTCCAAGCCATGGCGACCGGTCACGCCGCGTACGGGACCATGCACGCTGACAGCGTCACCAGCGTGATCCACCGCCTCGAGGGGGAGCCCATCAACATCCCCCGGCCCCTGCTGGAAGCCCTCGACATCGTGTGCATCCAGATCCAAACCCGGATCGGGGGCAAGCGCGTCCGACGCACCAAGGAGATCGTTGAGATCGTGGGCATGGACCCGAACACGAAGGAGCTTCTCACCAACGAGGTGTTCCGCTGGGACCCCGCCGACGACACCTTCGACGCCAGCGGCATCAGCTACGTGCTCGAGCGCATCCAGAAGGAAGAGAACCTCTCCCGGCCCGAGCTGGAGGAGGAGATCGAGAACCGCACCCAGATCATCCAATGGATGAAGGAGAACGAGGTGCGCGACTACGTCGACGTCGCCAAGGTCGTGCAAGCCTACTACAACGAACCCGACAAGCTCATGGAGACCATCCGCATCGACCTCGGCCTCCAAGAAGGCGACGCGAGCGCCTCGGACATCCTCACGGAGGTCCTCGACGACGACGGCGGCCAAGAGGACCCCGAGGAAAGCTTCGACCCCACCGCGGAGATCCCCATCCCCGAGGACGCCTCGAAGGTCTCCCCCCTCGGCGAGGACCAACTGGACCAGCTTGGCACCGCGGACGACGAAGCCGACCCCGTCGAACTCGCCGAGCACGGCGACGAGGCCCCCGGCGAGATCGAGGCCGCCCCCGTCGAGGACCTCAGCGTCGACGAACAACCCTACGAGGGGGACGGACCCGAGGACCCCCTGGAGGGGGCCGAACCCCTCGGCGACGCCGACCCCGAGACAGACCCCCTCGAAAGCGACCTCGAAGGCCTCGACGCGCACGAGCCCCTCGAAGAAGGGCAAGCCCCCACCGAGGACGCGCACGACGACATCCACGACGAGGTCCCCGACCGGTTCCAAGACCCCGACGTGGAGCACCTGCTCGACGAAGGCCCCTTCCCCCGAGACGACGCCGACCCCGCCGCGAGAGACCCCCACGAGGGCGACGGAGATCCGCTGACGGACATCCTCGGGACGCAAGACGCAGAGGACCCCCTCCAAGGCGCGCCCGAACCGCTCGAGGACCCCGCCTCAGACGAGCCCATGCGCGAGGCGGACGGATCCACCCACCCCGAACCCCCGCTCGACGAAAGCCTCCTCCCACGAGACGACGCCGACCCCGAACACGCCCCCCTCCAAGACGAAGACGAGGCCCCCAGCCTGGACGCCGGAGCGGACATCCTAGGCATCGACGACGCAGAGGACCCCCTCCAGGAGACGCCCGAACCCCTCGACGACCTCGACCCCCACCACCCAAGAAGCCCCGACCGAGACCCGGAACTGGAACGCATCCTCGAAGACGCCCCCGACCCGCAGGACGAGCAAGAGCCCGGCCCCCGCGACCCGACCGATGCGCCCCTCGAAGACGAGGACGCGCAAGAGGAGCCCCAGGAAGCTCCCCCGGAAGACGATGAGGAGGACGAGGAGACGCGCCCATGACCCTGTCCACCTTCCAACAAACCTCGTACCGCATCCTCGGCGCCTTCACCACGCGCCACCTCGAGAACGAGGAGCTCCAGGAAGCCCTGCGAGAAGCCCACATCCCCGTACGAAGCGAAGCCTACCTCGCCACCGCCGTCGCCAGCACCTTCATCGCGCTCCTGTTCAACGCGCTCGTGGCCGCGTTCGCCGCGCTCGTGCTCCTCCCCGCCCTCGGCATCCCCCTTACGCATCCCCTGGCGATCGCCGGCCTCGTCGGCACCCCCCTTCTCCTCTCCCTCGCCGTCTACGCCATCCTCATCACGAGCCCCAAAAGCAAGGCCAAAAGCCGCGGCAAAGACATCGACGAGCACCTCCCCTACGCGCTCAACTACATCGCCGCCATGGCCAGCGCCGGCGTCCCCATCCGAGAGATCTTCCAAAGCCTCGCCGGGCAACCCATCTACGGAGAGATGGCCAAAGAAGCCCGCGCCATCGCCAAAGACATGCACCTGGGCATCGACGGACGACACGCGCTCGAACGCGCCAGCCGCCGCACCCCCAGCGACAACCTCGCCCAAGTCATGCAAGGCGCCATCACGACGCTCACCAGCGGCGGCGACCTCCAAAGCTACTTCTCCAGCAAAGCCGAACGCTACGCCTTCCAGAACCGCCAAGACCAGAAACAGTTCGTCGAAGTCATGGGCCTCATGGCGGAAACGTACGTCACCGCCGCCGTGGCCGGGCCCTTGTTCCTGATCGTGATGATGGCCATCATGGCCATGCTAGGCGGCGGAGACGCCACCATCCTGCAGCTGATCGTCTACCTCGTGCTCCCCGTCGCCAACCTCGGCTTCGCGTACGGGCTCGCCGCCATGACCCCGGAGGTGTGAACGCATGGACCGACCCACCCTGAACCGGATCGCCATCGCGACCGCCCTCGTCGCGATCCTCGCCAGCCTCGCAAGCGCCATCCCCCTGGTCCCAAGCCCGGTCCAAGGTCTCCTCGCCGTCGTCGGGTTCGGTGCGCTCATCGCCGCCATCCACACCGTTCGGCCCGCACGCGAGGAAGCCCGCGAGCAAGAGGACGCCACCGCGCACCTGCTCGGCGTGGCCTGCGCAGGGCTCGTCGCCGTGCTCGCGCTCCTGCTCGTGGCCGCGACCGTGGCCCGGTTCGGGGGCGTGCGCTACGTGGGACATACCCCCCTGTTCTTGACGCAGAACTTCACGCTCGTCACGGGCCCCTTCCTGGCGCTCGTCGCCACCGCCGTCTTGATGGCCGCGCGCGGGCGCCTTCATGCCTCCGTGACCGTGACCTCGGGCCGCCGCGCGTCCACGCTGTTGTCCCTGTGCCTGCTCGCGCTCGTGTCCGCCCTGTTCGCGGGCGGCATCGTGGGCGAGGCTTGGCAGGCTCCGTACCTGCTCGGCTTGGGTGGCGTCGTGGCGTGGTTCGATGCGACGCAGATGGCGGGGTTGCCGACGTTGAGCAAGGCGGGCCGTTGGCTGGAGCGGGGGGAGACGCGGGAGAGTCGCTGGTTGGTGCGTGCGTTGGCGCACGTGGGCAACGGTCTCGTCGTCGTCTTGGGCGTGGCGGGCGTGGTCTTGTTCGCGTTGGGTTTCACGGGTCCGGGCCTGATCGTGCAGGGTGTGGCGGCCGTGTTGTTGACGTTGACGACGCACGCGGCCGCGGGGTTGTCGAACGCGATCCCGGCGGAGTTCGGGGAGGAGATCGCCCGCGTGGAGCAGGAGCAAAGCCAGTTGCGGTTGTTGGCGCTTGGCCCGTTGGCGGTGGCCGTCGTGGCTACGCTTTTGACGACCGTGGGCGTGGCGGCGCTGTTCAATCCGGGTCCTTTGACGGTCGTGTTGGAGGTCGCGTTGCCGGCCACGGGGGCGCTGGTGGCCGTGTTGGCGGGCGTGAACCTGGCTCGCAGCCGGTTGCCGGCGTTCGAGCGGGAGGGTGCGTTGCGGCGGGCTGTGTCGACCGTCATGGCCTCCGTGCTCGCGGCGAGCTTGTTCTTCTCGATCCTGGTGGAGCTGGGCGTGATGGCGGGCCCCGTCACGGAGATGGGGTTGGGGTTGTTGTTCCATTACACGGCCGTGCTGGGCGTGAGCGTGTTCGTGCTCGCCCAGGGCATGTACCCGGTCCCGGGCGCGGATCGGGACGAGAAGCCGGGGGACGGCGAGGAGGTGGCGGATGACGATGCGGCCAGCATGAAGCGGTCGTTGGTGGCCGTGTACGCGGCCAGCGGCGTGTTCCTGGTGGGCGCTGTCGGTCTTTTGGCCATGGTCATGATGGGGCAGTTGGACCTGGCGTTGCCGGATTCGGGGGAGGGGCGCAACGCGGCGTTCTTGGCGACAATCGGCGTGGGCGTGATGCTCTTGTTGGGGTTGGCGGTCGTGTTCTTCCGCTCGCGCCAGCTGGACACCCCGCACATGGAGGGCGAGGTCGACTTCGAGCGGGATTACACGAGCGAGGAGGTGTTGCGGTTGACCGTGCTGGGGATCTCGGGCACCGCGGCGTTCGTGCTCGCCGTGATGGGCACCCTGGTGTACATGGAGCAGTTGGAGGCCGTTGCGGGGTTCGCGTTGGAGAAGCGTTACGCGACGGACTTCTGGGTGTTCGCGGTGCTCATCGGCATCGGGCCCGCGGGGTACTTGCACAACCGCGAGAGGAAGCGGCGACAGGCTATCGATGAGCGGTTGCCGGAGTTCTTGCGCGATCTGGCGGAGAGCCAGCGCACGGGCATGACCCTCACGCAGGCCGTGATCACGGCCTCGAAGGGTAACTACGGCGCGTTGACGCCGGAGATCAAGAAGATGGCCGCGCAGATCGAGTGGGGGGTCAGCTTCGACCGCGCGCTGTCGTCGTTCGCGGAGCGCGTGGAGACCCCGCTGGTGCAGCGCACGGCTAGCCTCGTGATCGAGGCGTCCAACAGCGGGGGGGACGTGATCGACGTGCTGGAGGCCGCGTCCGAGGACGCGCGGGAGATCAAGCAGATCGAGCACGAGCGGCGCAGCGGGATGCAGATCTACGTGATGATCATCTACATCGCGTTCCTGGTGTTCCTCGGAGTCATCGGCGTGTTGAACGTGAAGTTCATGCCGGAGGTCGCGGACGCTGTCAGCGGGGCAAGCGGCGTAAGCGTGGGCTCGATCGAGTTCGAGGAGTTCGACATGCAGACGTTCCGCACCCTGTTCTTCCACGCGGCCGTCGTCCAGGGGTTGGGCGGCGGTTTCGTGGCGGGATCCATGGAGGAGGGCAGCCCCTCGGCTGGGCTCAAGCACGCCTTCGCCATGACCATGCTCGCGTACGTGGCCTTCCGGTTCCTTTTGGGCGGGTGATCCCGTGAAGGCCAACCGAGCCCCGCGCAAGGAAGACCACGCCGCCCGGCGCATCCCCGACGGGGGCCAGATGCTGCTGTTGGCGGGCTTCCTGTTGGCGGGGACGGCCATCATCGCGCTGGGCGCGCTCACGGTGGTGCAGCGCTCCGAGACGCAGCTGACCGCGCAAGAGCACGAGTCCATGCTGGGCTTGTTCCTGAACACGCGCGAGCGGGCGATCGATTACTTCGAGCTCGTGGATGCGAACGACACGGCCATCAGCGTGGAAAAGCACCTTCAGGGGTACCTGGCCAGCCAGTTCCAGACGGCCAACTCGTTGAACCTGGACATGAACGCGACCCTGGCCGGGGAGGACTCCAGGGGCGACCTCTCCGAAGGGGATTTCCTCTCGGGGGGGATATACGCCACGCATGAGAACGGGGAGGACTTGTGGGATGTGCAAGGGTCCACCTGTTACAGCGGCGTCTCCGACGACGGTCGCAACGACGGGCTGATCACGGACGAGGACGGGAAGGTCCTGGCCGCGATCTTCTGGCTGAACATCGACGGCCTAGAGGCCACGCTCGAAGAGTTCATCGTCATCGACGTGCCCAGCACCGAGCCCAGCGCCGCCTGCTGACCCGCGACCCACGGCCTTTATATCGGATGGTCCGCTGCGCGGGCCGGATGGCGGTCCACCTCGTCGTCGTTCAAGGCCTCTGGGCGATCCTGCCCGCCTACGCGTCCAACGTGCTCGCCACGCTCGTGGGCGGCGGTGCTCCCGTCGACGGGGGGCGCGTGCACGCGGACGGCCGACGCGTGCTGGGAGACGGGAAGACCTGGCGCGGTCTCCTGGTGGCCCCCGTGCTCGCCACCGTGCTCGCGGTGGGGTTGCACCTTGCAGCTCCGCGGGTGGGCGTGGGCGTCACGGATTTCGGGCCGTGGCCTTGGGCGATCGTGCACGCGTACGCGCTCGCCGTGGGCGCGCTGCTCGGGGACGTGGGGGCAAGCTACGTGAAGCGCCGCCGGGGCAAAAAGCGGGGCGAGCGGTGGCTGGGCCCGGACCAGTACGATTTCATCGCAGGGGCCTTGCTCGTCGCGCTCCTCGCCAGCCTTATCACGTGGCCGCTTGTTGGCCACGTGTGGTTCCTGGACGCGTTCACGCTGGGCCCGCTGCTCGTTATCCTTATCTTGACGCCTGGCTTGCACCTTCTCGTGAACGGGATCGGGTACCTGATCGGGGTCAAGGAGGTGCCGTGGTAGTGAGCCTTGCTCGCCTCATCGCGGACAGCGGCGCGTTCAAGACCGGCGCGTTCACGCTGTCCAGCGGGGAAGAGTCCTCCTACTACGTGGACATGAAGCAGGCCTGCGGGGACCCCGGGTTGTTGAGCGCGCTGGCCCAGCACGCCACCGTGTACGCCATCGGGCACGACGCCGTGGCCGGAACCGCTCTGGGCGGGGTCCCGTTCGCGGTCGCGCTTGGCCTCGAGACGGGTCACCCGACGTTCCTGGTGCGCTCCTCGTCCAAGGAGCACGGCACCGAAGGGCGCGTGGAGGGGCCCGTGGACGGGTCCGAGCGCGTGCTCCTGGTCGAGGACGTGACCACGACCGGGGGCTCCCTCGTCGACGCTGTGCAAGCCGTGCGTGGGGAGGGGTGCACGGTCGAGCACGCGGTCGCGATCGTGGACCGGGAATCGGGCGCCCGGGACGCGTTGGCTTCCGCGGACGTTCAGCTTCACGCGCTCGTCACCTTGTCCGAGCTTCAAGATGCGAACCGAGGGGAGAACCCATGACGGAACTAGACGTCCTGGTCATCGGTGGAGGAGCACGAGAGCACGCGATCGGTCGAGCCCTCGCCGACGGCGGGGCCCGCGTGAGCGTCGTGATGAGCAACGAGAACCCGGGCCTGGCCCGGCTGGCTGAGAACACGCACATCGGTCCCGAGAAGGACCCGACCGCGATCACGTCCAAGGCTCAGGAGTGGGGCATCGAGGTCGCCATCAGCGGGCCCGAGGGCCCCATCGCTGCCGGCGTCACGGACGCGCTTCGGGACGTGGGTGTGCGCGTGGCCTCGCCCAGTCAGAAAGCCGGTCGCGTCGAGACGGACAAGGCCTGGATGCGTCGCGTCATGAAAAAGCACGGTTTGCCCGGCCGCATCGAGCACCGGCACTTCACGCACGCCCAAGGGCTCCGATCGTACATCGAGGAGCTGGGCGAGGTGGCTATCAAGCCCATCGGGTTGACCGGGGGCAAGGGCGTCAAGGTGCTCGGCGAGCACCTGGAGTCCACCGACGACGCCCTGGATTACGCGACCGAGATACTCACCAGCGGGTACGGCGGGGGCGAGGTCGTCGTCGAGGAGAAGCTCGTGGGCGAAGAGTTCACGGTGCAGTGCTTCACGGACGGGGACGCGGTTGTGCCCACGCCCCCCATCCAGGACCACAAGCGCGCCTTCGAGGGCGACGAGGGTCCCAACACGGGCGGCATGGGCTCCTACTCGGGAGAGGGAGGCCAGCTGCCCTTCCTCAACCAGGAGGACTACGATCAAGCCGTGCGCATCGTGCAAAGCATCGTGGACGCGCTCGACGACGAGGGCGCCCCGTACGTGGGCCCCATCTATGGACAGTTCATGCTCACCGAGGACGGCCCCAAGGTCATCGAGGTCAACGCGCGCCTGGGCGACCCGGAAGCCATGAACACGCTTCCCGTGCTCGAGACCCCCCTCACGGAGCTCTTGGACGCCATGACGAGACAACGCCTCGACCGCGTGGACGTCTCCTTCTCCGACGAGGCCACCGTGTGCAAGTACGTGGTGCCCCGCGGGTACGGGACCAACCCCGCAAGCGACGTGCACGTGACGGTGGACGAGGATGCCATCCAGGGGACCGGGGCGCGCCTGTACTACGCCTCCTGCAACGCGGCCGAGGACGGCGTCACGACCACGACCAGCCGGACCCTCGCCGTCGTCGGCATCGCGGACACGATCCAGGACGCCAACGGTCAAGCCGAGGCCGCGCTTGAGCACATCGACGCGGACGAGATCTACGTGCGGCACGACATCGGGACCGAGGACCTCGTCACGCAACGCGTCGCGCACATGCGCGCGCTTGGACGCGACCCCACGGACGCGTGACCCGACCCCGAACGCTTCCCCGCTCCGCAAACCCTACCACGCAGTAACCCCGTTCCCGAGCGAAGGCACGGGGTGATAAAGCGTCCACCCGGCAACCACCGGTAGCGAGCAAGCTCGGCTCGAGACGGTCCAGCACGTCGCCGAGCCGCAGGGCCGATGGGAGCAACGCGTGGCCCCCTCGATCCGGGCAGCCGCCCGCCTGATCGGCCTCCCCATGGCTGCCGTGTCCATCGTGCGAGAGGACCGGCTGACCATCCATGCCGCCCACGGGCTCGACTTGGACGGGGTGCCCCGCACCGGAAGCTTCTGCGAGCAGGCCATCCAAGACCCCTCGCGCGTGCTCGTCGTCCCGGACGCCGAGGACGACGACCGGTTCGGGCAAAACCCCCTCGTCGAAGACCACGACGTCCGGTTCTACGCGGGAGCCCCCATCCTCGTAGGCGAAGACCAGACCCCCCTGGGGACCCTGTGCGTGCTCGACGAGGCCCCCCGAAGCCTCCAACGCCACCACCTCCAAGGCCTCGAAGCCCTCGCAGAGCAAGCCTCCAAGCTGCTCGAACAAGAATCCACCCCCCGACCCCCAGTCCTCCCCGACCCCGGCCCCCTCCCGATCCAAGAACCCGTCCTCCGAGGACCCCTCTTGCGGCTGGGGCGCACGCTCAACGTCCTCGAAGACCGCCACCGAGGCGACGAGGGTAGCGAAGATTTCCTCGCCTCCGCCTGGGAACAGATGCGGATCCTCCACCGCGCCCTCGACGCCCTGAAGATCCTCGTCGAACCCGAAGACCCCGAACCGAGGATCCACATGGATGCCATCGTGGACGAACTGGCCGACGCCCTCGAAGACCACGCCCCCCGCACGACTGTCCTCGCGTCAGAGCTCCCGCGCCCAGCCGGGAGCCCCCGCGCCCTCAGGACGCTCATCTCGATCCTCATCGAAGCGGCCACCGAGCCCGACGTCAGCGCCCCCCGCGTCGTCACCGTGGACGGGGACAAGACCGCGCCCGGCTGGCGGTTCACCATCGAAGCCACTCCCCGCGAAGGCACCCGCGAGACCTCGCGCGACGCCCGGATCGAACGAAGCCTCCGCAAGGCCCTCGCCGCCTCGCACGAGCCCCTGGACACCCGGCTGGTCCTCTGCCGGCTGATCGCGCACGCCCACGGGGGCACCCTGGAGCTGCTCGACGCTGGCCCCCGACGCATCCGCTTCCTGTTCACGCTCGACCCCCGCCCGCGCCCCCGACACCGGTGGGATCCTCCCTGACGCCTCAACGTTCTTGAACCCCCCACGGGTATGCCCGCACGACCGCGATGCCCCAACCGAACCCCGCGATCGTGTTCGTCGGGACCGCAGGCGCAGGCAAAACCACGCTCACCGCCGCCACGGAAGCCTACCTCTCCGACCGGGATGTGGACGTTCTCACCGTGAACCTCGACCCGGGCGCCGACGAGCTCCCCTACGACCCAGGCATCGACATCCGCGAGCACATCACGATCGACGAGGTCATGAACGAGTACGGGCTGGGCCCGAACGGGGCGCAGATCGCGGCCGCGGACCTCATCGCGACCGAGTTCGGGGACGTCCAAGAGCAGATCGAAGCCTACCGCGCGGACGTGACGCTCGTCGACACGCCCGGTCAGCTGGAGCTGTTCGCGTTCCGCGCCTCCGGACCCTTCGTCGTGCGACACCTCAGCCAGAACCCCCTCATGGTGTTCCTTCTGGACCCCGCGGTCGCTTCCACCGCCCGAGGCTTCGTCTCACAAGCCGTCCTCGCCGCCACCGCGCACTTCCGCCTTCAGGTCCCGACCCTGAACGTGGTTGGGAAGGTGGACACGCTCGAGGACGAGACCGTCGACCGGATCCTCGAATGGTCCAACGACGCCGACACGGTGCTCGACGAACTCTACGAGGAACCCCCGACCATGGTGAACCAGCTCAACGAGTCGTTCATCCGCATCCTGGACGACTTCCAAGCCATCGCGGAGACCGTGCCCGTCAGCTCGACCACGCTGCAAGGCATCGAGGACATCTACGCGCTCGCCACGAACGTCGTGCGCGGAGGCGCATCCGATCTCTCCCTCGAGTGATCACTCCTCACGGCCCCCCGCCTCCTCCTCGTCATCCTTCGTGTACCCGGTGGTCTCCACGTCGCGAGGCCCCCCTGCATCGCCCCACCCCCTAGGCCCGGCTCCCCCGAACGGGCCCACGGAGACGCTCGTGTGCACCCGGTCGCTCTCCCGGACCCGACGGATCAACACCCGCGCAAGGCCCCGCCGCGCCACCGGCACCATCATCGCGAACCCGAACGCGTCCGTGATCACGCCCGGCGTAAGCAGTAACGCGGCCCCCACCAGGAACAACGCCCCCGCCGCAAGCTCCGTTCCCGGCATACGCCCCTGGCGCAGCGCGCCCACCACCTCCCGCCACGCGGCCACACCCTGCCACCGAGCCAGAACGCCGCCCAGAAGGCCCGTACCGAGCACGATGGCCAACGTGGGCCAAACCCCGATCCGCTCCCCGATCTGGATCAACAGGTAAAGCTCCAGGAACGGCATCACGATGAACAAGAGCACGAGCCAGCCGAGCATCGCAACCGAGGGCGGATGACGACCTCGCTAATAGAACGTGCCCCGTGCCGTGTGCGACCGGACCGGGTAGACGCCAGGGCGAGGGGCCGACGGCTCGGCCCCGCCCTAGGTCGTCGCGGAGGCTACGCGGGGAGCAAGGAGACGCCCGCGTCCGCGTAGGAGGCGGCTCCGTTGTGCAGGGGGAGCACGCACGCCGTCAACCCTTGCACGGCCTCGGCCGTCACGGAGGGGACCTCGTCGCCGTCGCCGGCCCAGGCGCCGTTGGCGTCCTGGTTCTCGGCCAACCAGGTGCACGCTTCCTGCGCGACCGTGCCGAGGTCCAGCGTGTGCGTGAGACTGATGGCTGCGTACGCGGTCTCCTGGGCGCGCCCGCAGAACTTCTCCCCGTTCCATGTGATGGGGAAGGACCCGTCGTCGCATTGCGCCTGTAGCAGCCGGTCGGTGGCCTCCCCGATGGTCTCGTCGTGGGCCACGCGGTCGGCTTCCGAGAGCCCGAACAGGATCCCTGAGAGGCCGATCTCGTTCGCGTTGGCATCCTCGTCGTAGGCATCCACGATGCCTTCGTCCGTGGTTTGTTCGACGAGCACGTCCGCGAACTCGCTGCTCATGTCCGTGTACCCGACGTCGTGGGCGGCCCGCGCGAACAGGGCGACGTCCCAGACGCCCAGGTTGGTCCATTGCGTGTTGGCCCGGAACTGGAGGATCGTCTCGGCCAGATCTCGGGGTCCGTCGTACGCGTCGAGTCGGTTGTCCAGCGTCTCGCGGGCCAGGTCGAGGTCCTCGTGTTGCCCGGTGAGGAGCGCGTACTTGGCTAGGAAGTAGATGTTGGATGCGCTGAGCGGAGCCTCGTTCTCTTCCATGTAGGTCTCTAGCCAGTCGCGGTTTTCTTCGACGCCTTCCAGGTACGCCTCGTCGAGGGAGAGGGTGTACGCGTCCAGGAGCCCGATGGCCGTGATGCCTTGCACGTTCTGGTACTCGCCGGGGGTGCCGACGATCCAGGGGAACGCGCCGGACTCGAGTTGGACGTCGAGGAGGCGGTCGGCTCCGTTGAGGGCGGCGTCGCGGTGGTCGACGAGGGCCCCTTGTGCGGCTCCGGTCCCGGTGATCATGAGCAGTGCGCCTAGTATCGCGAAGAGGGTCGTGGTTCGTTCCATCTGCGTAGCCTCCCGCCTGGAGGCCTTCCCTCCAGATCTTTCTCGCAGCCCACGATACGTATTTAGTCCTTCTGAACAAACAGGAGGTACTAAATGAGCGTTGAAGCCTCTAGGCGTCGGTCCCCCGTGCCCTAGCGGTTCTCGAGAAGGGGGCTTCCTTGGTTCAGCTGGGTCTTGTCGCCTGGCCTTTCTCCCAGACGTAGAAGCCTTCCCCGGTCTTCTTCCCCAGGTGGCCCGCGTCGACCTTCTGCCGCAGGAGCGGGCAGGGTCGGTACTTGGGATCGCCGAACCCGTCCTGGAGCACCTCAAGGATGTGCAGACACGTGTCCAGGCCGATGAAGTCTGCGAGCTCGAGGGGGCCCATGGGGTGGTTCATGCCCAGCTTCATCACGGTGTCGATCGCCTCCGCGTCCCCCACGCCCTCGTGGAGGGCGAACATGGCCTCGTTGAGCATGGGCATCAGGATCCGGTTGCTGGCGAACCCGGGGAAATCGTGCACCTCCACGGGCTCTTTTTCAAGATCTTCGGCTAGCTCGATCACGGTCCGGGTCGTCTCGTCGCTCGTGTCGTGACCTCGGATCACCTCGACGAGGTCCATCAGGGGAACCGGGTTGAAAAAGTGCATCCCGATGACCTGGTCGGCCCGGTCGGTGGGAGCTCCAAGCTTCGTGATGGGGATCGAGGACGTGTTGGAGGCAAGGATCGCGTGACCCGGCGTGACCCGGTCCAGCTGCTCGAACAGGTCGACCTTGGCCTCCTCGTCCTCGATGATCGCCTCGACGACCACGTCGGCTTGCTCGAACGCCTCCACGTCCGTGGTCGCCCGGATGCGTCCGACGGCCTCGTCCGCTTCCTCCTGGGAGAGTTTCTCCTTCTTCACGAAGCGCCCCAGGGAGTCCTCGATCGAGGAGACCCCCGACCGGACGTACTCCTGTTCGAGGTCGCGAAGGATCACATCGTACCCGTTCACGGCGGCGACCTGCGCGATGCCGGAGCCCATCTGGCCGGCGCCGACCACGCCGATCGTGGTGACATCATCGAGTTCCATGGCCCGGGCACGCCCCCTGAGCCTGAAAACGTTTCCCGCCCCCATCAACGCCCCGTAGCCTTCCCTTGCCGGGACTCCAGCTCGCGAAGGAACTCCTCCGGGTCGTCCGGGGAGACGACCACGGGCTCCTCGCCTTCCCTGTCGAGCAACACGAACGGGCCCGAAGCCTTCGACGCGAACGCGCGCACCCGCCCGAACCCAGACAGGTGGAACGGTCCCGCGTGGTACGCGCTTGCCTTGACCCCGCCCCACCTCAGCGACAAGAGCCCGTCCACCTTGCGAGCATCGAGGATCGTCTCGTAGGGGACCGAGCGTGAGCCCGTGACCAGGTTCGCCTCGACCGCTTCAGGCGTTAGCTCGAGGCTCAAGAACATGCGCGGGAACACCATAAGCCACCCGAGCGCGATGAGGATCCATCCCACGATGCCCCCTTGCGTGCCCACGTCCGTGAGCACGCGATACGTGCCGATCCCCACCAAGGAAAGCGCAAGCAGCGCGAGCAGGGAATCGATGCTCAGAAAACCGGGGCGAGCAAGCTTGACATCCACAGGGTCCTACCTCGGGAAGGCCGTTTGAACCTCCCGATGTGCGAACCCGTTCATGCACGGGCGAGATCAAAGCCGCGGGAGGGTTTCAGCGACGCATCCTGGTCCGTCCGCAGCTGGTGCTCTAGACCGTGCCAGTCGACACGATCCAAGAACGCGCCGTGCCGGCCTTGCTGGACGCTCTCGATGAACGCGTGCGCCGTGCTGGGACACTGGCCGAGGAGCTCCAGCTCACGAAGAGGAAGCCCGATGCTGCGAGCAGCTTCCTCCAGGCGTTCGAGGGTGGACTCTGTGAGACGGAGATCGTAGTCGAGGTTGCTCAGGGGCACGCTCCCTGGATAGTCATCCCCCCCACATCCTTGCCCTGGTGAGGCCCGTTTGGACAATCCCATCTCCGGTCCCCAGCCCGGGGGAACCTCTGGAGCGAGTGGACCAGGTCCCAAGGTCCGATGGGACAACGGACCCCGCCCGAGCATGTTCGGGGTCAGTCGTCGGCTTCGTCTTCGATGTCCTCCACGACATCCTCCAACTCACCCTCACCCAACGTCTGCTCCCCACACAACCCCACCTCAACGGGGCCCGGCTGCAACCCATCCTCCGACGCCTCAAGCGCGAACGTGGACGAGCAACTGTGCGTGGACGAGCCCTGCAGGTTCGTCGCCGTCACCGTCACCTCGTACGTGCCCGGCGACGCCCCATCGCCCTCGTAATCCCAGATCAACGTCTTGTTCACCGGCTGATAGTGCCCCCCATGCGCCAAGGACTGCTCGATGTCCAACGTCCGCATGTTCTCCGACCCGAACTCGACCGCGGACCCGTCCGGGCCCGTCACCTCGAACTCGATGTTCTCATCGCTGACATCGTAGCTGCCCCAGGGCATGTTCACCACGCTCACAAGCGCCAGCTGCCCATGCACGAAGTTCGGCAACACACGCTCCACCGAGATCGCGTTCTTCACCGGCAACTCGAACGTCGGCGGGAAAAACTCCCCCCCATACCAGCGGACAGGCCCGTCGATCATGTAGTTCTCCCCGTTGGTCTCCTGGTAGGAGCTGAACACCAGGAAGACATCCTCCTCCTTCTGGATCGTGTCGTCCTGCGGGGGGCCAAGGTTCATCTCGAAATGGTGGGCCTGAGGGTATCCGGGGATCCCGTTGATGACTTGGTCCGGGCCCCATTGTCCCTCCGCGATCACGCGCGCGTTCTCGATGTTCTCCTGGATCGGCGGCGGCTCGCTGGCCATGGCCTGGAAGTCGCCAAGGTCCGCCGCGTACAACGTCGCCGTGACGACGACATCCTCGAACACGCCCGGGTCCCAACCCCAGTACGGGTACACGCACGGCACGTTCTCCGGGTGAGGGTGCAGGCACTGGGTATCGCCTACGCCGACCAGCCAGGAGTGGAGATCCCAGGTGATGTACACGCCGGCCGTGATGTCCTCGCTTGGGTCGAGCTGGATGTCCAGGGTTTGCCCTCGCTCGTTGTGGACCTGGGAGTACGTGTCCCCCGACTGCCACTCGGACCGGGTCTCCACCGCCACCGGGCCGGGCGAGGAGAACAAGACCAGCTTGTTCCAGGGGACCTCCTTGCAGTCGGCGATCCCGGGGGCGGTGGAGGAGCAGTTATCGCCTGTGCCGATCCCGTAGTTGGCTTGCCCGGTGGGGGGCAGCGTGTTCGCGGGCATCGGTTGGGCGAGGCCGTGCCCGAAGACGCTGCCGTAGAACGTGACCACGTCGGTGTCCCGCTCGCTGGCGTCGGTTTGGGCTCCGGTCGGGGCTCCGGGCAGCACCATCGTGACCATCAGGAGCGCTGTCGCGACGACGAGGGCCCGGTGAAGCATGGCTTGTCTCGTACCGGGAGCGTCCTGGGGGGAGCATAATCTTTGGGGCCGAACGAGGGTCGCGCGGGGTCCTCAGTCGTCGGCTTCGTCTTCGATGTCCTCGACGACATCCTCCAACTCGCCCTCGCCCAACGTCTGCTCCCCGCACAACCCCACCTCGACGGGGCCGGACTCGAGGCCGCTTTCGCCTTCCTCGAGCGTGAACGAGGCCGTGCAGGTGTGCGTGGAGGAGCCCTGCAGGTTCGTCGCCGTCACCGTCACCTCGTACGTGCCCGGCGACGCCC
>CAZOQA010000003.1:0-57803 GCA_964581775.1 uncultured Thermoplasmatales archaeon | reverse complement strand
CGGGTCTCCACCGCCACCGGGCCGGGCGAGGAGAACAAGACCAGCTTGTTCCAGGCTGCTTGCTGGCAGTCCGCGACCTCGGGGAGGGTCGAGGAGCAGGCGGCGTACGATCCGAGCCCGTAGTTGTCTTGCCCGACGGGCGGCAGCGTGTTCGCGGGCATCGGCTGGCTCAACTCGTGCCCGAAGACGCTGCCGAAGAACGTGACCACATCGGTGTCCCGCTCGCTGGCGTCGCCGGCTTGGGATGCGGCCAGCGGGGCCAGGGCGAGGGCGGTTGCGAGCACCGCGATGATCGCTCGCGAGGGCATGGCGTGTCTACCTCGGGGGGTCGGGTTCGGGCCTAATGAACGTTCGGGACCGGCGGGGGTTCATGGGGGCTATTCGTCGGCTTCGTCTTCGATGTCCTCCACGACATCCTCCAACTCACCCTCACCCAACGTCTGCTCCCCACACAACCCCACCTCAACGGGGCCCGGCTGCAACCCATCCTCCGACGCCTCAAGCGCGAACGTGGACGAGCAACTGTGCGTGGACGAGCCCTGCAGGTTCGTCGCCGTCACCGTCACCTCGTACGTGCCCGGCGACGCCCCATCGCCCTCGTAATCCCAGATCAACGTCTTGTTCACCGGCTGATAGTGCCCCCCATGCGCCAAGGACTGCTCGATGTCCAACGTCCGCATGTTCTCCGACCCGAACTCGACCGCGGACCCGTCCGGGCCCGTCACCTCGAACTCGATGTTCTCATCGCTGACATCGTAGCTGCCCCAGGGCATGTTCACCACGCTCACAAGCGCCAGCTGCCCATGCACGAAGTTCGGCAACACACGCTCCACCGAGATCGCGTTCTTCACCGGCAACTCGAACGTCGGCGGGAAAAACTCCCCCCCATACCAGCGGACAGGCCCGTCGATCATGTAGTTCTCCCCGTTGGTCTCCTGGTAGGAGCTGAACACCAGGAAGACATCCTCCTCCTTCTGGATCGTGTCGTCCTGCGGGGGGCCAAGGTTCATCTCGAAATGGTGGGCCTGAGGGTATCCGGGGATCCCGTTGATGACTTGGTCCGGGCCCCATTGTCCCTCCGCGATCACGCGCGCGTTCTCGATGTTCTCCTGGATCGGCGGCGGCTCGCTGGCCATGGCTTGGAAGTCGCCAAGGTCCGCCGCGTACAACGTCGCCGTCACGACGACGTCTTGGTAGATCCCCGGGTCCCATCCCCAGGAGGGGTACATGCACGGGACGTTGTCGGGGTGTGGGTATGCGCAGCTGGTGCCTTCGGTGTTGGCGGTGCTCACGGGCCATCCGTGTGAGTCGTAGGTGAGGTAAACGCCGGCGTTCACGTTCCCGTTCGGGTCGAGCTGGATGTCCAGGGTTTGCCCTCGTTCGTTGTGGAGCATCGAGTACCCGCCTTCTGCGAGGAACTCTTCTTGGTTGGAGACCTCGACGGGTCCGGGCGAGGAGAAGAAGATGACCTTGTTGAAACCGGCCTCTTGACAGTCCTCGGCTTGGGGTCCGGCCACGCCCGGGATCGCGGGCGTCGCGGGGGCGGCGGAGTTGCAGGTGGCGATGGTGCCCAGCCCGTAGTTGTCCTCTCCGATGGGGGGGATGGTGTTGGCGGGCATGGGGGATCCGACGCCGTGACCGAACATGCTCCCGTAGAACGTGACTTGGTCCGTCTCTCGATCCTCGTTGTCTTGAGCACCGACCGTGGTGCTGAGGGTCGGTGCGGTCATCATCGCGGCGACGACAAGGATCGCCCAGGCACGTCCTCGCATGGTGGAACCTCGCGGGGAAGTTCACCAGGAGGTTCTTGAAGGTTATGGGTGAACGGGCATCAGGCCCGTTGGAGCGTCCTGCGGGCGTGGTTCACGGTTGTTCGCGTTCTACCACCATCTGGACGCTGTTCCCGCCTCCCAGGCATAGCGTGGCAAGGCCTCGGTCGCCGCCTGTGCGTTCCAGGTTGTAAAGCAGCGTGGTGAGCACGCGGGCTCCGCTGGCCCCGAGGGGATGGCCCAGCGCGACGGCGCCTCCGGAGACGTTGAAGATGTCGTCGGGCACCTCCAAGGTGGCTCGGATCGCGCATGAGGCCGAGGCGAACGCTTCGTTGTGCTCGAACAGGTCCAGATCGTCCACGGTGAGGTCGAGTTGGTCCAGGAGCTTGCGGGTCCCGGGGATGGGCGCGCTCATGACGCGCTCGGGTTCGACGCCGGCGGACGCGTAGCCTTCGATCTTGGCATGCACGGGCAGATCGTGCTCCTCGGCGAACGCGCGGGAGGTGATCAGCATGGCGCTTGCTCCGTCGGAGATCTGGGAGGCGTTTCCGGGGGTGACGATCCCGTCTTCGCGGAACGCGGGGGAGAGGCCTGAGAGGGATTCCTTGGTGGTCTCGGGGCGGATGCCTTCGTCCTGTTGGACCGGGTCGCCTTCCTTGCGTTTCCCAGGGGCGCGCTCCGGGAGGGACATGATCTCGTCGTCGAACCAGCCGCTGTCGGTTGCTTTCGCGGCTCGCTTGTGGCTTCGTTCGGCGAACGCGTCTGCTTGCTCGCGCGTGATGTCGTTCTCGTCGGCGATGATCTCGCCCGTCTCACCCATGTGGATGTCGTTGAACGGGTCCTGCAGCCCGTCTTTGATCATGGAGTCCACGAGTTCAGCGGATCCAAGCCGGATGCCGTGGCGGCTCTTCGGGAGCAGGTGCGGCGCGTTCGTCATGGATTCGGTGCCCCCGGCGACGATGGCCTCGGCGTGGTCGAGGCGGATGGCTTGGTCTGCGAGCATGACGGATTTCAGGCTGGACCCGCACACCTTGTTCACGGTGAACGCGAGCACCTCGGGGGGTAGGCCGCCATTGAGGGCGGCTTGGCGGGCGACGTTCTGGCCGTTACCAGCTTGGATGACGTTCCCGAAGATGGCTTGGTCCACGCGGTCTGGGGGAACCTGGGTGCGTTCGAGGGTTTCCTGGACCACGCGAGCGCCAAGCTCGGGGGCCGAGTACCCTGTGAGGGTTCCCATCAGCTTCCCGATGGGGGTGCGTACTGCGCCGGAGAGGACGACCTCGTCCGCCATGGCCTCGTTGTAGAGGGAGGTTCCTCTTGAGGGTTTGGCTGGGTGGGCTAGGATGTCAGTCCTGGGGCGGGACCGCGTCCTGCGTGAACTCGCCTCGGACGACGGTGACGGCGTGCCCGGCGATCTCGACCCCGTCGTCTCGGACCGTCGTGAACACGGTCCCGCCTCGCTGGGAGACCTGTCGGCCCGTCACGGTGTCCTTGTCCAGTCGGTTGCTCCAGTACGGGCCCAGCGCGCAGTGCGCCGAACCTGTCACGGGGTCCTCGGGAATCCCGACGGATGGGGCAAAAAAGCGCGTGACGAAGTCCACGCTGCTCTCGTCCGCGGCGGGAGCCGTCACGATCACCCCGCGCCCGCCGAGATCGCGGAGAGCCTCGAAGTCGGGTTCCACGGCCCTGACGTCGGCCTCTGTCTCGAGCACGACGAACCGGTCCAGCCCGTTCTCACCCGACCATTGCACGGGTACGCCCAGGGCCTCCTTGAGGCGTTCTTGGTCCTTGCTCGACTCGTAGGGGGGATGGGAGGGGAAGACCATGCTGATGCGTCCGTCCTCGTCTTTGCTGCATGCCAGGGGCCCGCTGTTGGTCTGGAAGGTCACGCCTTCGTGGGGGGAGGCCTCGCCCTCCTCGAAGAGCACGTGAGCGGCGACGAGGGTGGCGTGGCCGCAAAGATCGACCTCTCGCTCGGGCGTGAACCAGCGCAGGCGGTGGTCGGCGCCGTCCTCCTCGATCGGGTACACGAAAGCCGTCTCGGAGAGACGCATCTCGCCTGCGACCCGCTGCATCCAGGAGGTCCCGGGCTCTTCTTCGAGGATGCATAGGGCAGCAGGGTTGCCCGTGAAGGGGACCCGTGTGAAGGCGTCGGCGGTGTACAGCGGCGTGGTCATCGAGTACGCGATGCGCCGTGGTTACGAGAGGTTTTGCCTCCAGGGGCAGGGGCCCTGGGTGGGGTGTGTGTCACGGGCGGTGACATGCGTGCGGCTTCAGGGCGAGGGTTCAGCAGGGGGTCGTGTCCGTCCTTGCCGATGGCAGGTGGGTCCTGGCCCTGACCGTTTTTTCGTTGGTGGTTGGGGGGGTCGCTGAGGGCGCTTCGGTGTCGACCCAGGTCGAGGTCGCGAACGTGGGACCGGTCGTCGAGGATCACCGGATGGGTCCCTCGCTGGACGCGGGGCAAGGAGTGCTCGTCTGGGTGTGGGTCTCGGATGCGAACGGGGCAGGGGATGTTTCGTCGGTGGAGGTCGTGGCGGAGGATGGGTCCCGGGCGGTGGCTTCTGCACCGGCGTGGTCTTCGGGGTCGGTTGCTCGGTTCGAGCTTTCGCTTCCGGGCATCGAGTCGGCGTCGGTGGGGGCGGTCATCGCGGAGGATTCTTCGGGGGCCACGGATCGCGTCGTCGTCGATGGGATGGCCTCGAGCCACGAGGAGGGGCACCGGGTCGCGTCCGAAGAGCTGGCCGTTCCGACGTTCCCGGTGCAGGTTGCGGTCGCGCTGTCGTTGTCGGTCGCGGTGGCGTGGCGTCGTTGGCGTTGAGGTCATTCGGAGCCGGGGTCCCTGTACGCGCTTGCAACGAGCACGAGGATGAAGAGCGCGGCAAGGAGCCCGACGACGACGTAGAGGGGAGTGGATAAGACGGGGGAGCTGGGTTCTCCGGCCACGCGGACCGAGCTTTCCTTGGTGCTCGTTTTGAGGCCATCGTAGTTGACGTAGCCCTCGATCGTGTAGGTTCCGGGCTCGCTTGGCTCGAAGAACGCGGAGAGGGAGTCCTCGGAGGAGCCTTCCAGCACGCGGCTTTCGCTTTCGAGGACGGCGACGAGGGTCCCGTCTTTGTGAACCTCACCGTGGAACTTCGCGTTCGAGATCGTCACCTCGCCCGTGTTCGCGAACACGGCGTCGACGCGGAGGGGGTTCTCAAGGCGGCTGGTGGGCTCGTGTTTGAGGTAGCGAAGGGTCCCGTCTTTGCCGAGGTCGCTGGCGGGGACGACGTGGGCGTCGAGGCGTTCTTCGAAGGCTCCGCCGGTGGAGCGCACGAGCACCTCGTAGGTGCCGAGGGGGACGGCTTCGGGGAAGACGAGCTCGATTGGCTTTTCTTCTCCCGGGCGGAGGTCAAGCGTCCCGATCGTCTCTTGGAGGGGGGTTTCGCGGTCTGGGTCCTTGAGGAGGCCCTCGACCTCGGCGACGGTTCGGGTGTTCCCGGTGTTCGCGACGGTGACGCTGGCATGGATGGGGGATCCCGCGGCTGCGTTGTCGGCGTGCGCGTCGATCCAGGTGAGCTCTTCCACCGCGTCGCCTCCGACGTTCACGGCCAATTGCACCGCGACGCTTGCGCGTACGGATGCCCCGGTCCCGTCGGGGTTCTGCTTGGGTTCGCCGGTCAGCGAGAGGTGCCCTTCGTGGGTCCCGATGTAGGCGTCGTCGGGGATCTCGAAGACGATCGCGACGCGTTGGTGGGTGCGCTCTGGAACGGTGAGGGGAGAGGCGGGCTCGATGCGTGTCCAGGGTTCCGTGTCGCCTTGGACGGAGGCCTCGAACGTGCTGGGGCTATCGTACTCGTTCTGGAGCGTCACGTATTCGACGTATGTCTCTCCGGGGAGGGCGTCGTCGACCGTGACCGATGGGGGCGTGACGCCGAGCGCTTGGTGATCGTCGGCGGTTGCGGCGGGAACGGTGAGCAGGATCGCGGCAAGGAGGGTCGCGGGGGCCAAGAGGCTCAGAGGTCTCATCGCGCGTGTTCGCTCCTAGGAGCCGGAGATGGCTTCGAGCGTGGCCTCGCCGGTGTACGTGCCGCTGGGTAGGTTCTCGGGGACGTCGAGGGCGAAGTAGAGGTCCCGGGTGCTGTCGAGGCCGGGTTGAAGATCGAAGCTTGCGTCTTGCTGGGTCTGCGTGGAGAAGGGGAGTTTGTCGGTGGAGAAGTCCGAGGTCCCGTCCGTCTTCATGTAGAGGTTCGTGATCTTGATCGCGCTGGGTCCGTCGGTCAGGTCGGTCCCGCTGTATTGGAGGTCGATGGGGATGTTCCCGGTGTTGGAGAGGGTGACCTTGGTGGGGGCGTCGAAGGTGTCGTTCCCGGGTGTGAGGGCGCCGTCGCCTTCCTCCGTGGAGAGGTCGATGGTTTGGGTGTTCAGCGAGGATGCTGCGAGCTCTTCGTAGACGAAGGTCGCGTTCGAGGCGCTGGACCGTCCGTCCCGGTCGGTCACGTTGATCTCGACCGTGTAGTTCCCGGGGTCGTCGTGGTAGTCCATCTGGAACGCGCAGTCGAACTGTGCTTGGGCTCCGTTCCCGTTGGCTTTCGTCGCGGCGAACGCGGGGATGTGCACGGTCCCGTCGGGGGCTTTCACGGTGCATTCGGCGGTCTGGATGTCGTTGTGACCGTTGTCGTCTTGGATGTCGGCCTTCGCGTTGACCGATCGTTGGCTTCCGGAGTGGGGGTTGACGTGCACGCCGGGTTCCCCGGAGGCGTCGTCCTCGTGGCTGAGGTCCGGAGCTCCGGCTTGGGGCCCTCGCTCCGCGACGTCGGCTTGGGCGGCTCGCTTCTCGTGGCCGGGGTTGTGCCCGGCGAGCGCGGCCATGGGGACCGTGAGCAGGAGCAAGCCGAGGATGAGGGGGAGGGCGCGTTTCATGGTGGGGCTCCTAGGGGGTTTCGAGGGCCGTCACGGTCACGTCGCCTTGGTAGCTCCCGCTGGGAATCCATCCGTTCTCGTCTGCGGTCGGGACCGTGATGGCCCAGTAGAGATCGTCGCTGCTGGAGGCTCCGGACGCCAGCCCGTAGGAGAGGCTGCTCGCGGTGGAGGACAGCGACGTGGAGCTCGTCATGTCGGCCTGCGTGCTGTACTCGATGCTGTCGACAGGCAGGCTTGCGGACTCGGTGGAGTGGGAGAGCTCCGTCCCGCTGAGGTCGAGGTCGATGTCGACGTTTCCTTGGTTCTCGATCCCGGTGGATTGGGTGGAGCTCGATTCGCCGGGGCCGAGATCGGATCCGAAGTCGATGGTTTGCGGGCTGACGGCGAGGGCGGCAAGCTTGGAGTAGGTGAAGGTGAGAAGGCCCCCTAGGTCGAGGAGGTTGTTGGTGGTGGCTCCGTCTTGGTCCTCGGCTTCGACGTACACCTTGTAGGTGGACCCGTCGACGGCGGGGGGGTCGTGGTAGTCCATCTCGATGGTGTGGTTGAAGTGGGCGATGCCTAAGGTGCAGGAGTCCCAGCCCCCGTTCTGCATGAGGTCGACAGCGGGGTCGTGCGTGCTGTTGTCGTCTTGGTTGACGTGTACGGAGACGCGGTCGATGTCGCTGCATCCGTTCGCGTCCTCCACGGTGACGTGAAGCTCGGAGGTCGTGGTGGACCCGGCCGTCGGGGAGAGGTCCGTGGAGGGGAGGCTGACGGTGAGGACCTCGGGGCCGAGGTTGACGATGGTGACGCTCGTGTCTCCGGCCGTCGTGACGGCTGGGAGGGCCGCTCCCGTCAGGAGGAGAAGGCACGCGCACGTGGTTGCGACGGCTCGAAGGCGTTGTCTGTCGATGCGGACGGATGGCCCCTTGTCCATCGTGGACCTCGACTCGACGACGGGTCCTATACAAGCGTTGCCCCATCGGACGGGAAACGCTCTTGTGAGGGGTCGCGACCCTCGGCGAGGCATATCGGACCGACGGATGAGCCGGGTTCAGCCGTCGGTCTGACGGTTGGGGGTTAGAAATCGGCCAGGTACTTGTTGATCTCCCACGGCGAGACCTGGGCCTTGTACTCCTTCCATTCGGCCTTCTTGGCGGTGAGGAACTTCTCGAGCGTGTGCTCGCCGATGGCCTCGCGGATGACATCGTCCTCCTCGAGGGCCGCGATCGCGTCGCCTAGCGAGCCGGGCAGCGAGTCGATGCCGGCCTCGCGTCGCTTGTCTTCGGTGAACTCGTAGATGTTCTCGCGGACGGGTTCCCCGGGGTACGTGGCGTTCTCGACGCCGTCGAGCCCGGCGGCGATGATAGCGGCGAACGCGAGGTAGGGGTTGCAGGAGGGATCCGGGCTGCGAAGCTCGATCCGGGTGCCCTTGCCTCGGGCGCGGGGGATGCGGACCAGGGAGCTTCTGTTCTGCGTGCTCCAGGCGATGTAGACTGGGGCCTCGTACCCGGGCACCAACCGCTTGAAGCTGTTCACGGTGGGGTTGGCGAGGGCCGTGAGCGCGGGGGCGTGGTCGAGGACCCCGCCCATGAAGCTGTAGGCGGTCTTGGAGAGGCCGAACTCGTCGGATTCTGCGTACATGGCCGTGTCCCCGGTTCCCTTGTCGAAGAGGGACAGGTGGCAGTGCATCCCGGACCCGTTGATCCCGCTGATGGGTTTGGGCATGAACGTGGCGTGGTACCCGTTGTTCTGGGCGATGACCTTCACGACCGTGCGGAACGTCGCGACCCGGTCGGCGGTGGTGAGCGCGTCCGCGTACTTGAAGTCGATCTCGTGCTGCCCTTCGGCGACCTCGTGGTGGCTGGCTTCGATCTCGAACCCCATCATCTCGAGGGCTTGGTTCATCTCTCGACGCACGGGGCTCCCGACCTCCTTGGGGTCCGCGTCGAAGTATCCGCCAGCATCGGAGGGGGCGGTGGTGGGGCGTCCGTCCTCGTCGGTCTGGAAGAGGAAGAACTCGGGTTCGGGACCCACGTTCACCTCGTACCCGGCCTCGTCGGCGCGATCGAGCACGCCCTTGAGGATGGACCGGGGGTCGCCCGCGAAAGGTTCCCCGTCTTCGTAGTAGACATCCCCGATCAGGCGCGCGGTGGGGCCCCCCTCGTCGTCCAGGGTCCAGGGGAGGATCGCGAACGAGCGGGCGTCGGGCTCGAGGCGCATGTCGGATTCTTGGATACGGACGAAGCCTTCGATGCTGGAACCGTCGAACCAGATCCCTTCATCGAAGGCCTTGTCCAGTTGGCGGGCTGGGATCGCGACGTTCTTCACGTGGCCCAGGATGTCCGTGAACTGCAGCCTGACGAAGGCCACGTCGTGGTCGTCGACGAGCTCGAACACGTCGTCCTTGTCTTCGGGTGTGGTCGGTGCATCGATGGGTGCCATGCCGGGCTCCTCCAGGACCAGCCATCCAATGAATGACCGGTTACCACCCGTAACACCCGGTTGTGTTTAACCTTTTCTCCCTCTCAACCGAACATTCGAGCGGCCCCCATCGGTTCGAGGATTCATTCGGTCGTCTCGCGCTGGAGCAGGAGGGCGATGCCGAGGAGGAGCACGAACAGGGCCGAGGCCGCCGAGAGAAGGTCCAACCCATCCACGGGGTTCTCACGCAGGTTCGATCCGTTCAACACGATGAGAACCACGCCCGTGCCGGCGATCACGGCTGCCATCTTGGACTGCTTCGAGAGGCCCCACCGCATCCTCGCGCGCACCACCGCGGCTGAGGGCAAAAAGCATTCCCGTCCCAGCCACACGCATCGAGGCGAACGCTTGTTCGGCGAGAGGTTAAAGGAGCGAACGTTCGTGGCCCCGATGATGCCGGGCGAGCACGAACTCGACGAGACGGACCGCCGCATCCTCGCCAGCCTGAACGAGGACGCCCGCAAAAGCTACCGCGACATCGCCAGCGAGCTCGACATCGCGCTCTCCACCGTCTCCACCCGCGTCAAACGGCTCGAGAACGCCGGCGTGATCCAAGGATACGCCCCCCGCATCGACCCGACCGCCCTGGGGCTCGAGCTCACCGTGGTCATCGCCGTCGAGATCAGCCGAGGCAACCTCATCGAGGTCCAAGATGCTCTCTCCCAGCGCGACGAGGTCTTCGGCGTCTACGACGTGACCGGCGGCTTCGACAGCGTCGTGCTCGCCCGCTTCCGGTCCCGCCGCGAGCTCAACGACTTCGTCAAAGACGTGCTCGCCCACGAGGACGTCGAGCACACGACCACGCACCTGGTGCTCAACACGATCAAGGAAGAGCCTCGCATCCCGATCCCGTCCGACCCATAGGGCCCGCTTAGGTGACCGAGGTCGGGCCCGCGGGCGTCTCGGGCGGATCGGGGACCGAGCAGATTGGTTCCGGGATCGAGCACGGGACCTCCCGGGCCTCCTCGACCTCCACGTAGAACACGAGAGCATCCCCGTACAGCTCGTGATCCTCGTACCCCTCCCGCGTGTACGCCTCCTCGGGAGCAAGGTGCGTGATCGTGGCGCCCACCAACGGGTGCCCTTTCAGGTTCTCGTTGAACCCCGGAATCGTGGTCACGAAGCCTTCCTGCTCGTACCGCTGCGGCATCTCGTCCGAGTCCTCCTCGTACACGTACACGTTCAACGGGTCCACGTCGACCTCCTCGTCCGCGTACCCGCGCGGCAGGTCCCCGCGCTCGTGGAACCGCTCCAGGTTCGTGTAGAAGCTCGTCCCGTTCTCCCAGACCCCCACCGTGTTCACCACGGCCCCCTCCCCCGCCTGGACCCTCTCCTGGACGGAGGCAGACTCCACCGGGAACGCCTGCTGGAAGCCCGAGCTCCAGCACGCACGCTCCACGAGGCTCGAAACCGTGCTCGACGAAGACCCCGACACGTGGACCCGCACCTCGTCCCCAGGGACCACCTCGAACGCCTCGAACGCATGCTGGCCCCTCTCCACGACCTGCGTGACCTCCACGCGAGCCGACGCGTCGGCTCCCCCGGGCAGGACGCCTCGCACCTGCTCCCCCTCGACCGTGAACGTGACCGACACCTGGCTCGTCCCCGTGTTGTTCGCCCACACCAACACCGGAACGGGCTCGTTCTCGCCGGCCACGAGGCGATCCTGCTCGTCGGTCGGGGCGAACACGGACACCTCCAGCGGGTCGCAATCCACGACGCTGCTCGTCGGCAACGACAAGCACCCGCCCAAGAGGACCAAAAGGCCCACCAGGCACCCGACCAGGACTCGCATCGAGCCCCCACACACGGGCCTCCGCATGAACGTTGCTCTGGCTCCCCTCATCGCACGACAGGCCGAAGAGCCCCCCACAGGCCCCGGCCCACGACGTTTCCGGTCTACGCATCCGCCCGAACCACCGGCCCAAGCTCCGTCCACGCCACCCTCATCGCAGCCCCGTAACACTCCGAAAGCGCCTGCCCCACCAGGACCTCCCTCGGGGACCCCGAAGCCACCACCGACCCGTTCAACAAGACCACACGATCCGCGCTTGCAGCCGCCGACGCATCGTGCGTCGAGAACACCACCGCATCCTCCCGCGCCCGCTGCTTCAACAACGGCGACAGCCTCGCAACGTGAGGCGGATCCAACACGCTGAACGGCTCATCCAGCAACAAGTCACGACCCCCCACCCCCAACGCGCCCGCCAACGCCACAAGCTTGCGCTCCCCCGCGCTCCCCCGCGCCACCGACGCCGGGCCCCCGTACCCCACGCGCTGCAACCACGCACCAGGATCCCGCACGCCATGCCCCCGGACCAACTCCCCCGGCTCCACCTCCACACGCTCCGGCGGATCCGCTCCCACGAACCACGTCTGCCCCGTCTCCAAGAGACCCCCCGACTCCAAACGACCCGCCAACCCCTGCAACAACGACGTCTTGCCCGCCCCGTTCGGCCCCATCACCGCCACCACCTCACGGTCCACCCGGAACGCCTCCACCCCCACCACGCGCTCCCCCCCACGCTCCACCGAGAACCCCTCAGCCACGATCACGAGGCACCACCTTCCACGACAACAACGCGCTCGCCAACACCAACGACAACACGCCCACCGGGAGCTCCCCCGGCCACGCCAACGCCTGCGCCGCACCATCCAACCCCACCGTCAACCCAGCCCCCGCCCCCGCCACCACGCCCCCACCCAGCAAGACCCCCTCCCACGTCGCCTGCAACAGCCGACCCCCCAACGCAGCATGCAAGAACACGGTCGCCGTCGACGGCGTAAGACCCGGACCCAAGAACAACCCCGCCGCAGCCAACGAGACGACCAACCCCGCCACTGCCACCCCCCGAGCCAACACGCTCGAGAACCCCCCCGGGCCGCGCCCCGTCAACCACGCCACCAAGCCCGCCCCCATGATCGCGATGACCCCCTGCAACAGGAGAGGCCCCGGGACAAGCAGCGCCGGCAACGCGCCCCAAACGGGTCCGGTCAAGCTGGCGTCTACGCTCGCCTCGCGCGCTTGCGCCTGAGCTGCGACGGCAGCCACTGCGAAGCCCGCGCCCGCAACCAAGCCCGCCAGCGCGACGCGGGAGCGCAACAGCACGATGCTCGACGGGGCTCCCAGCTCGAGAGGGCGGGGAGCGGCGAAGGCTCGCAACGCGACCAGGGCCAGGCCCGCAAGGACCAAAAGCAGGGCTCGTCCCTTACGCACGGCGTCGCCCCCACGCGGCGAGCGCCAGAGCGATCAGGACGGCACGCAACGGGGTCGGGATGGCATCTTCGCCGGACCCCCCGCCCGTCGTGGGGGCCTCAGCGTCGTCGGCCTGGCCCGTGTCGGGGGAGTCTTCCTGGATCGTGACGGAGGTGCTCGCGGTGGCGTCGGCGACCGTGACCGTGACCTCGTGGGTGCCGGCGGGAAGCTCGCGCGTCGCGAGGGCGGGGGGGGATCCGGTCCCGGTTTGGAGCTGCTCGGATCCCCAGTCGATGGTCCAGTCTCCTCGGTGGTCGGTGTTCGTGAGGAGCGTGACGGTGGGCCCTTGCGCGTGGGCGTGGATGTGGAGGTTCTCGGGGAGGGGGAAGGCGCGCAGGAGGCCTTCGTCGGTGCCGGTCCATACGCCGGTGGGCTGCAGGCTGGGCCCGTGGGCGGCTTTGGGGTAGGTTTGGCGGTCGATGATCTCGGCCTCGTCGTGGATGTCGAGGATGTAGAATGGGCTTTCTCGGCTATCTTCTGGGGGGAAGGTGGTGGTGTCCACGTTCCAGTATGGCACCCAGGCGTGCCCGTGCTCGTCGACGGCGGGGCTGTCGGCGACGGCGAGCACGTCGATGGGGACGCCGGGTTGCTGGAGGGGTTGCTGGCCCGCGGTGGCTGTGGTTCCGGAGAGGGGGCTTTGTTCGGGGTCGTCCTGGTTCGGGTGGAAGCTCCAGGCGATCTCGCCGGTGGAGGCGTCGAATCCTACGAGGTTCCCGCTGGCGTCGCCGGCGACGGCGAGGCCGTCGTGGAGGACGGGGGACATGGTGACGCGGTAGTCGAAGGAGACCTCGTAGGCGGTGCTGGCGAGGTCGTCGAGGTGGCGGGCTTGGACCGTGTTCGCGTCTCGGAGGGGGATCAGGGCGAGATCGTCTGTGAGGGCTGGGGCGCCGACGACTTGAGCGTCGAGGGGTTCGCTTTGGAGGAGGGTCCCGTCGGGGGCGAGGGCTTCGAGGAGGCCGTCGCCGCCTCCGGGGGTGAAGCTGGCTAGGAGGATGGTCCCGTCGCTGGTGATGGCGGGCGTGGATTGGATGGAGCGGTCTTGGCCCGCGTCGTGGGTCCAGTCGGGGGTCCCGTTGGGGTGGACGTTGTGGAGGGTGCCGGAGAGCGTGGGGAGCAGGAGGCTCCCGTCGGGGTGGATCGTGGGCGCGGCCATGCGGACGACATCGGCGTCGGGGCGGCTGTTCTCGACGGGGATCTGCCAGGCGGTCTCGCCGTCGGGGTGCAACGCGTAGGCGGTGTCGGAGCGGGGGAGGACGATGATCGTGTCGCCCGTCCAGAGGGGGGCTGTGCGGATCTCTCCGTCGAGTTCGGTCTGGAAGGCTTCGTCGCCGGTGGCGGTGATGGCGTGGAGGGACCCGGCGAGGGTGCCGACGAGCGCGAGGTTCGCGGGGCCTTGGATGGGTTGCGCGATCGCGTCCCCGCTGAGGGGGGTCTCGCGGGGGTCGGAGAGGTCGTCGGGCGTGGCTTGTGGGAGGTGCCCGGTGTTGGCGGCGTCCGCGTTCTCCATGGTCCAGGCTTGAGCTAGGCCGGCGGTGGCGAGGGTGAGGGTCAGCGCGAGGACGACGGTCAGGTGCGTTCGCATCGGTGTTCCTCCACGGTGATGAGGTGGGCCAGGGTCGAGGGGGTCTCGGCGTGCTGGGCGGTGATGTGAAGCCGGTAGTGGCCGGGGGGCACGTCGGGGACGGGGATCGTACCGGGGGCGTGCTCGGTCCCGAGGAACGTGACGGTGACCTCTTCGTCGGGGGAGGTGACGTCGACACCTAGCGGGGTGCACGCGGGGGTTTTCGTGGGCGTCGTGGCGGCGTGGATCGTGGGGCCGAGCGTGTCGGGGTGGGCCCAGGCGGCCAGGCTGGTCGCGGCGTCGGCGACGTGGGGGCCAAGGCGCGTCGATCGGCTCGGGTCCATGGTGAGCACGCGCTCGGGGTCTTGGTGAATGGGGGTATCGCGGAACATGGGCTTGTCGGCGATCTGGGCGGGCGTCTCGCGGAGCGTGCTGGTGGCGATGACGAGGTCGATGTTCTGGCGTTGGAGGGCTTCCCGCGTGATCTGCTGGTAGCCTTCGAGGCCGGCTTGGGCAGCGGCGTTCTTGAGGCCGGCCAACCGGAGGATCGTGTCAGCGTCCGTGTTGGCGCCTGCGACGAGGCCGGCGGGGAACAGGAAGATCGCGGTCTTGGGGGGCACATCGTCGAGGGTCTCGTTGAGGCGTTCGAGGTCCTCTTGGAGGGTTTGCCAGTGGGGGTGGGCGGGCGTCCCTGTGGCGTTTTCGACCGCGTCGAGGGTGGTTTTGATGGTAGCGAACGTGGGCTCGGTGGGGAGCATGCGGTGCTCGGTGTCCGTGGCGGCCAGGTGGCCTTCCAGCGCGTCGCGGCTTGGCCCCGTGACGAGGGGGTGGGGTTGGTCGAGCACGAGGCGGGGTTCGAGCCGGTCGACGGTCTCGGGGTTGATCGTGAACGGGGTCCCGATCCGGTCCGCGTCGAGCGGTTCGTCCGTGGCGACCCAGGACGGGATGCCTGTGAGTTCGTCGGCCTCGCCCATGAGCAGGAACGCGTCCAGGATGGGTTGGCCGGTGACCACGACGCCATCGCGAGGTTGGTCCGTGGAGGGTGCAACGCAGCCGCTCAGGGGCGCCGTGAGGACGATCAACGCCAGCAGGAGGGGGCCGCGCACGCGGGCCTCGGCAGGCTTGGCATGCCTAAAAGGTGACCCGCCGGCGTGGACATGTCAAACCATGAGGGTCATGTCTGGAAGAACCGCGCGGCCTCGTCGGGGACGTCCGTGACCGGGTGCGGGTTCATGTCCGGCGGGAGCCATCGGTTGATCTGGGGTTGGCTAAAGCGGCGGTCCATCAACGCGACGAACGCCTTGTGGTGGCCGGCTCGGACCGCGCGTCCGGCAGCTTGCAGGGTGCGCTGCATCGCGGGGGCCAGGTACCCGTACTTCCATCCGGCTCCTTGGCCGAAGGCCTCGTCGAAGAACGTTCTCAGGCTTTTGACCTCGAGCGTGGGGGCCGCGTAGGGGACGCCTACGACCAGCACGCTTTTGAGCAGGTTGTCGCCGCCCTCGTCCACGAAGTCGTACCCCTCGGAGAGGGATCCGCCCTGGACGGCCATGAGCAGCGCCTTGCCTTGTGCTGCCTTCAGCGAGTCGACCATCTCCTCCCGGCGGGCCTTGTCGAAGCCTCGTTCCTCGACGAGCACGCGACGATCGGTACGCGGGAGCCGGTTGGCCACCTCGTCCATGAACGCGTACGAGGGGAAGAACGCGGCCACGTTCCCGGGGGTGCTTTCGCCCACCTCGTGGACGGTGGAAGCGATCTCTTGGTACGTGCCGGGGCCCCGATCGCTCAACTTGCTTGACACGCCGGGGTCCACGACGACGCGGCGGTTCTCCTCCGGGAACGGGTTCGGGTATCGCTCGTAGACGCCTCGCTCGTCCGGCACGCCCAGGATGCGTCCGTACATCTTCATCGGGTACAGCGTCCCGCTCATCACGACGGCCCCGTGGACCTGCTCGAAGATGCGCCGGGCCAGGCGCGCCGCGTCGAGGATCTGGTACGTGAGGGCTTCCAGCTCGGGGTCCCACCGGCGCAGCACCGAGCGCGCGGGGACCGTGCGCCGATCGGGCCAGCGCTCCAGGAACGCGACGACGTCCTCGGCCGCGCTAACCGGTTCGTCCTGGAGCACGGCGTCGGCGACGTCCTCGAGCTCGTCGAGCACCTCGTGAAGGTCGGGCTGAGCCAGGCGGAAGGTCTTCTTCAACAGCTCTTCGACGACCTCGGTCAGGGCTTCGGGCTCGAGCTTTTCCTCTTCTCGAGCCTGGAAGCGTTGCTTGACGTGATCGGCGAGCAGGTTGAGGAACTTCGCGGCGGGGTGGGCCCCGTGGCGTCGCGCTTCCGCGGCGGCGTCCTCGAGCGTGCGCGGCGTCAGGCGCCAGGTGAGGTGCGAGCGGATGCGGTCGGGAAGGTTGTGGGCCTCGTCGACGATGAGGATCGTGTCCTCCAGGCTGGTCTGAAACCGGTCCAGCGTGACGTCCAGGAGGTCGCTGAAGAAGTGGTTGTAATCGAGCACGACCACGTCCGCGATCTGGGCGACCTCGGTGAGGGCCTTGTAAGGGCAGACGGTCTCTTGTTCGCTAAGCTGGACGGCTTCCTCGACGTGGTGGATGTTGCGTCCCAGGGTGCGGAATACGTCTTCGTCGTCGTTCTCGTAGTAGCGGCACGTGCCTTCCATCATGGCGGTTTGACAGAACTCGCCGAAGGCCCTTGCTCCCATCTGCTCGGACTCGGGGCGGGGGCACATGCCTTGCTTGCTGATCATATCGGAGACGACGATGTCGGTCCCGGAGACCTGCTCGGTGAGCTTGAGCGTGTCCACGGCGACCTTGTGCTGACTTTGCTTGCTGGTGAGGAAGAAGACCTTGGATCTGGACCGGGCCGCGACCTCGAGCGCGGGTGCAAGCACGCCCGCTGTCTTCCCCACGCCCGTGGGGACTTGCGCGACGAGCACGTTCTCGTTCTTGAGGGCATCCCGCACGTCGTGGATGAAGCGTTCCTGGCCGGGACGCATGGCGGGGAACGGGAAAAAGCGCCCTGCTCCGGAGGGAGCAGACCCGTCGCGTGCGCCATCCATGTCGGGCGTATCGGGACCTGTGTAGGTCCCTTGCACGATGCTGGCGGCGCCGGAAGAGCCGTGGGAGGCAGCCCGGGAGCGTCTCCGGGTCTTCTGCTGGGTCGTCGCGGACTCGGTCGGGGCGACATCGTCGCACTGGGGACAGCGATGCTCTCTGCCGTGCCCTGTGGAGACGGGCTTCATAAGAGACCCACAGGTGTTGCAGAACTCCATCGCGCAGGGGACGAGGAGCAAGGCACGTATCAAGGTTGCCCAGGGGGGCCAACGAACCTACCGGGTGCCCAACCACACCAAGTTAACAGGGGCCAACCCCCTGCCCCGGCCAGAACGATGAAGCCACCAGAAGGGGGGCCCAGGTGACGCCCAGCGGGGATGCCTCCGCTTTCGACGACGCATACGATCAAGGCCCCCCCTGGGACATCGGCCGACCCCAAGGGGCCATCGTCCGCGCCGCGGAATCCGGCCTCATCCAAGGCGAGGTGCTCGACGTCGGCTGTGGCACGGGCGACAACGCTCTTTTCCTCTCCCAAGGAGGCCACTACGTGTGGGGCGTCGACATCGTCGAGGACGCGGTCGACGCGGCGCGCACGCGGGCTCGGGACCGAGGCCTCGATGCCCGGTTCTTCACGCTCGACGCGTTCGAGCTCCAAGGTCTCGACAGGCGCTTCGACACCGTCGTGGACTCCGGGCTCTTCCACGTGTTCAACCCAGAGGACCGGGACGCGTACCTGGACCAAATCTTGAGCGTGCTGCGAACCGGCGGCCGCTACGTCATGCTCTGCTTTAGCGATCTGGAACCGGGCGACTGGGGACCCCATCGGCTCTCCGAGGACGAGCTCCGCGCCGCGTTCGCGCGCGGCTGGTCCCTGCAAACGATCGAGCCCGCCCGGTTCGAGCTCTCCAAGCCCCACGGATCCGCACACGCCTGGTTCTGCATCGCGCTCCCGAGGAAACCCTACTAGGAGCTCAGATCAAGGAATCTCCCTGCGGCCGGGGTCAACCGCGATCGAGCCCGTTGTGCACCACGGAGACGACCTGATCGGCCTGCAGCGCGACCGGTCCCACGGACACCATCCCTTCGCACCGATCCTCCAAGAGATCAAGCTGCTCCCCTGAGAAACCGTCCTGATCCCCCATCACGAACGAGCCCCCCGACAGGGAGGCATCCTCGACCAGGTCCCCCCGCTCCGACAACGCCCACACCGGAGCCGGGAGATCCGCCAACACCTCGGGCAACGACCCCGACCGAAGCTCCACCCCGTCCCCCACATCCTGCCAGACCGGCATCGGTGTCCTCGACAACGCCGCGTTCAGTCGCGCCGCCGTGGACCGCTCATCCGGCCTGAGCCCCACCGCCTGATCGCCCCGGACCCGAATCGCCACCGGCTCCTCCCGACCCCTCGTGAACACGACGACCGCCGCAGAGCCCTCGCGGATCCCGTGGCTCGTCAAAAGCGCCGCGTTCACGAACCGTGCCACAAGATCGAACCGCCCGCCCCTGCCAGGCAAATCATCGAGCGGAGCCTCGCCCGAAGAGACCGCCCGGTTCGCCACGAGCACGAAGGCACGTTCCGAAGACACGCCCCCAGAACCGATCGCCCCCTTGAGCCCCTTTCCCCTCCACCTGAACCAGGTCCTTGAAAACGGTTCGGGGTCCCGTTTCACGGCGCTTGAACCTTCCGCAGAAAGTGGTTTAGGAGGGCGTCCCCGTCGACCTCTTGAGCCCGCCATCCTCGGAATCCTCACCCCTAAAACCTGGGAGGCGGGCGACGACAGGGAATGGGATGGTGCGGGTCGGCCATCGCCTCCGCACCGCCTAGGGGCACCCCCTTCGGGCCCCGACGCAGGTCTCCCGCGGGGCCGCCCACGCGGCCCCCGGGAACCGCACTCTTGTTCACCCCCGACGGAACCCTTTAACAGCCGCTTGGCCCTGCACCGGCGCCATGGCCACGCGGGACCCCTGGGGCGCGTTCAAGAACGAGGCGATCGCGCTCACCGCGGAAGCTCTGCACGCCGCGTACGGCGTCACCGAATCCATCGACCACCTCCTCGAGGAACCCGACCCCGAGCTTGCAGACTTCGCCTTCCCCTGCTACGCGTTCGCTCAAGAACTCGGCGACGCGCCCGCCAACATCGCCAAGGATCTCGAGGATGCCCTGCCCCCAAGGAACGACCTCCGGATCACACCCAGCGGCCCGTACCTGAACTTCACGGTGGCCCCCCAGCCCCTAGTCGAGACAACCCTGACGGCCATCCAGGACCACCAGGACGAGTACGGGCACGCGGAAGAGACCGGGAAACGCGTCCTCGTCGAGCACACCAGCGCCAACCCGACCGGGCCCCTGCACGTAGGCCGCGCCCGCAACCCCCTGCTCGCGGACACGCTCGTTCGCATCATGCGAGCCGCCGGCCACGACGTGACCGCAGAGTACTACGTGAACGACATGGGTCGTCAAGCCGCGACGCTCGTCTGGGGCGCCCAGGCCTTCCAGGACGCCATCGACGATCAGGCTGACAAGGAGGACCATCGGCTTGTTACCGCCTACCAGGCCGCCAGCCAAGCCGCGGAGGAAGATGAGAGCCTCGAGGCGGAGATCTCGAAACGGTTGCAAGCGTTCGAGGACGGCGACGAGGACACCGCCACCGAGTTCCGAGAGGTCGTCACGCGCGCCATGACGGGCATCCGGGCCACGCTCGAACGAGCGCACGTCCACCACGACAACGTGAAGTTCGAAAGCGAGCTCGTGCTCGACGGCACCGTCGACGAGGTGCTCGAGCGGTTGAAGAAGCTTGACGCGTGCGGGCAAGAGGACGACGGCGCCTACTTCCTGGACATGCAAGCCCTGGGCGTAGACTCTGAGAAACCGCAGATGTTCCTGACCCGCTCGGACGGGACGACCCTGTACGGGACGCGCGATATCGCGTACCACATGGACAAGTTCGGCCGCGCGGACGGGCTCGTGGACGTGCTGGGCGAGGATCACAAGCTGCACGTGCGCGAGGTCCAAGCGTCGCTCGAGGCGCTCGGCGAGGACGGCGAGATGGATGTCGTGTTCTACAACTTCGTGAGCCTTCCAGAAGGGTCCATGAGCACGCGCGCGGGCCGCGTCGTGTACCTCGACGATCTGCTCGACGAAGCGATCCTGCGAGCCCGGGAGGAGGTCCGCAAACGACGCGGGGAAGAGCTCACGGAAGAGGACATCCAACGCGTCGCAGAGCAGGTGGGCATCGGGGCGCTCCGGTTCAACATCGCACAGGTCCAGGCGGAGAAACCCATCGAGTTCCGCTGGGAGGACGCGCTCAGCTTCGAGGGTGCCACGGCGCCCTTCGTCCAGTACAGCCACGCTCGCACGTGCGGCATCCTCGACAAGGCCGGGCTGGACCCAGCGACCGGGAAGCTTGGAGACCCGACCGTACTCGAGCACGAGGCCGAGCTCGCCCTCGTGCGCACGCTTGCCCGCTTGCCGGGCATCGTGAAGGGCTGCGCGCACGATCGGCAGGTGCATCCCATCGCGGCGTACGCGGTGCAAGCGGCCAGCGATTTCAACGACTTCTACCGCGACTGTCCGGTGCTTCAAGCAGACAACGAAGCGCTCTATACGGCGCGGCTGGGCCTCGTGGACGCGTCCAGGCAGGTCCTCGCGAACGCGTTGACGCTGTTGGGCATCGAGGCTCCCGCGTCCATGTGACGGGCCTCGCTTCACGCCCCTATCCAACCACTATAAGAGGGGGCCCGAGGGGAGCATCGGGGCGGACGCCCCATGAACATCCACGAGCACCCGAACGTGAAGGAGTACCTGGCGCACTTCCTGCTGAACCTGCGCAAGCACAGCGCCCTCACGGACGAAACCGTCTTCCGGCTCGAAGAATCCGATCGGGAGCTCTCCCTCGAGACCATCGAGAAGCTCCGATGACCCCCTCCCCATAACGCGACGACGGTGCCGGCGCGAGGGCCTGGCTCACCACCGAACATGGCTCCCACCACCTTGCCGCCCCGCGCCGGCCTCCGTCCTTACCCTTCCCTTCTCAACGATCCAGCAAGCGTCTGCGCGATGCGCACGAAGCGCTTGGCCGGCTCGCTCTCCGGGTCCCTGACCACGACAGGCAAGCCCGCATCCCCCGCCTTCCTCACCCTCGGGTCGATCGGCACCGACCCCAGAAGCGGCACCTCCATCCTCTCCGCCAACGCCTCGCCTCCGCCCTCCCCGAACACCGCGTGCTCGCGCCCGCACTCGCACGTGAACGGGCCCATGTTCTCGACGACGCCGATCACGGGCATCTCCACCGTCACCGCGAACTTGAAGTTCAACGCGACATCGTCCGTCGACACCCGCTGAGGCGTCGTCACGAGCACCGCGGACAGCTTCCCGGTGGGGACCAGCTCGCTCACGGACAACGGTTCATCGCTCGTGCCAGGAGGCAGATCCAGCACGAGCACGTCCAGCCGCGGCCACGCGACGCGGCTGAACAGGTCCGTGATCATCTTCTGCTTCATCGGGCCCCGCCACACCAGCGCCTTCCCCGACGGACGGAAGAACCCGGCCGACGCGACAGGAACCCCCTCCGCCTTCGGCGGCTCGAACGGGCCCGAGCCCTCGAACCGGAACCCCTCCAACCCCACCATGCGAGGCGTGTTCGGGTTCGTGATGTCCAAGTCCGCCAACCCCACAGCCAGGCCCGCCTGGCGCAACCCCATGGCCAGGTTCACCGCCACGGTCGTCTTCCCCACGCCCCCCTTCCCGCTCATCACCACGAGGACCTGGCCGATGCCCCCGAGGGCGTCCTCCATCTGCGATCTCGCCTGCGCCTGCGGCGTCGGCGAGAACGTCGGCTCCAGATCGTCCTCCTCGGAAGAGGCCATCGCTGCAGGCAGGACCCACGCCGGTTAAGAACGTTGGCTCGAGCAAGGTGTCACGACGGTGGCCTCCAATCCCTTAGGCCCCCCCAGCCGCCTTTACGGCCCGGAGGCTTGGAATGAGTAGCTGCGACGAATGCGGGGAGGGCATCGGCACGATCCCCTTCGACTGCCGCGCCTGCGGCAACGTCCTCTGCCCCGAGCACAGGATGCCCGAGAACCACGCGTGCGCCCGACGCCCCCTGATCCGACCCTGACTCACGCCCGCTCGAACACGGACACGTGCCGGGTCAGCGACGCGTGCACGTACCACGCGTGCTGCTGCTCCAAGACAAGCTCCCCCGGCGCCAAATCCGAAAGCCCCCGATCCGGGACCACGCACACCAAACGCCCCCCCGACGGGAGCACGCGCCCAGCAGCCCGGAAGAACCGCTCGTACAAGGCCTCGACC
Source organism: uncultured Thermoplasmatales archaeon (assembly GCA_964581775.1). Taxonomy (GTDB): domain Archaea; phylum Thermoplasmatota; class SW-10-69-26; order SW-10-69-26; family SW-10-69-26; genus PWVY01. The sequence goes on along the minus strand of CAZOQA010000003.1, from coordinate 35,479 downwards.
TCCTCCCGGTTCGTCGACGACGCACGACCGTAAGGGGGATCCGTGACCACCGCCCCCACCTCCCCCAACGCCTCCCCCACCTCCCCCACATCCCCCTCGACCAAGGACGCCTCCACCCCGAAATGCTCCAACGTCCTCCCCGCCCCCTCCAACATCCCCCCATCGAGATCGCTCGCCACCACGCGAGCGCCCACCAACCCAGCCTCCAACGCCACGCCCCCCGTCCCCACGAACGGATCCCACACCCGATCCCCCGCCTCGACCCGCGCAAGGTTCACCAACGCCCTCGCCAAACGAGGATGCAACGACACCGGCGAGAAGAACGGGCGAGCCTCCACATGCCTGGCCTCGAACGCAGCCCGATCCACCTCCGCCTGCTGCACCCCCACCAACGCCTCCCGATCCAACAAAATCCGCACGACCCGATCCGGCGACTCGAGATCCACCGTGCCCTGGCTCTCCAGTTCAGCCCCCAAACGCGTCTCCACCTCCTCCACGAGAGACGGATCCACGCTCGCATCCAACCGGGAACACCGCACCGCGAAGCGCCGACCCCCCACCCCCACCTCCCGGCCCGCCCCCACGATCGCATCCAGCGAGACCCCCGATTGTCCCACCACGCGGACCACGCGCCGTGCGAACGCGACCCGCCCCGCCAACCACCCCGCATCCAAGTCCCCCTCCGCAACGAGCACCCGATCCAGGCCCGCCTCCACCTCACGGCCCCCCTGCATCTCGACAAGAGCCCGCGCCTCCGCCCGCGGAAGCTCGTCATGCTCGCCCGAGAGCTCGATGGCCCATTCCACGACGCCCCGAGATACCCCCTGCATGAAAACTGCCCGCCCCGACCCCGGGCCCTCCCGATAGCCCCTTGAACCCGTGCCCACGTACGTACACCCGTGGACCCCTGCCGGCTGTGCGGCCGCACCCCCAAACGCGTGGTGCAGCAAGCCAGCGTCGAGGCCCGCCGCGGCCAGGAGCGCTTCTGCGAGGCCCGCGGATGCCCCCTCATGGACCGTTGGACGGGTCTGGTCCCAGCCGACACCGTCTCCGGGCGGTCCGCATACGGCCCCAGCCCCCCCAGCCTATTCGTGGGCCGGTTCGGGTACCCCAACGTGAGCCTGGGCCCCCTCATGACACCGGGCAACGTCGACGATGCTGGCCTGCTGGATGCACCCCCCTCCTGGACGAGCATGGAGCTCGGGGATGTGCTCGCGATGCGGTCGGGGCTGCTGCGCGGGAACGCCACCGTCGAGGTCGAGGACGCCCAGGATGTCCACGACCCCACCAGAGCCATGGATGTCTCGCAAGAGCTTGCCATGGCGAGCAAGCCCGCGTACACGGAGCTCACGTTCGACAAGGACGTGGAGCTGACGTTCTCGCCCGTCTTGGCCGGCGCCTCAGCACCGACCGGCCCGAACGTGCGGCTTGAGCGGGCCGAGCTGGCGGAGAACCCGCGCGTTCCCAAGCGCGTGGACCAGATCGTGGCGGACACGGACGCCCGGGCCAAAACGGGCGCGTGGGAGCTGTTCGAGCGGGGCGTGGATGGGTACCATGTGCAACGGTTGCTCTCCGCGGGGCTGCTCGGGCACGCGCGTGATCGCCGGTTCGTGCCCACGCGGTGGAGCATCACCGCGACGGATGATATGCTCAGCAAGGGCCTGATCGACGGGCTTCGGGACCGCATGCAGTTGGGCCAGATGCGCGTGCACGAGGGTCAGGTTCACGGGAACAGGTTCTACGTGCTGTTGTTGCCGGGCCCTTGGTCGTTCGAGATGGTGGAGGCCTGGCCCGTTCCGGAGGGTCCAGATGGCGGGCCGACCCAGCGGAGGCTGCGCGTGCTCCAAGACCATGAGGGTGTGCAGGGGCGCTCTTCGTATGCGGGGGAGATCACGGGGGCGTACTACGCGTCGAGGTTGGCCGTGGCCGAGCACTTGACGGACCTAGGCCGGCAGTCTCGGGCCGTCGTCCTTCGCGAGATCACGGACGAATACTATGCCCCTGCGGGCGTGTGGGTGATCCGGGAGGGTGTACGGGAGGCGATGCAGAACCCGGCTAGGACGCCGGACACCGTGGACGATGCGTTGGACGTCGTGGAGGATGCCAGCGTGTTCGGGGTGGATTGGGGACAGGCCTCGAAGCTCGTGGATGAGCAAAAGCACCAGGCCCGGTTGGACCGGTTCTTGTAGCCGGGTCACGTGGCAGGGAGCCGGTCGACGCCGAGCTGGTCGAGCATGTCCATCGCGTCGGATCGGCCCAGCGTTCCTTGATCTTGCCGTTTTGGACCCGGTTGAACCATGAGTCGCCACGGAGACGCGGCCCGCTGTGTCCCAAGGCACGCTTGGCGGGGTCAAGGGGACACGAAGAGGCCGTTGAAGAACGCGGGCGTCAGGCCGGGCGCGATCTCGAAGCTGGGCACGAACCCGGGCTGGGTGTGGTCCTCGTCCTGCCAGTAGGGGGTCACGATCACGTGGTTGGAGATCGTGTTCGGGGACCGGTGGAAGGGCGTGTTGTACACGGGTCCATGGTCCCCCCAGAAGTTCAGCTGGGCTTCGACGAGCACGTCCTGGGGGGCCGTCACCGCGAACGCGGCGTTGTCCAGGATGTCGCACTCGCTGATGCGGACCTCCGAGTAGCGGATCCCCTTGAAGGCGTGCGAGGGGTCCAAGCGGGCGTCCACGAGGTCTTGTCCGAGGTTCACGGAGCCATCCTCGACCAGGATCCCGTGCTCGTTCTCGATGGCTTCGCACGCTTGGATCTCGAACCGTTCCCCTGACAGGCGTACGCCGGCGTCCTCGTTGTAGTTCGCCCGGACCTCGTCGAGGCGGGCTTCGCCGCGGATGCTTACGCCGTCGCCTTCGTTCCCGGCTGCGTGCACCGTGTCCAGGCGCGCGGTCCCCTTCACGCGGAGCCCGTCCTCGCCGTTGCCGGAGGCTTCCGTGTCGGTGGCGTCGAGGGAGCCGCTCACGATGGCGCCGGGTCCGCCGTTCTGGGATAGGATGGCTTCCTCCAGCTCGGCGTCCCCGTCGGCTTCGAGCCCGGGGCCGTCGTTGTTGACCACGCTGGAGCTTGTGATCTCGACCTGACCTTCCGCGTCGATGGCGTGCTCGTTGTCCGCGACGAGCGCGCCGGAGAGCACCAGGGTGCCGTCCGTCCGGATGCCTTGGCCGTTGTCCGTGATGTCCGCGTTGACGATGGTCACGGTGGCGTACCCGTGGACGCCGATCTCGTTGGCTTCGATGGCGTCCCCGTTGAGGGTCAAGCCGTCGAGCAACCGCACGCCGACGTGCTCGTTGTCTTGGATCTGGTTGTCGGTGAGGCTCGCGCTCGAGCAGGTGACGGTGGAGTCCGAGCTGCAGCCTCCCACGTCGAGGATCCCGTTCGCGTTGTGCGTGATCTGGTTGGCTTCGAGCGTGACGTCGCTTCGGTCGGTGACCTCGACGGCGGCTTGGGAGCTTTGCGTGATGCGGTTGGCTTCGAGCGTTCCCAGCATGTACGTCAAGCGGAACCCGGTGGGGTTCTGGTGAACGTCGTTGTCCGTCGCCGTGGCCGTCATGGGGGCGCTGGAGTAGTCGCCTTCCAGAGCGATCCCGATCTGGGTCGTGGCTTTGACCACGTTGGACAGGATCTTCCCGTCTGCGGCGTGGCCGGTGGCGGCGGAGACGGTGAAGCGGATGCCGATGTCCACGTGTAGGACGGTGTTGGCTTCCACTTCCATGTAGCCTCCTTGTGCCTCGAAGCAGAGTGTCTCGGGCGGGTCCACGTCGATGTCGCACTCGTTGTCTTTGACGAACGTGCGGGAGTCGACGGCGACGAGGCCTTCTTGGTTGTTGGTGAAGCGGTTGTCGAGGATGTCCGCGTTGAAGGTGTTGTGCAGGTAGATGGCGCGCCCGACGCCGAGGCTGGGGTCGGGTGTGGTCTGGTTGGCGAACGTGTTGGATTCGATCGTGGCCCCGGTGACGTCGTAGAGCACGAGCGCGCCTTGGCGCGTGTGCACGCCGTAGTAACCCTCTCCGTTGCCGGAGTCGATGAGCGTCCCGGTGACCTCCACGTTGACCTCTTTGTAGAACAGGCGCTGTTCGCTGGCGTCGAGGGTCCCGTCCACGTTGATGTCGTTGACGATGTTGCCGCTCATCAGCTCGATGGATTGCCGAGAGTCGTAGGGGATGGAGAAGCCGTACGAGTTGTTGGCGAGCTCGTTGTCGGTCATCGTCATGATGGAGTGCTCGAGGGCGATGGCGGTGCCTTCGTTCTTGACGAGGAGGTTGTTCTCGACCTCGCCGCTTGTCTCGGTGAGCGTGATCGCGTCGTCCCCGTTGTTGGAGAACGTGTTGCCTTGGATGAGCAGGTCGCTGGAATCGGAGCCGACCGCGCCGCGCCAGTTGTCGCTGACTTCGTTGTTGAGCATGGTCACGGCCGTGTCGTCGAAGCGGACCGCGTCGCCGTCCATGTTCGTGAGCGTGTTCCCTGCCAGGTGCAGCTTGTGCGCGCTGTCGGCTTTCACGCCGCCTTCGCCGCGGCGGACGTCGTTGTTTTGGACGTCGGCTTGGCTGCTGGAGGTGACCGTGATGCCCCAGTCGACGGACAGGCGGATCAGGTTGCCTTCGATGGTGGCTTTCGCGGAGCTTTCGAGCACGATCCCGAACTTGTTCTGGAAGAGCTCGTTGTCGACGATGAGGGGCGTCGCGGAGATGGCTTTGATCCCGTGGCGGGCGGTGGAGATCACGTTCTCTCGGATGACGGGTTGGCTGCCTTCGGCGTGGATCCCGGTGCCGCTGGGGCATCCGCACCATCCGGTCCATCCGCGGATCACGTTGCCTTGGGCGTGGGGGGATGCGTCGACGAGCTTGATCCCGTAGGCGTCCTCGTAGTCGACGTGGTTGCGGTAGAGGTCCACGCGGGTGCCGGTGTCGTCGAGCTTGATCCCGTTGGGGGTCTCGATGCTGTTGTCGCGCACGATGATGTGCACGTTGTCCATGTTCCAGATCTCGATCCCGATGCCCTCATCGTGTTCGATCCGCCATCCTTCGATGATGTAGGGGTTGTCGTCCGTGCCGTCCGCGTGCGGGTTCGCGATGCATTGGCACGTGTTCGCGTGAGCGTCGTCGTCCCCGTTGAGGAAGATGGGGGATCGGGGCTCGGTGCTGTCCGCGGCGCCTCCGGCGGCGAGCACGGTCAAAGCGAGGGCTGTCACCGCGAGCGCGAGCGCGGCCTTCGTTCCTCGACGCATCCTGGACCAAGCCTCGTTGGGTGCAAGATTCGTACACGGAAGAGCATGCCCGTGCCTCTTGCGGGGCCTGGGTGTGGGCTTACCCTGCCTTGGAGGCTTGGTTGTCCCTTTCGGTTTACAACAACCCGCTTACGTGGCCGAGCGTGGCGAGGATGGCCTCTTCGACGCGCACGGTCTCGGTGCGTTGGTCGGGGATCGTGTTCACGGCCTCGATGGGGTCTTCCATCATCTCGAGGAGCCCTCGCTGGGGCGTCCCGAACACGAGGGCCAGGCCGGCTTCCAGGTGCTGCTTGGAGAGCGGGTCCCCGTGGCGGCTGGTCCCCAGCACGGGGTCCAGGCCTTGGAGCGCGGTGGACAGGCTCGGTGCACGCCGCACGTGGAAGGACAGGTACTCGTCCTCGGCGGGGCGGTGGGGTTCCACGAGCACGCGATCGGCGCGCGCCGCGGTCACTCGGACGGGGAACTGCGTGCCCGGTTCGGGCGGGGCTTGCTCCTCGTCCACGTCCAGCTCGGCCTTCTCGTCGAGCCCGATCTCGACGCGCTTCCCAGCCATCGCGCCGAAGCGCACTTGACCCGCGTCGACCCAGGAGGGGACCTTGTGGGCGGGCAGGTTCAACGGGGGCAGGACGCCTACGTGCGCCAGGTCGTCGCTGAGGGGGAAAAGGTGCTTGCGCAGGTACGGGGCGGTGGCCTGGTACTCGAGCACGCGAGCGACCTGTCGGCCTTGCTGGTGCTCGGGGTCCTCGTACACGACGACCTCGTCCACGCCGTAGATGGCGGCGGCGCGGCCCACCTGCCCGATCTTGTACGTGGCGATCTTCGGGTTGGGCGATTCGAGGGTCAACGATCCGGGGATGACGAGCGTGTCCACGGGCAGCATCGGTCAACCCTGGCGCGCGTCGCGCTGCCAATCCGTCACGGTGTCCTCTCGCACGCCCAGGCCTTGCGCGACCTTGGAGGCGTCCGCGGCCGCGAACGCGTCCCGCGTCGTCAACCCCATGCGGAACAGCTCGCGGGCCCGGGCGCGACCGATGCCGCTGACCTCCAATAGGTCCGTGTCGACGCCCGTCGTCGCGACGGCGTCCTGCTGCCAGCGTTCCACGGTGTCCTCGCTCACGTCCAGGGCGTCGGCGATCCCGTCCGGCTCGGCCGTGATGAGCGCGGACAGGCTCGTGACGCCGGCGTCCAGCAGGGCGCCGGCTCGCGCCTCCCCGATCCCGTCCACGCGTGCCAGCTCCTCGAGGGCGCCATCGGCCGCGAGGGCGTCCCGCTGCCACGCTTCGACCGTGTCGACGGGGACGTCCAAGGCTTGCGAGAGCTCGTGCGCGTTGGCGCGGGTCAAGCTCGGGACGGTCTCGATTCCGGCCTCGCGCAGGCGCTTGGCGCGGGCGGGCCCGATGCCGTGGACGCGGGTCAGGTCGACCTCCTCGATCCAGGAGGATGCCGTCTCGTGGCTTACGGATGCGATCTCTTGGACCTTCTCGGGGTCGGCTTGGGCGAGCGTGGCAAGGTCTTCGACCCCTGCGTCTGCCAGGTGCATGGCGCGCTTGGGTCCGACCTGGTCGAGGTTCGTCAGGGAGCTGGGGGGCTGCTCGGGGGCCTCGTCCGAGGGGGCGTCCGTGGCTCGGGCGGCCTCGGGCAGGGGCTCCGTGGAGGTGCCGGGGGGGCCTGAGGCTCCGTTCTCGCCGGCGGGGATCTGAAGCTCGAAGCTCCAGACCTCGGGGCTCCTGAACATGCGGTCCCGGAGCACGTACCCGCGGTCGCTCGTGGACGCGACGGCCAGCTTGCCCGCTTCAAGCTCCTCGGAGGCCACGATCGTTTCTCCATCCTGGAGGGCGTCCTGGAGAGCCTCCTCGACCCAGCTAGGCATCGGCATCGTATCGTCCCCTCAACCGGGTGCCCGGCTTAAAGGATTGCCTGGCAGAGGAAGAAACGAGAGAAGGGGGCCCGAAGGGGGCCCCTACGCGGTCGAGAGGTCAGGGGAGGGTGAAGTCGCCGACCGTGAGGTAGCTGTAGTTCTCACCCAGGGAGACCCACGTTCCGCCCTCGCTCATGGAGGGCCCGTACACATCTACCTTGTGGTCGACCGTGAACGCGTGCTGGCCGGGTTCGGTGCCGCTGAACGAGTACAGCGAGCTGCCGCTTCCTTGACCGCTGGGCGTCTCCCAGGAGATGCTGGAGGGTTCGCAGTCCTGGCCCGTCGCGACGGCGCACTCGTGATACACCTGGCTGCCCCACACGCACCCGCCCAGGACGTCGTTCTGGCACACGAGCTTGAAATCAGAGACCCCCCAAAACCCGTACACGCCATGCTCAGCGTCCACGTCGACCGTGGCGTCGTTGATGACCTTGAACCCGACGCGCGGGTCGGTCTGGCTCTGCTGGACTTGCGCGTTCGGGGTCCCGTCCTCGATGTCGGGATCGCCCTTCACGTACGCGGATCCGACCACGGTCTCCACGTCGCTGACGGCAGCATCCGTCTCCACCTCGATGAGCGAGGAGCCCACCGTCCCGACCCAAGCGCCCTGGTAATGGGTGCCCGGTTCGAGGTCTGACGAGGTGGTGCCCACGCGCATCAGCGGCTCCTCGTCGTCGAGGCTCGGCAGATCCGGCAGGACCTCGATCGTGATGTCCATCGTCTCCAGCAGGCTCACATCGCCCACCGCGTGCGTTTCCCAGGTTCCGCCGTCGTCGAAGTCGCCGCTGGGTTCCGGCTCGGCCGGCGTGGGCTCCACGATCAACCGGTCGGGCGACCCGTGCGCCGTGAACGCGAACGTGAGCACGTGGTTCTTGTCCTGATCGAACGCGACCACGCCACCTGAGAGCGGGGCAGACAACAGGGGGCTGTACCCTGTCACGCCGAGGGCAAGATCGCCGCTCTCTTCAAGATCCGTGGCGACGCCCACGGCGGCCGATTCGTCCAGCTGCTCCTCGTGGACGACCTCCATGTCGGTATGCCAGGCCGCTCCTGGACCCGCCGTCGCGACGAATGCCGCGGCGACGAGGGCGATGCCCAGCGCGATGCTCAACAGACGGCTTTCTCCCAACGTGGTCTCTCCAACTCCCATCTTGCTCAACCCGCGCGTCGAACGCTTGGTGCGGTGAAAAAGCTTCTGCCGGTAGAAGCGGCGCTGGCGGGCAGGAGGGGAGCAACGCGGAGGAGAAAGACGAGGTGTTGCCGAACCTGCGACGCGCCCGCGTTGCTCATTCCCTTCGTCCTCGGGGGGGTTGATAACCGTTATCCTGACGCCCTATTCGGGTCCAGCAGTTCACCCTTGGAAGAGACGCCCGTGGCCGCCTGGCCCGGGTCCAGGACCACGGGGATGCGGGCCCCCAGCCCGACGCGACCCCGCTCGAGATCGATCTGGGACCGCAGGCCGACGAGTTCCACGCCCGCGTCCCGGGCCTGCTGGAGGGCGCTCGCGAAGGCGGGGTCGGTGAACGTGTTCGGTGCAATGCGCTCGGCGTCCTCGCGCAGCACCACGAACGCGAGCGTCGAGGGGAGGCCCTCACCGGCCCGCTCGGCCAGCTTGCGAACGTGCCGCGTGCCCCGCTCGGTGGGGGCATCCGGGAAAAGCGCCGTCGTGCCGTCGTTCCCGATGAGCGTCACGCTTTTGACCTCTGCCAGGGCGCGCGCCCCGTCGCGCTCCCAGGCGAAGTCGAAGCGGCCGGAGCCTGCCCGGGGCTCGCGCGTGAACGCGTCCACCACCCCGAACGCCTCCTCCAGGGTCCCCTGCGTGAGCGCGTCGGCAACGAGCCGGTTCGCCATGCCCGTGTCGAGCACGACCCAGCACCCCTCCTCGAAGCAGGGCCGTTCGGGGATCTCCCCGAGGGCCCGGGGCGAGCCAACGTGGAACCGGCCGTCCTTGGCGGCCACCACGCTGTACCGGGTCGCGTGCTCAGCGGAGGCATCCGGCCGACGACGGAGCAGGTACGGCGTGCCCTCCTGCCGGAACTCACCCAGCCGCCCCGGGTTGGGACAGTGAGCCTTCACGGACCGGTCGTTCATCCTTGCGAGCACGACGAACCTGTTGGGACGCTGCTGGAACGTCGCCTCGTGCAACGTGCCGTCGATCGTCACCGGCACCGGGCTTCCTCCACGACGGGTTGAGGGATCGGGATGCGGTAGAAGCTGTTCGGTTCCTCCCCCGACGACCAGGCTTGCTCCACGACGCCCCCGTCCCCCACGCTGAACAGCATGACCGGGCCCCCGCCGGTCGCGTTGCGGACGATGTCGTGCACCTCCACGAGCGTCACCTCCCCCCCGGGTCTGGCCAGGAACACAGGCTCGTCCACGTGGTTGTACGGCCCAAGGCCGCTGAGAGCACACTCGGCGGCCGCGATGGAACCCTCCCCGTCCCCGGTCACGGTCTGGTTGTCTCGCTTGGCTACGAACCGGGAGTCGCCCTCGCTGAAGGGCGTCCAACGTTCCTGGATCTCCCACTCCTCCTCGTGCTCGATCAGGGTGACGGTCCGGGGCAAGTGAGCCGAATGCGTGTCTCCGAACGGGACGCCCTGCACGGTCGAGACCGCCCCCAGCCACGCCACGCTCAGCAGGACCACGCCCAAGCTCGCCACGGCGAGGGTTCGCCCCCAGCGATGCCCTTGATCCCGCAGCCACGAGCCCCACCCGCGGCCTCCCCAACCGTAGCGCTCGACCAGCAAGGGACCCAGCAGGGCCCCGATGGCGAGCAGGCTGACAATCGTGAGCACGGGGTCGACCGTCGTGACCAGCGGGTAGCGGTACCCCGCGTCTGAGAAGGGCCAAAAGGGCACCGCGGTCCACACCGTGAACACGTCGAACGCCACGTGAGAGACCCACGCAATGCCCACGATGGCCCCCCACCGCGACCGTCGCGTGATCCCCCACGCGGCGACCGCGAGGAGGACCCCGAGCAGGAAGGTATGGGACAAGCCTCGGTGCCCCAGCAGGCGCTCCATGAGCATCAGCGAGTCCGCGCTCAGGGGCGTCTGGGGGCCCAGGAAGACCCAAGGGATGGCGGTGACGGCGTCCAGGTCTGCCGCTGCAGCCCAGAGACCTCCCATCGCCGCCTCTCGTCGCCGGAACCCGACGAGCACGAGCAATCCAGCGCCCACCGCGAAGTGGGCCATGGGGCTTGGCACGCCAGACCCACCGGGGAGGGGTCCTAATACGTTGCCGCTCCCCGTGCCCGCAAACCGACGCGCGCCCGGCCCGGCCGACCCATACGCTTGTATCCTGGGGTCGTGGTGCGGGGGTGATGATCCTCTCGGACCGGGACATCGAGGCTCGCTTGGAGGAAGGGGACCTCGTCGTTGAACCCCTGGACGACCCGGACCTGCAGATCCAACCGTCCAGCATCGATCTGCGGTTGGGTAGAGAGTTCGTGATGTACAGGACCACGCACGTGCCCTACATCGACCCCGAGGACCCCGGCACGCAGGAAGAGTACGCGGACCGCGTGAAGGTCCCCGAGGGCGACCGGTTCATCCTCCACCCCGGCGAGTTCGCGCTAGGCAGCACGCTCGAACGCGTCGAACTCCCCGCCGACCTCGTCGCGTTCGTGGAGGGGCGATCGAGCCTCGGTCGTTTGGCCATCGTCGTGCACGCCACAGCAGGGCTCTGCGACCCCGGGTTCGAGGGGCGCATCACGCTGGAGCTCTCGAACCTCGGCAAGGTCCCCGTGGCCCTTCACCCCGGCATGCGGATCAGCCAGATCGTCCTCCACGAGATGAAAAACCCCGCCGCGCGCCCCTACGGAGCAGAGCGGGGCAGCAAGTACCAGGGCCAGGACCGGCCCGAGCTGACCCGCATCGAGCGAGACTTCGAACGCGAAGCATAAGGGCAAGCCCCAGGTTCAAACCGGTGGCGACCCCTACGCTTGGACATGAGCGAACCCGCCCCCGCGGTGTACGTCGTTTTCGACTACGTGTGCCCGTACGCGTACGTCGGCAAGCACCGGGCCGATGAGCTGGCCCGCGAGTACGACGTGCAAATCACATACCTTCCGTGGGAGATCTTCCCCAACGCGATCCCTGAGGGGGAGGAGATCGACGCGTCGTACCCCGACGACTATCAACGCTGGGTCGACGAGCTTGCCCAAGAGGTCGACGTCACGCTGGACGGTCCAGACGAGAGCATCAACAGCAACCTGGCCCTGCGAGGCGCCTTGTACGCCGCGGACCAGGGCGATCAGACGTTCGATGCGTACCACGATGCCGCGTTCGAGGCCGCATGGACGCAGGGCCGCAACCTCGGCCACAGGACCGTTCTGGAGGACGTGGCAGACCAGGCGGGCCTGGACCCGGATCGCTTCTTCGAGGCGATCGACCACCACGCGTACCAGTTCAGGCTGGACATGATCAAGGACCGGGTCGAAGACGAACTGGGAGCACAGCGCGTGCCCACGTTCGTGTTCGGTGACCAGCGGATCGTCGGGAACGACCGGTTCGAGCCTTCGTTGAAGCGCCCGCTGGAGGCGTTCCTGGAGCGCCGGAAAGAGCTCGGGGAGGACTGGACGAGCACGCTCGAGGCGGACGTGGGTCTGGCCCGCCTGGGTTAGCCTTCGAGGGTGTCGCGCGGGACCGCAAGTCGTCCGGTACGGCTCGCGGATCCCCCGGTCGCGCTCTGCGTCGAGGGTCTCCTGCGTGCGGCGGATGAGCGGGCGTGGTTAGGCGTGTGGGGGCGTCATTCGCCGATGAGTTGGATCACGTCGCTTCCGTGCCCGATGTCGCCCGTGACGAGGTGCCCGTTCGTGTATTGGACGTCCCACACGTTGGTCTCTCCGTCGCCCCATTGGTCCACGAGGGTGGGTTGCATGGGGTCCTCGAAGTCGACGAGGAGCACGCCTGCGGTGTACCATCCGACGGCGACTTGGTCTCGGTCGGGGAGCAGTTGGCCGAAGTGCGAGGTGCAGACCTGCTCGGTGGCGTGCGCTGGCGCGCTGATCCATCCTTGGGGCGTGGGGGTCTCTTCGTCGCTGATGTCGTAGAACCATAGGGCTCCGTAGGGCTGCGAGACGTCCCCGAGGGGCGTGGGGGCGTGCGCTAGGCACGTGGTGGGGGCCATGGCGCCGCCGAACTCGTCCCCGATGATGAGCACGTCGCGGTCGTGGCTGGGGATCGCCCAGTGGTGGATGTTCACGCCGGGGTTCGTGATGGTGGAGACGATCTCGGGGCTCGTGGGGTCGCTGATGTCGAGGATGTAGGTTTGGGTGACTGCGGCGCAGTAGGCGCGGTCGATCTCGGGGGCGATCTCGATGTCGTGGCAACCGGCGGTGGCCACGGGGCTTGTCCCGCCGGTGGGGGGGAACGTGTACACGGTCTCCAGCTGGGGGTCGTGGGGGTCGGAGAGGTTGAGAATGTCGATGCCTGGTTCGAGGGCGTCTCCGAGGCTCCGGCTGTTGTACAAGAGCGTGGTGCCGGGGACCATGACGATGTTGTGGGCGGGACCGCCGAAGGTGAACGATTCCACGATCAGCTCGGGGTCTTGCGGGTCGGTGACGTTGACGACGTGGATGCCGTCGCCGTCGGCGCCGAGGGCGGCGAAGAGGTCCCCCTCTACGGTGAACAGGGACACGTCGCGGGCGGAGAACCCGTCGAGCTCGCTGAGCTTCTCAGGGTCTTGGGGGTCGGTGACGTCCGCGATGTAGAACCCGGTGTCGAGGCCGCTTACGTACGCGAGGTCGTCTTGGATGACGAGGCCTCCGGCCCCGCCGTGGTCGATGGCGGCCTTGGCTTCGAGCCCCGTGATCTGACCGGGCAGGTCGTAGTCGGCGGTCGGGTCGGTCGGGTCCTGCTGGGTGCTCTGGGGGTCGGGCGCATCGTCGCCGCCGATGCATCCTGCCAGCGCGGCCGTGACGAGGATCAAGGCTGTGAGAGCGGTTCGCCGTCGCATCGGCCTGACAGTCGGGCTGGGGGTATTTGGTCGTTCAGGCTAGCCCGTTGGTCAAGAAGGAAGGATGGGAGGGAGCCGCCGGGGAGGCTTGGGAGGTTGGGAGGCTGTTGGGAGGCTTGGGAGGCGAGAGCGTTCGGCGACTCCCTCTCGCATCCTTCCCTTGCTCAGGGTGGACCTTAAATTTTGCCGAACGTGAAGCGTTCGCTTGCCCACCCCCGCGAACCGCGTTAGAGCCTCCCATGCCCTATTTTATCGGGGTCGAAAGCATTATATTGACTCTCTACCCTGGGGCTACCACGCCCTGGTAGAAAGCCTGGGCAGCCGGGAGGCTTTGGAAGAGGACTTGGGACGCTGCGAGGTAAGAGGAACGAGGGGCCGCCAAGGGAGGCTTGGGAGGCTGTTGGGAGGCGAGTTTCCGAAAGAATAACTCGTTTTGGCGGCTCCCTCGTCACCCCTACCTTGCTCCGCGTCCACCTTAAACTTTGTGGTACAGGCTCCGGAGGACCCGCCCCCCCCGACCGATCTAACCCCCTTGGGGCGCCGCGTGCGCCTTCTCCCGCTGGAACCACCGCAGCGGAGCCACCTGGTACTCCTCCTCGGGAGAGTACCGCGCGAACGATAAGCTGTTCGCCATCACGCTCACGCTCGACCCCGCCATCGCGATGCCCGCCAACGCCGGGTTCAGCAACCCAAGCGACGCGATCGGCACCAACGTCACGTTGTACGCGAACGCCCAGAACAGGTTCTGGCGGACCTTCGAGATCGTCGCCTCCCCGATCCGCAACGCCTTGAGGACATCCCCCGGGTCGTCCCTCATCAACGTGATGTCCCCGCTCTCGATGGCCACGTCCGTGCCCGAACCGATCGCGACCCCCACGTCGGCCGCCGTCAACGCGGGAGCATCGTTGACCCCATCCCCCACCATCAACACCCGACGGCCCCCCTCCTGCAGCGCCTCCACCGCGTCCGCCTTGTCGCCCGGCAAGATGCCCGCTCGCACATTCGACCCAGGGATGCCCAGCTCGCTCGCGACCGCGTGCGCCGTGCGCTCGTTGTCCCCCGTCAACATCACCACCTCCAACCCCCGCCTCTGGAGCGCCGACACCGTCTCCCGCGCCGACGCACGAACACGGTCCGCGGCCGCGACCACGCCCACCAGGTCCCCCTCCACCGCGACCAGCATCGCCGTGCGGCCCGCCGACTCCAGCTCCTCCAGGACGGAACCCGCGCCCGAAGCATCGACGCCCTCCTCCTGAGCGAAGCCCCGGTTGCCCACGAGCACGCGCCGACCGTCCACCGTCGCCAAGATCCCCCGACCCGGCACGTTCTCGAACGCGTCCGGATCCTGCAAGGGCACGCTCTGGTCCTTGGCCGCCTCCACGATCGCGCGCGCAAGCGGGTGCTCGCTGGCCGACTCCGCGCTCGCCGCCAGCGAAAGCACCTCCCCCTCATCCAGCCCGCCCACAGGACGCACGTCCGTCAGGCTCATCTGCCCCGTCGTAAGCGTGCCCGTCTTGTCGAAGACGACCGTGTCCACGCCCCGCACCTGCTCGAGTACGTCCGCACCCTTGAACAGGATCCCGTTCCGGGCCGACAGCGTGGAGCCCACCATGGTCGCCGCCGGCGTGGCCAACCCCAACGCGCACGGGCACGCGATCAGCAACGCAGACGCGAGCACGATCATCGAGAACTCCACCACCGGCACCCCACCCACGAGCGGGCCGCCCCCAGCGAGGCCCCACAAGGGAAGCTGCGTCACGAAGCTCGACAACGCGCCCGGGAACGCGTACCACAGGCCCGCCCACGCGATCGCGTTCACGATGACAAGCGGCACGAACACGCCGCTGACACGGTCCACCAGCCGCTGGATCGGAGGCTGCCGGGCCTGGGCTCTTTTCACGCGCTCCACGATCTGCTGGATCGCCGTATCCTCCCCCACGCGCGTGGCCTCCACGAAGAGCACCCCGTTCTCGTTGATCGTGGACCCGATCACCTCGTCGCCGGGCTGCTTGTCCACGGGCAGGCTCTCGCCCGTGACCATGGACTCGTCCACCGCGCTTTGCCCCTCCACCACGGCCCCGTCCGTGGGCACGCGCTCGCCAGGTCGGACCTTCAGCACGTCGCCGACCTGGATCTCCTCCAAGGGGACCTGGACCTCCTCGCCGTCCCGCACCACGGTAGCCTCGTCCGCCTGGAGCTCCAAGAGCTCCTGGAGGGCTGAGCTGGCCTTTGCCTTGGACCGCGCCTCCAGGTAGTTGCCCAGCGTGATGAACCACAGGATCACGGCCACGGCTTCGAAGTACAGGCCGCCCTGCAGGGCGCCCAGCAGCACGACGGTGCTGTAGGCGTAGCCTGCGCTCGTGCCCAGCGCGACAAGCGAGTCCATGTTGGCCCGGCCCGAGGTCACGAGCGCGGACCAGGCTCCGCGGAAGAACTCCAGGCCCAAGGTCGCCATCAGGGCCGTGGCGAGCAGGAACTCCACCCAGCCCAGAGAGATGCCAGCAACGGCCTCCGGCAGCACGGGCCAGACCATGTCCAGCATCACCAAGAGGAACGGCGCGGTGAGGATGCCGCCGCCCACGACGAGGCGTCGTTGCCGGGCAAGCTCACGGTCGGTGGCCTCCTCGCGCGCCTCCAGCGCGTCCTCATCCTCGACGGGGCGAGAGGGCTCGTAGCCTGCTTCCTCGATCGCCTCGTACGCGGGCTCGAGATCCTCGACGGGGTCAAGGAGGTCCACGTGGGCCTCGTCCGTCGCGTAGTTCACCTCCGCGGAGACCACGTCCGGAACGCCTTCAAGCGCTTGTTGTACCGTGTTCGAACATGTCGCGCATCGCATCCCCGACACGGTCAGCGTCTTCGAGCGCGTCGGCACCGAGTACCCGGCCTCCTCGATGGCTTCGACCAGTCGCGAGGCTCGGACGGCGTCCTCGTCGTACGCGACGTGCACCTCGCCGGTCGCGTAGTTCGCGTCCGCCTGGAGCACGCCCTCGATGCGCTCGAGCGCCTCTTCGATGGTGCTCGAACAGGTCGCGCATCGCATCCCCGAGACCGGGTATCGGTCCTCGCGCTGGTTCATGGTAGCTTCAGGGGGCTTCGGCGTCGAAGCCGGCGTCTTCGATGGCGTTCACGAGGCTCTCGTCGCTCACGGTCGGCTGCGCGTGGACCACGGCCGTGGCCTCCTCCGGGGAGGCCGTTGCGCCCTCGACCCCGTCGACGTCGGAGAGAGCGGCCTCGACGGCGCTTTTGCAGCCGTCGCATTTCATGCCGTCCACGCGCAAGCGGCGTTGCTGGGTCATGGGTCCTTCATGCGGGTCCCAGGTTGAATGGCCTTTCCGTTGACGCGCGTAAAGCTAGGAGGGGACGCGCGCTGGGTGGGGGTCGTGGCGGGCTCGGAGGGCGGCTCCGAGCCCTGCGAGCGCAGGGACCGAGGCGAGGGCGAACACGAGCAGGCTGGCGTGACCGGTCCAGAGGCCCAGCACGGCCACGTTCACGAGGAAGTGGACGAGGATGGCCGGTAGCAGGCCTCGGCGGGTCACGAGGACGCCCATGAGCACGCCGAACAGGCTCGCGGCGAGCACGTGCCCCATGGATCCGTACCCGGCGTGGATGAGGCCGAAGAGGAGGCCTTGGATCCCGATGGCGAGGGCGCGGTTGGTGAACTCCTGGAGGCCTTCGAGGAGCACGCCCCGGAACAGGCCTTCCTCGGCGAGCGCGGCGAACCCGGCCAGGGCGAAGGCGAGCGCGGGCGTGACCTCGGAGAAGAGCACCTGGGCGCCGCCAGCGGTCAGCAGGCCGGAGCCGCTTTTCTCGGCCAGCGTCCACGCGGTGGCCAGGACGAGCAAGAGCAGGCCTGTGAACGCGGCCGACCAGGAGAGCGAGCGGCCGATGTTCGCGGACCGGGGGGCCTTGCTCGTAAGCCGGTTCGCGATCGAGGTGGGGGCCTTTTTGGGGCCCATCACGAGAAGGAGCCCCGTGCAGGGGATAGCTAGGTAGACGCCGGCGTGCACGAGGGCTTTGTGCGTGAGCTCGTTCGGCGTCATGGGGGCGGGAGTGACGCCTTGCGTGAGAAGCGGCAGGCTCTTGATGCCGAACAGGACCAGCACGATCAGGGGGGTGGCCAGGAGGACGAGGCCCGTGCGTTGCCTGAGGGCCAAGCCGGGTTCGCTCTCGCGCAGACGCGGCGTCCTCACGAGGGCAAGCATGAGGCCGCCGGCGAGAGCCACGGGAAGCATCGAGGACCAGGCCCCCTCCATGGGACCTTCTCGCACGTCGTGGGAGTTAAAGGATGCGGAGTGTCCATTCGTCCATCCGGACCAAAGAGGGGCTCGGACCTCGAGGGGGTCAGGTCCCGCCGGGCGCGATCGGTCAGGCGTGAAGTTCAAATGGGTTGGCCCCTTGCGAGGGGGCAACGAGACGAGGACATCATGGCCGGACGCGTCCCTGCAGCACGAAGCGACTCGCCGGGCTGGATCGCCTGGCTGACGTTCACGGTCCTGTTCCTGTTCGTGGTGCTCGTCTCGTGGATCTGGATCTTCTCAGCCGGCAGCGAGGACCATTTCCTCTTCCACGTCCTCGGCGCCATCATCCTCGCCGCGTTGATCCTCCCGGCGTGGGCCGTTTTCCGCTTGGAGGACAGCGACGAGGAGCACGAAGCCTAAACGGGCTTGTGCGCACGGCTGACGTCTTCGCGTCAGCGTGCCCGCCGTTTTGCCGGGCTTAGGGGGCAAGGCTGAGAAGCGCGTCCGCGGCCTGGATGCTCCAGTCGATCACGGGGCCCGCCACGAGGCCCACGGCGATGATCGCGATCATGCTCACCGCGATGCCCGCGGTCAAGCTTCCCGGGATGTGGGACTCGACCGGGTGCGTGGCCTTGTCCGTGTACATCGCGCGGATCCAGCGCGCGTAGTAGAAGAGCGAGATCGCCGTGTTGAGGATGCCGGCCACCGCCAGCCACCAGAGCCAGGATCCGTCCAGGCCCACCTCGACGGCGCTGGAGAAGATCACGAACTTGGACCAGAAGCCCCCAAGCGGTGGAAGGCCCGCCAGGGACAACAGGAAGATGACCATCGCGAACGCGATGAACGGGTTGCGATCAGCAAGGCCCCGGTAGTCTCCGATCTTGGAGCCGATGCCCGCTGTCGCGAACGCGGCCACCACCAGGAACGCGCCTCCCTTCATGAGCAGGTTCGTGAGGGTGTGGAAGACGCCGCCTCCCAGCGCGTACGCGGTGCCCACGGGGAGCACGATGAGGATGTACCCGGCTTGCGCGATGCTCGAGTACGCCAGCATGCGCTTGATGTCATCCTGGCGGATCGCGACCAGGTTCCCCCACGTCATCGTGAGGATGGCAAGCCCCGCCACGAACGGTTCCCACCCCCCCGCGATGGGGCCAAGCGGCCAAAGGAACACGAGCAACAGCGCCGTGAAGCCCAACCCCTTGCCGGTGCCGGAAAGCCACGCCGCCACCGTGTCGGGAGCGCCCGTGTACACGTCCGGGGCCCACATGTGGAAGGGGGCCACGGTGAACTTGAACCCGATGCCGGCCAAGATCATGAACACGCCGATGGCCACGATCGGCTGGCTGATGAACATGCGAAGGCCCGGGTTGTCGACGCCCTGGAAGAGGGCCACCTGCTCGCTGAAGAACGCGGCCACACCCTCGAACGTGGCCGTGCCCGCGGCCCCGTACAGCAGCGAGATCCCGTAGAGCGTGATCGCGCTGGAGAGCGCGCCCGTGATGAAGTACTTCAAAGCGGCCTCGTTGCTGGTGGGTTCGCGCTTGAACGTGCCCGCCAACAGGTACGAGGCGAAGGACGCGATCTCGATGCCCACGAACAAGGTCAAAAAGTCGCGGCTGGAGGCGACCACCATCATGCCGATCGTGGCCGCAAGCATGAGCGCGTAGTACTCCGCCTGCATGGAGGTGCGCCCCATGTAATGAGGCGAGGCCAGGATCACGATGCCCGTGCCGATCACGAACACCAGCTTGAGCAACTGGCTGAACGCGGACACCTCGAACAGTTGCAGGATGGTGGCTTCCTGGGGCAAGAACCCGAGGCCGGGGATCGAGACGAGGGTGCCAAGCGTGAACACGCTGGCCACGATCGTGGTCAAGAACCCGATCATGGCGGGCACCTTGCCCTCGCGCGCGGTCGCGCTGGTGTACAGGATCACGAACGCGCCGAACAGCAGCGTGATCTCGGGCAGCATGCCCGCGAAGGTTTCAAGCGCCAACTAGGCCACCCCCAGGAACGTCAGGAGGTTCTCGATGAACGGGTTGAACAGGTCCGTCAGCAACGCAGGCCACACCCCGTACAGGATGGAAAGCCCCACGAGGATGCTCGCGGCGATCACCTCGTTCCGGGGCATCGGGTGCCCTCCGTTCTCGGGCCCCGCGTAGGGCCCGTGGAGGGCTCGCTTGATCGCCCAGATGTAGTACCCGGCCGTGAGCAGGATGCCTACAAGCGGGAGCGCGACGAGCGCGCCGAAGGCCTCGTACGTGCCCACGAGCACGGTGACCTCCGCGATGAACCCGGCCAGGCCGGGGAACCCGAGCGACCCGATGAACGCGATGATCGTGAGCATGCCCAGCGTGGGCGTCTTCTTCATGATGCCGCCCAGATCCTCGATGCGGCGGGTGCCCCAGCTGTGCTGGATGCTTCCGCACATCAGGAAGGCCAGCGGGCTCAACAGGCCGTGCGCGATGAGCATGTAAAGCCCGCCCAGGAGGCCGATGTCGGTGAGCGTGGCCACGCCGAGCAGGAAGATGCCCATGTGGCTGATCGACGAGAACGCGACCATCCGCTTGAGATCCTGCTGGGCCAAGCACACGACGGCGCCCCAGATGATGGAGACGACGGCCAGCGTGAACATGAGCGGGACCAAGCGCGCGGCCGCGTAGGGGAACGCGCCGAAGGCGAACCGGACCAGGCCGTACCCGCCCATCTTGAGCAGCACGCCGGCCAACAGGATGCTGCCCGCGGTGGGCGCTTGCACGTGGGCCCACGGCAGCCAGGTGTGCACGGGCACGATCGGCATCTTGACGGCGAAGCCCACGAACAGGCCCGTGAAGAGCAGGATCTGAAGCCCCTGCGAGAGGAACGCGGTCTGCTCCTGGAGCTCCAGGAAGTTGAACGTGTCCAGGCCCGTGGCGAAGTAGATCCCCATGAAGCCCAGAAGCATGACGAGGCTGGCCAGGAACGTGTACACGAAGAACTTGACCGCGGCGTAGCGGCGCTGTGCGCCGCCCCAGATCGCGATCAGGAAGAACATGGGGATGAGCACGAACTCCCAGAACACGTAGAACACGAACAGGTCCAGCGCGGCGAAGACGCCCAGGATGGCGGTCTGAAGCACCAAGAGCAGGCTGAAGAACGCTTGCGGTTTGTGCGTCTCCTCCCAGCTGAACAGGATGCTGACGCCCACCAGGAGGCTTGTCAGAGCGAAAAGCGGCGCGGAGAGCCCGTCGAGCGCGACCGTGTACGTGATGCCCAGGCTGGTCGCCCAGGTGACGGATTCCATGAGCACGTACTCCTCGATGCCCGGCAACCGGGCCACGATGGCGGCGCCGATGCCCAGCGGGATCGAGCTGGCGGCCAACGCGACGAACCGGGACACGGGACGCGGCGTCAGCATGGTGATCGCGGCCCCGACGAGCGGCGCGAAGATCGCGATGCTGATCCACGGGATCTCCATCAGAGACCACCCCCGATGGTGTAGCGAAGCACGTACACGATGATCACGATGAGCAACAGCAGGCCCGTGAGGATGCCCGCGGCGTAGTCGCTGACGCGGCCGCTTTGCAAGCGGCTCCCGGCGCGGGAGAGGCCCGCGTTGGCGCGACCGATCGCGTCCACGGACCAGTCGACGACGTGTCGGTCCACGGCATCCAGGGCGCGCGCGGACAACAGCACGGTCCGGTCCACGAGCCCGTAGTAGGCCTCGGTGAGGTAGTAGCGGTTCACGAGCACGCGTTCAGCCCCGGCGAGGTCCGCATCGTGCGTGATGTTGTCCTCGACGTGCTCGGGCTGGAACCGGTTCCAGGCGATGAGCAGCCCGATGGCGACGACGCCCAGGCCCAACCAGGCCTTCCAGGACGTCAGGAAGTGCATCAGCGACTCGTGCAGGGGCTCGCCGAAGTACAGGTAATCGCCGGCGTAGAAGACGAGCAAACCGCTGAGCGCGGCGAACGCGGCGAGCACGATGAGCACGGCGTTCATGTGCCCGGTCCCATCGTGGAGGTGGTCCTCGTCGTGGCTTCCCCGGTAGTCCCCGGCGAACGTCATCAGCCACAGGCGAGCCATGTAGTACGCGGTCAACCCCGCGGTGACGAGCGCCAGGGCCCACAGGACGAAGAACCAGGGCTGGCCGCCGGCTGCGTTCCAGACCTGCTCGAGTATGACGTCCTTGCTCCAGAACCCGCTGAACGGGGGCACGCCTGCGATGGCGAGCGTGGCGATGGCCATGGTGATGCTCGTGATGGGCATGTAGGCGTGCAACCCGCCGAACTCGCGCATGTCGTACTCGTGGAGCGCGAACCCGACCGCGCCTGCGCACAGGAACAGGAGCGCTTTGAAGAACGCGTGGTTGAACAGGTGAAGCAGCCCGGCGGTGAACCCGGCGGTGACGATGGCGACGGCGCCCAAGCCCAGGAACATGTACCCGAGCTGGCTGATGGTGCTGAACGCGAGCACGCGCTTGATGTCGGGGTTCACGGCGGCCATGGTGGCGGCGACGAACGCGGTCACGGCGCCCACGGTGGCCACGGTGATCAGCACCCAGTCCACGGCCGCGTAGACGGGCATAAAGCGGGCCACGAGGTAGACACCGGCTTTGACCATGGCGGCAGCGTGGATGAGCGCGGAGACGGTGGTGGGGCCCTCCATGGCGTCCGGGAGCCAGACGTGCAGGGGAAGCTGGGCGGATTTGCCCACGGCACCCACGAACAGGCACAGCATGGAGGCTCCCAGGAGCGTCGAGTTCTCGTTGGCGACCGCGTCGATGTTGGACGCGTCGAGGATCACGGACAAGTCGATGCTCCCGAAGAGGACGGCGAGGATCACGAGCCCGCCCAGGAAGAACACGTCCCCGATGCGCGTGACGAGGAAGGCCTTCTGGGCGGCCGCGGCCGCGGACGCTTTGGCGTACCAGAACCCGATCAACAGGTACGAGCAAAGGCCCATCAGCTCCCAGAAGATGAACATCATCAACAGATCGGAGCCGAGCACGAACCCGAACATGCTGCCCACGAACAGGGCCAGCGCGGCGTAGTACCGCTGTCGCCCGTCGATGTGGACGTGCGTGCCATCGTCGAGGTGGTACCCGTCCGCCTCGGGGCGGATGTACCCGATGCTGTAGATGGCGATGCCGGCGGTGAGGATGCCCACGGGGACAAGAAGCCACGCCGTGAGCGAGTCCATGTACACGCCCAGGTCGAACGCGTACGATCCGGCCTCCAGCCACGCAGAGCCCGTCACATCCTCCAGGGCCCACGTGTAGGCGTCCTCGAAGGGTGCATAGGTCCCTGTCCAAACGAGCCACGCGACGGCCAGCGCGAGGGCGCCAGCGGCCGTGATGGCGAGCGTGGCGAGGTAGCCGCCGCGCTCGGGGAGGTAGCGCCCGAACAGCGCGGCGAGCGCGAAGGCGACCAGGGGCAGGGCGGGGATCAGCCAAGCGTAATCGAGCACCATCTGGAATCAGCCTCGCAGGAGCGTGGCGCGGGAGACGTCCACGGTGTCCGTGATTCGGAACAGGTTCACGATGATGGCGAGGCCCACGGCGGCCTCGGCCGCAGCGATGCCGATGCTGAACAGGGCGACCACGAACCCGTCCTGGGCGCCGTGCGCGCTGGCGAACGCGACGAAGTTGATGTTGGCCGCGTTGAGCATGAGCTCGAGGCTCATGAGCACCATGATGGCGTTGTTGCGGCTCATCAGGCCCCAGGTCCCGATGGCGAACAGGGCTGCTGAGAGGGCCACGTACCACCACGTCGCGATCTCGAACCCGTGGATCATCGCGGCGTCCCTCCCCTTTCTCGCATCGCCATCGCGAGCGCACCGACCAGCGCGACGAGTAAGAGCACGCCCAGGGCCTCCAGTGGGATGGCCCAGTCGGTGAAGAGCGCGTGCCCGAGCTCGGTGAGGTCCTCGACGGCTTCGGGCGCGGTGCCCCAGACCTCGGCGAAGCCCTCGACGTGCGTGATGTCCCAGGCTTGCACCGCGATGAGGGAGCCGATGAAGATGCTGATGATCAGGTGCACGTCGGTGCGTGTGATGGGGAACCTGGACTCGTCCTCGGCTTCGGCGTCGTCCGTGGTCATGATGCCTCCTCCTCGTCCTCGGTGTCGTCCTCGGTCCCGCGCCGTTGGCGAGGTTGCCGGTCCTCTTCCTCGGAGCTCATCGCTTCGTCCTCGCGCCGCGTGGCTTCCTCGGGCTCCTTGTCCTGGTCGGGAGCCTCGTCGTCGGCCTCGTCGCGGCGGACCGTGTCCTCGTCGTCGGGTTCCGCGTAGGCTTCGGCTTGCCCGACCGTGTCCGCCTCCGGCGGGACCTCCTCGAGGTTCTCGACGTCCATGCCGGTGGGCGCGTCCCCGATGCCCAGCGTGGAAAGAGGCGTGCGGTCCTCGGCGAAGCCCTCGGTGGGGGAGGCGTGCGTGGTGAGCATGACCGCGAACAGGATCAGCGTCACGACCGCTCCCACGTAGATGAGGATCTGGATCGCGGCCAGGAACTCTGCGCTAAGCGTCAGGTAGATGCCGGCGACGGCGCCCAGCACGAGGCCCAAGTAGATGGCGGCGTGCACGGGTTCGTCGCTGGCGATCATCTTGATGGCGCCTACGAGCGTGATGGCCGCGAGGATGAGGAAGATGATCTCGTTCAGCACTCTGCTCCCCCCAGGGGTTCGTCGTTATAGTCCTCCCTCGAGCTCCTTCTGGCCCTCCAGGGCTAGCTCGGATTCCGTTTTGGAGAGCTGGATGGAGTCGTAATCGAACTCGGAGCGTTCGGTCCGCGAGGTCCGGAACTCGGGAGTCAGGAAGATTGCGTCCGTCGGGCATACCTCCTCGCAGAGCCCGCAGTACATGCACTGCACCACGTTCACGCGAGGCCACAGGCCGCGCTTGTTGTTGCCCTGTTGGCGGCCTGGGACCACGTTCATGCAGTCGGTCCCGTTCGGGCAGGCCTGCGAGCAGAGCGTGCACCCGATGCACGCCTCCAAGTCCAGCACGATGCGGCCCCGGAAGCGCTCCGAGATGGGGCTCGTCTCCTCAGGGTAGTGCACCGTGACGGGCTTCGAGAAGAGGCGCTTGATGGTTTGCTTGAACGATTTAAGCATCCGGACTACGGGGATGGACATGATCATCGACCTCCGGGTGCGGGGTGGGTCCTCGGGCGCGCCCACGGGGCTCGGGCGGCGCGAGGCCGGTTGTTCGCGAGGCAAGCAAGGTGCGTCATGCAATCCCTCCGATGCCCAGGAAGTGGGATGCAACCGCGGCGATGACCAGGTTGATCAGCGCCAGCGGGAACAGGACCTTCCAGCCGAACGTCATGAACTGGTCGATCCTGACGCGCGGAAGCGTGAACCAGATGACGAAGATGAACCCGCTGATGAGGAACGTCTTCAACAGGAACCACCAGACGCCGTCGAAGAAGGGGCCCTGCCATCCTCCGAAGAAGAGGACGGCCGTCAACGCTCCGATGAGCATGATGTTCGCGAACAGGCTCAAGAACAACATGCCGAACCGCATGCCGCTGTACTCGGTGTGGAACCCGGCCACGAACTCGCTTTCTGCCTCGGCGAGGTCGATGGGCGCGACCCCGATCTGGGCCACGCCCGCGACGAGGAAGATGAAAAGGCCCACCGGTTGGACCAGGAAGAACCACATCGACTCTTGAGCGAGCACGATGCCTTCCATCGACAAGCTCCCGGTCAGGAGCACCACGCCGGCAGCGACGAGGACAAGCGGGACCTCGTACGCGACGTCCAGCGCGGCCGCACGCAGACCCCCCAGGATGGAGTACTTGTTGTTCGATCCCCACCCTGCGAGCACCTCGCCCACGGGGCTGATGGCTGCCACGGCCAGCACGAGCAGGATGCCGGTGCCCACGTTCGAGACGACCCAGCCAGGGTGCCAAGGGAGGAACAGGAACACGATGAGAAGCGGGACCACGAGCACGTACACGGCCAGCTTCCAGCTGAACGGGTCCACGCCCGCGGGTTGGATGTCCTCCTTCCCGACGAGCTTGATCCCATCGGCGAGGGGTTGCAAGAGCCCGAACGGGCCCACGCGGTAGGGGCCGGTGCGGTGCTGGATGTGCCCCATGATCTTGCGCATCCCCCACACGTAGAGAGGGGCCACGGCCAGCACGAACAAGAGCACGGCAAGGGTGAGCAGAAGGTACGTGGCGAACAGGGCCCATCCTTCGGGCAGGCCCAGGGCGGCGAGCTGCTCGGAGAGGAGGTCCGTGATCATCGGTCGATGTCCCCCAGCACGATGTCGATGCTTCCAAGCGTCGTGATGGCGTCTTGGATGAGTTCTCCGCGCGCGAGTTCCGCGATGGCGGAGATGTTGGAGAACGAGTGGGCTCGCATCTTGACCCGGTAGGGTTGGTTGGTCCCGTCGGAGACGATCAGACACCCGAGTTCTCCACGAGGCGCCTCGATGCGGGAGTAGTTCTCTCCGACCTCAGGCGACCAGCGGAACTGTTGCGAGCCTTCGCCCGCGTCGGGACTGATGTGGGGGCCCTCGCTTTCGGGCCAGCGGTCCAGGGCTTGCTCAAGGATCTGCAGGGATTGCTCGATCTCGGCCACGCGTACCGTGTAGCGCGAGAACGCGTCCCCGTCGCTTCGCGTTGGCACCTCGAAGTCGTAGGTGTCGTAGCCCGCGTAGGGCTCCTTCTTTCGCAGGTCGAACCGCTTCCCCGTGGCCCGGAGGTTCGGGCCGGTCATGCCGTAGTTGATGGCTTGCTTGGTCGTGATCTCCCCGACGCCTTTCGTCCGGGCGAGGAAGATGTCGTTCTCGGTGAGCAGGTCGTCGATCTCGTGGATGCCTTGGCGGACGTCCTCGATCCACTCGTGGACGTCCTCGATCCAGCCTTCGTCCACGTCGTGCTTGACGCCACCGAAGCGCATGTAGGAATACGTCAGGCGGGTCCCGGTCATGCGTTCGAGCAACCGCAGGCCCTTCTCGCGGTCCCGGAAGCACCAGAAGAACGTGGTGAGGGCGCCCAGGTCGATGCCGAAGGTCCCCATCCAGATGAGGTGGCTGGTGATGCGGTTGATCTCCATGGCGAGCACGCGCAGGACCCTCGCTCGCTCTGGGATTTCGAGGTCGGGGTCGAGCTGCTCGGCGCTTCTCACGAACGCCATGTTGTTGTGGATGGCGGCCAGGTAGTCCATCCGGTCGGTGTAGGGGATGAACTGGAGGTAGGTGCCCATCTCGCCGAGGCGCTCGCTGCCGCGGTGCAGGTAGCCGACGATGGGTTCGGCGTCGACGACGCGCTCGCCGTCGAGGAGCATCTTCATGCGGAGCACGCCGTGCGTGGCCGGATGCTGGGGGCCCACGTTGAGGGTCATCAGGCGTCGCTTGGGCTGCTCCTGGGTCTCCTGCATCGTCACCATCCCTTCCCGGGGTCGGTGGTCACTTTGTCGACGCCGCCTTCGCGGTAGATGTACTGTTGCTCGGCGAGGTCGTAGTCCTTCCTGTGCGGGTGTCCTTCCCAGTCCTCGGGCATGAACATGCGCTTGAGGTCGGGGTGACCTTCGAACGTGACACCGTAGAGATCGTAGACCTCGCGCTCGTGCCAGTTGGCCCCGTCCCAGATGCCGGTGGCGCTGGGGACGCGGCATGCGTCCACCTCGCGGGGGACCCAGACTTGAAGGGCCAAGTGGTCGCCGGTCTCGTAGGAGTAGAGGTTGTAGACGACCTCCATGAGGCCGTCCTCCACGTCGTCCAGGTCCCAGCCCTTCGAGGGCTGGTATGTGGGGCCCTCGTCTTCCTCGTCTTCGGTCTCGGCCTCGAAGCCGAGCCATCCGGCGTTGTCCTCAAGCTCGTCCTTGGGCCAGTCCACCGCGGTGAGGCAGGCCAGGTGGTCGAACCCGTGCTCGTGAGCGGTCGAGAGGATCTCGAGGACGTGGTCGGGGCTGGTGACGATCAGAGGCGTCTCGTTCTGGCGTCCTTGCTCGAGGATGGTTTCCTCGGGGAGCGTTTCGACGACCTCTTCGGCGAGCGTCACGCGGGCTGGCCTCCCTCGCCGGCGTCACCGATCTCCCAGTCGCGCCGAGCCTTCGCTTCGGCTTCGCCCGTCTCCGGGCCGGGGTCGGGCGAGTCGGCGAACCGGATCTCGGGCTCGGGGTCTTGCATGATCTTCTCTTGGAGCCGTTGGAGCCCGTCGAGGAGGGCCTCGGGACGGGGGGGGCATCCGGGGACGTAGACGTCGACAGGGATGACCTTGTCGACGCCTTGGACGACGCTGTACGAGTTCTGGTAGGGGCCCCCGCAGGAAGCGCAAGCGCCCATGGCGATGACGTACTTGGGCTCGGGCATCTGATCGTAGAGCTTGCGCACGCGGGGCGCCATCTTCTTGCACACGGTGCCGGGCACGATCATCAGGTCGGCTTGGCGGGGCGTGGCGCGGAAGACCTCGCTCCCGAAGCGTGCGATGTCGTGGTGGGGGCCCATGACGGCCATCATCTCGATGGCGCAGCACGCCAGCCCGAACTGCAGGGGCCATAGGGAGTTGGCGCGTCCCCATTTCATCATCTTGTCCACGCTTGTGAGGAAGATGCCTTCGTCGGGACTTCCGGGTTTCACGATCCTTGCCATGTTAGAGCCCCCTTCTTGATCGCGTACACCCATCCGTCGAGGAGGAGGAGCACGAAGATCGCGGCGACCACGATCGCGGTGGTGCTCAGCTCCGTGAACGTGACGACGAACGGGATCAGGAACACGGATTCGACGTCGAGGATGAGGAACAGGAGCACGTACAGGTAGTACTGGACATCTACGGGTCCTCGGCCGCCGCCGACGGGCTCCTCGCCGGACTCGTACGCGGTGAGTTTCTCTCGAGATGGCCGGGCGGGCGTGATGAAGCGGGAGAGCCCGATGGCTACCATGACGACGATCGCTCCGATGATCGTCATGAGGAGCACCGGGAGGTACGCCTCGGGGATTCCGGCCATTTCGGTCGGTGGTAAAGGCCGGGGGTATAGGAACTTAACGGTGCGCGCGCCGGGAGGGATTCCGACCGACAGAGCCCCCAAGTGTCGTCTGTCGGTTCAGAGGCACCCTCTGATTCGTGCAAGCTGTCGCCTAGCCCCTCCCCAGGGGCCTCCCCCTCTTCTTCTCTTCAACTGACCGACACCGAGCTCGAGGACCTCCAGGAGCAACTCGAGCAGATCCTCGAGCACCGCGAGGTCCTCGAGGACTTCCGGAAGGCCGACGAGCTCCAGGCCCACGCGAGCAGGCTGGCAGCGCTTCAAAGGGGGTGGCTATCTCGCTAATCCAGACCCCCGAGGCCTCCCGCAGCCCCGAGCTTCGGCCAAGATCGGGAGACGGCGAGGGGATGCGCGTCCTCCAGGAGGGCACCGTAATCCCGTTCCGCCGCTGGGTCCGCCTCACAACTAACCCCCACGAGTGCTCAGCCCCCAACCACCAAGGGCCCCAGGGAGGCACCAGCCGGTGACGGCCCAGACCGGAATCTCCCCACGCCCGCGGACCTCGGGACCGGGCCCACCCACGCGGAACGGCCGGGGGGCAGCACAACTTAGCTCGACCCCTGGCCAACTATCTGAGGGGGGTCGAGAACCGCCGCGAGAGGACGTCTCTTCTCACAGCCCCCTTGGGACGGCTGGAAGTGGGAGCCAGAGCGCCGGCTTTGAGCGGCTGCTTGAAAACATCGACGAGCGACGACCAAGCTGTGCGTTCGTCTCATGGCTTGAGCACGTGCACGAGGGCCAACAATACCCCCTTGAGGACCACCCGGGCGCCGGTTCCGCGGCTATCGACGACGAGACCGAGTTCAGCGAGGCCATGTGGAGGTGGGCTCGCACCGAGAGCAACGACCCGATCCACCAGCTCACCGACGGCGATTTAGCCGAGATTCGCGCCTCTAGTGTGCATGGCGACTTCTTCGCCAAGGCCTGTACCGGCCGCGGCGACGGTGCCGAGCACGACCTGGTGACCTGGCCCGAGCAGAGCAGCGTCTATACCTTCGACCCCTTCGCCCGCAGCTGGTCGGCGCTCCAAGGTCGGACCCAGACGGCCATCGAGACCACTCGTCAGCTCTGGATGGCCTTCGAGGACCTGGCGGTGATTCAGCTCGAGCTCACCGTCCCTGAACCGCTCCGGGGAACGTTCGAGCACCAGATCCGCTACGAGGACCGCGGCAAGGCCTTTCGCCAAGCGGGCTGGGCCTTCTGCCAGCGCCTCTGGAGTCTCGAGGGTTACCCTGGCGACCCGCTCGGCGCGGTCATCGCGATCCACCCGCACGGCTCCAGCGAGCCGGACACCTTCAAGCCGCACCTGCACATCCTCCTCTTCGGCATCGGCACTGCCGACGCGCCCCCGGGGAAGGGAGGCTATCCTGAGACGCCGAACCGCCAGGTCACCGACGACGGGACCGTCTACCAGGCCATCCCCCGCGCCCGGGACCCCGAGACCGGACTCCTCCTCAAACAAGCCCCCGACCCTCTGCATGTTCCCACAGAGCGCTTGGGCACCTACCGCGAGCTCTGGCGCGAGACCCTCCAAGACCACTACGGCGCTGCAATCCGGCGCCACCTGGACGGCGAGCTCGAGACCCTGGCCCACCCTCAGTACGGCTACGTCCGCCTAAACCGCGCTTACCCAGACGGCGACGGCGGCACCATCCCCGGCTGGGTGCGCGCCTTCCACCGCATCCGATACGCGCTTCGCGACCGGCTCGAGGATGTAGACGCGCAGATCCAGCGCGTTGACCGCGACACCGGTACCCTCTGGCTGAAGCCCACGGACCACGAACCCCAGCCTAGGGCCCGCGACCTCGACGCCTTCACCGAGAACACGCTAGAGATGCTCTTCGGGCTCCCCGACCGCTGGAGCCCCGCCGCCTGGTTCGGCCAGCTCAGCCCACGCCACCGCGCGGCCACGCTCGAGGATCTAGGCGTGCCCATCCCCGACGACGAGCCAAACGGCTTGATAGAGGAGCTCGAGCAGCTGGGCCGCACCTGGCTGACCGACGCCCCCGACCTCCAGGACGTCGAAGAGCTCAAGCAGCCGACCGAAGTGGACCCGCGCGCGCTGTCCACCGCGACCGAGCGCGAGCTTGAGCAGCTCGCCAGTGAGATGGCCGGCGGAGCCCTGGGCCCCACGCGCGAGGATCAGCTCGGCAAGCTCAGGCGCCAAGCCGCCCAGGTGGACCACCGCCAGCCGGTACGCTGGATTCGCGCCGATGTCACCCACCAGCTCGAGACCGCCAT
Organism: uncultured Thermoplasmatales archaeon; assembly: GCA_964581775.1. Classification (GTDB taxonomy): domain Archaea; phylum Thermoplasmatota; class SW-10-69-26; order SW-10-69-26; family SW-10-69-26; genus PWVY01. Next base: position 4,922 of record CAZOQA010000003.1, on the reverse strand, counting down.
CCGAGCCGCCGTCGACGGCGAGCCCCCGCCGCAGATCGAGCCGGTTGATCCGCTCGATGACCTCGAGCTCTACGCCGCGCCCGCGATGGAAGCCGCGCTCATCCCCGGGGCCACCGAAACCACTCGCGAGCTATCCCGGTGGATCCTGGAGGACGGCGACTTCTGCGACTGCGGCGCCGAGCTCGAGCACCTCCAGGCCACCCGCGGCGAGCTGCTCGAGATCTACAGCGCGAGCCATCCAACCACCGAGCCCCAAGACCGGGAACCGGCCCTTTGCCAAGCCCAGCTCCAGGAGGTCGAGGATGGCTGAGACCTGCCCCACCTGCAGCAATCCGCGAACCTGGGAACATGAGGCTCTCAGCTTGTCCTGTCTTCCCGACTCTCCCGGCGACCAGGCCAACCAGACCACAGGGGACCTACAGATGAACCACGACCCGCCCAACGACTCAGAGAGCACAGCACGAACGAACGGAGATCTAGACCGAGGGCGGTCCCCATGATGGGGAACGCTGGCCGCGTCGTCCTCTCCGCCGCAGCCGACCATGCGCTCTCAGGGGCCCGCCGCGCCATGCGCCCGGCCGTCTGGACGCTCGCTGTCGTCGGGCTCGTCACCTTACTCGGCCTGGGCTTTCTCCTCTGGTGGAACCACCCCCAGACCGGCGAGGCCCAGACCGGCGCCCGTCTGGGCGAGTTCGGCCCCCAGGACAAGGGGCCTGGCGAGAGCATCTGGGACTGAACCCACGTCTCCCCCGATGGGCTCCCAACACCCCCCATGCCCGGACACCCCCTCATGTCCCGACATGGGCACCCATGACCTCCTATTGAACCCCCTACTCCGGCACCCTTTTCCGGACAAAACCACCCAAAACCACCCACGACGGATGGGACAACCATGCTGGACACCAGCCAAGACACCATGATGACCACGAGCGACGTCGCCGACCGCTGCGGCGTCTCCACCAAGACCGTGCGCCGATGGATCCACGAGGGCGCCCTCGACGCCGTCAAGCTCCCCGGCAACGGGCACTACCGCGTCGACCCCGACGCCCTCCAGGCGTTCCTGGGCGCCCCTACGGTCGACTTAAGCTCGTCCACGAACGTGACCTCGCCAGACGACCAGGAGGCCCCCCCGCCTACGGACGGCGGCGAAATCGGCCAAACAGTCCAGCGGGTGGCCGAGGAAAGGGGTAGCCCGGGGGAGTCCGAGGCTACGGCCAAGTCCCTTGAGGATGGGGGCGACTCTCAGCCGGAAGGCTACAGCTTCGCCGAGGTGGTGGGCAAACCCGAGGAAGATCGCGCGGACGAACTTCCACTCGACCACCACCCCACAGAGAACAACGATTCGGTTCCTGAGCAAGGCTCGGAGGCATCTCCCGGTGGCGATGAGCTGCGGCTGCCCGACGAGTTTGAAGTTATCCTCTAAGTGGGTTTATCAGGAGCTAGCCGCGTCCGGGCATCCTCTGGGGTCCGAGGAATGACAGATGATTCACGCCGCTGCCCTCATTGTGGGGTAGACTTCCACGACCAGCAGGACAGTATGCAGGTTGGACACATACACCGTGGGCCGACCTCAAAGGATGATTTTCAGTTAGTTCAGCGAGTCTGTCCAACATGTAAGGGGCTAATACTCCACCTAGAGTCGGGCACTTGGAAAATTGGCAAGATGAGCAATTACTTCGAGCCCGAAGACTCAACGCAGATATGGCCTCGCTCCTCTGCTCGTGGGCCAGCACCAGAAGAAGTCCCAGACCATGTCGCAGAGGATTACGAGGAGGCAACTCTAGTCCTTAAGGACAGCCCCAAGGCATCAGCCGCGCTGAGCCGGCGCTGCCTACAGGCAGTGCTCCGAGACACTGCAGACGTGGATGAAGGGAGCCTCGCGAGTGAGATAAATCAAGTTCTGGACCGAGGCGAACTGCCGACCCATATCCACGACGCAATGGACGCCATTCGAAACACTGGGAACGTCGCGGCTCACCCCATGAAGAGTGGGGAAACCGGGAAAATCGTCGATGTTGATCCGGGAGAAGCAGATTGGAACCTCGACGTCTTGGAGAGTCTCTTTGATTACTACTACGTCCAACCAGCCCGCCTCAAGGAAAAACGGGACGCTCTGAACGAGAAGCTCGACGAAGTCGGCAAGCCGCCGCTGAAGGGTGGCGAGAGCCCAGAAGAATAGGCCCCCTCTGAGCGAGGTGTCCCTTCGGGCTCCCCACGGGGTCAGGTCTCGCCAAAGTGCCACGAATGCGTGGCTGCAGGCGCTTGCTCGGGCGGGGGACGGTCAAGCTCCATATCAGGCGTCATAAGTCTCGTCCTAGGCTACCTGTAAAGGGGGTCGAATCTGAACAAAAACCCCCAAAAAGGGGGCGGGCCGGACGGTGGGTGCCACAGACATGAGAATCCGTGGAGCCGCCCGGCCCGCAAGGCGATGCAAAATCCGCAACCTTAAGTCGGCTCCGATGTGTGCCGACCGTGGGTGCTACAGACATGCATGAGCCCACGGCTGAGAGCGGAGAGCATAGCGACTCAAAGACAGACCGGAGCGCTTCTTCCGACTCCGCGCTCATCAAGGAACACGGCCTCCTCGAGTCCGGCGGACATCCCACCCCCACACACGGTCAAGCCCTACCGGTCCACGGGTCTAGTGGGACCGAGCCCATCGCAGACAAGGGACCCCGACCGCGCACGGCCCACGTGGAGCGGTCAGCGGGCCGATCCGGCAGTTACCAGGAGGTCGATTCGGCATGAGCTCCTCTACGACTGACCGAGAGAGTTTGCCCCGGGGTCAGGTACGCGTCCAGCGGGATGAGTGCCCGGACTGCGGCGCCGAAATCAAGTCGCTTGAAATTAGCTTCGGGGGCCGCCAGCACGAGGGCTTGCTATGCGAATGCACGCTCGAGATTGAGTCGCACAACTTCCACGGCGGCTGTCCGGTCTGCGACCTCTTCGAAGAGGTAGGGCCTGAGGATCTCGAGATTGTGCATTCGCATCGGGACGCCCGGAGTGTTGTCTGGCAGTCGGCGGATGCACAGACGGAGTCTCTGTCCACATAGCCCCCCTACTCCAGAATCTTAATAACGGGACAGAGATTCGCTATGAAATGTCGAGGTCGAGAGGCGGGCCGGATTTGCCTGGGGTGCGCCGGGCCCGCCCTCTTCCTCTTCTCCCAGACCACTAGCTTCCCCTCTCTTTTACTACTTCATTTAAGGGCGCCAAGAGATTCGAGAGTGTCGAGGCGCACCCCAATGCCTCGGCACCAGCACACCCGACCTCGGCAGCACGCTCGACCTTCCTCCGAATCGGTTCCTCCAGCCGCGCGCGAGTGGTGGCACTGTCGCGAATGCGGCCGTCGAGCTCTCCTCGGTAGAGCAGAGATCCGTCCCGACTGTCCCCGCTGCGGGGCTCATCTCTTCCTGCTCTGTTATGTGGCCTTTGACCGGACGCCCGAAATCAAGCATCTGTGGAGGTGGGCCTGATAGCGACCGCGGCTCTGGCAACCGCAGAGGCATTAGAGGGGGAGGGCTTTCCTTCCACGAACGATATAGGGGGTCGAGGTGAGGACCCTCAGAGCGATCCACAAGGTGCCCACCATGAACAGAGCACTGTCTCTCAACCGCCCGGGGCCCCCCATCGGGGGAGGACGGTGGGTGACAACCGTGGAGATGTAGCCGAGCGACCGTTTGCACACGCCAACGGTGCCTCCGAGACCGCGCAGATTAAGACGGACGAGCTTGAGCAGCTCCGGGAGGACAACCGCGAGCTGCGCGAGAAGCTCGAGGAGCAGCGACAGCTGAACGACAAGCTGGACACGCTGCTCGAGAAACTAGATCGAGTCGAGCACTCCGGCACGGACCCGGTGCTCCGCGAATGGACTCACGAGAGCTTCCAGACCTACTACGCCTCTCGACCCAGCTCCGGAGCGTCGACGGCCCAGCAGTACGCCGAGGCGCTCCAGCGGATGGCCGACCACGACGAGGCCCCCGTCCAGCTCAGACCTCCGTGCGAGGACGACTGGCGCACCCACGTCGCCTGGCGCAAGGCCCAGGGACAGAGTGCGCACACGCTGAACCTCTACTGGTGCTCGCTGAAGGCCCTCCTGGAGTTCCTCTCCCAGAAGACCGGCGAGCCGATCCGGTGGACATCCCTCGAGCGCTCGTTCCCAACCGATCCTGTGCGGCCCCGGCTCCCGCCCGACAAGCTGGTGCCCGAGTTCTGGCACCACGACTACTTTCCGGGACGACCTGTGAAGACGAAGCTGGCACAGTACCTGTTCCGCTTCGGCTTCCTAACCGGGGTGCGCCCGCCCAGCGAGCTCGCCGTCCTGGATGTCCAGGACATTGACCTCGAGGCCCGGACGATCCGGGTCGAGCAACCCAAGAAGGGCGGCGCCGAGAACATCCGAGAGGACGAGCCAAAGCACCTGCTGACGGCTCCGACCGAGAAGAGCCTCCGGAACTGGCTGACCCACTGGCGGCCGAAGCTCGACCCAGAGACCGACGCGCTGTTCCCCCGATGGGACGGCACGAGCTGGGTCAACCCGGACGCCAGCGACCCTTACGACCGGCTTCGGGGCTTCCTCAAGCGCGCCGGGACGAAGGTCTGGCCGGGATACTTCCCCTACGTCATGCGGCATTGGTACGCCACCCAGCTCATGGTTCAGACGAACCTGAACGCCTACGCGGTGGCCGACCGCCTGGGGGACACGACCGCGACGATCGAGAAGCACTACGTTAACCCCGCAAAGGCCCGCGCCGGTGCCAAGAGCGGCTGGCAGATTCCCCGTCTCCGCAACCGTGGAGGTGGCTACCTCTGACCGACACGCCCGGGACTCTGTTGCCTGAATCCTCGGGAGGGCCGGCTCACTTGGAGGAACTTAACGGTGCGCGCGCCGGGAGGGATTTGAGCGGCACAGGCCCGATATC
>CAZOQA010000002.1:0-154808 GCA_964581775.1 uncultured Thermoplasmatales archaeon | reverse complement strand
TTGGACGTGGTGGAGGGCTTGGGGGTCGTTGGTGGGGGGGCCGAGGTCGTGGTGGGCGATCACGTGGTCGCCGTAGAGGTTGGTTTGGTCGATGGTTTGGTTGGCGTCGGTGCCGTGCTGTTCGGGGGGCCTGTCGGCGGTGAGGAGGACGAGCGGGGTGCTGCTGTAGCGGGCTTCGATGGTGGCGGGGTGGAGGTTGGCGGTGGCGGTGCCGCTGGTGGTGAGCACGGCGGCGGGGGTTCCGGTGGCTTTCCCGATGCCGAGCGCGTGGAAGGCGGCGGATCGTTCGTCCACGTGCACGTGCATCGTGACGGGGTCTTGTTGGGCCAGGGCGAGCACGAGGGGCGTGGATCGGGACCCGGGGGCGAGCGTGACGTGTTCGAGGCCGCTTTGGGCCAGACCGGTGGCGAAGCGGGTGGCCCAGCGCGCGTTGGCGTCGCGTTGCGTCATGGGGGGCGCCTCCGGGAGCGTTGGGCGCCCAGCGCGTCGAGGATGGGTTGGAACTTGACGCGCGTTTCGTCCCATTCGTCGTCGGGGCGGCTGTCGTGCACGATGCCTGCGCCGGCGAACAGGTGCCAGGTCGTGTCTTGGAGCACGGCGGATCGGAGACCGGGGGCGAAGGAGCCGTCGCCGTCGGGGGTGAACCATCCTACGGGCCCGGCGTACCATCCGCGTTCGAAGGGTTCGGCTTCGCGGAGGAAGGCGAGCGCTTCGTGGCGGGGGTCGCCTCCGACGGCGGGGGTGGGGTGGAGCTCTTCGACGAGCGCGATGACGTGCGTGTCGGGGGCCAGGCGGGCGTAGATGTCGCGTTCGAGGTGTTGGATGTCCCGCAGGCGGAGGATGTTGGTGTCGCGGGCGACTTCGACGCGGTCGGCCATCGTGGCCAGGCGTCGTCGCATGGCTTGCACGACGATGGCGTGCTCTTCGCGGTCTTTGGTGCTGGAGGCGAGCGTGCGGGCGAGTTGGTCGTCTTCGTCTTCGTCGTCGCCGCGGGGGATCGATCCGGCGACGGCGCTTGCGTGGAAGCGGGTGCCTTTGGCGGTGGCCACAAGCTCGGGGGAGGCGCCGACGTAGGCGGACCCGGGGCGGGGCTCGATGAGGAAGAGGTTGGTGCCGGGGTGGTGGTGTCGGAGGTTGCCAAGGATGACGGCGGCGTCGGGGCGTTCGGGCGTGGTGAGCGTGAGCGTGCGGGCGAGCACGGCTTTGCGAAGGGGGCCCTCGTGGATGCGTTCGAGCGCGTCCTCGACGCTGTCGGTCCAGGGGGCTTTCCCGAGGCGGTCGGCGGGTTGGGGGATCTCGTACGAGCTGGGCGTGGGCGGGTCTTGCTGGAGGCGTTCGAGGGCTTCCTCGAGGGCGGTTCGAGCGTGGTCGAGCGCGCGGTCCTTGCTGGTGATGGAGGGCACGCGCGCGGTCCCGACCAGGCGGGTTCCTTGCGCGTCGTGGTGAAGGGTGAGGGCGGGGAGGCAAAAGCGGGCTTTCCCGAACGTGTCCCAGGGGGGCGCGGGGGAGGGGTCGTCGTGGAAGGAGAACCCGCCCACGAGCGCGGGGGACCCGGCGTTCTCGTCCTCGTGGAGGAGGGCCTCTTGGATGCTCCGTGCGTGGCGTTGGGTCTTCTCGAAGCGGTCCCCGGGGGCTCGAGGGGGCAGGTGGAGGGTCGCAGCGTCCCCGATGCCGGCCAGCCAGGTCTCGCCTTGCTGGAAGAACCAGCGCGGGGCCCCTTGCCCGCGCAGGAGGAACCGACGCGGCGTCTCCGGGTCGACCGCCGCGGCGACGCGCACGAGCTTGTCGGTGGCCTCGCGAGGGGCGGGGTCGACGCGGGAGAGCTCGAGCAGCCGCGCGGGGAGCACGAGCCGCCGACGCCAGCCTCTGGGTAAAAGCGCTTCCCATGCACAACAACGTCGGAGTGGTTCCCTAGGCTCGCACCCAGGGGCCCACAGGGAGGAGACAGCGCACCCCCGGTCGGTGCACCCAAGGGGTCCTGCCCCGGACTGCATGCCTCGTCCGAATCGTATTTACGATGCGTCATGCCTCTGGGGGATGAGGCTGGATGAGGATGGCAAGTGGGAAGATGCCTCCACTAGGCGTTGCGCTAGCCGCGTTGATCGTGACCACAGGCTACCTGGGCCTTCCAGGCGCCACCGCCGGGATCATCGACGACTCCCCCGAGGACCCCTTCCAGGCGCCCATCGGCCCCCACGCGAGCCCCCTCGACGCGGCGGGCATCGTCCTCGACGACCTGCGCGACCGCGACGTCACGGACGCGCACCAGGACGCGATCGACGTCCAAGAGCACCAGCTCAGGCTCGCCGAGCACGCCCTCGCCGTGCACGACGACGAGGACCGCACCGCTGACGAGGCCACGTTCGAGATCGCCCGCGGCGCCCTCGACAACCGCCAAGCCCTCCTCGAGGACGACGCGCCCCCGAGCGTGCTCGACGGGCTCCAACAACAACGCGAGAACATCGACCTCGCCGAGCACATGGCCCAACGCGCCAACCCGCCCGCCACGCTGGCCCACGCCGTGGACGTGCTCGAGGCAAGCAGCGCGTGGCAAGCCGCCACGCTCGGCTGGCAAGCCCCCACCCAAGCAGCCCCCCTCACGGACCCCACCCTCACCCCCTCCGAAGCCGTCGACGAGCTCGCCCAACGCCATGACGTTGAGCTCACGGACGAGCAACGCGACGCGCTCGAAGAGATGGAGGATCTGCCCGCCCCGGTCCGCACGCAGCTTGCAGTCACCCTCGAGGCGCACCTTGCGCTCGACCAAGCCACGCGGGACGCCCTCGACGGCATCGAGACCTTCTACGGGGACCAGGTCCCGATCAGCCAGGTCCTGGACTGGATCGACGAGGCTCAAGACGACCGCCGCCTCGCGGAGCACGCACCCACGCCCGTCGGGGACCTCGTCACGCCGCGAGAGCACGTGGACGCGATCGGGCTGGACTTCTCGCAAGTCCTCGAAGAGCGGCTTCGCGTGATGGCCACGCTGACCGCGCTCGATGAGGCCCTCGACGCGGCGCCGGAGACCGCGCTCGACTCGCACGAGACCGTCCGCATCCCGGGCGTGGCCGCTCTCGACCTGGCCGGGGAGGACTCCACGTACACCGAGGACTACGCGTTCCAGATCGACGCGGGCGGCGACGATGCCTACCACAACAACGCGGGCGGTTCCAACCTCAACGAAGGATCCTGCGCCGTCGAAGACACGGCCGGGGCCTCCCTTCTCGTCGACCTTGGCGGCTCCGACACGTTCGGCCACCCCCACGATCGACGCAGCTGCGGGGTCAACGGCGGCGCCCTCAACGGGGTCGGCATCCTCGTGTCCACGGCGGGCGACGATGCGTTCCTCGCGGGCGGCACCGGCACGAACGGAGGCGCCCTCACCGCCGGGCTGGGCCTCATCGTGAGCCTGGAAGGCGACGACCGGTTCGACGCGGGGAGCTTCAGCACGAACGGAGGCGGGGTCGATGCCGCGGCCGGGTTGATCCTCGACCTGGCCGGCGACACGGAGTACACGGGCGGAGCCTTCGGCGCGAACGGAGCCGGCGCGGAGGGCGGAGCCGGCGCGATCGTCGACCTCGCCGGGGACGATGCGTACCATGCGGCGTTCATCGGCGTCAACGGGGCCGGCGACGGGTACCTGCTCGGCGGCGGCGCGGGCGCGATCGTGGACCCGGCCGGCGACCGCGACGAGTGGGTGGCCGCCGGCGGCGGCAACGGGGGCGGAAGCCGCGTGGGGGCCGGGTTCCTCTACAACGGGCCCGGTGACGCCGTCTACGAGGCCGAGGCCTTCGGCGCGAACGGGGGCGCGAACAACCAGGGCGTGGGCATGCTCCTGGACGCGGGGGGCGAGAACCGCTTCGAGGCCGAGTACGTGGCCGGGAACGGGGGCGCTGCAAGCCAGGGCGTCTCGTTCCTGATCAACCTGGGCCACGCCGAGCACTACATCACCACGTTCGAAGGCGACGGCAACGTCGCGGGCGGCGGCTGGCAGGGGTTCAACGGGGGAGCCTACGACGGCGGCGTCGCGTTCCTGTTCAACGCGCAGGGCGGCAGCCTCTTCGAGGCTCGAAGCGGCGGCGTCAACGGAGGCGCCAGCGGGGATGCCACCGCGCTGCTGGTCAGCGGCGAGGGCGCGGACACGTTCGTGGCCAAGAGCGGGGGCGCCAACGGGGGCGGGGACGGCTCGAACGGGATGATCGTGAACGCGGGCGGCCAGAACGCGTACATCGCGGACTCGGGAAGCGTGAACGGAGGCGCAAGCGGGGACGAGGCCTCGGGCGCCATCCTGGACCTGGCCGGCGACGATACGTACGTCTCGGACGGTCGAGCCGCCAACGGGGGCGCCCGAGGAGGCGGGCTCGGGCTCCTGTTCGACGCAAGCGGGGACGATGCGTACCACGCCGAAAACGGAGGCGTCAACGGAGGCGCCGACGCCCTCAGCTACGCGCTCCTGCTCGACGGGGGCGGCGAGGATTACTACGAGGACGACGAGGGCGGCACCGGCTGGGACCAGACCGTCGCCCCGAAGGGCGCCATCGGGGCCCAAGTGGACCTGGATCGACCATGATCACCCTCACCCCTCCCGGCCCGACGTCGGGTCCGGGGAGGCAACCACCCAAGAACGGAGGCTTTCAACCATGCAAGGAGTTGGGACGCGACCCCTGATCGTCGCGGCGGCAGCCGTCGTGCTCACGCTCGGCTACGCCGGGCTCGGAGCCGCAGCCGCCGGCGATCTCACCCAGGACCAAGAGCCACGCACGCTGAACGCACACGCGAACCTCGACCAAGGCCTCATCGACGCGTTGACGACCGCCAGCCAAAGCGGAGACGCGCCGATCGATCGCGCCCTGGACGCGGCCGAGGCCGGCATCCAACACCACCTCGACCACGGCGAGGTCACCTCCCAGGCCGCCACGCTCGGCCTCGAGGCCCAACAGACCAACATCGACAACGCGCGCGACGCGCTCGAGCTCATCAACGACGAGGACCTCGAGCCCTTCGAGCAAAGCATCCGGCTGGCTCAGCTGGGCATCCTCTGGCAAGCCCAGAACCTCGACGTGCCCACGGACGAGACCGTGGACGCGCCCGAGCACGCATCGCCCAGCGACGCCATCGACGCCCTGCTTGAGCGGCACGACGCCACGATGACGCCCGAGCAGAAGGACGCCGCCCGCTCGCTCGACGAGAGCGCCGCCAGCGACGAGCTCGCCAGCCTCCTCGACGCCCTCATCGGCCTCGAGACGGCCGCCGAGCAGCTGGCCGACGTGCTCCCCGAGTCCACCACCACGCTCGAGCAGGAGGCCGAGATCCTCGACCTCGTCGAGCGCGTCGAGAACGGCGAGATCACCTCTCACGAGCAGATGATGGAAGCCGTGGATGCCCCCGAGAGCACCGAACGCGCCACGGCCCCCAGCGAGCTGGGGCCCGTGCTCGTGCAGCGCGCCATCGTCCTGGACGCCGCGCTCGACCTGCACAAGGCCCTGGAGGGCACCGAGGACACTCACCCCGAGACGTTCGACGAGGAAGGGCTCCTACGCATTGATCTGACCGAAGAGGACAGCCACTACGAGGACAACTACCAGTACATCGTGGAAGCCGGTGGCGCCAACACGTACCACAACAACGCGGGCGGGACGAACCTCGCCACGGGCAGCTGCGGCGACGAAGGCGAGGACGTGACGACGGCCGCCCTGATCGACCTGGGCACCCAAGACAAGGAGTTCAGCGACCCCGACGATTACTACTACTGCGGCGCCAACGGCGGCGGCGTCGGGGCCCTCGCCCACGGAAGCGTCGGCGTCGGCCTGCTCGTCACCGCCGGCGGCGACAACACCTACCACGGGAGCGTGGGCGCCAACGGCGGCGGGTACGGCGGCGGCGGAGGCGTCGGCATCGGGCTCGCCGTGGACGGAGACGGCCAGAACTACCTCTACGGCGGGAGCCTCGGAGGCAACGGCGGCGCCGCGAACGGGTACTTCGAGGACATCGGCATCGGCGTCGGCCTGCTCGTGCTCGGCGGCGGGGCCGACGAGGTCGACGGGTTCAGCATCGGCACCAACGGCGGCGCCGTCGAGTGGGGCTTCGGGAACGCGCACGGAGGCCTGATCAGCACGGGCGGCGACGACGCGATCCATCGCACCGGCTCGAGCTCGCCCAGCTTCGGCTCCACGGGCGGCGTGTACACCCGCAGCACGAGCGTGGCCCACGCGTTCATCGTGAACGGCGGCGGCAGCAACACGTACGGCGGCACCGTCGGCGCGACGGGATCCGCCCACACAGGCGGCGACAGCGTGGGCGCAGCGTTCGTGGTTGACCAAGACGGTGGCAGCACGTACACCGGGAACCACCAAGCCGTCAACGGGGCCGTCCGCGGCGGCTCCGGCGCGGGCCTGCTCGTCTCCGGACCCGGGGACGACACGTTCGAGACGAACCGCGCAAGCGGCGTCAACGGCGGCGCCCACGATGCCTCCGACGGGCACGCCCTGCTCGTCAACAGTGGGGGCGACAACCACTACGAGTCCGGAAGGGACGTCGGGACGAACGGCGGCGTCTACGGAGCCGGGTACGGGACCCTGTACGACATCCAGGGCGACGACACGTACGTCAGCCCGGGCGATCGCGGCGTCAACGGCGGCGCCAGCGGGGACGAGTGCGCTGTCACGCTCGTGTTCGCGTGCGCCCCGAGCACGGTCGGCGTGCTCTTGGACGGCTCCGGCTCGGACTCGTACGAGGACGAGGCGGGCGGCACCGGCCAGGACAACACGGTGGCCCCCAAGGGCATGCTCGGCGCGCAGATCGACCTGCCCAACACGCCCTAGAGGCGTCTTTCCCTCGGCGAGGGGGGGACCCCCTCGCTCCCCGTTTTTTCTTTTTCTTGCTTGGCTAGCGTGGGGTGCGTGGTGGCCGGGACCCGAAGCTCTATCCCCCCTGGGGCTTGTTCGTCTCCGAAGGGGCGTCGAGGCGCGCCTTGGGAGGAGTCTGGATGAGACGATCGACAAGCTGGCTCGTAGCCGTGTGCATGGCCGCGTTGATGGTGACGGCGAGCGCGATCCCCGCCGCGTCGCCGCCGGAGCAAGACGCGGGGGACGGGTTCGCGTTCGACGTGGAGGACCCGCCCGAGGATGCCCTTCGGGTGCAGGCCTTCGCGCTTCCTGGCCAAGCGGTCGTGTTGGATGTGGACGTCGAGCGCATGACGATGCAGGCTCACGCGGTGGGTCTGGACGAGGCGTTGGATCGGCCGCTTCCCGCTGCGGGCGATGTGGCGTGCACGAACCTTTTGGGCGGCGTCCTGGGCGTGTTCATGGGTCCCTCGGTCGGAGGCCTGGCGGCGCCTCCGGGGGCCGCGGCCTCGGTTGGCGGGGACGGGTGCACGTTCGCGCCCGTGCCCATCCAGCAGGATATGCAGCACGTGCGCTTGGTCTCCGCGGGCAGCTACCATGCGGGCATCCAGGCCTACCATCACGATGAGTACGGCTTGTTCACGGTGTGGTGCGGGGGCACGTTCGGGTTCGCGGACCGGACCCCGGACGATGGGGACTGGTTCTGGGAGGGCCCGGGGGACGTGGCGGAGGACCCGGATCCGACGTTGGTGAACTGTTACGCGATCACGCGGGGCGATGTGCACCCGTCCCAGTGGGGGACCTGGTCCGTGATGAGCATCAACTGGCACGAGGACGCGGGGATCCTGGATTCGCGCATCTCGGTCCAGTGACGGGGCGCCAACGCGGGGGCGCGGGCCCGCTGCGTGCTGCGTCAGGGCGGGGCCAGGTCCACGGCGACGAGGATGATGTGGTGCTCTTCGTACCCGAAGAACGTGCCCGTCTCTGAGTCGTACCCCCAGCCGTACGCGTCCGTGGATTCGTCCACGTTGAACGCGTACGTGCCGGGGCTTTCGCCCCTGTAGAGGTACCATTCGTAGCCTTCCTCGCCGGCGCCGTCGGGGCCGTCCCAGGAGATGCTGGTGCTGTCCTCGCCGCGCACGTCTTCGCGGGGTTGCCCGCAGTCGATGCCGGTGCGGGTCTCGCACGTGTCCTCGGCGATGGTGAGCCCCTGGTCAAGGAGCGCGTCCAGGGGCACGCAGGTGCTGCCCTGGATGACCTGGCAGTCGCCGGGGGGAAGCGCCAGGAAGTCGCCCATCAGTTGGTGCTCGACGTCGATGAGCTGCGTGGAGTCCTGGATGACCTTGGCCCCGGGGCCGGTGGTGGAGACGGTTTCTGCTTCCAGGTGGGGCGCTTGGGCCTGCAGGTTGAGGGCCCCGTCGTCGAAGTCGGTCTCGCTCATGGCGTGGATGGCGCCTTGGGAGGTCTCGACGGTGACGTCCACGTCGGCCCGCACGGTGAGGGTCGCGTTCTCGAACCCGGCCAAGTAGAACCCGTACGAGTCGGTGCCGGGGTCGACGTCCTCTTGCGTGGCGGCGACGCCGAGGAACATGGTCTCGCCGAACGATTCGCCGGTGACCTTGAGCCCGTCCTGCCCGAAGGCCTCGCTGACGTCCTGTTGGCTCGCGATCACGCGCTCTTGCGAGGTTAGGGCCATCAGCGTGGAGGAACCGGAAGGGTCCCCGGAGCTGTCGAAGCCCATGGCGCCGATGGCGATTTGGCTGGCGTCCGGGTCCGTGTACCCTTCCAGCTCGATGGCGTAGTCTCCCTCCTCGTGCAGCGTGATGTCGACGCCCCACGCGTCCTCGCCGGTGCCCTCGATCTCCGCGACGACGGGCAGATCGCTGTGCCAGGCCATGGCCGGCATGGCGAACCCGATGACGAGGGCGACCGCGGTCGCGACGACGAGCGTCTTCGATGGGTGTTGTGAACCTCCCAAGTCCATGCTCCCGGGAGCAGGGCGGGGGCTTATGGCTCTTTGCCTGGCACGGGCCCGGGTGGGAGCCCCCGGGAGCTCGCGGACCCAGGAGAGGCCGCGCTGGGACGGGGCGCGGGCGTGGGTCCTGGCCGCGGCCCTAGACGAGGTTCGCGGTGATCAGGTTCTCGAAGATCTTGATCGGGTCCTCGGGCCCGGGCAGGGTGGTGTCCGTGGAGCCCTCATAGTGGTGCGGCGCGAACCCCATGTAGGCGCCGTTCTCACTGGCCACAAGCTGCGCGTCGCCCTGCGCAGACTCCAAGCACACGATCCCGGTGGTGGCCGTGACGCCCTGCGCATCGATGATGGCCGGGTCCTGCTCGGGCTCGATCTCCTCGAGGCCCGCGGGGAGCAGGGGGTTCGGGCCGATGCTGCATGCGGAGACCGTCGGGGTGCTGACCAGCGTGGGCGGGGACGTGTACGTCTCGGTGGGCCCCTCGACGCCCAGCGTGGCCAAGAGCTCGTCCACGTGCTCGTCCTCGCACTGGGCCCAGCCGTCGCCGCACGCGGTGATCTCCCAGGATTGGAAGATCAGTTTGCCGGGACCGCTGGCGTGCTCGGCCAGGTCCAAGAGGATGTCCGATTTGCAGTGGGAGATCCCGTTGAACACGCCGTTCACGATCACGAGACTGGGTTCGTTCTCCAGCGCGTCCGCGAAGTCGCACGCGTCGTCTACGAACTGGTAGTCGAGGGCGAGGTTGTCCGCAGCGAGCGCGGCCGGCGATTCCCCATCGGTGTAGTCATCGTAGATCAGGATGTCCGGGGGAAGGGCCACCTGGGATCCGGTGACGGGCACGAGCCCGATGGTCAAAAGCGCGGCGCTCAAGGTCAAAACGGAGAGGGTCCTTCGTTTCATAGCCTAGCCTCCAAGCCTGGGAGGGTCAGGTCATCCGGAAGCTTGAACGTTTGGGTTGAACCCTCCGGGGACGCACCCGAACGGGGGGTTCGCGGGGATCCACTCCTCCCGGTACCGACCATGTCCGCGGGCCGGCCCGGGAGGCGCTCAAGGCCAGATGCCAAGCAGGTCCACGGCTTCGGAGACGCGCCCTACGGCCACCATGTACGCGGCGGTGCGGTACGTGATGCCCTCCTCCTCGGCGAGCTCGTGCACGTCGTGGAAGGCCTGTTTCATGCGTCGTTCCAGCATGTAGCGGACCTCCCCGACGTCCCACTGGAAGGCGTACAAGCCCTGGACCCATTCGAAGTAGCTGACCGTGACGCCGCCGGCGTTGGCGAGGATGTCCGGGACGACAGGGATCCCGCGCTCGTCGAGGATCTTGTCCGCCTCGGGGTTCGTGGGGCCGTTGGCGGCCTCGACGACGATGCGTGCGTCCACCTCGTCCGCGTTGTCCTCCGTGATCACGCCCTCGATGGCCGCGGGGACCAAGAGGTCCACGTCGAGCATCAAAAGCTCGTCGTTCGTGATGTTCTTGGCGCCATCGAAGTCCGAGACGCCGCCGGTCTCTTCGACGTGCTGGGTGACGGCTTCGGGGTCCAGGCCGTCCTCGTTGTAGATCCCGCCGGTGATGTCGCTGACCGCGACGAGGCGAGCACCGGGGAACACCTCCTCGGCGAGCAGGCCCACGTTGGACCCGACGTTCCCGAAGCCTTGGATCGCGATGGAGACATCCTCCGTGTCGAGGCCCTGGGCTTGGAAGGCTTCCCGGGCCACGATGAGGATCCCTCGCCCGGTGGATTCGTTGCGCGCGTACGAGCCGCCGACCTCGACAGGTTTGCCCGTGACGACGCCCAGGGAGCGCTCGCCCTTGATCTGGCTGTACGTGTCCATCATCCACGCCATGGTCTGCGCGTCCGTGTACATGTCCGGCGCGGGGATGTCCTTGCTGGGCCCGATGTAGGGCGCGATGGCGGACGTGTATCGGCGCGTGAGACGCTCTTTCTCGCCTTCGGAGAGCTCTTTCGTATCGCAGACGACGCCCCCTTTCCCGCCGCCGAAGGGGACATCCACCACGGCGCACTTCCACGTCATCCAGGCGGCCAGCGCGACCACCTCGTCCTCCGTCACGCCGGGGTGGTACCGGATGCCTCCTTTGAAGGGACCAAGCGCGTCGTTGTACTGGGCCCGGATCCCGTCGAACACCTCGATGGACCCGTCGTCCATCTCGACCGGGAGGGACACCTTGATGATGTTCTTGGGGCTCTTCAGGAACTTGCGGATGGAAGGGTCCAGATCCAGCCGGTCCGCCGCCACGTCGAACTGTTGGTCGGCGATCTCTTTGGGATTCATGTCGGAATCATCTTCCTCTCAAGGTCCGGGGTTCCCGGGGCCAACTTGACCGCCCAAACCCCCTCGGGCTCTTGAACCTTCTCCTCCCTTGGTATCGGGGGACAACGGGGCATCATCACACGCCTCGGGGAGCCCCTGGAACCGGGTCTCAGCAAGGAGGTCAAGGGTCCAGGAACTGCTGGTTCAACCGTTCGTAGAAATCTCGCCCGAACCGGATCAGACGCGCCGGCGTATCGGACCGGCGGATCGACATCGTGTTCCCGGGTTGGAAGGGCGTCGTGTACTGCCCGTCGATCGCGAACACCGCATCCGCGGAGCCCTCCTGCAAGTGGAGTTCGATCACGTGCTCAGGGGGGACGACGAGGGGGCGCGAGGAGAGGTTGAAGTCGGCCAGGGGAACCACGAGCAGGCACTTGGCATCCGGGTGCACGAAAGGGCCGCCCGAGCTGACGCTGTACGCGGTGGACCCCGTCGGGGTGGAGATGATCACGCCATCGGAGCGGAGGCTCAGCGGTTCGCTCTCGTCGATCTCGACATCGACGTCGAGCACGTTGGAAGGGTCGGGGGACTTGAACACGATCTCGTTCACGGCCGAGGGGAGAAGCTCGCCGTCCAGGCGGCACTCGATCTGCATGCGCTCCTCGAGCGTGTATGCTCCGTCCAGGAGGTCGTCGAGCGCGTTCGAGAGGTCCTCGGGCTCCGCGCTCGTGAGGAACCCCATCCGGCCCATGTTGATCCCGCACACGGGCGCGGGGTTGCGTTGCACGGAGTAGAGGATGCTCCCGTCGCCTCCGACCGTGACGATCGCGTCCACCTCCATCTGCTCGACCCGCTCGCCGGGCACGTCGAGCTGCGCGGCCAGCGGGGGGCTTGCCACGACCTCGGCCCGGCCGTCCAGGTGGGAGGCCGCATCCTTGGCGATCTTGACGCGCTCGGGCACGTCGCCGCGTCCCACCAGCCCGATCCTCATGAGAGCACCTCCACGGTCTCCAGGGCCTCCAGGTCGCCCACGGCGAGCAGCGAGGCTCGGGGTTTGAGGTCGAGGGCCATCCCCAGCGGGTCTCCCTGGGGCGTGAGGACGTGGCCGCCGGCCTCCCGGAGGATGAGGGTGCCGGCCACGATGTCGGTGACGCGTAGCCTCTTCTCGGGGTGGTAGTACACGTCCAGGGCGCCGTGTGCGACGAAGCAGAGCTCGAGCGCGGCCGAGCCCAGGTGGCGGAAGTCGTGGAGGCGGTCTTGTTGGAGGGCTCGGGTCAGGGTCTCGGGCGTGGGCTCGGCGCTGACGGCGGAGGAGACCATGGCCCAGGCGGGGTCGAAGGGTTGTGCTTGGATTGGGTCCCCGTCGAGCGTGGCGCCTTGGCCCGCTTCGGCCTCGTAGGTTTGGCCGGTGGGGATGTTGCGCACGAGCGCGGTCGTGACGCCGGCGAGATCGTCGGTCCCGATGGCGAGGCTGACCGCGTACACGGGCAACCCATGCGTGGCGTTCGTGGTCCCGTCGATGGGGTCGGTGACGAGCAGGTCGTCGCCTCCGTTGTCCACGTAGCCGGCTTCCTCGCTGAGCACGTTCAGGGTCTTGGGGGAGGCTTCCAGCTTCTCGAGGATGGCCTCCTCGGCGATGGCGTCGACGTGCTTGGTCATCGTGCCGTCGGCGCCGGTGCCCGTCTCGTCCCCGTACGAGGTGGTGGAGGCTTCGCGCAGGCGTCTCTCGACGGCGTCTGCCATGCGGCGAAGCAACTGGAGGTTCGCCGAGACGGGCATGCTACCGGGTGATACGACGCCTCCTTGTAAATACGCGGGGGGTCTGCCTCGGGTCCGGACCGCGTAGATATCACGGTGTCCGTTTCACTGATGGGGGGCATCCTCGTTGGGGGAATCGTGTGGTCGCTTTTCGTGCTCGCGGTGGGCGTGGTGGCCTCCGTGTTCGTCGGGTTGAACATCGGGGGCTCATCCACGGGCATCGCGTGGGGTCCCGCCGTGGGTGCGGGCGTGTTGCGCAAGAGCGTCGCGGCGGGCCTGATGACCGTGTTCGTCTTCCTGGGGGGGTGGACGGTGGGTCGGAACGTGTTGGATACGTTGAGCGGGGACATCATCCGGGTCCCGATCTCGCTGGAGGCGGGGGTCGTGGTGCTGTTCTTCATCGGGTTGGGCATCTTGATCGCGAACGTGTGGGGGGTCCCGGTTCCTACGTCCATGACGACGGTGGGAGCCATCGCGGGGCTCGGGTTGGCCACCGAGACGTTGAACGTGTACACGGTCGCGTGGATCATGGTGTGGTGGATGATGGCTCCCTTCCTTGGGTTCTGGATCGGGGTGATCGTGGGCCGGTACGTGTACACGGAGTTGACCCAGCGGTTCCGGATCGAGGGTTCGGAGGGTCCTCTTTTCGAGGTGGAGGGGGGGTTCCCGTGGGTGCGGTTGGGGCCGGGTACGTCTCGCGAGGAGGCGATCGGGTCGGGGATGGTGTTGGTGATCGGGTGTTACATGGCGTTCAGCGCGGGCGCAAGCAACGTGCCGAACGCGGTGGCTCCGTTGACGAGCGGGGGGGCGTTGGGGGCGAACGTGGCGATCTTGATCGCGACGGCCGCGATCGGGTTGGGGGGGTTCACGATCGCGCGCAGGACGATGGAGTCGGTGGGGGGGGAGTTGTCGGAGGTGCCGTTGATGGCGGCGTTGTTGGTGATGTTCACGAGCGCGACCATCACGACGATCTTGTCGTACCTGGGGGTGCCGATCAGCTTGGTGTTGGCGACGGTGGCGACCATCGTGGGGTTGGGGTGGGGGCGTGCCAGCCGGCCGTTCGAGGCGGGGGATTTCCTGCGGGGCGAGCGGGATGAGTCGGTCGTGTTGGGGGTGTTGACGGCGGGCCCGTTGGAGGATCCGCCGGCGATCGGGGAGTCGGAGCCGCGCAGGGTGCGGGAGGCGCGGGAGCTTTTCAACCCTCGCGTGATCGCGAAGTACGTCTCGATGTGGGTGTTGGGGCCGTCCACGTCGTTGGTGCTCTCGTACGTGTTCTTCCGGGCGTTGCCGATGCTGGTCGTGTAGGACCGGGGCCGTTCCCGGACCCTTTATGCGGACCGTTCTTGTTGGGGACCGGGAGTTCCCATGAACGAGTTCGAGGAGGAGGTCGCTGCGCAGAGCGGTGATGAAGGCGTCGAGGCCGTAATCTTGTTGAAGGTGGACACGGCGCACGTGGACGAGATCGGATCGACCCTGGCTACGTTCGATCAGATCGAGCACGCGTACCTCGTCACGGGGGAGGACGATCTCGTCCTGAAGGGGACCTTCCCGGAGTACCAGGAGCTCAAGGATTTCATCGTGAAGGGCCTGGCGCCGTTGGAGGGGGTCGAGGACACGAAGACGATGATGATCGTGTCCACGTACAAGGAGGACGGCGAGGTCCTCGAGGACTAGCCCGTCCCGGGGTGGCTTGCGGAGGGCGACGGGCGCGGGGGTTCAAGCACCTCGTCCAGCGTGGCCTCGGCGACGAGGCGTTGGGCGAGCTGGTCGAGGTCGATGGCGTCTTCGGCGTCGTGGACCTGCGCCATCGTGGCTTCCGTGGTGGGGTGAGCGGGGCCAAGCGTGTCGCACATCTCGGGCCCCGTGGACATCTCGTAGGTGCCCATCTCGCGGGCCAGCTCGATGATCTCTTCCTTGTCGAGGGCCAGAAGAGGGGTGAGCACGGGGAGCGTGGGGGCTTGGTGGATGCAGGAGAGGTTCTTGAGCGTCTGGGAGGAGACCTGGCCCAGGTTCTCGCCGGTGGCGATCGCGTCGTAGCCTTCGCGTTCGGCCAACCGGTCTGCGGCGGCGAGCATCAGGCGTTTGGAGAGCACGAAGTACAGGCGGTGGTCGCATTCTTGCGTCAACGTACCGAAGGTTTCGCCGGCGCGGGAGACCCACAGGGGGGCGATGTCGAGGTGCTCGGCGCAGGCTCGCGATTTGTCTTCGGGGCTGGCGTCGGTGAAGGGTTCTTGGCTGAAGTGCACCCCGGCGACGTCGTGGCCGTTCTCCTGGAGCAGCCGCCCGGCAACGGGTGAGTCGATGCCGCCGGAGAGGAGCAAGAGCACGCGCACGGGGCTTGATTTAGGCGGGTGCCCGGTTTAGCCGTTGCGGTGCGCGCGGGCTCCACCACGCGCGCGTACTTTCGGTGCTCTCCGCGGAGGAGGTTGACAAGCCGGGCGTGCCTCGGTCGGGGCCCCATGGGCACCCGTTCCAAACGAAGAACGCGAAGCCAATCCAGGTCCATTAAAAAGGGGGGAGAGCATACGAGACATCGTGCTCGCACGCCCCCGGACCCCCAACATGTAGGGCCTGAGGGCAGCGGGTCGCAGCACCTTCCAGGGGATGGGATCTACGTGAAGTGCCTCTATTGTGACGAAGCCACCCGCGTCGTCGACTCCCGCGACACCCAGGACGGGCGCGCGGTCCGACGCCGCCGCGAATGCCTGGACTGCGGGGAACGGTTCACCACGTACGAGCGGGCCCAACTTCGTCACATCGAGGTCGAGAAACGGGACGGCACCACCGAGCCGTTCGATCGAGGCAAGCTCGCCGCAGGGATCCGACGAGCCTGCGAGAAGCGGCCCATCACCGACGGGCGGCTGGAAGGGATCATCGCCGCCGTCGAGGAGGAGATCCGGTCCCTTCGCGAGGCCACCGTGTCAAGCGACGTGATCGGCCAGAAGGTCTGCGAACGCCTGAAAGAGGAGGATGAGGTCGCCTACCTCCGCTTCGCATCCGTGTACAAGGAGTTCTCGGACGGATCCCAGTTCGTCCGCGAGCTCGCCGACCTCTCAGCGAAATAAGAAACATACCGAGGTGACTCTGTAATGCCAAGCGTGGTCACGAAGCAACAGGAGCCGTCCACCGAGCTTCCACAAGATGCTCTGGATTACTTCGACGGGGACGAGCTGCAAGCACGCTGCTTCATCGAGAAGTACGCGCTCGAGACGGGGGACGAAGGGCTCATCGAGACGCATCCCCAGCAGATGTGGGAGCGCGTCGCCGAAGCGATGGCCAGCGTCGAGGACGACCAAGAGACCTGGTTCGAGGAGTTCTACTGGCTCTTGGAGGACTTCAAGTTCGTCCCAGGCGGGCGCATCCTGCACGGCGCAGGCAACCCGCGGGACGTGACGCTCACCAACTGCTACTACACCGGCATTGAGCAGGACAGCCTCGAAGGCATCTTCGACTGGTGCAAATCCGCCGCCCGCACCTACTCCTACGGCGGCGGCAACGGCGTCGACATCGGCATCCTTCGACCCAAAGGCACGCCCGTGAACAACGCGGCCCGCACCAGCAGCGGCGCCGTCAGCTTCATGGAGCTTTTCAGCACGACCACGGGCACCATCGGCCAACACGGCCGCCGAGGCGCGCTCATGATCTCGTGCCCCGTCTGGCACCCCGACATCGAGGACTTCGTCGAGATCAAAAGCGAGGACCTGGACTCGGTGCGCTACGCGAACATCAGCGTCAAGATCGACGACGCGTTCATGGAAGCGCTGCGCAACGACGAACCCTACACGCTGCATTACGAGAGCGAGGAGACCGGACGCGTCGAGGCGACCGTGGACCCCGAGCGCTTGTGGGATAAGATGATCTCGAGCGCGCACAAGAGCGCCGAGCCCGGGATCCTCTTCTGGGACACCGTGCAAGAGGAAAGCCCCAGCGAGTACTGCGCCCCCGTCGAAGGCACGAACCCCTGCGGCGAGCAGGCGCTTGAGTCCAACGGTGCGTGCACGCTTGGCCACGTGAACCTGGCGTGGTTCGTCGAGGATGATTTCACCGACGACGCGCACGTGGACTGGGAGGGCGTCGAGCGCGCCGTCAAGACCGGGGTCCGCTTCCTGGACGACGTGGTCGAGTACAACCTGCCGCTGCACGCGCACGAGGACCAGGCGGAGCAGGCCCGCAAAACGCGCCGCGTCGGGCTGGGCGTGACCGGCTTGGGCGACATGCTGGCCAAGTTGAGGATCAAGTACGACACGGACGAAGCGATCGAGTTCATCGACGGGCTCATGGAGCGCATCCGCGACTGGGCCTACGAGGGCAGCATCGACATCGCGGACGAGAAGGAGCCCTTCCCGCTCTTCGAAGCGGACAAGCACCTCGAGCGGCCCTTCGTCCAGCGCCTGCCTGAGCACGTGCGAGAGGGCATCCAGGAGACGGGCCTTCGCAACGTGTGCGTCCTCACCGTGGCCCCCGTGGGCTCCGGGAGCGTGCTCACGGGCACCACCAGCGGCGTCGAGCCCATCTTCCAGCTCAAGTACAAGCGGCGAAGCGAGAGCCTCAGCCAGGAGTGGTACGAGGTGGAGCACCGCTTGGTGCAGGAGTACCGGGATGCGACCGGTGACGAGGGCCAGCTGCCGGATTTCTTCGTCACCGCGCACGACATCGACCCGTTCTTCCGCGTCAAGATGCAGGGCACGCTGCAGCAGTACGTGGACAGCGCGATCTCCAGCACCGTGAACCTGCCCCAGGACATCGACGTGGACACGGTCAAGGAGATCTACCAGTACGGCTGGGAGCAAGGCTGCAAGGGCATCACCGTGTACCGCGAGTCCTCGCGGGAAGGGATCCTGATCAGCGACGACGGGGACGACGGCCAGGCCGAGGCCGCGGACGCGGACCCGGGTCAGACCGAGGCCACCGCGCAGGCCACGGTCACCGAGACCGAGACCCGCGAGCAGGCCTCCCCGCCGGCCGAGGTCAGCCAGCCGCAGACCACGCCGCGCCCGCGCCCGGACGTCGTGATGGGGACCACGCAGAAGATCGAGACCGGGTACGGGTCCCTGTACGTGACCATCAACGAGGACGAGCGGGGCCTGTTCGAGGTGTTCGCCCAGATCGGCCGCGGCGGCGGGTACACGGCCAGCTTCACGGAGGCCGTGGCGCGCTTGGCGTCGCTTTGCCTGCGAAGCGGCATCGACGTGGAGGAGGTCGTCGAGCAGCTCGAGGGCATCCGGTCGCCCAAGATCGCCTGGGACCACGGGGACCGCATCTACTCGGTGCCGGACGCGATGGCCACCGCGCTCAACCGTCAGCTCAGCGGCGAGTTCCGCAAGAGCATCCAGGCCCGCGTGGACACGTTCGCCGAGGGCCCCGGCACGGGCGCCAACAGCGAGAGCGTGCCCGTGAAGACGGACACGGAGCTTGAAAAGGAGCACCGGTCCGAGGACGAGAGCGTGCGCGAGATGGTCTCAAGCGGCATGAGCCCGGAGTGCCCGGACTGCAGCGCGATGCTCGTGTTCAAGGAGGGCTGCGTGAAGTGCGACCAGTGCGGGTACAGCGAGTGCTGACCCGCGCCTGAAGGTTCCCCTTGGCGCCCGGGTCCTCCCCGGGCGGCTTCTTCTTCTCCTCTTCTTCCATGATCACAGGCAGAGGTAGGCCCGCGTCGTTGGCCTCCACTAGCCATGTTCATGCAAACTAATATATTTAGAGCCGTCTAACTCTGGTGTAGTCTGCGCACACGGTGCCACCATGGGACCCCTCCAACCCGACGACGCCAAGGCCACGGTACGCCGGCTCGAGCAACGGCTCAGCTCCAGCCTCGACGAGAACGCGAACATCGACCGCCGCAAGCTCCTGGGAGGGCTCGGACTGGCCGGAGGCGGGCTCCTCGCCGCCCTCACCGGGCTCACCTCCGCCCAGGAGGGCCCCTCCCACGAACCTGACGGGTCCCACGCGCACGGCAACATGGGTCCCGTGGGCGAGTACGAGACCACCACGTTCGACCCCCACGAGTACCTGAGAGCCTTCAACACCGGCCACGACGGGCAAGACATCGTCGACCAACGCGTCTACGAAGAGGACGGACGCACCGTTCGCCACTTCCACCTGCACGCCACCGACCGCGAGCTCGAGATCGCCCCCGGCATCAAGCTGCCCGTACCCGCCTGGACCTTCAACGGGCAAGTCCCCGGCCCCACGCTGCGCGCCGTCGAAGGCGACCTCGTGCGCATCACGTTCGAGAACGGAAGCCGCCACGCCCACACCATCCACCCCCACCTGGTCAACCCCGACCCCATCATGGACGGCGTCCCCCAGAACGGACCCGGCGTGCTCGACCCCGGCGAATCCTTCACGTACGAATGGCCCGCCCGCCCCGCCGGCGTGCACCTGTACCACTGCCACGCCGCCCCCCTCAAAGCGCACATCCACCGCGGCATGTACGGGACCCTCATCGTCGACCCCGACCCCGAACGCGTCCAAGAAGACCCCCGCGCGTACGCGAACCACCACGGCCCCCTCACCAGCGAGTACACCGACCACCTCGTCGACACCGCCCGCTCCCGCAACCACGAGTACGCCGAGAACGACGACGTCGACGAGCTCGTGATGATGATGAACGGGTTCGACACGAACTTCGACGGCGAGAACGAAGTGTACGCCGTGAACACGCGCGCGTTCTGCTACAGCGTCGGATCCACCGACGGGAAAGGCACCTGGCAAGCCGGCCAAACCCGCGCCCCCATCCGCATCGAGAAAGACCGCCCCGTGCGCATCTACCTCGTCAACGTGACCGAGTTCGACCCCATCAACAGCTTCCACTCCCACTCCCAGTTCTTCGACTACTACGACCACGGCACCACGCTCTTGCCCACCAAGAAGAACGTGGACACCATCACGCAGACGCAAGCCCAGCGCGGCATCATCGAGCTCGACTACAGCGACCACGAGCCCGGCCTCTACATGTTCCACGCGCACCAATCCGAGTTCGCCGAGCTCGGCTGGATGAGCTTCTTCGAGGTGACCGAATGAGCCCCCGCGAGCGCGAAGGCTCCACCGTGACGCGATGGGGCCAGATCCTTCTCCCCCTGGGCCTGCTCGCGATCGTGCTCGTGGCCCTTTTCGCGATGGCGCCAGCGCTCGAACGAGGCGGCGCCGCGCCCGACGTCACCGTCAGCCACCACACGATCCCCGACGGCGAGACCGTCGTGCTCCACGTGACCAACAACGGGCCCGAAGCGGTCACGATCCAGCAACTGTTCGTGGACGATGCCTACTGGAACTTCACGGTCGAGAAGACGCCACGGCTCCCCTTCCTACCCACGGGGGACGGTCCCAACACGCTCGCTGCGGGCGAGGGAGCCCGCGTGCACGTTCCCTACCACCTGACCCTGTCCCCGGACACGGAGATGGAGATGTCCCTGCTCCTCGACGGCGGGGAGAAGATCGACTACGAGGTCGTCGGCGTGCAAACCACGCAAGGCCTCGACTCCGAAAGCCTGGGCCTCCTGGCCGGCATCGGGCTCCTGGTCGGCATCGTGCCGGTTGGCATCGGGATGGCGTGGTACCCCGCGCTTCGGTCCATCGGGACGCGCTGGGTGCACGCGACCCTGGCCTTCGCAGCCGGCATCCTCGTCTTCCTCGCCATCGACGCCGGGTTCGAAGCGCTCGAGATGACCGAGCGCATCCCCGGCGCCTTCGAAGGCCAAGCGCTCGTCGTGCTCGGCGCGCTGGGCGCGCTCGTGCTCGTGCAAGCCGCAAGCCGCATCGGGACCCGCGCGGGCCAAGCCCCGCACGGGTTGCACCTGGCCTACCTGATCGCGCTGGCCATCGGGTTGCACAACCTGGCCGAGGGGCTCGCCATCGGCGGCACCTACGCGCTGGGTCAAGCCTCGCTGGCCACGTTCCTCATCCTGGGCTTCATGCTGCACAACGTGACCGAAGGCCCCGCCGTCGTGGCTCCCATGGCTAGAGGGGAACGCCCGGCGCTTTACCACTTCGGGCTGCTGGCCCTCCTGGCGGGGGGCCCGGTCGTGCTGGGCGGCTGGATCGGCGCCTCGACCCTGTCCCCGACCATCGGTGCCCTGTTCCTCGCCATCGGCGTGGGCGCCATCGTGCAGGTCGTCTGGGAGCTAGGCCGCGTGATGACGGCCGAGGACGCGGGGCTCGGCACGCCGTTGAACCTCGTGGCGTTCTTCGTGGGCCTCGTCGTGATGTACCTGACCGCGCTCCTGGTCACGATCTGACCCTCCTGGCCGGGCCGCGGGCTCGACACGGTCTCCCACGTGAGCCTTTAGGTGCCCGGGTGCATGCGGGGCGTGGATGACCCGGCGGCCCAAAGCACACCGGCTGCGCGATCTCAAGCGCGCACACCAGCAAGCCCAGGACGAGGAAGGCCCCTCGCCCCGGGTCGAGGACTACATCGAGGTCATCTACGAGCTGATCATCCAGAAAGGCTACGCGCGCATCGCCGACATCAGCCAACACCTGGCCGTCTCCTCGCCCACCGTCTCTAAGACCGTGCAACGCCTCGACGACGAAGGCCTGCTCGTCTACGAGCGCTACCGCGGCGTGACCCTCACCGACCAAGGCGAGACCCTCGCCGAGGACCTGCGCCGCAGGCACAGCCTCGTCACCACGTTCCTCAAGCAGATCGGCATCGACGACGAAGCCGCCCACCGCGTCACGGAAGGCATCGAGCACCACATCGACGCGCCCACGCTCGAACGCATCGCCGCGTTCGTCGCGCACGCCGACGAGAACCCCGACTGGATCCAACAGCTCCACGACGACGAAGACGCCTGACACTTCGCCACCAGCAAGCATGCAACCTCTTGCGGGTCGACACCACAAACGTTTCAGCCCCCTGGCCGGATGGCCCACCGGATGCGCGTCCACCAGAACGTCGGCCAGGTCACGTTCGTGACCTGCGACATGGTCCTCGGGGGCGAAGGCACCGCCAGCCAGCTCATCCAGATCCTGGACCGCTTGGACCCGGACACGCTCGCCGTGGACCTCACCGTCGAGGACCTCGGCCGCATCGGGTCCAGCGAGATGGAGGACCCCTTCCTCAAAGCCCACCTCGAAGCCGTCGAGGAGCACGCCGCCGAGGACCCCCTCGAGCCCTACGATCGGCTCTTGTCCTGGGCCAGCGAACGCGAGATGGACGTGCACCCGCTCGGCTCGCGCTCCAGCGTCGGCCTCGTCAAAGCCCGACGCATCAAACGGACCGCCACAGGCACCGACGCGCAAGGCCCCGAAGCGCGCGCGAAAGCCGCCCTCGACGCTCTGCTCGACGACGCCCAGGTCGGCCCGCTGGCCAAACGACGGCGACGATCCCTCTCCGAGCGCCTGACCTCGCTTCTGCGCCAAGAGCCCCCCCGAACCGTGGCTGCCTTCACGTACCCATGGGGCGAGATGATCAGCGCGGACGTGCGACGCACCCTGGGGCTTCGACGCATCGAAGGGGAAAAGCGCGTCGGAGGATGGCCCGATTGACGACGCCCCCCCGGTTCGCGCTTGTGCCCCGACGCCGCCTGCACCCCCACGAAGAGACCGACCCCGCCCGCGTCAAACGCCTGAGCGAAGCCATCCGCGAAGACGCTATGATCTACAACCCCGTCATCGTGGACGAAGGCACCCGCGTGATCCTCGACGGACACCACCGCTTCCACGCGCTCGGCGAGCTCGGCTGCCGGCTTATCCCCTGTCACCTGGTCGACTACCTGGACCCCATGATCCGCGTAGAGGGCTGGGAGAACGGGGAGCCGCTGGACAAGCACGCCCTGCTCGAGAAAGGGCTCTCCGGCGAGCTTCTTCCCGTCAAGACCACGCGTCACCGTACGCTTCGAGATATCCCCCAGAAGGCCACGCCGCTTGCCAAGCTTCGACCCCGGAGGGAGCGCTCGTGACGGGGGACCCTTTCCGCGGGATGCCACCCGGGGTCGAGGAGGCGCTCGAGCGGGCCAAGGAGATCGTGGACGAGCGCGAGTTCCTGGACCGCGTGGGGAAGCTTGTGGGCGAGAGCGGCGACTTGCTGGACCCGGAGGTGGCCGCGTTGACCGTGTTGGACGAGATGGGCGTGGCGCCCGAGGCTCCCCTCGTGGCGCCGGACTACGCGAAGATGCTGCCGCCGGAGGATCTCGAGGCGGGCTTGGACGGGGTCATCGTGGAGGGGGAGCTTCTGGGCATGGAGCCTACGCGCACGTTCGAGAAACGGGACGGCTCCACGGGCTTCGTCACGGATGCGCGTGTGCGGGGCGAAGAGGGCGTGTACGAGGTGACGTTGTGGGACGAGCACATCCGTGCCTTGGTGGGCGTGGACCCGGGCACGCGCGTCCGGTTCGACGGGTTGTACACGAAGGATCGGCGGGGCGAGGTGGAGCTGCACACGGGCCGGGATGCTCGCGTGCGCGTCGTGCACGAGGCCGGCGAAGAGGCCCCCGAGGCATCCCCGAGCGCGGATGCGGGCCCGGCCTGAACCCCGCGACGAGCGGTTGTTTCGCTACCGTCCCTGGATGGGTTAGATAAGGGAGAGGTCCTTACCCGCGTTGACACCTCCCGACCTGCATGTCCTCCCCCGGAGGCGGGGTCGGGAGAAGGAGATTCCCATGGCCGAAGACGACGACGTCGAGCTCCAGGACCTTCCAGGGGTCGGTCCAGCAACCGCAGAGAAGCTCCGGGACGCCGGGTTCGACGATCTCTTGTCGATCGCGGTGGCGAGCCCGTCGGTGCTCTCCGAGACCGCCGAGGTCGGGGAGGCCGCCTCGATCCGCATCATCCAGGCCGCGCGCAAGCAGGCCGACGTGGGCGGGTTCGAGACCGGGACCAGCATCATGGACCGGCGAAAGGACATCTCGAAGGTCACCACCGGCAGCGAGGGCTTCGACGACCTGATGGGTGGCGGGCTTGAGACGCAGTCCATCACGGAGGTCTTCGGGGAGTACGGCAGCGGGAAATGCGTGGCCGGCGACACGCCCGTCTTCTACTACAACGACGCCGAACCCCACCTCGAGACCCTCCAACAAGCCTACGAGAAGTACGCGGACGAGCACGGGGAACAAGCGTACGATGACGGTCACATCGTCGAAGGCATCCCTGTCGAAGTGCTCGGCCTCCCAGAGGAAGGGTTCGAGAGGACCTCCGCGGCGGCCCTCTACAAGGAGCACGCGGAGACCGTTTACCGCGTCAAGACCCGACGCGGCCAAACCTACCGCACCACGGGCGCCCACCGATTCCTCACCGTCACAGAGGAAGGCGTCGCGTGGGCCCCAGCGGCCAAGCTCGAGGAAGGCGACGTGCTCGCCGGGCCCAAGACGATGCCCGGCGACGAGGAGCGCCTCTCGAAGGACGAAGCGTACTTCCTCGGCCTTTTCGCCGCGGACGGCTCCCGCAACCCGCTCGGCATCACATCAGCCCAGCCCAAGCTCGTTGAATGGCTCTCCTCGTTCGTCGAGGATGCTTACGGCAAGACGGCCACCGTCCGATCCGATACGCGTCGAGAGCACGTGAAGACCGTGCTCGTTCCCCACGACGCGCGGGACCTGCTTGGATTCTTGGCCAACGCCACCGCCGGGACGAAGCGCGTCCCGGAGCACGTCCTTGCAGCGCGAGATGACATCGTGCGCGCGTTCCTTGCGGGGTACCTGGACGGGGACGGCACCGTCGGCGATGAGGTCTCGGCCACCACGAAGAGCCAAGACCTGGCTACCGGCATCGCGTACCTGTTCTCGCGCCTTGGGGCGCGCGTCACGCGTTCCGAGAAGCTCGTCGACGACTCCACCTTCCACGTCGTCCGCCTTACGGGGTTCGACCGCGAGGTCGTGAACGAGCTCCCGCTCAAGATCAAGGGCTCCTTCGAGGGGACCCCCCGGAACAGCGCTCACGGGTACCCCACACGGATCCCCCAGTACTTGGCGAAGGTCTACCAAGAGAGCTTGGGAGGCAACCGAGGCCGTCGAGCCAAGCCCATCGGGCGCAAGGAGAACGGTGACGAGACCTTCTACCACGTCCTCACGAGGGGAGCCTACGGGGACCGGGCGATCAACCGAGCCACGCTCGAGCGGATCCTGAACGAGTTCCAGGAAGGCCGAGAGCGTCTCGGGGAAGCCCTCGACCTCGCCGAGGACCTCGATGACCTCGACCACGAGGCGTTCCTTCGACTCGTGGACCTTCTCCCCTTCCCCCTCAACAGCTTGGCCAGCGAGCTGGGCCTCGCCAAGAGCTCCCTTCAGAACTACGTACAACGGCAGCTTCCCGAGGACGCCGAGAAGAGGCAGAGCATCCGTGAGGCCCTGGTGGCTGAGCTTCGCGAGCGCGAGAAGGTGCTTGAGGACGCCTGGCCTCACCTGAAGAACATCGAGAAGATGGCGTGGGACGAGATCGTCGAGATCGAGGAGGAACCCTACGACGATTACGTCTACGACTTGGTCGTCCCGGACGGGCACGCGTTCGTGGGCGGGACCGTGCCCACGTTCATCCACAACACGCAAGTCGTGCTCCAGCTGGCCGTGTCGACGCAGCTGCCCGAGGAGGAGGGAGGCTTGGGGGGCGAGGTCATGATGATCGACACGGAGAACACGTTCCGGCCCGAGCGCGTGGGCCAGATGGCCGAGGGGTTCGGGTTGGACCCGGAGGAGGTGCTGGAGAAGATCCACGTCGCGCGCGCGTTCAACAGCCACCACCAGATGCTCTTGGCGGACAAGGCGCTGGACTTGGCCAAGGAGAACGACGTGCGGTGCCTGATCGTGGACAGCCTGACCTCGCACTTCCGGGCCGAGTACATCGGCCGGGGTGCGCTGGCCGAGCGGCAGCAGAAGCTGAACAAGTTCATGCACGACATCCTGCGCTTCGGGGACGTGCACAACGCGGTGGTGGCCGTCACGAACCAGGTGCAGGCCAAGCCGGATGCGTACTTCGGGGACCCCACGCGCCCGATCGGGGGGCACATCGTGGGCCACACGGCCACGTACCGGATCTACCTGCGCAAAAGCCGGGGCGGCAAGCGCATCGCGCGGTTGATCGACGCGCCGAACCTGCCGGAGGGGGAAGCGGTGTTCCAGATCGAGCGCGAGGGGATCCGGGACTGAGTCACCAGTAGGTGCGGTGCTCCAAGCGCTCGCGTCCGTCCTCGAGCGAAAGGGGCGTGGTGATCTCCACGATCATGGGGCGTCCCGCGTCGTGGTGAAGCTCGATCTGAGCGGTGCTCTTCGCGGGGAGGGGATCCTCGAGAGGGATGCTGACCCGGGCGAGGTCGCCGTCGGTGAGGGTCCCGTCCTCGAGGGACCCGTCCGCGTCCTGGACCGCGTCCTGGAGCGTGAGGGTCAGGGGGGTTTGTCCTTGCCGGGCGTCCAGATCGTCGAGGTCGAGCTGGTCGAGGGGCCCGCTTAGGCGCAGGGTGAGCACGACGGTGTCCACGGCGTCGTCGGTGACGGTGCCGTGCGCGTCGTAGAGGGTCACCCAGTCGACGGACAGATCGCGCAGGGCGTCGTCGACCGCGTCGTCGAGCGCGGAGTCGAGGTGCGCGGCCGCGTCGAGGGCGTACGCGCTGATGCCCAGGCTGGCGACGAGCGTGGCCAGGAGGAGGGTCCCTGCGGGGCTTCCGGCGGGGCTCATGGTTGAGCCTCGTGGGGTGGGGGGGTCAAGGGTTCAGGAACGATCGTTGCCCAGGGTCTGGAACGTTCCTTGCCCACGGCAGTGGAAGGGGGAGAAAAAGAGGAAAGCGGGGGGAAGGCGCGACGGGAGCGTCGCGCTACGGCGCGGGAGAGCCCTTCAGAGGTCGTAGGGCATCAGGGTGGAGCGGCCGTTCTCGTCGGCGCGCCGTTTGGCTTCCTTGATCTCGTTGGCAACGACCTCGTCGATGGCGTCGTAGAAGTCGGAGCTCACCCGGAAATCGCCCGCAGCGTCTTTGACTCGGCTCTTGTTGATGATCAACGACATCACCTGCGGGGCCAATCCACTAATTCGGTAAAAAACCGACGCTTCGAAAGGTGGGACGCCGTCCCAGGGCTCGGACCAGGTCCGAGCTAGCCGTGTGGCTGGTTGAGAGGGAGCAGGCGCGGGGGCATTTGGGCCCCGGCAGGGGGTCGTCACTTGGCCGAGATGGATTCGAGCCCGGAGATGATGTTCCAGATGACGGTGCGCCCATGCAACGGGATGTTCGGGTCGTTGGCGAGGTCGTCCAAGGTGCTCACGGCGCTTGCGACGCGCACGTCGAGCGCTTCTTCTTGGTTGAGCAACCGTTCCTTGGCGTCCTCGGCCCCTCGTCGGATGTTGCGGGGCACCGAGTTGTCCTCGATCAGCTGGTCGATGACGACCGTGACCTGTCGGAGCTTTTCCTCTTGAGAATCCATCATCACCACCTCGGCGTCCGCGCGGGCGAGACGTCCGGGAGCTACGTTGATGCCCTCGTAGCCGAAACTATTACAAAATGGTTTCCCCTCGTGCTGGGCGGACAAGGGGCCAAGCCGGAAGGCCCTAGGCCTCGGCCCGGGGCCGGGTCTGCTCCTCAAGATCGCGCGCGGGGACGCCTCCGTAGAAGGCGCCCGGGGGCACATCGCGGTTCACGAGGCTGTGCGCGGACACGGTGGCCTCCTCGCCGATGGTCACGCCGGGCAGGATGGTCACGTTGGCCCCGATGCTGGCGCGCTTCCCGATCTCGACGGGGCCCGTGCGGTACTCGTCCGCGAGGAACTCGTGGCACAGCACCGTGGAGTCGTAGCCTACGATCGCGTCCGATCCGATCGTGATCAGCTCGGGGAAGAAGATGTCCATCGTGGCCTCGAGCCCGATGCTGGCGTGGTTCCCGACCGTGATGCCCATGCGGCGGTACAGCCAGTTCTTGAACCGCAGGGAGGGGGATACGCGGGCCAGGGCCATCAGGGTGTAGTTGCGCGCGACCTTGAGGAAGCCGACCTCTTGGGCCCAGTACCAGAGCGCGTTGTGGTCCCCGGGGCTGGGGTGGACGTCGAGGTTCCGTTCCGCCACGGCGTCTCGGGGTCGGCATGCAGCACCCTGCGTATGGCCGTTGCTGTGTTCGGGCCGATCCCGGGCACGCTTGCGAGCTCGTCCTCGCTGGCCCCGAGCACGTTGCCGGGCGTCCCGAACGCTTCCAGCAAGCGGTCGCTCAGGCGCTGGGAGACGTTGGGGAGCGCTTGCAGGAGGAACCGCTGGTTGTGAGCCAGCGAGCGTCCGCCGGTCCCGTCCCGGCTCGTGGGGGCCCCGGCCTGCTGGTTCTCGCGTCGAGCCAGCTGCGCGATCAGGCTCGCGGTCTGGCGGGGATCGTGCGCCTGGATCATGGGGACCCCCCACCGGGAGGCAAGCTCCGTCAACTCGCCCAGAAGGCCCGACTGGGCGGCATCTGCAAAGGGATCGCCCTCGAGGATGAGGACCGGGGAGGGGAACCCTCGTTTGAGGATCCGGATCTGGCGGGGAAGCGTCTCGTCCTGGAGGGCTTTTTCCGCCTCGGGCACGGTCGTGTGGTGCACGACGGTGCGCGAGGAGAGCACGGCGTCCCCGTGGGGAACGCGGGCGGGTTCGATGGAGATGCCTTCGCGTCGAAGGCGGCGCGCCAGGGGACCGTTGGCATGTTTGTGGTCCACGAGCACGGTGGGATCGGAGTCCGAGCACGTGGCCTCTTCGTACGCGGACGGGTTCGAGCGGACCGAGGGCTCGGGGGCCTTCTTGGAGGTGCTTTGGAGCTGGCGGACCAAGCGTCGCATGCGCCGCTCCCGCTTGGCCGCGGACCAGTACGCTGCCTCGTCGCGGGTGCCCCGCGTGACGAGAACCAGCACGTGCCCGGGCCCGTCTCGGCCGGTGCGGCCTTTGCGTTGCACGGCTCGTACGGCGCTTGCCACGGGCTCGTAGAACACGACGAGGTCCACGGAGGGGACATCCAGGCCTTCCTCGCCGACGCTGGTGGCCACGAGCACGTCGACGTCCCCGTCCCGGAGCGCGTCGAGCCGTTCGCGCTGCTGGTCCGGGGTCAGACCGTCCTCGCCGGATCTGCCGAAGAACACCTGGCATCGCAGTCTGGTCTCGTCCTCGAGCGTCTCCAGGAGCGCTCGACCGGTCTCCCGGGTCTTCACGAAGACGAGGCCCCTGGCGTCCTCGTCCTGGCGCAGTTCCTCCTCGAGGCTGCGGGCGCACCGGCGCATCTTGGGGTGCTCGCCGAGGTAGCTTTCCAGCCGGCGCTTGGCGTGCTGGAAGGAGGGATGCTCGGCCAAGCGCGAGGAGGCCAGCGTGTCAAGGTAGGCGCGGGCGGCGGTCGTGCTCTGGGTCTCGACGAGCTCGATCGCGTGCAGCGCGCGCAGGGCGGCGGTCACGTGCGTGCGCGCGTCGTCGGGGGCCTGTTCGTTCTGGAGGCGCTTGCGCAGGGTGAGGAGGTCGCCTCGTTTGACGAAGCGGGATCGGTAGAGGTCCATGGAGCGGAGCTCGTCCACGTAGGATTCTGCGAGGGTGCGCAGCTCGGAGGAGGCTTCTTGGAGCGTTTCGGGGAGGTTGATGCGGATCCAGTCGATGGTGACGGGGTCGACGTAGGGGGCCACGTCGGGGTCGCGTTCGGTTCGGGCTTCGATGTGGTGGATGGCGAGGTTGTCGATCACGGTTTGCATCGCGTCGGGGTCCTCGGCGGGGGAGGCGGTGGTGCCCAGGAGGGGGGTCCCGTGCTTGCGGAAGGCGGCTGCGACCTCCGTGGAGGCGTGTTTCCCGGTGGCGCGGTGGGCTTCGTCGACGATGAGCAGGCCCCAGTCGCGAGGGTCCAGGGTGCCTTGGGTGAGATCGTTGCGGGCGGTTTGGGGCGTGGCGACGAGGATGTCGCCGCGTGTCCAGGCGTCGGTGCGTTCTTGGGGGGGCGTGTTCCCGGTGAGCGTGGCCACGTCCGCGTGGGGGAGTTGGTCTTGGTAGACGTCGGCGTGCTGTTGGACGAGGGCTTGCGTGGGGGCGACCACGAGCACGCGCTCGTCGTGGTCGAGGTGGTGGGCTGCGAGGAGCGCGGCCACGATCGTCTTGCCGAGGCCGGTGGGGAGGATGACGAGGCTGTTGCGTCCTTGGCAGGCGCGAGCGATGCGGGTCTGGTAGTCGCGGGGCTCGGCGTGGGCCAGCGGGAAGCTGGCGTCGGGCTGGCTCATCGGGCCCTGGTTCGTGCTCCGTGGGGATACCACCTCCATGGGGGAGGCGTGAAAGTTCCAGTGCGAGGGGCGTGGTGGTGCAGTTGCGAAGGGCTTAAGCGCGCGACCCCAGGTCGTGGGGTCGCATGCGAACCTCCGGGGTCTGGATCATGATCCTCGCGGTGGCCGCGATCGGGTTCTCGAGCAGCGCCGTGGCTCAGCTCGAGGACCAGTGCCACGTGGAGCTTCTAAGCGGGGATGCCAACCCGGACACGGATGGGTTCGAGCAGGGTGAAGACCGCGCCTTCACGTTCCTCGCGCAGAACACCGGGACGCTCGACGCGGAGGCTAGCGTGTTCATCTCCGAGCCCCCGCCCGGGTGGTCGTGGCCGACCAGCATGCCCAGCATCTCCCTGGGAGGCGGCGAGGAGCAGGAGTTCAGCATCGATGTCACCTACGAGGGCGAGGACGAACGGGACGCCTCGTTCACGGCGAGCCTGGAGAACGTCGAGTGCCAGAGCCCCCTGGGCGTAGCCACCGTGGACGGGTCCACCAACGATGACCAGACGCTCACGTTCACGCACGCTCCCATCCAGGCGCCCGAGGACGGGGGCCTTCCCTGGCCGTGGATCGTGTTCGGTGTCATCGTGGCCGGAGCCGTCGTGGGCGTGCCCGTGGCCTACCAGCGCCGGGGGCCCCGCATCGATGCGACGGTCGAGGAGAGCGAGAAGGACGTCGTCGCGGGTCGAGGCACCAGCTTCCCCGTCACGCTGAAGAACAAATCCAGCGACCCCGCCCCCGTGCGCTTGGAGGTCGTGGACGTGCAGGAGGGCTGGAGCGCGTTGACGACGCTGCCGGACCTGGAGCTGGGCGGCAAGGAGACCCGCACCGTGTACCTGATGGTGCGCGCGCCCCCCGAGGCCAAGCCCGGGGACCTGTGCGTAGCCAAGCTGGCCGTGAAACCGGAGGGCGGCCCCTCGACGACCGTGAAGACGCTCACGCGCGTGGACGAGGGCGCCCAGGAAGGCCCCAGCCCCTCCCCCCCGGAGGAGGACGAAGGCGAAGACGAGGGCGAGGCCGCGGCGGGTTAGCCCATCAGGCTCCTCAAGGACCACGCCAACGGGTCCCCCAGGAGGATCGCGACGATCAGGCCCGCCCACAACGGGACAAGGAAGGGCACCTTGGGCGTCACCCACACGCGCTCGCGGCCCAACCGGGCCAGCGCGTCCGGGTCGAACGCGTCCCGCGGGAGGAGCCGGGGCGAGGAGGCGACCACGTGCTCACCGTCCTCGTCCACGTACTCCAGCGGCCACACGACGCGCCGCCGGAGGCCCTCCAGGCGGGTGCGGAAGGCCAGGAACGTGCGCGCGCCGTCGATGTCCCCGCGGGCCAGGTTCACGACGAGCAGGACCCCGGGCACCACGAGGGCGAGCAACAGGGCGTTCGTGAGCGCGGTCAGGGCCAACGGGAAGGGCGAGGCCAGGGGGATCTGCCAGGAAGGCGCCAGGGGCACGGGTGCGAGCAGGGCCAAACTGGCCAGGGCTTTCGCGTCCGCGCCACCCGCGATCAACCCCGTCAGGTACCCGACCACGGCCAGGCCAAGCACCATGAGCGCGGTCAACAGCGCGGGTCGGTAGAGGGCGAAGAACGCGGGCGTGGCAAGCCACTCGGCCGCGAGCAAGAGGACGCCGGCGCCGGCCACGATCAGCCAGCACGCGTCGGGTGCGCGTCGCCACCGGAGATCGCACACGGCGGCGAACGCGAGCACGGTGATGGCGACGACGAGCCGTGCCAGGTCGATGGCGATCACGGGAGGGGCCTCGTCAGCGGATGCGGAACCGGAGAATCGCGGCGGTCCCGCCGAACGCGTTCATGAGCATCTGGCCCTCCTCGCTTTGCATGCTGATCAGCTCGACGTCGGTGCCTCGTTGGTCGGCCATCTCGGTGAGCTCCGCGACGACGTCCGTGGTCTCCGCGATGTTCACGTCGTCGTCCCCGCACGCGGGGCACGAGGGGGGGGTGGTCTTGGTTTTCTCGAGGTCCGTGGTGGTGTCCTTCCAGGCGTTCTCGCAGCTCGAGCAGGCCAGGTTCAGGCGCCATCGGCGAAGCTCCTCGCTGAGAAGAAGCGTGTCCACGGCGCCCATCTTCAAGCGCTCGCGGACCTGTTCTTCCCCGTAGGAGAACTTGCCTTCTTCCTGGCGGACCTCGCTGAGGAACGCGTTCATCAGGTCCTTCTCGCGGGTCAGGCCGCGTTGCTCGAGGAAGGCGTGCGCGTTCTCCACGAGCTCGTCGAGCCCGTGCTCGTCGGTGTACCCGGTGTCGAACGTGTCGAGGACCTTGTTGCGCAGCTCGTGGTGCAAGAAATCGCCCTTGAGCCACTTCTCTTTCGTGTGGCCGGGCCCGCCCACGAGGATGCCTTGCAGGTCGTCGACGCGCTGGAAGAGCTCCGTGGCGGACTCGCCGACCTTCTTGAAGAAGCCTTGCGCGGCCTCCTCGATCAAGCGTTCGAACCGTTGCTGGGATTGACCGCCCTTGGTGTGCTTGCTGGGCACCATGGACTGGTGGTTGCGAAGCACCTTGATGCGCTCGCCCTCGAGCAGACCGATGGTGGCCTCGGAGCGGTCCACCACGATCAGCCCGTAGGCCTCCTTCGTGCCCAGCATGCCACGCAAAGGTTCCAGGTGGAACGTGTTGTCGCACCGGTACAGGTTCACGGGCACCGGCTCGGGGGGCTCGATCACGTGCTTGACCATCTCCGTGCTGTCGCCTTGCGCGGAGACCTCGCCCACGAGCAGGACCAGCCCGTTCTCGGGCGTGTGGCGGTACGATTTGAGGCTTTGCTCGATGGTTTCAAGCGCGCTGGTCACGTTCTTGCGGGTCTTCTTGGATTTGATGTTCTGGGCTTCCCCGATCTCGGTCGCGATCTGCTCGCGCACGTCGTCGAGGTTCTTGTCGGGCTTGATGTACAAGCTGACAAGCTCGGTGCCGCGCCCGCGGGCGTCCTCGAGCTCCTCCAGGGCGCGTTTGAACTCGTACCGCGCGCGTTGGCTCGACGATGGCTGATCGGACACGTGTATCCCTCTCGAGGAAAGCCCCGCTTGCGCGTGGAGGAAGCCCTCACCGCTGTCGACCGGGCGGCTCCTCGTGCCCGTGTGAGGCCGTTTCCCTGATAAAGGTGTCCCCCAGAGCGGCCGAGCGCCTCATCCCAGCTCGATCGCGCCCCGGCCCTCCTCGCCGCCGGGGCCCCACTCGAGCTCGACCTCCAAGCTGTGCTCCGTGTCCCCGTCCTCGATCTCCTCCTCCAGCTTGACCTCCAACGTGACCGAGCTCGGCACGTCCACGGGCACCTCGTCCCGGTCGGTCTTGAGCACGAGCTGGTTCGCCTCGATCTTGTCGGCAAGCTCGCGAAGGAACGACGCCACGCGGTCGCGCGTGGCCCGCTCCTCGCTTTCGAACAGGACCTTCTCCATGCGGGCCTCACGCGTGCACGGGGCTTTGTACTTTCGCAGCCGACGCTTGCACGCGTCACCCCGGTTGCTCGCCGTAGGCCTGCTCGAAGCGCGCGATCGCCTCGTCCAGCGTGGGCAAGCCCTCCTGGGCGCCCAGCGCCTCGATCGCGAACGCGGCCACGACGCTGCCAAAGCAGGCCGCATCCTCGAGCGGCCACCCCTCGTGCAACCCGTGCACGAACCCCGCATCGAACGCGTCCCCCGCGCCCGTGAGATCCACCGGGTCCGCAGGGACCGCATCCAAGCGCAAGCTCCGGTCCTCGGTGAGCAACCGCTGGCCCTTCTCGTCGCTGACCAGGATCGCCCCCACGTCCTCCAGAAGGGGCTCGACGCCGCCGTACGCCTCCGCGATGCGCTCGGCCTCGTGCTCGTTCACGAGCAAAACGTCCGTGAGCGGGACCGGCGCGAGCACCTCGTCGATGGCGCGGTAGAAGGTCTCCTGGCCCGGATCGTACGTGACGGCCTCGCACGCGGCCATCAGGTCCGGGTACGCCGTGATCTCGCCCGGAGCGAAGTGCCCGATGCTCGCCCCCACCGGCTCCAAGCTCGTCATCGACGGCGTCGCGCCCTCCTGGTACGCGATGGTCTGCCGGCCCCGGTCGTCCGTCGTCAACACGGCCCGCGCCGTGACCGCGTCGGGCTCGTGGTGCACGTGCCCCAGCTCGACCCCCGCCGAGGCCAGATGCTCACGCAGCCCCACCTCGTCGAAGTCCCCTCCGACCGCGGACAAGAGCACCGGCTCGTGGCCAAAGCGGGCCAGCGCGACCGCCGTGTTCGCGGCGCACCCGCCCGGCACGTCCACGATCGTGCTGGCTCGACGCGCCGTGTCCGGGCCCGGAAGGTCGTCCACGCGCAGGATCGTATCCCAGGCCGTGGTCCCTGCAACGAGCACGCCCCCGCATCGTTGCCCGGGTACATCAGACCACGGTTGCGCCGACATGGTTATAAGAAGATGCGACGCTTTCCCACGGCGAGGCGAGGCTGTTGAGGCGAAGCATCATCCTGATCACGGCCTGCCTGCTCGTGGCCCCCGCGCTCGTATCCTCGGCCGCGGCCCACGCAGGCACCCCCGAGACCGAGCTGCCCCAGGTCCAAGACAACGAGTACCAAGAGCGCGGCATCCTGTTGCCCACGCAAGGAGGCCCCGAGGACATCGGCCAGATCCTCGACCCCATCGAAGGGGAGGTCGCCGCCGTCAGCCTCGCCGTGCTCCCCGGAGGGGACCTGCTCTACTACAGCGGAGCCGAAGCCGACCAGACCCGAGACGGGCCCACGGACCTGCACTTCATCTCGCAAGCCCACCCCAAACCCGCCGAAAGCCGCGTCATGAGCCTCGACACCGTCACCGAAGACCACGTCCAGTACGACGTGCGCACGCCCACACCCAGCCACGGCGGCCCCGCCGACATCTTCTGCAGCGGCATCACGCTGATGAGCAACGGGAACGCGCTCGCCCCCGGCGCCACGCACTGGCACACGCTCGACGAAGACCCCCCCAACAACCTCTACACGCCCCTGAAAGGCGGCGAACAGACCCTCCTCTACGACCCCGCGCACGAGGACGCCGCCCCCGGCGAC
This sequence comes from uncultured Thermoplasmatales archaeon, assembly GCA_964581775.1. Lineage (GTDB taxonomy): Archaea > Thermoplasmatota > SW-10-69-26 > SW-10-69-26 > SW-10-69-26 > PWVY01. The sequence continues at coordinate 119,787 of CAZOQA010000002.1, read as the reverse complement.
CAAGGCGGCAGCTGGCACCAAACCGACGACATGGCCCAACCCCGCTGGTACCCCAGCGCGCTGCAACTGCCAAGCGGGGACGCGCTCGTCGCCAGCGGCGTCCAAACCCTCTTCTTCCCCAACACGTACAACACGCTCCTCGAGACCTTCGACCCCACCACAGAAACCTGGACCGTCCACGACGACATCGGCCTCGAGATCGCCGACGGCGCCACCGTCCCCCAGAACACGCTCCCCCAGACGCCCAACACGGGACTGGCCTTCATCGACGAAACCCACCAAGGCCTCCCCAACCTGCCCATGTACCCCCGCCTGCACGTGCTCCCCGGGGGTCCCCACCAAGGCGACGTCCTCTACGCCGCCAACGGGGACGTCTGGGCCCCCTTCGGGCACCACCCCAACCAACCCCTCTTCGGGCACATGCAAACCCTCGACCTCGACGAAGGCCACTGGACCCTGCACGAAACCAGCCCCTTCAACCTGCGCAACCTCGGCGCCAGCGTGCCCCTCATGGTGGACGCAGAAAACCCCGAACCCCGGTACCTCTCCTTCGGCGGCACGCTGCACCAATCCACACTCGCCACCGACACCGCCGAGATCATCGACGCAAGCCAAGACACCGTCACCAGCCACCCCACCGACAGCATGGATCTCCCCCGCTGGACCGCCAACGGCGTGCTCCTGCCCGATGGAAGCGTGATCGCGGCCGGCGGCAGCGTCTTCGACAACGTGATGGCCTTCAGCGCGCCCACGATGGGGCCCCTCAACCTGGAACGCTTCGTGCCCGACGAGACCGGCACGGACGGAGAATGGGAACGCCTGCCCGGCATGGAGGACGTGCGCGCCTACCACAGCTCCGCCGTCCTCCTCGACGACGGGCGCGTGCTCCTCGGCGGCCACGTCCCCCTGCCCGCCTTCCACGACGCGCAACGCACGCACATGAACCCCCAGCACGTAGACACGACGTTCGAGATCTACGAGCCCGCCTACCTGCACCACGAAGACGAGGACCGTCCCAGGATCCTGGTCTCCGAGCTGGGACCCCGGAACCCGGCTCACGCGCCGGCCGAGGACGCAAGCGTGGACCTGACCGCCTCGTTCGGGGACACGATCGAGGTCCCCGTGGAGAACCTGGATGAGGGGTTGGACAGCGTGGTCCTGATGAAGCCTGGGTCGGCCACGCACCAGTTCACCGCGGACCAGATGGGGATCACGGTGTCCGCGAGCGTCGTCGATCAGGGTCAGGGTGCCAGCGTGGTGGAGGTCGAGATCCCGAGCCCGGAGCAGGCGTCGTTGGTGCCTGGAGCGTACATGCTCTTCGTGAACGAGGACGCGGGGGAGGGCGTGTTCCCGTCGAAGGCTGCGTGGCTGGACGTTCAGCCCTGATCTGTCCCGCCTGGGGGGGGGGGTTAGGCGATGACGGCGCCGTAGAAGACGGCGAGGATGAGCAGGTCGAGGACGACGCTGGGGATGAGGAGCTGGTTCCAGGGGCTTACGGTGAACAGGCCGACGGCGAGGAGGAGGCCTTTGCTGAGGAACAGGGCGAAGCCTAGGCTGATGAAGGCGACGTTGCGGGTGCGGCTGTGGCGCCAGGCTCGCGCGGCGATGATGGTGAGGGCGAGGGCGAACACGAGCAGGGCGGCGGTTGTGAGGTTCTCGATGATCGCGGTCATGGTGGGTCAGCCAGGGGGTGGTCGATGCGGTGGTAGAGCGTGGCTCCGAGGACGAGGAGGCTGCCGAAGATGCCGAGGCTGAACAGGGACCAGTCTCCGATGAGGGTGAGCACGCGTTCTTGGAGGGTGGCGTCGTGGGCGACCCCGATTTGGGCGGTGTGGTGCAGGGTTTGGCCGGGGGGGTAGGCGAAGAGGATGTTGGCGTGGGATCGGTGGGGGTCGTCGTCGGGGGGGAGCTCGACGACGAGGGGCGTGGCTTGGTGGTTGGTGCCTGTGAGGTTGGGTTCCCAGGCGTAGAGGCCTTTGAAGCCGTGGTCGTCGTGGGGGAGCGGGGCTTCGGCGGCGTGGTTGTTCGCGTCGGGTTGGAGGGTCGTGTTCGTGGTCAGGCGGGTGTGGAGGGCGGGGTTGGTCCCGTCGGCGTGGTCGGTGATGCGGATGTCGAGGTTCGTGAGGGTGGGGGGGTGTTGGGTGCCTTGGTGGGTGTGTTGGGTGGGCGCGATGTGGAAGGTGACGTTGAGGGTTGCGTGGGGGGTTTCGTAGGTCCAGATGGCTTCGTGTGCGTCGTCGCGTTCGTGGAGGGTGAGCGTGGAGGCGTCAGGGTCGTCGAGGGGGGTTCGGTGTTGGATCTGGTCGGCGGGCGGGGAGAAGGCGTCGTCGTCGTGTTGGTCGTGGAACCGGACGAGGTCGATGAAGTCGAGCGTCATGGTGAGGGGGGATGCGTCGTCCGGGGTGGCGGGGTCTGTGTGGAGGAAGCTTACGTGGTAGGCGGTCTCGTCCACGTTGAAGGCGGTTTCGAGCACGTCGAACCCGTCGTCGGAGTCGTGGATGCTGCGTGCTTGGAAGCGGTGGTCGGGTTCGCCGTCGAACTCGACGTGGCGTTCTTGCGTGTGCCAGGGTTGCTCGAGCAGGGCGTGCGTGGAGGCGGCGGTGGGGGCAAGGAGGGTCAGGACGGCGATCAAGGTGATGAGAGCGCGTCCTCTGTTCATGCGTGTTGTTCACCTCGCGGACTCCCGATCAGGGGGTCCCGTGTGGGGCCTTGGGGCGGGCGCGTGGGCGGTGCTTTCCGGCATGTCGTCCGGGGGAGCCATCCTGGGGGAGCGTTCAAAACGGTTCTTTCAGGGTTCTCGAATCTTCGTAGCGGGTCGCTTGGAGGATTTTGGAGGGGGGAGGGGTCTTGGGATCCGTGTTGGATACAGCGTCGTGGTGGTTGGGGGGTCAGGATCTTCGGCGGGGGGCGAGGCGGTCACCGGAGGAGCTTGCGGTCGGCTTCGTCGAGGCGGCTTTCGCCGAGTTCGACGGCGAGGGGGTCGCCTTCGAGGCGCATCTTGTGGAGTTGCACGTAGGCTTGGAAGCTGGCCACGTAGAGGGCAGCTTCGCGGTAGCGGTGCCCGGCCGTCTCGTAGACGTCTGCGGGGGGGTGCGCGGCTTCCCGGTTCATGCGTGCTACGAGGGTTGGCGCATAGATAGGGGCTTTCTCTCATCTCTCGAAGCGTCTTCCCCGGACCGGGAGTGGGGTGTGGGTCACACGTTTCGAGGTCCCTGAAGGAAAGGCCTTGGTGGGGCGGCGGGGACGAGGGGGGGAAGGGATGTCGATGGTTCGTGATGCTTCGAGAAGGTCCGAGCGCGGTCCGGGGAACGCTCCACGTCGTTCGTTCGTGGGGTGGGCGTGAATGGAGATCCCACGCGAGGTGCCGGAGGAGGAGCAAGAGGAGACGGTGGCCTTGCTCCAAGAGGCGTACCGGTAGGGGTGCGGGGCGGAGGGGAGAGCTGGGGGGGGGTCAGGCGACGCCGGAGGAGGCGTGGCCGGGGCTGGGGTCGTGGCCGTGGCCGTTGTCGAGGTCGTTGTAGTGGATGGCTGCGGTGACGGAGCCTTCGGCGTCGTGGATGACGACTTGGCTGGGGCGCGTCTCGGTGGCGAGAAGCTTGGCTTCCCGGATCGCGATGGCTTTGTCCCCGTGGCGGCTTTCGTACTCGGTGCCGTCGTGGCTTTGCACGATCCAGCCGGACGCGTCGGGGAGGATCTTCCAGGTTTTGAACGCGGACATGGGGTTCACCCAGGACCTTCCCTGTCGCGTCGCGGATAAGAGGGTTCTGGCACAAACGTCGAGCCGTGTCAAGCGTCGTCGTCGCGGGTCAGGGATCGTTGGAGCCCGAGGTAGGCTGCGCCGAGGAGGAGCACGAGGGCGATGGCGGCGATCTCGCCGTAGGGAAGGCGGGTGCCGGCCAGTCCGCGCCCGCCGAGGCGTAGGAGGATCAGGAGCGTGGCGGATCCGAGCGCGGCCAGGGTCAGGGTGTGGGCGGTGACGTGGCGGCTTTCCATGAGGCCTCGTTGTTGGTCTCGTGGGTTCAAGCCGCGGCGTTCAAGGATCGCGGCCAGGCGGGCGCCTGCGGTCTCGAGCGTGATGAACACCCCGGCGAGGATGCTTGCCAGGGAGGCGAGCATGGGGAGCAGTTGGACGTGCGTGCCGGGGCGTGCCCAGGGTGTTCCGATGAAGGCGAGGAGGGCGCTTTGGTGGGCGTGGGTGAGCACGGCTGCGAGGACGGCGAGACCGGTGACGGCGGTGGCGTCCAGCGGCCAGGGGAGTAGGGGGCGGGCGGTTTGGGTCAGCGCGAAGGCGAGGGGTAGCGCGAACCATCTAAGATCGAGGGGGACCCAGGGCGTCGGGAGGGGGGGGATGGCGGCGAGGAGGGGGCTTTGGGCGGCGGCGAGGGTGGCGAGGGCTCCGGAGGCGGTGGCGACGAGGACCAGGCGAGGAAGGTTCGATCGGGTCGGGGTCATCGTTGCATGGCTCCTTGTGCGAGGGCGCGTTCGAGGCCGCGGGCGCCGTCGGTGAGCCGGTGCACGCGGACGAGGGGCGTTGCGTGTCGCGCGAGGGCTTGGTCGGCTTCGTGGGCTCGGAGGGCGTGTGCGAGGCGGTCGCTGGGCGTTGCGTGGGGGGGTTGGGGGGCGAGCACGGTGACGGGCGTGGTCCGTTGGCGGGTGGAGACGTAGCGGTGGATGCGTTGGAGGCCCGTGTGGAGGGCGTCGGTGTGGACTTCGGGGCGGGTGAGGACGAACGTGAGGGGTCTCTCGCGGGCCAGGAAGCCTTGGACGCGTTCGACGGCGGCGGGGAGTCCCTCGTGGCGGGGGCCGGGGTCGGCGTGGGCGAGCGTTCTCGCGATGATGAGGTGTTGGCGCGTGCCGGCGTCGGGGTAGAACGTGTCGGGGTCGGGCCCGTTGAAGGTGGTGCCTCCGACGCGGTGTCCGCGCGTGGCGTAGTGGTGGACGAGGGCGAGCGTCATCTCGATGGCGTCTTCGAGGGCGGTGTCGAGCGTGGTGCCGACCTCGAGGCTGTCGTGGAGGTCGAGGAAGAACCAGATGTTCTTGCGGGCTTCGGGTTCGTACTCGTTGACGACGAGGTCGAGCTCTTGGGGGCTGCGTTTGGCGGTGGCTTTCCAGTTGACGTGTTTGAGGGGGTCGCCTTGCTGGTAGTCGCGCAGCTCTCGGAACTCGGTGCTGGCGGGTCCTTTGGAGCCGGGGTCTTCGCCGGGTTCGGGCGTGCCGGGGCCGCGGATGCCTTCGAGCGTGGTGAGGGGGCGCGAGGTGGGTTCGATGGTGACCTCGTGCGGGGTCCCGTGGGCGTGCTCGGTGCTGGGGGCGAAAAGCAGGGGGTGCACGAGGGTGAGCGTGGGGGCCTCGAGCTTGTAGCGTCCGCGTCGGGGGGCGGCGATCTGGAAGCGTTCCTCGAGGGTGTCTTCGTGGGCGAGCAGGAGGTTGGACCCGTCGGTGAGCAGGAACGTTTCGGGCAGGGGCTGGTGGAGCAGGCCCAGCCGGGGGCCGGGGTCCAGGCGGGCGCGGGCGTGTACGGTGATGGGGGTGGAGCGTTGGGCGCGTTCGTGCTCGGGGCGGGTGTCCACGCTGGCGTGCTCGGGGGGGGCTTGGCGGGCGCTGAGGAGGGTGAAGAGGAGGAGGCTGGAGAGGATGATCAGGGGGGCGCTTGCGAGGAGGAGCCCGAGGGCGGCTTGCAGGTAGGCGAACAGGAGCAGGGTGCGGGAAAGGGGGGTGTGGCGCACGGGGGGTCCCTCAGGTGGGGGGTGGCGTGGGCGTGGGGGCGGGCGTTTGGTCGATCACGTCTTCCACGATGGTCGCGGGGTCGATGCCTTCGAGGACCTCTTCGACCTCGAGCACGGTGCGGTGGGCGAGCGCTTCGGTGGCGATGGCTTTCACGTCGTCGGGCGTTGCGAAATCGCGCCCGTGGATCAGGGCCATGGCGCGGCTGGTTTTGAGCAGGGCCAGCGCGCCGCGGGGGCTGGGGCCCACGTCGACCTGGTCGGCCTCGCGGAGGCTTCGAACGATCGTGGTGATGTACCCGAGCAGCTCCTCGTGCACGTACACGTCCTCGGTGGCGCGTTGCAGGCGGGTGAAGGCGTCGGTCGTGATCACGGGCTCGATGCGATCGGTGGGGTCGTCTTCCTCCCAGGCGATGCGGCGGCGCAGGATCTCGCGCTCGTCCTCGTCCGTGTCGGGGTAGCCGGTCCTCATGCGCAACAGGAACCGGTCCATCTGGGCCTCGGGGAGGGGGTAGGTGCCTTCCTGCTCGATGGGGTTCTGCGTGGCCAGCACGAAGAACGGGTCGGGCAGGGGGAAGCGTTCGCCATCCAGCGTGGTCTGCTTTTCCTCCATGGCTTCCAGGAGCGCGCTTTGCGTCTTGGGCGGGGCCCGGTTGATCTCGTCCGCGAGCAGGATGTTCGTGAAGATGGGGCCCTTCTCGAGGGTGAAGCTTCGCGTCTCGGGTTCCCAGATGCGGGTGCCCAGGATGTCGCTGGGGAGCACGTCGGGCGTGAACTGGATGCGGCGGAAGCTCGTCTCAAGCGTGCTCGAGAGGGTCTTCACGAGCAGGGTCTTTCCAAGGCCGGGGTAGTCCTCGAAGAGCACGTGGCCTCGTGCTAGGACCGCGGCTAGCAGCCGCTCCACGATGGCTTGCGGTCCCACGAAGTACTCGTTCACGGTGCGGGTGACCTCGTCGAGCTTCTCGATGTCCTCCTTGAGCTGGGCGGGTTCTTTCACGGTTCCATCTCCAGGACGTCCTCGCCGAGCAGGCTCGAGAGCACCGTGATGCGGTCCTCTCGCGTGGCTTCGCCGGTCGCGTGGGCTTCGACGAGGCGGGGCACGAGGCTGCCGCCCTCGTCGCGACCGAGCAGGGCCTCGACGCGGTGGCTGACCGTGGAGGCGCCGTGTCCGGTCTCCAGGTAGCGCTCCAGGCGCGTGGCAAGCGGGGCCACGTGCGGGTCGCGCAAGGTTCGCACGGTTTGCTCGTGACGTGCAAGGTGTTTGGCGAGTGCGGGCCCCGTTCGTTGGAGGGTCGCGACGAGGATGGCAAGCGAGACGCTTGCCACGAGCGCGACGTACGCCAGCAGGGGCCCGTAGGGGAGCACGGGGGCTGCGAGGAGGAAGAACACGACGCTGAAGGCGCCCGCGGCGCCAAGCAACAGCTTGGGCGTCCCCAGCGAGGGTCGAAGCGCGATCGTCGCGACGAGCGCCCACGCGGTCACGACGACGAGGCCCAGCCGGGTGAGCACGAGCGCGTCGCGAGCCACGAGCATCAGCCAGGCCAGCAGGATCAGCATCGCGACGGTCGCCGCGCCGGCCACGGTCTTGCCCTTGCGCGTGGCGGGGGCCCCCCAGGAGGCCTTGCCTGCGCGTCGGTGCAGCAGGAGATCGATCACGCCCGCGACCGCGACGGGCGCAAGGACCTCTGCTCGGAAGAGGGGGGAAAGGTGCAGGGTGCTGGCCAAGAGCACGGTCCAGGCGGCCCCCCGCGCCCACGCGCCGTGGGGGACGTAGTGGGAGGCCGCGTGCAGGGACACGGCGGCGATCACGTACCCGGCCAGCGGTCGAAGGGCCACCTGGCCCCAGTCGCCCAGGCGGGCCTGGCCTCCGAGCAGGAAGAGCACGCCGGCGACGGCGGCAAGGCCCAGGTGCGCCACGGGGGGGGCATCGTCCTTCACGAGCGGGCCCCCTGGGATGGCAGGCTGAGGCCTTGGATGGCCGTGTACACGGTCTCGTACGTGGCTCGTTCGACGGGGGCGTCCCCGTAGAGGGCGACCTCGAGCTCGACGGCGAGGTCGGCCAGGTTCGCGGGGTCGCCGGCGTCGATGGTGCCCAGCGCGTTGCAGACCTCGCGCGGCGTGGACTGGGGTCCTACGTCGAGCCCGGGCTCGGCCAGGCGCTCTTTGAGGGCTTCGAACAGGCGCGCGGTCTCCTCTCGGTACGGGCCCACGCGGCCCTTGAGCGTCTGCTCGACCGGGTCCGCGTCGGGGTGTTCAAGGCGCACGTGCACCTCGAACCCGCCTGCGTGTTTGAACTGGAAGCCTTCCACGATGCGGGTGCCTTCCATGGTGCGGTGCACGGTGCGGGAGGCCTCGGGCCCGTGCACCTCGAACGTGATGGAGAGGGCCTCGGTGAGGGGTTCGGGTTCGGCTTCGACGGTGACGGGAAGCGTCTCGTCGGGGGCGACCACGGGCCCTGCGGCCAGGGGGGAGTGGATGCGGGCGGACAAGCGCTGGGCGGGGGGTTGACCGTTGTGTTCGGGTCGTCGAACGGTCGGGGGGGCGTGCGCTTCGGGATGGGGTTCGAGGATGACGGCTCGGCGCTGGAAGGGGTCCTGCAGGGACCGTCGGGCGCTTTGCGCGAGCGAGGCGGCGCGCTCGAACGGGGCGTGCAGCAGGAGGCTTGCGAGGATCACGGCCAGGGTGGACCACGTGGCGAGGGCGCGCCCGTCGGGGGGGTACCCGGACCCGCGCAGGGCTTCGAGCACGAGCGCGGCGTGCACGCCCAGGGCGAACGCGGTGGCGACGAACGCGGCGGGCACGTACCCTGGCAGGCGGGGAAGGCCCAGGCGTTGGGCCAGGCTCACGCGTCGGCCTCCTGGCAGGAGAACGCCACGACGAAGAACACGAGCTCGTCGTGGTGGGATTCGTGGCTAAGCTGGGCGATCCAGGGGCCGGGTTCGAGTTCGGGGGGCGTCACGGTGCCGGTGACGTTCAGGGAGTCGGGGGCGGGGTTGGATTTGTCCACGGAGAACGCGGGGGTGTCTTCTTGGCCGTCGGCGTGGACGAGGGCTTCGAGGGTGCCCGTGGCGTTGTCGACCTCGAACGCGATGCCGAGCCCGCGGGTCCGGTTGGTGACCTCGAAGGTTCGTTGGGCGGGGGTGCCCGTCGAGTCGCTGCGGGCCGCGGTCGCGTCGAGGGGGTCTTCATCGACGGGGGGGTGGTTGAACAGGGCGACGATGTCCCGTTGGAGGGGGCAGCTTGCCCCGCCTTGCGTGGGCGCGTCCGCGTCGCCGTCTTGGTCCCCCTCGCCCTCGGGCGGGTCCTCGGGGGGGTCCTGATCGGGGGGTTGGATGTCCCAGTCCGCGTCGCGGAAGGGGAGCCTGTCGGCTGCCGCGAGGGCCTCGTCTAGGACCGTGTTCGCGACGGGGGCGACGAGGAGGACGGCAAGGGCGAGGATCCCAAGCGCGCGCGTGGTCTCTTGCATGGACCTCCCTGAGCGTCACGGGTTTGACCCTGGAGGTATAAAGGGTTTGTCGAGGGGTTCTTCGAACGGGTCGGCGCGCCGGGGTTACAGGGTCGCTTGCGCCTGGGTTCTGGCTTGCTCTTTGTACGCGTCCAGGTGCTCGTTGCCGAGGCCTGCGACCTCGTCGCTTTTGGTGAGGTATCGGCCGATCTCCTCGAGGGTGCGGTGGGTCAGGTTCGTGCCGTGCTGGGGCTCGATGTGGACGTCCCCGTCGAAGGGTTGGTCGTGCTGGAGGGCCCGCTGGAAGGTTGAGAGCTTGCCTTCCAGGGCGAACAGGGCCGCGTGGGGGGTCCCACAGGAGATGGGGGGCTTGTCGGCGCCGTGCACGTGCCAGCCGTCCGGCACGTGCTCGGGGTTCGGGTACCCGTGCCAGTGCGCCAGCGCCATGCCTTCTTCTTGCAGGTGATCGGCGAACCGGGCGCTCGGGTCGAGGTCTTGTTGCAGGGTGGCCACGAGCGCGTTCCCGACCGCGTGGGCGAGGATGACCTTCGTGTCGAAGCTGGGGCGGTACCCGTCCTCGACGAGGGTGCCCTCGGGGGTCTCCATGACCATCTGCCCGTCCTCGAGGCCAAGCTTGACCAGGTCCGTCTCGGGGTCGGGGTTGGTCTTGTCGCACCCGCTTCGGAGCGTCATCACGCTCACGGGGGGCACGCGGGCCACGCGGGGGCCATCCGGCGTGTCCAGCGTCGCGACGAGTCGGTCCTCGTACCGTTTCGTTCGACCCGGCTCGGGGGGGCTGGCTCCGAGCAGCTTCCCGGCCTCGTCCGGGGTCCACACGGGCGGGAGCTCGGTGCGGAGCTGGCGGGCCAGGAACCCGTAGCTCATGCCGGCGCGGTCGTCGAGGTGGATCTTGCCGGCCCATCGGTAGAACTCGTTGTGCCAGTCGAGCTCGTCGAGGTCCTTGCCGGGCGGGTAGAGCCCGCTCTCGTCGAGCATGTTGGCGCTTTGAACGATCTCGTCCACGATGGGTGCGTGCAGGTCGTCGGTGGGGTCGAAGGCTTCCTCGCGCACCTCGAAGTTGGACAGGCGAGGGGGGCGGATGGGCGCGGCCAGCTTGGGCACCAGCGAGGCGAGCACTTGCTCGGTGCGGTCTCCGTCCTTCCCGTAGAAGGGGTGGGACCCGTTGAAGTTGTACAGGAACCAGTCGTCCTCGCCGACGCCGACGACGATGTGCGTCATGTGTTGAGCGAACAGGTCGAGCGCGGTCTCGTAGTGGTCGGTGAACGGCATCTCCTCGCGGACGTGCTCGGGCTTGTCGATGACGGTGAGGACCGTGATGTCTTGGAAGTCGGCCATGTAGTCCACGGCGAGGTTCCCGGGCTCGCCTTGGCCCACGGAGACGACCGTGTGGCCGGGCTTGATCAGATCGCCCAGCCGTACGTCGAGGAGGGCGCGGAGCGTGGGCCGCTTGGCTTGCTCGTACGAGGCGTCGCCGTCCCCGGTGAGGCTCTCGATGGGGCTTTTCACGGTGCGGACGAGGGCGCGCTTGAGCCATTTGAACGCGACGTCGAAGGAGAGCGTCGTCAGCGTGTCTTCGTACTCGACGACGTCGGCCCCGGTCTCGCCGAAGGCTTCCAGCAGCTCCTGCGCGAAGGCTTCCTCGCGCTCGGTGGCGTCCTTGGAGTGGGGAAAGCGCGTGATGCGCAGCTCCTCGGCGAGGTCGTCGGGTTCGGTGGCGACGGGCCCGTCGAGGTCGAGAACGTCCTCCAACGCGCGTTTCTCAAGCATGCAACCCAGCACTCCAGCGCTGATAGATACCATTTTGGTACTTAAAAACTAAAGATGAGCGTAGAAACGGGCCCCGGGGGGGCCTTGAGGGTCAGGGTTCGTACCGGAACGTGTCCATCGTGTCCTGGATGCCGGCCTGCTCGATGGCTTGCTCGAACCGTCGGGCCAGCGCGGGGTCCTTCTCCCAGGGCTTGGGCCGGGGCGGGTGAACGGTCTCCTTGGCGAACCGGGAGACCTCGGGGGGGCAGGGTCGATCCAACGCGTCGTACAGGTCCCCGAGGACCTTCCCTGGGTGCCGCGCGAACGCCTCGTACGTGGTGCTCATGTAGCGGTCCCCCAGGGCCTGATGCCCGTCACGGTGGCAGGCCCCCACCTGGGCCTCCCACAGGCGAAGCCACCGCACGTAGGGCGGCGCGGCGGGGTCGTCGTCCAAGCGCTGGGCCTTGTCCCCGACCCGCAGGTAGCGGTCCGTGTAGTAGTACGAGTAGTCGGCACCCTCCTCGAAGACGGCGCCCGGGTCCCCGTTATGACGGCCTCCCTCCAAGACGACGGACTCGTGCTCGGGGCGCCTTCGCATCTGCGAGTACATCACGGAGCGCGGGTCGCGCACGACGTGCAACAGCTTGGCCTCCGGGAAGGCCTGGGCCAGCCACGGGATCATCCAGAAGGCCCGGTTGAACTGGAGGTTCGTGCGCTCGGCCGGCTCGTCCAGGGCTCGCAGGTACGCCTCCAGCTCCGGATGCTCGTCGCCAGCGCCCAGCACCGCATCGTCGTACCCGAAGGAGCGATCGAACCGCTCGAGCACCTCGTCCTCCAGCGGCACGTACTCGCGGAACAGCTCGTTCTTCAACGGTCGCGAAGCGCCCTTCCGAGCGGCTTGCACCATCTCCGGCAACTGCGGATGCAAGGGCTCGTAGAACGATCGAGCCCTCGGGTCACGCCGAAGGCACTGGAACACGATCGTGGTCCCCGACCGGAAGACGCCCTGGATGATCAGCTCCATCCCTTCCCCCTCCAAGCCCCTCGGCCAACGGGACGATCCAACGGGGCGGATCCAGCAAGCGAACAACAGCGTGGCACGGTCGACCCTTGCACCGCGCTTGGAACGCCTGTACTTGTCCGTGCCTACAGATGTTCGGGGCAAGCAAACGCGATAGGGGGCTGGAAGGTAACCGTCCCGCTGGAGACGTCATGTGTTCGATCGCAGGGGCCCGTTTCGGAACGGAGGACAACGCGCAGCTCGTCGTCGGGATGATGGAAACCACCGCGCACCGGGGCCCAGACCAAGCCGGGATCGCGGACCTTCACGACCGATGCCACAGCGACCACGCCCAAGACCTTCCCACGGACGGGCTGGATGGAGAGGCGGTGCTCGGGCACCTCCGGTTGGCCATCACCGGCCAGGAAGGCTTCCAGCCCCTGCACGACTGCACCCAAGGGTTCGTGACCGCGTTCAACGGCGAGATCTGGAACCACAAGGAGCTCCGGGACGAGCTTGAAGACGAGCACAAGCTCGCCCACGACTCGGACGCCTCCGTCGTCCCGCACGTGATCGAGCGCTACGTCGCGCGCGGGTCCAGCCTCCCCGACGCCGTCGAGAGCGCGCTCGGGGACATCGACGGCGAGTACGCCATCGCCGTCATGGACCCGGACACCGCTGTGCTCGCGCGCGACCCGCTGGGCGTCAAACCGCTCTACTACGGGCACGGCGACGACGGGTTCGCGTTCGCCAGCGAACAGAAAGCCCTCTGGAGCGCGGGCCTGACCGCCGAGCGCGTGCCCCCGAACAGCCTCGTGGTCCTCTCCCCCCAAGGCGTCGACACCCGCCAGGGCCTGCGCCGCGTCGACCCCCGCGAAGGAACCATCGACTCGTTCCAGAACGCCTACCGCGCGTACGCGGACGCGGTCGAGGCCGCCATCGCGAAACGCGTACGCAACGTCGAGGACGTCGTCGTCGTGCTCAGCGGCGGCGTGGACAGCGCGCTCGTGGCTGCAGGCGCCGAGCGCTTGGGCGAAGAAGCGACCAGCTGGGTCGCGGGCGCCCCCGGGACGCCGGACGTCGAAGCCGCCAAGGAGACCGCCGACGCGATGGGGCTGGACCTTCGCGTGGCCCCGCTCGAGCCCCGCGAGGTGGCCACGTGGCTCCCCGAGCTGTTGAGGGCCACGGAGGCGCGCAACCAATTGCACATCGAGACCGCCCTGCCCCTGTTCGCCGTGTGCCAAGCCGCCCGCGAGGAAGGCTACCGGGTGCTCCTGACCGGGCAAGGCGCCGACGAGCTCACCAGCGGGTACCCCTGGTACCCGAAGGTGCTCGAAGCGGACGGGCCCCAGGAGCTGCGCTCCCGCATGCGGGAAGACCGCGACCTCCTGTTCAAGGAGACGCTCGAGCGCGAGGACCGCATCAGCATGTCGCAAAGCCTCGAGCTTCGCGTCCCCTTCCTGGACCCCGAAGTTGTGCAAGCCGCCGAGCGCATCCCGCTCGAGTTCTACCTCAACGGGACCGACGACGCGATGGGCAAACGCTTGCACCGCGAACTCGCCGAAGCCTGGGGCGTGCCCGCGTCCACGGCCTGGCGCCCCAAAGAAGCCGCCCAACACGGCAGCGGCAGCCGGGAGGTCCTCAAGGAAGCCGCCCGCCTCGTGGAGGGCTCCCAGCCCCCCGATGCGTACGACCCCCAGCTCGGCGTCGTCGGCTCCAGCCAACGCTACGGCCACAAGTACACCGACGAGGACGCCAAGTGGACCCTGGACATCCCGCTCCAATGGCGCCTGGACCACATCGCCGCCCAAGCCGGCGCGATCCCCCCCTGGGAAGAAGCCACCGTCAAGCGATCCATCGGCGTCGCCCCCGAGGAACCGACGCGCCGAGGATAAGGATGCACCAGGGCCCCCAAGGCGCCCGCCCTGCGCCTCGACACGCCCCCCTGCCGCCCCAGGACAGCCCCCTCCGAGCATGTACGCCCGGTCGACTCTTTTTCCCCTCCTCGACACCTGCGCCAGGACACCCCCGGCTCGCGCGCTCCGCGCGACCCGCCGGACCGAACGCCGCGTCCCCGACAGGGCCCCGCCGACGGGAGACACGAGGGTTGAGCCTTCCATGACCAAGACCAACGGAACCTCGATGCTGTACCACGCACGACCCGAGATCGAGCAGGTCGGGCTAGCCCGCTTCAAGACGTGGCGCGTGCTCGAACTCGACGGCACCGGAGGCCCCAACGGGGCCGTGCCCGGACGCATCCACGTCAACTCGGGAGACCTCGAACGCGTCCTCGACCGCATGGCCGTCGTGATCCCCGTCTGCGACGAACGCGTCAAGTTCCTCGAAGGCGTCCTCTCGGGCCTCCCCCGAGCCGTCGACGTGATCGTGATCTCCGACTCCCGCAGACGCCCCGTCGACCGCTTCCACGTGGAACGCGAAGCCATCGAATCCTTCTCCCGCGCAACCGGACGCGAATACACCGTCCTCCACCAGCAAGACCCGCGCCTGTCCAAAGCGCTCGAAGACGCAGGCTACGACGAGCTGCTCGACGAAGACGGGTTCGTCGGGCACGGGAAAGGCGGCGCGATGACGCTGGGCGTGCTCCTGGCCCTATCCAAAGGCTGCGAGTACATCGGGTTCGTGGACTCCGACAACTTCGTCCCCGGCGCCGTGCTCGAGCACATCCGCAACTACGCCGCCGGGTTCGCCCACGTGGAAAGCGACCACGTGTGCGTCCGCGAGGTCTGGAACAGCAAACCCAAGGTCCGCGACGAGCTCGTGTTCCGCAAAGGCGGACGCGTCAGCCGCCGCACGAACGGGTTCCTCAACAAGCTCGTGGCTACGCACACCGGGTTCGAAACGAACGTGATCCGCACCGGGAACGCAGGCGAACACGCCTTCAACGCGACCCTCGCCCGCAAGATGCCGCTGGCCGCCGGGTACGCCGTAGAAACCTGGGAGCTGATCTGGATGCTGGAACGCTGGGGCGGCATCGAGGAGATCTCCCGCGGCATCACAAGCACCGGCGTCGACGTGCTGCAGATCGAAGCCCGGAACCCCCACTTCCACGAGCCCGGCGACGGGGACCACATCCGCGACATGCTAGCCAGCTCGCTGGGATGCATCTACCACTCCGGGCTCTGCCCACCCTCGCTCCGAGACGACATTCAGGAGGAGCTCGCCGAGCTAGGCCTCGAGCAAGAACCCCCCGAACCCATGACGTTGCCCACGCCCGAAGACGGGGACCTCAAGAAGATCGCCCAATGGTTGGCAGAGAACCAAGAACGGCTCCGCGTGAAGCCACGATGAGCCCGACCCCCGACCGCACCCTCCCCTCGAGCGCGCCCGTCTTCCTGTTCGATCTGGACAAGACGCTTCTGACGTCACGCACCGTCCTCCACCTGGCCGACCGATTCGACGTGCGCGAAGACCTGGAGGCCATCTGGGACAAGCACCGCGGGGAGCTGGCCGCCGGGGAACGAGAGACCCTCGAGGTCGCCCGCCTGTTCGAGGGCGTGCCCCTCGATGCGTTCAGGCAAGCCGTGCACGAGGTCCCCTTCCGGGAAGGGGCGCAAGGCGCCGTGGACGCGCTGCACCAGCTCGGGTTCCAAGTGGGCGTGGCAAGCGCAAGCTACGGGCTGGCCACGGAGCGGGCTCGGCGCGAGCTAGGGTTGGATTTCAGCATCGGGGTCCCCCTCGAGCGCGAGGCTGGTCGGCTGACAGGGAGGGTGCTGGACGGGCGCGTGCACGGGGCCTGCGGGCAGTGGATCTGCAAGGCGTCCGTGCTCGAGGCATGGGCTTCCCGCGTGAACGCGCCCATGACGGCCGCCCTGGGCGATGGAGCCAACGACGCATGCATGGCCAGACAGGCCGACCTCGGGTTGGCGCTGGACCCGTGCCATCCTACCTTGGAGGAGGCTGCTTGTCGCGTGGTCGAGGACCTGTCTTCGGTCCCAAGCGTGGCCGAGACGTTCTTGCATGCCCACATGCGCAGGGGATAGCATGCGTGCCGGGAAGGGGTTTTACGCTGGTCGCGCATCGGCCGGCTGATGGGTCGGCGCGTCTTGCTCACGGGGGCCACAAGCGGAATCGGGGAGGCTACGGTGACGCGCCTGTTGGCGGAGGACTGGACCGTGTACGCGACGGCCCGGCGAGACGGGGACCTCGAAGAGCTCAAAGCACGGGGCTGCACGCCCGTGCGGCTGGACCTCTCAAGCCTCGAGAGCATCCAAGAGGCTGCGCGAGAGGTCGGCATCGAGTCCACGTTGGACGGGCTTGTGCACAACGCGGGCGTGGGCATCCCCGGCGCGATCGAGGATCTGGGGCCGGGCGCGTGGCAGCAGCAGTTCGATGTGAACGTGACGGGCCCCATCGAGCTGACCCGGCAGCTTTCCCCGGCGTTGCGATCCGCCAAGGGGCGAGTGGTGTTCGTGTCGAGCCAGGCCGCGATCACGCCGGTCCCCTATTACGGCGCGTACTGCGCGAGCAAGCGGGCGTTGGAGGCGGTCGCGGACGCGCTTCGGTTCGAGCTGCGGGAGGCGGGCGTGGAGGTGTGCATCGTGCAGCCGGGCCCGGTGCGGACGGAATTCCAGGACCGAGCGGGGGATCTTCTGGATCGGTATGTGGACGTGGAGGCGAGCCCGCATCGGTCCGCGTACGAGCGGATCGACGAGTCGATCTTGGAGGCGGCGGGCGAGATTCCCGTGGAGAAGGTGGCGGGGGCGATCATTCGCGCGTTGACGGGTCGGTGGGTTCCGGCGCGCGTCCCGGTCGGGTGGTGGGCGTGGGCGGGGGCGGTGCTGGCGTCGTGGTTGCCGGCGAAGGTCCAGGATCGCGTCTTGGGCCGGGTGTTCGACGCGTAGTCAGTCCCCGACCCGGTAGTGGCGTTGGATCTGGCGGCTCGTGAAGGGCCCGTCCTGTTGCTTGTACGCGTGGAGTTGGCCGGGGTTGCGGAGAGGGTAGAGCGTGCGAACGTGAACGGTGTCGTCTTGGATGGCGCAGATGATGCAGGTTTGGGTTCCTTGGACGCGGTGGAGCACGAGGTACTCGTGGGGGTCCTCGGGGCTGGGGTACCAGTCGCCGCGCTGGATGGCTTCGCGGATGGAGCGGGTGGCTTGTGGTTTGGTCCATCCGAACCGGGAGACGGCTCGGTGGTGGGCGTGGCCGCTAATCTTGATGGCGCGCTTGGGGATCGTCATGCCTTCGTGGCCGCGGGCCTAGGGGCTTCTACCTATAAGCAAGCCCCTGGGGCTTCACGGGGGTGGAGAGGCGTCGAGGGCTTGCCGGATGGCCTCTTCGAGCTCATCGGCGCCGAGGGGCTGGACGGGTTCCCTGCTTCCGTCGTCTGTGTACACGATCCATCCTTGGACCGTCTTGTCGGGGTGGGCGCGTTCGACGATGGCCGCGTAGAGGCCGACTTGGCGTCGGTACGCGCGGAGCCCGGCTCCGGGCGGCGTGGTCTTCCAGTCGAGGATCTCGATGCGTCCGTCGCCGCGGGCGACGAGATCGATCTTCCCTTCTAGGATGATGTCGTGCTCGTCGAGCGCGAGGGGGAGCCGGGCGTCGACCTCGGGGTCGAGCTGGAACCCGCGGGATCGGTAGTCTTCGAGGATGCGGTCGACGTTCGTTTGGTGTTGGTTCGTGGGCGCGAGGGTCTGGTCTCGGGCCGCGCGGGCGGCGTAGGCGTGGATCTGTTT
The DNA here is from genome assembly GCA_964581775.1 of uncultured Thermoplasmatales archaeon. Taxonomy (GTDB): domain Archaea; phylum Thermoplasmatota; class SW-10-69-26; order SW-10-69-26; family SW-10-69-26; genus PWVY01. Next base: position 102,156 of record CAZOQA010000002.1, on the reverse strand, counting down.
CCCGAAGCGTTTCCCTCGGCCCCCTTCGGGGATCTGGGGCTCGGGGGTAAGCTCCCCGACGGGCAGCGTCTGGGGGACGCGCTGGTCGGGGGTCTCGATCGTGAGGGGCGCGTGGTGTCTCGGAGCGTGTTCGGTGGGGGAGGGATCGGCGTCGTAGTCGATGGGGTCGGGGGGGAGGGCTTCGAAGAAGCGGCTTGATCGTCCTTGTTGCGCGGTGATGAGAAGGTGTTGTTTGGCGCGGCTTAGCGCGACGTAGAGGAGGCGCCGTTCTTCGTCGTATTGGGAGGTGTCGAGCACGCTTTTCAGCAGAGTTGTCGCCCAGTCGTCGTACACGTAGGGGGGTGTGCCGGTCTCGTCGATGAAGCGCTTGGTCAGGCGAAGGCCGAGGGTCTCGTCGTAGCGCAGGCGCGTGGGGTATCCGCCGCCGGTGGAGGGGAAGCGTCCTTGGTTGACGTCGGCGAGGATTACGATGGGGTACTCGAGGCCTTTGGCGGCGTGGATGGTCTGCACGGTGGTCACGTTCCCGCCGGGGTGGTCGTCGACGTCTTCGACGGTGCCGGCTTCGTGGTGGTCTTCGATCAGGCGAACGAGCTCAGCGGGCGTGCAGCGCGTGTCTTCGTAGGCGCGTTGGAGGTTCGCGATGAGCGTCTCGGTGGTCCCGTTGAAGAGGTCGTAGGCCTCGAAGATGGCCCGTGCTTTGGCTCCGGGTGTGGGGAGCTCTCGGAGGTGGGCCAGGAACGCGGTCATGGGGTCGGGGTGCGCGTGTTCGTCGAGGATGCGCCGGGCTTGCGGGAGCGTAAACCCGGCATGTTCGAGGATCACGGCCCAGCCGCGGCGGGAGCGGTGGTCCTCGAGCAGGCGCAGCCAGGCGAGCAGGAGTTTGGCTTCGTCGGTCTTGTAGACCTCGACGCCTCCTTCGAACGCGACGGGGAGGCCATGGAGGGTGGCTTGTTCTTGGAGTTCAAGCGCGAAGCGGCGGGTCCGGGTGAGCACGGCGATGTCGTCGTAGGTGGGGGGCCGGGTGAGGACGGTCTTGTCGCCGTCGACGGTGGCGGTTTCGTGGAGGGCGTAGCGGGGGTTGTCGACGATGGTCTGGATGAGGGCTAGGACGTTCGTGGGTTCGTCGTCGCAGAGGAGGGTTTGGATGCGGCTTTCGTCGGTGGGCGTTCGGCTTTGGAGGTTCGTGATGGCGTCTTGGATGGCGTCCTCGTCGAGGGTTTCGCGTTGCGTGGCGGGGCAGACGAGCGCGTCAGGGGCGACGTCGAGGAGGGGTTGGGTGGATCGGTAGTTCTCGGTGAGGTGGATGCGTTGCGCGGGGGTGAGCTTCGTGGCTGGGGGGACGCGGTCGCGGTCGGCGTTGAGGCGCTGGGCGTATCGTTGGACGCGGTCGTCGAAGTTGAGGATGTTGTCGACGCTTGCATATTGGAAGCTGTAGATGGATTGCTTCCAGTCGCCGACGCAGCAGAGGTTGGGTTCAGCGGCGTAGAGGAGGGCAAGTTGGAGCTGGATCTCGCTGGTGTCCTGGAACTCGTCGATCATGACGTAGTCGAACTGTTCGCGTTCGCGCAGGTCGTCGTCCTCGATGAGGAGCACGAGCGCGAGCACGAGGAGGAACTGGAAGTTGAGCTGGTTGCGGTGGATGGCGTGCTCGAGGTACTCGACGTAGACGTCGTGCACGAACGCGAGAAGGTCCTCGCGGGGGGCTTGCCAGGCGTCGTGGACGGCTTGGGGGTCGATGCGGTTGCCGTCCGTGGCATCGTCGCGGTCCCGGGTGGGTGGGAAAAAGAGCTTCCCGCGAGCAGCGTCGTAGAACCGCTTGCGGGCGGGCGCTTGGGTCCCATTGCGGGGCGTGTTGGCGGTTTCGAACGCCTCGAAGAACGCGTTCTCGTCCCCGAGAAGCATCGACTTGGAGTCTCTGTACCAGCCGGTCGTGGTAGGCAGGATGCCTTTGGCGGCGATCTCGTGGAGCAGGGTGAGCAGGTTGGAGGGGTCCACGAGGGAGGCGAGGATCGTGTCGTGCTCGGGGTGCTCGTCTTGGAAGGTTCGCAGGAACTGGTCGAAGATCTGCGTTTCGCGGACCTCGTCGCCGAGCACGGTGAACCCGGGCGCCAGGCGCGCGTCGAGGCCGAGGTGGGCGGGGGCTTGGAAGCCGTGTCGCTCGAGCAGGCGCTTGGCGAGAGCGTGGAACGTGGAGATGGGGGCGTCGTGGAGCTGGGTGGGCGTGGTCTGGTCGCCTCCTAAGCGCAGGATGCGCTCTCGCATCTCTTCGGCTGCGTTGTTGGTGAACGTGATCAGGAGGACGTCTTGAGGGTCGAGGTCTCGGTCTTGGAGGATGCGCAGGTAGCGGTGCGCGATGGTGAACGTCTTCCCGGTGCCGGCACCGGCGTCGCACAGAAGGGGGCCCTCGAGCGTGGTGATGAGGTCCTGTTGGGCTTCGTTGGGGTCGAGGGGGGCGATGGCGGGTGCGGGTTGGCGCGTCGCGGTTTGATCGCTGGGCATGCTTCTCACGGGGGCGGGGGCGAGCGTCCAAGGCGTCGGAGGATCAGGTCCGGGTGCGTGGTCGAGGTCAGATCGTCGCAGTCGACGGGGAAGCGGGTTCGAAGCCAGGCGTGGAGGTTCTGTTTGGTGGTTTGGACATGGTTCTCGAACGCGTCGAGGTCTTCCTCGTAGAGGGCTTGGTTTCGTAGGTTGACGAGTTCGCGGAGCGTGGATCGGGCTCCTTTCTCGATGTACTTGTAGGATTCCCCGATGGCGGCGCGGGCTTGCTCTCCGAGGCGGTCTTTGAGCTCGTGCTCGCTTGCGTGGTCTTTGTCCTCGAAGGGGGGAAGGGGGGCGTCTTGGATGAGGCGGGCCCAGGCGTCTTCGCCGAGGTTGTTGAGGACGCGTTGGCGGTTGTGGTTCTTCTGGGTGAGGGCTTCGAAGGCGTGGGGCGTGGCGATGTAGTCTTGGAAGGGGAGGTCGTGGTATCGTACGGTGCAGGTGGAGGGCTCGGGCGTGCCGCTTCGGAGGGTGTCGTTTCTGTTCCCGAGCACGTGGACGAGGGTGCAGGCGAGGGAGTCGTGCGTGGTTTGGCTTCGGAGGTGGGCGAGGTAGGCGGTGGGTTGCAGGTCCGGGTCGGCGTCGTCGTCGAGGCAGGCGGCGCGGATGGCGGCCCGTAGGGAGGGGGGGTTCTTGGTGCTCTTCCAGTCCACGATGCGGGCGGGGCCGTGGAGGAGGTCGACGACTCCGTGGATCCCGAGATCGGGGTTCTCGAACCATCGCTCGGTGCGGTCCCCGTCGAGCTTGAGACCGAGGTGTTGGGCGATGCGGTTGGGGGAGCGGTGTTTGTCGTCGGGGAGGCCCTCGTAGCCTCCTGGTGGGGGGGAGGTGGGGGGGTTCTCGTCGAGCCAACGGGCGACGGTGGTCAGCGCGATGCGGAGCTCGGTGCGGTGAAGGGCGTGTCGTTCTGCTGGGACGTAGGGTCGGATCTCTTCCAGGCAGCGGTCGACGAGGGAGGCGAGTTGATCGTCGTCGTCGAGGTCGATCTTGTCGGGGTGGCGGGCGTAGGTTTCGGCGAACTCGTGCAGGAGCGTTCCTCGTTCGAGGTGGGGGCGGGGGACGGTGTGGACGAGTTGGTCCATGTACCAGTCTCGGGGGCACGTCGCGAGCGTGTCGAGGGTGGAGGGGGAAAGCGTGGGAGGGTCGGGGGCTCCGGGGTCGTCTTCTTGGTCTCCGGGGGGGAAGGGGCAGGAGGCCTCCTGGGGGGCTCGTCGGGGAGGGGCGTGGCGGGTGGCGAGGCCTTGGGTTTCGAGGTCCTTGAATGTCTCGAAGCGGGCGTCGAGGAGCTCGTGGAGGTGGAAGCAGGGGGAGACGGGTTTGCCTTGGCGTGTGTCTTGGACGAGGTACGCGGTCGTGGTTCCGGCTTGGAGGAGGCGTTCGAGGCGGGCGAGGTTGCGTTGTTTGTGGTGTTCGTCGTCGATCCAGGGGTGCCCGGGCATGGGTCGGGTCCAGGAGGCATCCATGCCGAGGTGGAGGACGAGGGCGCGGTCGACGTACGCGTTCTCGAGGGCGGAGGCGAGGAGGACGCCGTCGCGTTCGTAGTCGTGCTCGATGGTGAACGTGTCGAGGTAGAAGTCGAGGGCGTCGAGCAGGTCCTGCGTGAGGGGGTCGTCGAGGAGGGCGAGGTCTTCGAGGAGGGCGCGGGTCTCGGGGAGCGAGCGGTTGGCGAGGTCCTCGAACGCGGAGAGGGCTTGTTTGAGGGGGGCGCCTTGGAGGTCGCTCCAGAGGCGTCGAAGGCGCCGGACGGGGGGGTCGGTGATGGCGGGCAGGAGACGGTGGTCGGTGCGGGGGTGGGGTTTCTTGTCGATGGTGGCCAGGAGACCTCGCACGTCGCGTCCCGTGAGGTTCGTCTCGGAGAGACCCAGGCGGAGGGCGCGCAGGAGGCTTCGGAGGTGGGGGTCCTGGTTGAGCGTGTCCTGGGTTTGGTAGGGGATGCCTTGGGCATCGAGGAGGGATTCGACGAGGGGGCGAAGGGGGCCGTTGGGGTCGAGCACGATGCCGATCTGGTTGGCGTTGTCTGGGGTGACGGTGTCGGCGAGGGTGCTCGTGATGGCGGCTTGGGAGGGGAGGATGCGGAAGGGGGGCAGTTGGGTGGGTTCGTGTGCGAGGGGTTCGATGAGGTCGACGTGGGGGGCTTGTTGGGCGCCGTGTCGCGTCCTCGTGTCGGGGGGGAGGATGGTGCGGTCGAGGGGGGTCAGGGCGTCGTAGTCGACGATGGCGATGTCTTGGTCGGGGGGGAGGGTGTAGGCTTCGCGGGCGTGGTGGGTGCTGTCTTCTGTGGCGAGGGTGTCGAGGACGTGGTGGGTGCCGGGCACGTCGTAGCGGTCCCAGTCGAGGATGCCGTCGCGGCGGCCGGTGTGTTCCCAGGCGGAGAGGCACAGGTCCAGGCGCGTGGCGGCTTCCTTGAAGGAGAGGGGGGTTTCTTGGGTGAGGGTGTGGAAGAGGCGTCGTTTGTCGGGGCGGGGGATGCCTTGCGTGGCGAGGTTTTTGGGCGTGGCGGCGTGCGTCCCGAGGCGGGGTTGTTGGGTGCGTCGGTTGAGGGCGAGGGCCAGGGGGGCGTCCGGCGTGATCACGCGGTCGTGGTGGCGGGTTCGTTGTTGGAGCTCTTCGATGGTGAGGGCTCGACGGACGGCCACGGGGGAGGCCAGGGCGTGGTGGGGGATGAGGCTTCGGGGCGGTCTGTTCGATGTCCGTTCGGACGGGTCAGCGGGGGATGCCGCGTTCGTCGCGGCCTGCGTTGTAGGCGTCGAGGGCGTCGGCGGCGGCTTGGGCGCCTCGGGCTGCGCCTTCGACGAAGCCCAGGCAAAGGGCCCAGGCTGCGAGGATGCCGGCGTCTTGGTCGTCGCGGATGGGGTCTTCGGGGGCGCCGTCTTGGAAGGTGAGCCCTAGCTCGTGAGCGGTCTCCTCGAGCAGATCGCGCGGGAGGGCGCCCAGGGGGACGTCCGTGAGGCGGTCTTGGAGGGCTTCGAGGTACGCAATCTGGCCTTGCGTGTACGCGCTGGGGTCCTGTTTCTGGTCGAGGCTTGCAAGCAACATCTCGATCTCGTCGTCGAGCACGTCGAGCACGTCGAGCTGGGCCTCGGTCTCGTCCGCCATGGGCCGGGGTGAAGGGGCGTTCAACGCTTAGCGGTTGGGTTCTTCGGGTTCGCAGGTCAGGCGAGCGTGGAGCGGAGGGCTCGCTCAAGCACGCAGGCTTTGCCTTCCTGGCGGTGCTCGTGGGCGGGCGTGGCGGGTTTCGTCTCTTCGACGAGGTCTGCGTGGACGGCGAGCAGGCCGAGGGTGTCGGCGTCGGCGTGGTCGAGCAGGTCCATCATGCGGTCGGCGTGGTGAGCGGGGAGGGCGGCGTACACGCGGGGGGCCAGCCTGAGGCGGTCCAGGCATTGGGCGCGGAAGGAGGGGCTGGGTTCGAGCTTGACCTCCGTGATGCGCACGTCGTCCAGGCGGGGGGTGAACGCGACCACGTCCACCTCGAAGCGGGCGCCTCGGGGATCCGTGACCTGGGAGGCGACGTGGTAGCCTTGCCTTTCCCAGTAGGAGATCAGCGTGGGGTAAAGGCGCCACTCGGACACGGGGCGGGTGTAGGCGGTGTGCGGGGTTTAACGCTCAGGGGGCGGCCGCGGGGGTGGTTGCCTGGGCCCCGTGGGACCGGGCCCCCGTGAATCGCCTTGGACCTATCCGGGCCCCACGCAACCGGCGGTGGGGCTTGGCGGGTCGAGCACGACAAGGTGCGCGCCTGCCTCGCACGAGACGACCCCCATCCCTGTTTGGACTGAGCAGCCCGCTTGGGTGCCCATGCCCGGACCCGCAGTCCCGTCGCCGCCGGAGTGTCCGTAGCTGCCCGCCTGGCAGTCGCCATGGTTGTCCGCGTGGACCGACAGGCTCCCGTTGATCCCCGTCAAGGGATCGCCTGGTCCTGCTTGGGCACCGACTCCGCACTCAGCCTCATGGATGTCGCCCACCGTGGGGTCTGCCGCACCCTCCTCGAGGGGGGTCTGACACTCGGCGTCCCCGGACCCGTCCGCGGCACCCGAGGCGGTAAGGCTCCCGTTAATCCCCTTCAAGGGATCCCCCGGTCCTGCCAGGGCCGTGCCGGAGGTGGCGGTCAACAAGAAAGCTCCCAGAAGTACCGTCAAGCGGATGTTCAACTCCTTCGCCTCCATGTTAGAGGATACCACGTCCGGCTATAAGCGTTCCGGCACCGCTGGCCTCGGGGACCATCGGGCCGTGAAACCGCAGTCCGCAGACGTGTTGCCCGGCCTGTCAACATGCGGGCACAGCGCTGGAACCAGTCCCAATCGCACGTCCCCGTCGACAGACCCACCACCCCGTGTGAGGTATCCCAGACCTTTTAGGGTGCCGACCGGACAGGTGGGAGTGTTGCTCACGATGCGTCGGAGATCCAGCGCTCCTTGGAGCCACGAGGTCGGTGATCCTGATCGTCGTCCGGATCCGATGCCGAGACCGGACAAGCGTCGAAGGCCCCAACCGAGCCTCCCGTAACCCGGATGCAAGCGTTGCACGACACGTCGACAAGATTGATAACGCGTGACAGGGTTGAGGGGGCCGAGGGGAAGGTGCGGGGTCCCTGTCTCGCCGAAGCAACTTGACGCCCTGTTGGGTTGTTGTGTAAGCCTCCAAGCCACGGCGAGCTTGCAACGCGGTTCGACCCCGTCCCCCTCTTCCTTCTCGATCCTTCCCGTTCATCGCAGCCCTAGGCTCTCTTGGCAGTGGAGCGCGCGAGGATCTCGCGCAGGCGAGCTTTCGTCTCCTCGGGGAAGTCCCCATCCAGCATCCACTCGGCGTACGAGGCGTGCGCGCGCACCGGCTTGCCCTCGTGCTTGCCGAAGCCGAAGCGGACGGTCCCATCCTCGTCCGCGTAGAGCTTCTTCTCCTCGTCCACCCAGTCGCGGGGTTCCACGATGGCGGAGGCCAGATCCTGGGAGAGGGCGGGGTGGACGCGTCGCATGGCTCGGAAGACCTCCACCATGGCTTCCGTGTCGTGGAGGGCCCGGTGGGCTCCGTCGAGGGGTTCGTCGAGGTAGTGTTGCACGGCGTGCTCGAGCCGGTTCGAGGTGTCCGGGTGGTGCTCTCGGAAGTGCAGCATGGGGTCGATGGTGGGCGAGCGGGGTTGGATCCCCGGCCCGCCGGCTCGTTTCAGCTCCGCGTCCAGGAACTCGAGGTCGAACTCGTGGTTGTACGCCATGAGCACGGCGTCGTCGAGCAGGGTTTGCACGACGGGCGCCACCTCCTTGAACGGGGGCGCATCGCGGACGTCGTCGTCCGTGATCCCGTGCACGTTCGTGGCTTGCTCGGGGATGGCGCATCCGGGGTGGACGAGCTCGTTCCAGCGGTCGATCTCGTCCAGGTCGTGATCGAGCAGGATCAGCGCGAACTCGACGATGCGGTCCCCGCGCGGGTCCAGGCCCGTGGTCTCCAGGTCCAGGGCCACGATCCGGTCGATCCTGGTTGCCTCGTCACGAGTCCCCATCTTCGCCCCCGCCACGGGCACGCTCGCCTTGAACCCTGCGGAGATGCGCAAGGTCGGGGCCGCGGCCGGAACGTTCATCGCGGACCCCCCGCCTGGGGGTCGTGCAGAATGGCCAACGCACAACAGGCGTCCCTCCAGTACCTTGAGTTCGCGTACGACGAGGTCGACGGGAGCCCCCAACGGAGCTTCTCGCGCCGCGACGTGGAGGACCGCTTGGGCCTCTCCGAGGACCGCAAGCGAAGCGTCCGGCGGGACCTGATCAACCGGGGCCTGATCGCGGACGAGGGAAAGGAGTCCTTCAGCCTGCGCCTGCCGGCGATCCATCACGTCGAGGAGACGCGGCTCGACGAGGGGCAAAGCGAGGAGGTCGACGAGCGCCGGGAGGAGCGCGGCACGTACGTGCGCACCCTGCACGAGCTCGTGGACGGCGACACGGCGGTCCAGGTCGACCTGGGCGAGGTGCAAGAAGAGCTGGGGTTCGAGGGCGACCGTGAGGTCCGCACGCGCGAGTACCTCGACGAGGCCGGCCTCATCGAAGCCGACGAGGACCAGGTGCGGATCACGCGCGACGGGGCCGGCTGGGTCGAGTCCGCGTAGGATCCGAGGCCAACTTCAAACGGGAGGCCCCCCGTGGCCAGCCCGATGGACCCTCCGGACGTGAGCGACCTCGAGGACGCATTGGACGCGCTGGAGCGCGAGCGGCTCGATGCGTGCCGCTCGATCCTTGACACCGTCATGCGCACCCACCCCACCGGGAGCGTGGACCCCCAGGAGGTCAACGTGGAGGAGGACTCGCTTCCCCAGAAAGCCTGGGCATGCGTCGAGCTCTCTCGCCAGCGCCTCGAGGACGAGCGCGTCACGAGCGCCCGCGTGATGCTGCACAGCGCCATCGAGCACGCCGCCGGGCGCGTGGACCCCGACGAGCGACCGCCCGAGCCGGGGTTCCAGTTCGAAGACTAGGCGTCCGTGGAGGCCGAGAGGGCCTTCTCGGTCGACACGGGCCGGTGGATCACGCGGTAGCCCTCCTCGGTGCGCTCGACCTGGTCGCTGCCGTACAACCTGAGACGAGTCTCTTGCTTCGTCATGACGGGGAACCCGTAGGCCTGGGACTCGTACGAGGGGGGCTTGCCCTGGTCGCGTCGCTCCTGGACGAACGCGCGGTGGCGGTCCAACCGCTCATCGAGCACCGCGCCAGAGAGCCCCGGGACGCGTTCGACCTGCTCGTGGAAGCGCTCGATGAAGCCCTCCTCGAGCTCGACGCCCACGGAGTCGCGAGCCGCGACCATCGCGGCCAGCGTCGTGGTCCCTGTCCCCCAGAACGGGTCCAGCACCGTGTCCCCGTACACGGAGTACATGTTGATCAACCGGTACGGGACCTCGAACGGGTACGCGGCCGAGCGCTCGCGAAGCTGATCGTCCCCGTCGAGCGCCTGCAGGGTGCCCTGCACGTTCGTCCACACGTCCGAGAACCAGTCGTTGCGCTCCTCCCAGAAGAACGCCGCCTCGTAGCGGCGCGTCGCGTTCGGCTCGAACGAGCGCCGCGTCGAGCCCTTGCGGAACACGAGCAGGTACTCGTGCTCGAGCGTCGCGTACGCGCTGGGGGGCAGCATCCCGGACCCGACGAACTTGGCCGGGCTGTTCGTGGGCTTGCGCCACAGGATGTCCGGCAGCGGATCGAAGCCCAGCTTCTGGAACGCGTCCAGGATGCGCGCGTGGTTGGGGAACGCGCGGAAGGTCCCGTCCATGCGTCGCACCGCATCCCCCACGTTGATGCACGCGATCCCGCCCGGCCCGAGCACGCGCTGGACCTGCTCCCAGACCGTGTCCAGCACGCGGTGCATGGCTTCGAACGAGGCTTGAGCGTCCCCGGCTTGCAAAGCGTCGCCGACGCGGGGTTCCAGCCTCGCGAAGAGCTCGTCCCACATCTCCACCATCGGGTACGGGGGGGACGTGACGACGAGTTCGACGCTTTCCTTCTCCACCGAGGCCAACCGGCGAGCATCGCCGTGCACGATCCGGTGCTCGGTCCGCACGAGTCCCCAAGCAGGGATCGCGTTATCAAGCAACCGGTCCCGGGCGGTCAGTCGTGACAGCTGGCACGCCATCCGCAGTTCGGGCATACCTTCTCGCAGCGCGTCACAGCCGTCCGGAACCCTAGCCCGCACCGCCAACACGCCTCGACCCGCTGCCCGTGCATCCTGTCCGCGGGCAACAAAGGGCGGGGTCTTGAACCGTTCGGAGCGCCTCCTCCCCCCAGGGAGGTCCGCCTCGGGTGCGCCAGGAGCGAGGCCGTACGCTTAAGCCATCGTACGCCTCTTCCTAGCATGTCCCTATGAACGAGGTGCAGGAGACCGGGACGCTTTGCGCGATGTTCCAGCGATCGGTCGAGGAGCACGGTCCTCGAGCGGCTCAGCGCTGGGTGAAAGACGAGGACCCGAGCGAGGAGGCTCTCATGAACGGGGAGGCCTGGGGCTCGCGCACGTACGCGCAGCTGGGCCGCGCCGTGCAAGAGGTCAGCCTGGGCCTTCAAAGCCTCGGCGTCGAGGCGGGGGACCGCGTCGCCGTCGTGGGCCACAACCGGCCCGAGTGGGCCATCGCGGACTTCGCCATCCTCCACGCCGGCGCCGTCACCGTGACCGTGTACCCGCAGCTTCCCCCCGACCAGATGGCCTACATCATGGACGATGCCGGGACCGATGTAGCCATCGTCGGCGACAAGGAGCTCTACGAGAAGGTGCAAGCCGCCGCGAAGGACGTGGCCTCGCTGGAGACCATCGTGCGCATGGACGATGGCCAGAACTCCGCGCACGGCGCCGCCGCGGGCAACGTGGACGCCGTCTTCCCCCTACGTAACCTCTTCGAGGAGGGACAATCCCTCGTGGGCGAGGGAGGGGGCCCCGGGGCCTTCCGGGACCGCTGGCAAGCCGTCGGACCGGACGATCTTGCGACGTTGATCTACACGTCGGGGACGACGGGCGCCCCCAAGGGCGTGATCCTCACGCACGGGAACCTGAGGTCCAACGTGGACAGCATCCTTGAGTGCGTGCCCTACTACTCGGGCGAGCGGTTCCTGTCCTTTTTGCCTCTGGCACACAGCTTCGAGCGCACCGTGGGGCACCTTTGCACGTACGGGAGCGGCATGGACGTCTGGTACGCGCGCTCGATCGACACGATCGGGGAGGACCTCAAGGCGTGCCGGCCCAACCTCATGATCGCGGTCCCCCGGTTGTGGGAGAAGATGGGCCAGCGATTCCGCACGGCCCTCGAGGAGGCCACGGGCCTGAAGGCAACGCTCGTCAACAAAGCCATCGGCGTGGGCGAGCAGGTCCTCGAGCACCGGTTGGAAGAAGGGGGCGACCCCGATGGATGGCTGGGCTTCAAGCACGGCCTCGCGGAGCGCCTTCTTCGGAAGATTCGGGCCCGCGCGGGGTTGGACGAGCTTCGTCTGGCCGCGTCAGGCGCGGCCGCGCTGGACCCGGAGGTGGCTCGGTTCTTCTGGTCGCTGGGGGTCAGCGTCTACGAGGGGTACGGGTTGACGGAGACCAGCCCCGTCTTGACCGTGAACCGTCCCGGCAAGCTCCGCTTGGGCACCGTGGGGCAAGCCCTCCCGAGGGTCCAGCTTCGGATCGACGAGGAGGGGTGGGACGGTCCCGAGGGCGAGGGGGAGATCCTCGCCAAGGGCCCCAACGTGACGCAGGGGTACTGGGAGCTCCCCGAGAAGACCGAGAAAGCCCTCGAGGACGGATGGTTCAGAACGGGCGATGTGGGTCAGCTCGACGAGGACGGCTACTTGGAGATCACGGACCGCAAGAAGGAGCTCTTCAAGACGGCGTACGGGAAGTACGTGGCGCCCGAGAACGTGTCGCGTCAGCTCAAGCGGTCCGACGTGGTCGATCAGGTGCTGGTCCTCGGAGAGGGGAGGAAGTACGTGGCCGCGATCTTGACGCCGGACCCGGAGGGCATCGCGTCCTCGACGGGGCTCGACGTGCCGGAGGACCCGCCGCGGTCCACGCTGAGGAAGATCGTTAACGACAAGGAGGTCCAGGCCATGTTCGAGGAGGCCGTCGAGCGCGCCAACGCCTCGCTTCCCCGTCACGAGCAGGTCAAGAAGTACAAGGTGGTCCCGGACCAGTGGGAGGTCGGCAACGAGCTGACGCCGACGCTCAAGATCAAGCGCCGCATCGTCGAGGATCAGTACGAGGACGAGGTCGCGGAGTTGTTCCCCAGCGAGTAGTCAACCCGGCGGCTTCCCGGGCGCGTGCACGTCCTTGTAGGCCTCCTCGTAGCCCATCTGTCGGACCAGGCCCAGGATCGTCTCCCAGTCGAGGCCTGGTTCCCGGGCCAAAAGCTCGACGTCGCGCAGGCGAAGCGGGCGAGCCCCCTTTTCCCCCTGGGAGGCCTCGCGAAGAAGCATCAGCGCCAAGCCCTCGGCCGTGAGAACGGGCACGCTTTCTCCGAGCACGTCCACGGTCTCGGCCTGGTCGGCGGCCCACCGCTGCGCGGCGTCCTCGACCGGGTGCAGGTCCAGGTACAGGTCCGTGGTGGTCTCCCGGTACGTGACGGGCCCGATCTCCTCGTACCGCGGGTCCTCGAGGGCCTCGCGGGCCCGCTGGAGGGGGGCCAGGATCATCAGGTCGAGGTTGTACGTGAACCGGGGCGTGCCGCGCGCGGCCAGGGCGAACGCGCCGCCCACGACGAAGGGGACGCCGTGCGCCTCGAAGCGGGACGTGAGGTCCGTGGTGACGTCGTCGAGCTCTCGCATGGAATCGACCTCGAGGCCTGCCTGCGGGGTGTTGCGCCACAGGCAGAACAACCGGTAAGCCCTCAGCACGCGCTCTCCCGGGTCCCGCGTTCGGTCCTGGCGCGACCGGGCCGCGCGTTGGCGGGCGTGGTGCTGGCGGGGCTGCTCGATGCTGATGGCCTCCTCGGTCCAACGCTTGGGTGCGTGATGAACCCTGCGCGGGGAAAGGGGGATCCGCCCGGGCTCGCGGAGGCACGGGGAAGCGAGGGAGTTCGGGGGGGAGGCCCCCGCCTGGTCGAACCCAGCATGGATCCCGGGCGGATCGCCCCGAGGGGCCCCTTTCTGGAAGGCAAGGGGAAGGTACAGGGTCGAGGGGCCCCACCGGGGTGGACCCGAGGACCCCCTTGGCGGGGTATAAGGCAAGTGGATGCGTCATGAAACCGAGGCCGGTGGGGCCAGCGTGAGCACCTCAGTCGGGCTTGGGAGACCGTTTCGCGGCAATCTTATGTGCAAGGTGTTCGTTGGCGAGCACAGGCACGGGACGCCTCGTCCGATTGGAGCATCCGGGCGGTCCCCTTCACCCGCTGGTCTTTGATCCTGGACCGGGCACCGTGCCGCTGTCGACCAGCTTGGCCGATGAGGACCGGGCTGGCCGGGCAAGCGGCGCACACCCCTTCACGCCTGGTCAGCCCGCTTCTCTTCCACCGCCAGCCTCCGGAAGGGCAAACGCTTACCCCCTTCCGCGCGGTTGAACCTACGATGCGCACCGCTCGCGGTCACGCCACGGACAAAGGCACGCGCAAGCGGGCCAACGATGGATCCCTGGGGGACGCCTTCTACCGGGACAGCCACGGGCTGATGCTGTCCACCCTCGGCATCGGCACCTACCTCGGGGACACGGGCCCCGAGGACCGCGAGGCCTACCAAGCCTCCATCCAGCAGGCGCTCGACGAAGGCATCACGGTCGTCGACACCGCCTCGAACTACCGCAACCAAGCCAGCGAGCGCGACGTCGGGCAAGCCCTGGACGCGGCCGGGAACCGGGACGGCGCGTTCGTGGTCACGAAAGGCGGGTTCCTGCACGGGGACGTCGACCGGAACGCGTCCGTGCGCCAGGTCGTGCGCGACGTGTACGTCGACGAAGGGCTCCTAGAGGTCGACGACGTGGCCGGCGGGTCGCACGCGATGACGCCCGCCTTCCTCGAGCACGAACTCGATCAAAGCCTCGAGAACCTCGGCGTCGACACGATCGACCTATACCTGGTGCACAACCCCGAGACGCAGCTGGCCGCCGGCATCGACGAGGACACGGTCTACCAGCGGTTGACGGACGCGTTCACGTTCCTCGAGACCCAACGCGATCAAGGACGCGTGCGCGGATACGGCGTCGCCACCTGGGACGGGCTGCGCGTGCCGCCCCACCAGCCCGACCACCTGAGCCTCGAGCGCCTCATGGACGCAGCCAGGAAGGCTCACGAGGACGCCGGCGGGACCGGAGAGCACGGGTTCCGCGGGGTCCAGCTCCCGTTCAACCTCGCCATGCCCGAAGCCCTCAGCACGCCCACGCAACCCTGGCACGGCGAGCGCGTGCCCCTGCTCGAGGCCGCACGCGACGCCGAGCTTCGCGTCCTCGCAAGCGCAAGCATGCTGCAAGGGCGCCTCCTGGGCAACGTGCCCGATCCCGTCAAGGACGCCCTCGGCGTCGACACCGACCTCGAAGCGATCCTCCAGTTCGCCCGATCGGCCCCCGGCGTGACGACCGCGCTGGTCGGCATGGGCACGCCCGAGCACGTCGCCCAGAACCTCGACGCCGCGCAAGGACGGCCCGTCGACCCGGACGCCGTTCAACGGCTCGTGGACGAAGGCGAGGACGCGCTCGTCGACCGCGCCCCATCGTAGCCCCCCGATGCTTTAAGCAAGCCAGCGGTGACGGGACGCGTGGACGAGCTTCCCCGCGGGTTCGTGGACCGCCTCGTCGAGATCCTCGGGTCTCGCCAGCGCTTGGACGAGCTCCTGTCGGTCCAGACGCAGCGCTCGATCCGCGTGAACCGCTTGAAGGCGACGCCCGAGACGATGCGGGCCCGGTTCGAGGCGCTGGGCTTCCAGCTGGAGCCCGTGCCCTGGTGCCCGACCGCGTTCCGGGTGCACGAGACGGAGGACGGAGTCAGCCTGGGCAACGTGTACGAACACCAGGCAGGCCACGTCTTCGTGCAGGCCCCCACCAGCACGTTGCCCGTGATGGCGCTGGACCCCGAGCCGGGGGACCGCGTGCTGGACATCGCGGCCGCGCCGGGGGGCAAGGCCACGCACATCGCGGAACGCTTGCAGGGGGACGGCCTCGTCGTCGCCAACGACCTGCACCCGGGCCGCGTGAACAACATGATCTCGAACCTGGACCAGGCGGGCGTCCCCAACGCGATCGCCACGCAGCTAGACGGGTGCCGTCTTGCGTGGCCCGTGAGCTTCGACAAGGTGCTTGTGGATGCGCCGTGCAGCACGTTGGGATCCATCCACGAGAGCTGGGCGCCCGTGAAGCATTTCAGCGGAGAGAACGTCCGCCAGATGGCGGGCACGCAGCGATCGCTTCTGAAAAGCGCGTTCCACGCGGTGCCCGAGGGGGGCGTGATCGTGTACGCGACGTGCACGATCGAGCCGCGGGAGAACGAGGCCGTGGCGTCCTGGTTCTTGGAGGAGTTCCCGGTGGAGATCGAGCCCTTCGACCCGGGCATCGGGCAGGAGGGACGCGCGAGGGTGGCAGGGGAGGCGTACCACTCGGGCGTGGAGGAGGCGTGCTTGGTGTTCGCGGACGAGACGGGCTCGGAGAGCTTCTTCGTGGCCCGGTTCCGCAAGCTCGAGGAGGCGCCGTTCCCTGACGGCCGGGACCCTCAGCCCCGGCAGGCGAACGTGGCTCCGGGCGCGGACGAGACCCTTGAGCAGGTGCGCGAGGCGTACGGCATCGAGCATCCTCTCTTGGGGGCGATGCGGGGCTTCGAGACGTCCAGCCGCGCGTACGGGTACACGGGGCCCAGCCGGGAGGAGGCGATGCGGTTGATGCCCGAGCGCGCGGGCCTGTACGTGGCCACGCCCGAGCCTCAGGGCGCCCGGTTGTCCTTCGAGGCCGCCACGCTGATAGGCGGCCAGGCGGAGGCCGTAATCGAGCTGGACGCCGAGCAGGCGCGAGCGTGGCTTTCGGGCCAGAGCGTGGAGCTTGGGATGGGCCACGATGTTCCAGAGCGGTTCGCCGTGGTCACGTGCCAGGGGGAGCCGATCGGGTGCGCAAGGCCCTTCGGGACGCAGCTGCCTTGTTACGTGCCCAAGCGCAACCGCGTGCCCCTGGACGAGGACGCGATCGGGTTCCTCGCGACCGGGTAAGCCTACCGGATGCGCTCCACGGTTCGCGACCCCTCAAGCAGCGCGTCCATGGAGGCCCGGATGGATCCCCGGTCCTCCTCGGGCATCTGCTCGACGAGCCACGCGGGGTCCGTCAGGACCTCCTCGAAGCGCGTGGCCCACCGGCCGGCCTCCACGCCGACCACGACCCTGTGATCCAACGTCGCCGTCAACGGGAGCACCGTTCCCGGCACGACCTCCCCGTCCCGCACGACGGGCTTCTCGTGCGTCCTCCCGACGACCAGGAGGAACGACTGGCCCGTGATGGGAGGGATCGGCGCCGAGACGTGCCTGATCCCGAACGGGCCCACGTTCGTGACGTGCACCGCGCCGAAGCCCTCACGGTCGATGCCGAGAAGACCGATCGGGACGCGAAGCGTGTGCAAGATGAACTCCAGCGAGCGCACGACGCCGCGCAGAATCGGAAGCGGCGTCCACCGCACGATGCCGTGCACAAGCCGGGACGTGAACGAGGTCCCGTCCTTGTGCGCGTCGCCGTGCTCGGTGATCTCCGTCTGGACGTCGACGAGATCCCGCTCGTCCATGCCTTCCACGCGGCGACCCAGAAGGCGCCCGTCGTCGTCGCTCATGGTCACCCACACGTCGACCGCCTCCCGGTCGCGAAGGCGCCACCCGCGAACGTCCCGGTTCAGACGCGGGTAGTCTTCGAGGACTTGGGCGGCAGCTTTGGCCACGATGGCTGTGGGCGTCACGCGCAGGCCCGCTTTCGACGCCGCTTGGATGAGGGCCTGGATGGGTTCGGCGTCCACGTCCAGGTCGACCTTGATGCTGGAGTCCCGGGGCTTGGGCCACATCGCGGCCGTGAGCTTCTCGGGCGCGCTCTTGGGCACGGAGTCCCATAAGGGGCGCCCTGACTTGAACGACCCGGCTCCACGCTGCGGGGTGAACACGCACCCTTGTAGGGACGCGTAGCCCTCGTAGGGACCGTTTGGTGCCTTGCGGGGGCTACGTGGCAGGGGGGTTGGTGTCCTCGTCTGGGTCGGGTTCCTGGGCGTCGTGGCTGGGGGGTCTTCGCGCTTGAAGGTCCAGGTACTGGCGCACCTCCCGAGCCCATCCGTCTGCGAGGCCTTCGTCCTCCATGCGTTGCGCGGCTTCCAGCGTGCGGGCCAGGCGAGCATCGAGCTGGTCGATCTGGGCCAGCGCGATGGCTTCCGGGGTGCGTGGTTGGACCGTGTTGGAGCCTCGGGAGGCGGTCAGGGCGAGCATCGCATGCCGGACCCGCAGGAGGCGTTCTTCGTCGGGGGGGTTCTCCGGGGAGAGGTTCTGGATGCGCGCGTCCGTGAGGAGCGTGGGGCCCAGCAGGCGTCCCGGGTCCGTGATCTGGATGCTGGTCGTGACGCGGTGTTCGTCGAGCACGCCGAGGGGGTGCAGGAGGATGGCCGTGGCGAGGATGTCCGGGTCGAGGCGGGGGTAGGCGTCGTGGGTGGCGTCGGCGAGGGTGAGGAGGGCGGCTGTTCGTTCGAGGAGGCCTCCTCGGTGGGCGCGCTGGTTCTTCATGGTGGCGGGGGCTTGCGTGATGTCGTCTTGGAAGGCTTCGTCGGTCCAGACGGCGAGGGCGAGGGCCTTGAGGGAGGGGTCGTGGATGCGTCGGGCGCGGGCGGTGGTGCGGCG
This sequence comes from uncultured Thermoplasmatales archaeon, assembly GCA_964581775.1. Classification (GTDB taxonomy): domain Archaea; phylum Thermoplasmatota; class SW-10-69-26; order SW-10-69-26; family SW-10-69-26; genus PWVY01. Next base: position 84,367 of record CAZOQA010000002.1, on the reverse strand, counting down.
CAGGAGGACGCCGAGGTGTTCGCGGGGGCCGGGGATGAAGGCGGCTTCGTCGATGGTGTCGGGGTCGACGAGGGCGGGGGGTTCTTGCAGGGAGAGCTCGACGCGGCCGCGGTATTCGGTCGCGTTCGCGTGGATGTGCAGCACGGCGCCGGGTTGGTACCGGTTGGAGAGGGTTCGGGCGCGTTCGGCGTCGGGGCCGAGCCAGAGCTTGGCGGGGATCTTCCCGGTGGCGTTGCCGAGCAGCAGCGTGAGGAGGTGGCCGTCGGCGTAGGGTTTGATGCCTTGGGTCTCTTGCACGGAGAGCTGGGCGTGCACCGTGTCGCCGGGCTGGACGTGGTCGAGGTCCACCATCGCCGTTGGGGGTGGCGGGGGGAGGGTTGAGGGTTGCCCGGGGAGCGCGCGGTTAGGGGTGCTGGATGCGGTCGAGCGGTTCGAGCAGGGGGTCGGTCTCGAGGGCTCGATCGACGCCTTGGGGGGCCTGTTCGGTGGGCGCGTGAGCGGGGTCCTCGGAGGGGAGCACGGCGTCCCGGACCGCGTCGAGGGTGTCTTTGGCTTGGTCGATCGCGGTCGTGGCTGCGTCGCCGAGGCCCGAGGCGGCGTGGTGCGTGGCGTCGGCTGCGTGGTTCCCGGCCGCGGCGAGGGTGTCGGCGAGGGCCAGGGGGAGGCTCGCGGCGGCTTCGCCGGCGTCTTGGAGGGGGGCTTGGGCGGCTTGGACCGCGTCGAGGGCCCCCGCGCCGGCGTCCGCGAGGCTTGAGGCGAGGATCCGCGGGGGGTCGATCAGGCGCTCGAGCACGGTGAGGGTCCGGTTGAGCAGCGTGAGCGTGTGCTCGGGCGCCTCTTCGGGGTCCTCTTGCGTGTCTTGTTGGTATTCGTCGATCGCGGCGAGCAGGTCCAGGAAGGCGGTCTCGGCTTGCTCGGCCTCTTCCGCGTCCGCGCGGGGTCGTTGCTCTTCGTCGTCCTCCTCTTCCTGGTTGCCGGCTTGCGCGTTCTCGGGTTGGGGGCACCCGGTGGCTTTGGAGAGGGCTTCGCCGGCGTCTTCGTCGGCGGCGGTCGCGGTCTCGCAGCTCCAGCGGTGGGTCCAGTTGGCGTGCTCGGCGTGCCAGGCGGGATCCGTGGCGTTCTCGGTGAAGCCGTCGGGGTCTTCGCTGGCGTCCTCGGCCAGGCTGGAAGCGTGCCCGGCGGCGGCTTGGGCTTGCTCGTCGAGGGTCTGCGCGAGGCCTGCAGGCGCGGCGAGGAGCAGGCTGGCGAGCGCGAGCAGGGTGAGGGCGTGTCGGTCAGCGTTCATGGCGGTCCTCCTTGTCGGCTTGGAAGTCGTTGTCGAGGAGCTGGATGCGGTTGGTGTCGGGGACGTGGCTGAGCGTGACGCCGTAGTCGGCGCCGTCCCCGTTGGTGGCTTCGATGGAGGCGTGCGTGGCGTTCAACCGGTCGAGCAGGAACCCGGTCGTTTCGGCGGGTTCGCCTTCCACGATCCAGCGGGTCCCGTCGGGGAGGGGGCCTTCCCGGTCTTGGAACGTGTACGCGTTCTGGCGAGCGTCGAGCGTGACGTGCTCGGCGGTGTGGATCTCGTACGCGGGCACGATGCCGGGGATGCGGCGGGGTTGCTCGAGCATGACGTGGTTGGCGTTGAGGTGGATGGTGGCGTCTTGGGTCATGTTGTGGTGGCGTTCGTCGTCGGCGTTGACGACGTCGAAGAGCGTGGAGCCGCCCTGGATCGTGTTGTGCGCGATGCGCACGTACTGGCTGTGGTGGTGGCGGTCTTCGAGGTACGCGTTGGGTTCGCTGTTCGCGGTGCGGTCGTCGGCGGCGTGGTCGGTGTCGTGGACGCGCAGCGCGGTGGAGGCGTGCTCCGCGGTGAACGTGTTGTTCTCGAGGTCGATGGTGTGGTGTCGGTCGCTGTGGTGGCTTCGCGGGTCCAGGGTCTCGTGGGGTTCGTTGCCGTCGGGGAAGCCTTCTGGGTCGGCGTGGTCGTGGGGCAGGCAGGCTTGGCAGCTGGCGTGGTAGTGCCCGTGCAGCTTGACCTCCATGTGGCCGTCGATCGTGTTGTTGTGCACGTGCGCGAGGTGGTACCCGTCGAGCAGGAACGTGACGCGGTCGGGGAGGATGGCGGGGCCTGCATCGGAGAGGTACTCTTGGATGACGTCGCCGGGTTTGGGGCCGACGTCGTTGTAGGCGAACGTGCCGGAGAAGTGCCGCAGTTGGCCCACGTACGGGATCTCGTTGTGTTCGATGAGGCCGCTTGTGGCGCGCTCGTGGCGTTCGACGTTTTCGTTGACGCGCAAGTCTTCGATGTGGTTGTGGTGCACGTGGACGTCGGAGCCCAGGAAGTTGAGCACGAGCTGGCCTTCGATGTAGCTGTTCTCGATGACGAGGGGCTTGGTGGTGTCCTTGATCTCGAGGCGCTCGGTGACGCGGAACCGGTCGATCACGTAGGGGTCCTCGGGCGTGCCTTGGCCGCTGATGCGGTCCTCGGCGCGCATCTCGTCGAGGCCTTCGTCGCCGTGGACGATGAAGCGCTTGTATTGGTGGGGCAGCTCGCTGGCCTCGGCTCGCGTGGGGAGGTCGCCCTCGGTCTCGCGATGGGGGAAGGGCTCCTCGTGCCGGGGCTGGTGGGCGACCGCGTGTTCGGTTTGGAGCCCGTGCGCGTGATCGTGCTCGTGCTCGTGCGCGGGCTCGGAGCCCTGGACGTGGGCTTGGGGGGCTTGCGGGGTGGAGGGGTCCTCCTCGAGGGGGGCTCCAAGCGTGGCGATGCCGAGGGCGGCGACGGTCACGAGCAGGGCCAACGCGCCGGTGGCGGCGAGGGTTCTCCCACGCATCGCATGGTACGTTCTGCCATCCCCTTATGAGGGGTCTGGATGGGTTCTTTGAGCATCAAACGGGGTATCGAGGCTCGACGAAGCGCGGGGGCGAAGGGGGCGTCAGGAGGAGGGCGTGGGTTCGACCTCGAACCCGTCGAACGGACCCATACCGGGCGCATCCTCGACATCGACGTCCTCCACGCGGGCCGCTTGGGGCCCCTCGTGGCAGTACTCGATCATCGCGTCCAGGGCCTCCTCGTCGCCCTCGAAGGCTGCCTCGACGCGACCGTCCGGCAGGTTCCGGACCCATCCGTCGACGCCGAGCTCGCGAGCGGTCTTCTGCGTCGTGGCTCGGAAGTAGACGCCCTGCACCTTGCCGGAGACGAACACGTGCTTGGTCGGCATCAGGAGGGGAACCGCTCGGCGCGGTTTACACCTTGCCCCCGGCGAAACCCCTCGCCGCGTCCGGAAGAGAGAAAAACCCCTTGAACGTTCCAGGGTGCATGCTTGGGAGGGCCGCCCCACGCGGGGCACTATATGGGTTCTTAGCGGTTCTGATCGCATTCCTGGCCGTTTCAACGGTCACCGGCTTGGACGATCCGATGGGCGAGGCGACGCCCGAGGCCGCCAGCGCGAACGAGGATCTCACGACGCTTGCTCTCGGGGACGGGGCAGACCCGCTTCCCACCAGCCACGGGTACTGGGTCCCCTACATGGAGACCGCCGCGCCCAGCATCCCGGACGGGATCCGTCCCGGCGCGTGGATCCAGGCTGGCAGCCACTACTGCACGGCCGCGTTCGTCGTGGAAGACCAGACGGGAGGCCTCTACCTGACCACGGCCGCGCACTGCACCGACCACGTCGGGCAACGCGTCTCCGTGATGGAGGGCACGCTCGTGGCCGCCGCCGGCCAGTGGGAGCCCTTCGGCACCGTCGTGGAGCACTGGCCCGGGTGGAACCTCGACGCGGCCCTCATCGAGATCGACGAGGACCACCACGACGACGTGGACCCGAGCATGCCCGGGTGGGGCGGACCCACGGGCATCGCGACCGACGCGCCGGAGGGGGTCTTCCACTACGGGTGGGGCTGGGTGACCTGGCAAGAGCATCAGAACCGCTGCCGCGATGGCCCCTCCGTCTCCTGGGGGTCGCAGACGTGGTGGGCCAACACGACGGGCGGCGGCGGGGACAGCGGAAGCGGCGTGCTCACAGACAGCGGGGAAGCGCTTGGCATCCTCGCCTGGGGCCGGCAGCTCACGAACGATCCCATCGGGGGCGCGTTCATCGCCGAGCAGCTCGGCGGCACCCGCTTCGACGTCGCCCTGGACGCGCTTGAGGGGGCCACCGGGCTCGACCTGGAGCTCGTCGAAGGCGACGACGTCTCCGCGATCGAAGCCCCCGACCCCGTCGGGACCCTGTGCGAGCCGGAGCCGCCCACGCCCGCAGCCCCCTGACACCGGTACGCACGAGAGGGCCGGGCGGTGGGGCCAAGTACCCGGACCTCCTGGGGCCACGCGTGAGCGACCTGCTCGACCCCTTGCTCGAGGACACCGCCGAGCACGCAGCCTCCTTCGAGCTGTGCGAGCACTGCCTGGGCCGCTGCTTCGCCCGCGTCGACCACGGCTACGGGAACGACGAGCGGGGCCAACGGCTCGCCCAGGCCTGGGATCTACCCCTCAACGAGCCCGAGGCGTGCTACGTGTGCGAGGGCCTGATGGGCAAGATCGAGACCCTCTACGAGGCCGTCGAGCACGACCTGGAGCGCCTCGAGTTTGAGACGTTCCTGGTGGGCACGCGCGTGGACCCCGACATCGAGGCCCGCGAGGAGGGCCTCTTCGAGGCCATCGGCGCCGAAGAGACCGAACCCATCGGGACCGAGCTCAACCGCGAGATCGGCAAGCGCCTGGAGACTCGACACGAGGACTGGACGGTGGAACTCGAGGCCCCCGACGTGGCCGCGATCCTGGACACGACCTTCCACCACGTCGACCTGGACATCAAGCCCTTGTTCGTGTACGGCCGCTACCGGAAACACGCTCGCGGGATCCCGCAAACCCGGTGGCCCTGTCGCCGCTGCCGCGGCACCGGCTGCACCGCCTGCCAGGGCAGCGGACGCACCTACCTGATGAGCGTGGAGGAGCTCGTGGCCGGGCCCGCCAAGCAGGCCGCGCTCGCAGAGGAGGCCACGTTCCACGGGTCCGGTCGCGAGGACGTGGACGCGCTCATGCTCGGCACGGGCCGTCCCTTCGTGCTCGAGCTGACCCAGCCCACCAAGCGAAGCCTCGACCTGGACGCGGTGCGCGAGCGGATCAACGAGGCCGGCGAGGCCGCCGTCGACGTGGGCCCTCTCGGGTTCGTGGGGAAGGACACGGTGGCCACCGTGAAGAACGCGCGCTCCCGGAAAACGTACGAAGCGACCGTCGCGTTCGACGATCCCGTCCCCACGGAAACGCTTAAGAAGGCTTGTCGTATGCTCGAAGGTACCGAGGTGGCTCAGCGTACACCTCACCGGGTGTCGCATCGTCGAGCCGACAAGGTCCGACGACGGACCGTGGCCCGATGCCACCTCCGCTCAGCAAGCGACGACGAGCGCTCCGCGCGCGTGCTCATCGAGGGCGACGCGGGCCTGTACGTCAAAGAGCTTGTAAGCGGGGACGAGGGACGCACCGAGCCCTCCCTGGCCGACGCGGTCGGGACCCCGGCCACGTGCCGGGCCTTGGACGTGGTCCGCGTGGAAGGCCCCGACGGCCTCGACGACGAACACGCCCACCCGCCCCCGGAGTGATCCCATGAAACGCTCGAAAGGCTCCCGCAACCGCACGCGCAAGTCCCTCAAGAAGGACGCGCGAGATAAGGGCAACCCGCCCGTCACGCACAGCCTCCGCCAGTTCGTGGAGGGGGACATCGTGAGCGTTCGCATCAACAGCGCCGTGCACAGCGGGATGCCGCACCCCCGCTTCAACGGGGTCACCGGCACCGTCACCGGGGAACAAGGCGACGCGTTCCTGGTGAGGTTCAAGGACGGGGGCAAGACGAAGACGCTCGTCGTGCGTCCCGAGCACCTGATCCTGCAGGAGTGAGCCTCGTGGTTGACGAGCTAGCCGACGCGGAGATCCTAAGCCTTCCCGAGGTCCACCACCTCATCGAGCGCGAACGCGCCGAGCGAGGCGAGCTCTCCTACGAGCAACGGCTCTCCCTGGAGCACGCGAAAGCGTTCGACCGCATGGGCAACGCGGAGGACGCCAAGGAGATGATCGAGGAGCTCAGCGAGCTCGACCGGGTCTCCCTCAAGCAAGCCGTGAAGATCGCGGACGTCTTCCCCCTGTCCCCGAAGGAGCTGGAGACGATCTTCTCCGAGGACCGGCAAGAGTTCACGGAAGAGCATGCCGACACGATTATGAGCATCGTGGACGATTACCGCTGAACTGAGGGCCCGGTCATGGAGGAGTACGCATACATCCTCGACTACTTGCCCAGCGGTCGTCCAGACGAGAGAGACCGCCGGGGCCCCGTCGCGTACGCCGTCGGAGAAGACGACTTCGTCCTGTTCGAGCTGATCCCCCAGGAGGGGGCGAACATGCTCGTGGGCGACCGCGTGTACGTGGGCAAGGACTCGGACAAGCGGGACAAGATCGACCGCGTCCGCGGGCGCGTGAGCCTCGACGAGATGACGCACAACGCGCAGAACGAGCTCTCCTTCGTGCTCGAAGAGATCGTCGAGAACGACCCGGACCGCTTCATGCAGGTGTACAACGAGGGCGGGCCCATCAGCACGCGCATGCACTCGCTCGAGCTTCTCCCCGGCCTGGGCAAGAAGCTGATGAAAGCCGTGCTCGAGGAGCGACGCAAGGAGCCCTTCGAGGACTTCGAGGACCTCGAAGAGCGCGTACCCAGCCTGCACAAGCCCAGCAAGATCATCGCGAAGCGGATCGAGAAGGAGATCCGCGACGAGAACGAGAAGTACCACGTGTACACGCGCCGACCCCGGGACGAGCGACGCTGACGCGCCCAGGGGCAAGGCCACGGCGAACCATGACGCGCCTCGGGCAGCACTTCTTGACCGACCCGAACCACCTCTCCCGCATCGTGGACGCCGCCCGCATCGCCGTCGGGGACCGCGTGCTCGAGATCGGGCCCGGGCGCGGACACCTGACCCAGCACCTCATCGACGCAGGCGCGAACGTGACCGCGATCGAGATCGACGAGCACCTCGCCGACAAGCTGCCCACGCGCGTCGAGGACCCCGACGACCGGTTGACGCTGATCCGAGGCGACGCGCTCGAGCAACCCTGGCCCGCGTTCGACAAGCTCGTCTCCAACCTCCCCTACCAAGCCTCCTCCCCCATCGTGTTCCAGCTCATCGAGCACACCTTCGACGTCGCCGTGATCACGGTGCAACAGGAGTTCGCCGACCGGCTGGCCGCTCCGCTTGGCACCAAGCACGCCTCCCGGTTGACCGTGAAGGTCGCCCTCGAAGCCGACGCCGAGACGCTCTTCTCGATCCCCCCCGGCGCCTTCACGCCCCCGCCCGAGGTCGACAGCGCCGTGGTGCGCCTGGTCCCCAAGCCCCGCGACCCGGTCCAAGACGAAGCGCTCCTTGCCCGTCTCATCGACACCGCCTTCCAGCACAGAAGGAAGATGCTGCGATCGTCCCTTCGCGGCATCCCCCACGCCCGCCGCGTCCTCAAGGACCAAGGCCTGGGGACCCAGCGACCGGCCAAGCTCACGCTTCCCCAGTGGATCGAGCTGGCCGACGCCGTGCACGCCGCTCAGGAGGACGACCATGCCTAGCACAGAACTCTTCGAGTTGACCATCGCGTGGGACGAAGCCGTGTACGAACCGAACGCCGACAGCGTGCTCCTGGCCGATGGCCTGGAAGCCAAGCCCGGCATGGCCTGCCTGGACATGTGCACCGGGACCGGGCTCGCCGCGCTCGTGCTGGCCCAACAAGCCGGAGCCGCGGTCGCCACGGACGTGAACCCGCAAGCCTGCCGGATCGCGCACGAGAACGCGCTGCGCAACGACCTCTGGCTGGACGTGGCCTGCATGGACCTGGCCGCGGGCCTGGACGCGCCCTTCGACGTCATCACCGTGAACCCGCCCTACCTGCCCTCGCGCCCCGACGCCGACGAGGCCCCCTTGAGCGAGCGAGCCGTCGACGGCGGCAAGGACGGAGCCCAGATCGCCAAACGCGCCCTGGACGAGATCGGGGAGCTTCTTGCCCCCGAGGGGCACGCCGTGATGCTCGCCAGCAGCCTGCAACCCCTCGACGAGCTCGAAGAGCGCGCCCACGAGAACGGGCTAACCTGGGACCCCGTCACGCGAGAAGACGTGGGGCGCTTCGAGACGCTCCACCGCGTCGAGATCACCCGGCGAAAGCCGCCCGAAGGGCCCCCCTCCGGGGGGTCCGAACCCAGGGAGGAACCACCGTAACAAGCTTATACCCAGAGACCTCCCTTGGGCGACGATGGCCCCGCGGGCCGAACATGTCTCGCTGTTGTTCGATCCCGGCGACGTGCAACGGGTCCCCCCAGGGCTCGGTTCCACGCTCGCAGGCCACCTCGTCGGGTACACGGTCTCCAAGGGCGAACGCGTCTGTTTGCCCGGATGGCCGGACGCGCTGGTCGAGGATGTCCACCCCGACCCCGGCCGGGTCGAATCCGGGACCGAGGTCACCCTGCACGTGCCCCCCGGCGCGCGCGAGGGCCCGCTAAGCCTCGTGATCGTCGTGGACGCCTCCCTCACCATGGGGAAAGGGTCCCCCTCCCGGTACAGCGAAGCCGCCACCCTCGTGGACGCGCTGCTCCTCAACGGGCGCTCGTTCACGCAGGAGGCCGGGCTGATCCTGCAAGGCGGAGACACCCGCAACGCCGTGCCCCTTCGAGCCCCAGACGAGGTCTCCGGAGCCTCCATCCTCAAGATCGAACCCCGAGGCACCTTCGACCTCGACCAAGGGCTCCACCAAGCCCTCACGCTGCTCGAGGACACCGGGCCCGGGCCCCGAGCCATCGTCGTCATCACGGACGAGGACCCCCGCATCGAGGAACCCCTCGACACCGCCGGGCCCCTCCTGCGCGCGGGCACCATGCTCTCCATGATCGCACCCGACGCCGGCGAAGCCACGCGCGAAGCCTGCCGATGGACCGGCGGGCTCGTCGCGCAACGCGCCGAACCCGTCTTCGACGCGCTCGCGGAGCTCGCCCAGACACGCGCCACGTGGACGCCGCCCGAGCAAGCCGGGTTCAACGTCCAAGACGACGACCCGCACGAGTTCGAGGTCGTGATCGAAGCCGTGGAAGGATCACCATGACGGACCCCGAGAACGCAAACAACGACGACGCACCCTCCCGCATCCGCCGACGCAAACTCAGCCAAGAGGAGCAAAAGCGGCTCGGCGAGGACGCCAAACCCGGCGCCGTGTACAAAGAGACCGGATGGGAGAAGCGCTCCCAAGAAAGCCTTCGAAGCATCCACCAAGCCATCGACGAGCTCGCCCGGACCCGCGCCCCCTCACGCGCCCTCAGCGAGGATCTCCCCCCCGGGCTCCGCTCCCGCGTGACCAGCCAGATGGGCCCCGCCGCGTACGTGCAACGCGCCTACTCCACCAAGCGACACCACGTGCTCCACGTGGGCCTGCGCCAAGAAGGCACGATCCAGGACGAGATCGTGCTCGTCGGCCCCGACGATCTGCGCCGCTTCGACGATATCGCCTCCGCCGTGGACGCGCTACGCCACGACGAACACGACGACGCCTGAGATCCTTCTCCGAGGACGACGACGCATGCCCGACCGCGTCAAAGACACCGCCCGCGTGTTCGACGCGTGGGCCAAACAAGGCCGCGACGAAGGCATGCAAACCCGGCACGCCCTCACCGGAGGCCCCGTGCTCGAGACGCTGCGCCTCGAAGGTGCACGCTTCTTGGACCTCGGCTGCGGGAACGGGTGGGCCACCCACGCCGCCGCCCACCGCGGCGCCACCGCGATCGGCATCGACATCGCCCCCACCATGCTCCAACGCGCCCACGCCACGCCCCGCGCCGGGTACGCGAAAGCCACCTTCGACGCGCTCCCCTTCCCCCCCGAACGCTTCGACATCGCCTTCAGCATGGAAGCCCTCTACTACGCCCCCCGCCTCGACGCCGCCCTCCAAGAAGCCCACCGCGTGATCAAACCCGGCGGCACCCTGCACGCGCTCATCGACTACTACGAAGAAAACCCCGCAAGCCACGGATGGCCCGACGACACCGGCGTCCCCATGCACCGCCTCGCCGAAACCGAATGGCAACACGCCCTCGAACAAGCCCGCTTCCACGACGTCCGAACCCAACGCATCCGCGTCGACCACGACGCCACCGCCGACTGGAAAGCCCAACACGGGACCCTGCATGTACACGGGACACGACCCGGCTAACGCCCCCGAGCCTTAGCCCAACACCCCGCCGCTCCAACACGCCGCCCCCACACCCGCCTGCCGGCCCACCTGGCACCCGCTCAACGCCACCTCCCCCTCAGCATGCCCCGTGCCGCTGACCGCGACAGCGCCCGACGCATCCCCCATCCCGCTCACCGCAACGCACCCAGCGCCCGCCCCGATCCGACCCTCCCCGCACGAAGCCGCCCCGTTGCTAGCATCCCCCAACACGCTCACCGCCAAGCACCCCACGCCCACACCCAGCCCGCCCCCCGCGCACCCCTCCGCCTCGTTCGACGCATCCCCCGTCCCGCTCACCGCAACGCACCCCACGCCAAGGCCCCCAGACCCCACGAACACGCCGCCCGCGACGCCACACCCCTCGGCACCGTTCGACGCATCACCCGTCCCGCTGACCGCGATGCACCCCACCGCGACGCCATCCGTCACGAACCCGCACGCACCCGCGCGGTTCTCTGCATCCCCCGTCCCGCTCACCGCGACGCACCCCACACCGACGCCCACCAAATCCCCATCGCGCGACCCGCAGGGCCCCGCCTCGTTCGACGCATCCCCCGTGCCGGTGACCGCGATGCACGCGACGCCAGCACCCGTGAACCCGTACCCGCACCAGACCGAGGCGCGGTTCGTGGCATCCCCCGTGCCCGACAGAGCGATGCACGCCACGGGCAGGCTGTACCCGCCCAACCCGCACCAGGAGGCTTCGTTGCTGGCGTTGCCCGTGCCGCTGGCGGAGAGCACGTGGCAAGCCACGTCCTGGCTGATGCTCGCACAGGCCAGACCCGTGGGATCCTGGATCTCGCCGATGGGGTCCTCGGTCGTGGTGTTCGCGGCGGCCACGGTCGCAACCAGCGCTAGGGTCCCTAGCAGGATGGGTAGAGCGGTCCAGGTCAGCCTCACGTCAAGCCTCCGAGACGAGGAGTGGGCTGCGGGGTGAAAAATCCCGCCCTCGAGCGGGGCGTCAGCGGGGGGTGGGGGGTGCGTCCACGTTGGGGGGTGGTTGGATGGGCCAGGGTTCGGGGGTGGGCATGGGGGCGTCGGTGTCGAAGGTGAAGGTGTGGACGCCGCTGTTGGCGTCGAACGTGACGAGGGTGTCGTCGTCGAGGGTGTAGACGTCTTGCACGGTGGGGGTCCAGGGTCGCCAGCCTTGGCGGGGGTGCACGGCGTCGTCGCTGGTGGGCAGGTACACGCCGAGGCTGTCGAGCAGGGCAGGGTCGTCGGGGGTGCCGTTGTGGATGCCGTCGAGGGAGACGGCCCAGATGCCTCCGTGGTAGGTGGAGACGAAGAGGGTGTCGTTCGCGACGGTCATGTAGTGGTTGCTGAACTGGAGGCGGTCGTCCCATTCGACGTCGGTGGGGAGGGTCCAGGCGGCGGTGGGTTCGGGTTGGGTGGGGTCGGTGGTGTCGAGAACCCAGACGACGCCGCTGGGGCCGGTGGCGGGTCGGTCTCCGGCTTCGGGGCCTACGATGGCGTAGTGGCGTTGGGCGTCTGGGTCCCAGTGGGTGTTGACGGAGTGGAAGACGTGGTCGCCTTCGCTGTCGGGGCCGATGTCGGACCACCATGCGATGCGTTCGGGCGCGTGGGGGGTGGTGAGGTCCACGATCTCGAAGGCGGGCCCGGCGGCGAGGTAGGCGAGGGGTTGGCCGGTGAGGGGGTGTTCTTCGATCCAGCCGTCGGAGTGGCCGGTGAGGTAGTCGAGGTGGTCGGGCGCGGTGTTGGCGGAGTACACGGAGAGGGGGGCGAGCGTGGCTTGGTCGGCGATCGTGGTGAGTTCGTGGAAGTGGAAGTGGCGCGTGTTGGGGGCGAGCGTGTCGGTGACGGCGAGCACCCAGGTGCGTCCGTCGGCGGTGGTGGAGTGCACGCTGTGGCCGAGGCCGGTGAGGGGGCGTTGGTCGGCGATGGCGGGCTGGGCGGGGTCGGAGACGTCGACGAGGATGAGGCTGACGGGTCGGGGGAGGGGGTCGGTGGTTTGGGCGGTGAGGTCGAGGGGCCTGTCGGTGCAGGGGCTTTCCCATTCGAGCGTGGGGGAGTCGGTGGGGGTGAGGGGGTCGAGGGGGAGGGGGTTCTCGTCGTCGGGTGGGGGGTGGGGTTGCGTGGTGACGAGCGCGATGTGTTCGCCGTCGGGGACGACGGCGACGTCGTACACGTACGTGCCGGTGAGGTAGAACTCGCCCAGGTACTCGGGGTGGGCGGGGTCGTCGAGGGAGGTGAGGACGACTCCGCGGTTGTCGCCGGCTTTCTGGGCGCCGATGCGTTCATCGTCGTCGCCGTCGACGCTGGCGCAGGCGGACCCGCCGGGGGAGGCGCCGAAGCGTTCCGTGACGAGGGGGTCGTGTCCGAGGGTGTGGAAGTTGGGCGTGGTGAGGCCTTCGTGGTGGGCGGGGTCGGCGTGGTCGTGGTCGTCCCCGTGGGCGAGGGCGGCTTCGTGCCAGGCAGGGGCCTCGGGGGCAGCGTCGGTGCGGGCGGGTTCGGGGTCGTTCTGGAGGGCAAGGCACCCTGCCAGGAGGACAAGGGCGAGGGCGAGCAGGGTCCACGCGGCGCGCATCCTGGGCCGAGTGGGGCTGGGGCCTTTTGTAGGTGTCCCTGCCCCGGAGGGTCACGCGCGGTACCGAGGGGTCAGGGTTGTCCTTGGCCGCCTTGCCCGGGTTGTCCGGGTTGTTGGGGGGGTTCGGCGCGCTGTTCGGGCGTGATGATGAACGTGAGCGTCTCTCCGGCGAGGGGGTGCGGGTTCTCTTGCTCGGTGACGATCTCGTCCTCGGTGACGTCCACGATCTCGATCTGCGTGGATTGCCCGGTCTGGGGGTTGGTTTGTGTGTACGTGGTGCCGACGTCGGGGGAGTGGCGGAGCACGATTTGGGTCTCGTTGACCTCGGCGACCTCGGTGGTTTCGCCCCAGTCTTCGTTCCAGGTGAGGGTTGCTCCTTCCTCGTCGGGGGGCGTGGTGCGGATGATGGTGTCGTTCTCGCCCACCTCGGTGACCTCGGAGGCATCCGGCCAGGGTTCGTGGACCGTGACGGTGTCGCCTTGCTGGAGCGCGATCTCGAAGGCGACCTGTTCCTCGCTGAGCTCCGTGATCTCGTAGGGGAGCGGGTGGTCTTGGTCGCCGGTGACGGGCAGCTCGACCTCGTCCCCTTCTTCGGGGTCGGGGGGGAGAAGGGTCTCGGCTTGCGCGCGGGGCACCTCGATCGTGGTGGGGACTTGCGTGTCCCGGTCGAGGGTCTCCTCGCGGGGTTGGCGTTGCTCCTGGAACTCGGGACCGAAGGCTTCGGGCACGTCCGCGTCGACCGTGTGGTTGACGCCGGCCCCGATGACGGCTTGGATCATGGGTTGGGGCAGTTGGCCTTGCGGGTTAAGCGGGATGGGGCCGAAGGCTTGGAACGATTGGGGGTCCCGGTACCCGTCGGCTTCGGCCAGCGGCGCGTTCGCGACGGTCTCGTTGTTTGTGAAGGCGAGCTCCGCATCTTGCGTGATGGCGGAGAACCGGAGTTGCGCGTTCTCGCCCTGTTCGAAGGGCTCTTCGGGTTCCTCCACGGTCACGGTGAGCTGGTGCTCTTGGGGGTCTTCCCCGTCGTCGAGCTCGATGGTGACCGCGTGTTGTCCTTCGTCCGCGTCGGAGGCTGCGTCGACGGTGACCCACCCGGCGAGGGTCCCGTTGTCGTTGGCTTGCAACCGGTCGGAGAGCGACACGTCGAGCCCGTCGGGTTCGTCGACGGTGACGTCCACGTTGGCGGGGTCCATGTCCGTTTCTTCGGCGAGGAACAGCGTGGAAGCGTTGGTGCCGGGGCTCATCGTCATCGCGGCCACGTGCTCGCCGTCTGCCCCGTCGTCGACTTGGGCGCACCCGGCGACGAGGAGCAGCAGGGAGGCTGCGAGCACGATGTTCACTCGGGCGGGTAGCATGCGAGACCCCCCTTGAGTCCAGCTTGGATAAGTGTTGGGGAATGCGCGCAGGGCGGTCGTCCTAGCTGGCGGTGGGGTCGTGCACGGGCCAGGGTTCGGGGGCGGGCATGGGGGCGTCCTCGTCGAAGTCGACCACGTAGAGGCCGGCGTTCCCGTCGAACGTGACCACGGTCCCGTCCGGCATGGCGAGGGCTTCCTCGAGCGTGGGGGCCCAGCGTTGCTCGACGGCGGGTTCTTGCGGCGGCTCGCGATCGGGGATGAACGCGCCGATGGAGTCCAGGTGGATGAGCCCGTCCGACGCGTCGGGATCCTGCTGGAGGGGCGCCATGTCCACGGCCCAGAGGCCCCCGTGGTATTGGGAGACGTACAGGGTCTGGTTGTGACCCGTGAAGTAGTGGTTGCTGAACATGTAGGTCCCGTTCCATTCGACGGGCGCGGGCAGGGTCCATCCGGCCACGAGCTGGGGGTCCGTGGGGTCGGTCGTGTCGAGCGCCCAGATCAGGCCGGTTGGGTAGGGCCCGGGGCGTTCGTGGTGCTCGGGGCCGATGAGGGTGAAGTGCCGGTCGTTCCAGAGCTCGTCGGGGGCCCAGGCGCTGTGCAAGAGCCCGGTCTCGGCGGCGGTTCCGGGGCCTTGGGGGCTCCAGCGGCTGAGCTCCTGGGGCGCGCGGGGGGTGCTCATGTCGAGGATCGTGAACCGTTCGCCGCCGGCGAGGTACGCGGTCAGGTCCCCGGTGGCGGGGTGGATGTTCATCCACCCGTCGTGCCCGCGCGGGCCCAGGGGCCTTTCTTCGAGAGCGTTCTCGTCGGGCGGGGGGGAGTACGTGGTGACGCGTTCCATCGTGGCCCCGTGGGGGGCTTCTTGCAGGCGGAAGAACTCGTACGCGCTGACGGCGTTGTGGCTGACCACGGGGGGGCTTTGGGGGCTGGGGGTGCGGCTGGTGGTGATCATGACCCAGTCCTCGCCGTCGAAGCGGTCGATGAACACGCTGTGCCCGTTCCCGACGAGGGGTTGTTGTTCGAGGATCTGGGGTTCCTCGGGGTCCTCGATGGAGACAAGCAGCGCGCTCATGGGGCGCGGGATCTCGTGTTGGAGCGCGTCCCCGGTGAGGGGCACGGGCTCGTCGTTGCAGGGGGAGATCCAGACGGGGCTCTCCGCGGCCTGTCGTTCAGCGTCGGGGCCGAAGGGGAGCGTGGGGTCGGGCAGGTCGGGTTGCGCGTCGTTGTGCAGGTTGCTCGTGGCGAGGATCACGTGCTCGCCGTCGGGGGCCACGGCAAGGTCGTAGACGTGTGTGCTGGGGAGCACGAGCTCGCCCAGCCATCGGGGGTCGTCCGGGTCGGTGACGTCGGCGATGGCGAACCCGACCTGGCTTCGGCTCTCGACGACGGCCAGGCGCCGGTCGTCCTCGGTGGTCATCGCGTCCCCGCAGAAGTACGAGCCGGCGGGGGCGTCGTAGAAGGGGCTGAAAAGCGGGTTGTAGCCGCGGACGTGGAAGTTGGGCGTGGTGAGGCCCTCGTGGTGGGAGCGGTTGGCGTGGTCATGCTCATCCCCGTGGGGGAGCGCGGCCTCGTGCCAGGCCACGGTCGCGTCCTCGTCGTCCCTCAACCCGTCCTCGTCGACGCTGTCCAGCGCTCCCAGGCACCCGGCAAGGAGGACCAGGAGGCTTGCGCCGGCGAGCAGGATCCACGATTGCCTCCGCATCGATGAGGGGCAACCGGCTGGGGGTTCACGTAGTTTCTCCCGGGACGCCCGGGGGCGACGGGGTCCCGCGGGCCCTGGGTTGGTTGGGGGGCGCGGGCTTGCGGTGCCGCGCGATGCGGGTCACCAGGTCTCGACGTACCCACCCCACTCGCCGACGCCTCCGGGCGTCCCGTCCGGGTCCCCGTCGAAGAGGCCCCAGATGGGGGACCCGGCTTCGCCGAGGGCGTCCGCGTCCTGGGGCACGTACGAGTACGTCTCATGCATGAACGTCTCGCCCGCGTCCGGCGTGGGCCCGATGCGCTCGTTGCCCTGGAACTGCCCGTTCACCACGGTGCACTTCCACTGGAAGTCCTCGCCCTCTTGGTGAAGGCGGACCTCGATCGTGCCCGTGTAGCGGTCGCCTGCTTCGCAGAGGACCAGCAAGGCGAAGGCTTGTCGCTCCAGGTCCCCGGCGTGGCAATACGTCTCGACGGGTGCCAGCCCGCCGCACTGCGAGGACTGGGCCTGCTCGGTGGCCTGCAACGCCTCTGCTTGGGCCTCCGTGACCTCCTGGATGCCCTCGTCCGTGACCAGCAGGCCCACCGTCTCTCCCGAGGCGTCTGAGGCCGCCAGGCCCGGGGCCAGGGCAACGATCATGCTCAAGCTCAACGCGGCCGCGAACAGCTTTCGTCTCATCCCTTCAACCTCCAACACGGCGGGGGGCAAGGCACCGCAAGGCCCCCCCGCCTGCGCACGCCGAAGAGGCCTCCCCCACCAAAACGCCTCCCCCGTGGGCATGGTTGAAGTACGCGGCGCCTGGTGCCCGGCCAGCGTGGACGTCGAGTACGTGGTCGAGGACGACGAGCTGGTCCTGGATCTTGCCGATCCTCGCGCGGACCGCAAGGCCACGTGGCGACAGCTGCGCTCCCTGGGGGCCCCGCTCGAGCTTGAACCCACAGCCGCGACCGTCAAAGCCCGCATCCCCAGGGAGGGCCTCAGCGAGCTCGAGACCGCGCTTGGCATGATGGGCGGGGCCCTCGTGCCGGCCCAAGGGCAACCCTCCCTGGCGGACGTCGAGGACCAGACGACCCGCTACGAGGACGTTCGACCCCTGGACCCGGAGGACGTCGTGGACCTGGCCCGGCGCGACGAGGACCCTGAAGCGATCCTCAAGCGCGCCCTGGCGGACCTGGGCACGTTCGCCGCCGAGAACCCCTCGCACGAGCACCGGGTCGAAGCTGACAAACGCTACCTGCGCCGCGCGCTGGAACGGTTCACCGAGCCCGAGGGCGAAGAAGAGCACCCGGACCCGGTCAAGCAAGAGGTCAGCCAGCTTTTGCGCGGGGTCCCCGACGAGGACACCTGGCGGGCGCGCGAGTTCCTGCTCGAGCTTCACGAGATCTCGGACCGGTACAAGGACGAGCGCCCCGCCACCGAGCTGCCCTCCCGCATCCCCGGGTTCCAAGGCACGCTTCGCGACTACCAGCGAGAAGGCGTCAGCTTCCTTCTGGGGACGAACCTCAATGCCATCCTCGCCGACGCGATGGGCCTAGGAAAGACCGTCGAGACCATCGCCGCGGTCCTCCTGGCCGACCAGCGCGCCCTGGTCGTATGCCCCGCGAACGTCCTCCACAACTGGGCCTCCGAGATCCAGCGCTTCACCGGGGAACCGGCCGCGCTCTGGCACGGACGCGACGTGGACGATAACGACGCAGCCCGCTTCCGCGTGACCACGTACGCCTCCCTCCGCTACCGCGACTGGCGCGACACGGACGCCGCCACGCGACCCATCCTCGTCCTCGACGAAGCCCACAAGGTCCGCAACCCCGACACGCAGCGCGCCGAACTCGTCAAGGACCTCCCCCAACGGCACCGCCTCCTGCTCACAGGCACCCCCATCGTGAACGGGCTCGAGGACTACAATGAGCTGCTCTTGCACATCGGCGAAGACCGATGGCCCGACGCGGCCAGCTTCCGCGAGACCTGGATGAGCGACCGAGCCATGCTGACCAAGCACCCCGAGGTCCGGCAAGCCACCGCGGACCTCCTGCAGGACGCCACGCGCCACGTCGTTCTCCGACGACGCAAGGAGGAGGTGCTCGACGACCTGCCCGAGCGCACCATCACGATCCGACGCCACGAGCTCGAGGACGACCAGCGGGACGCGTACGACGAGCTGGCCCGCCACGCGCGACGCGTGATGGCCAGCGCCGACAGCGAGGTGAAGATCTTCGCGCAGATCCACAAGCTCCGGCAAACGCTGCTCGAGCACCGCCACAGCGTGCTCGAAGAGCGCATCCGCGAGCTGCTCGACGCGGGCGAACGCGTCGTCGTGTACGCGCACTACCTGGACGCGCTGGACGAGCTCGAGGACGCCTTCCCCGAGGCAAGCGCACGGATCGACGGGGACACGCCCCCGCGCAAGCGTGAGCGGATCAGCCGCCGGCTGGGGGACCCCGATGGGCCCAGCTTGCTCCTTGCGCAGACAGAGGCCGGCGGCATCGGGTTGAACTTCACAGGCGCCCGGTGGGTGATCTTCGCGCACCTGGGCTGGACGGCGGCCGTGCACCGGCAGGCGATCGACCGGGTGCACCGCATCGGGCAATCCGAGCCCGTTCAAGTCGAGTTCTTCGTCACGCCGGGCACGATCGACGAGCGCATGGCGGACATCATCCTCGAGAAGGAGCAAGACGCGAACCTAGCCCTGGCCGACGACGACACGATCCTGGACCGGGGCCAGTTGGCCCGCGCCCTGCTCGAGGAGGACCCCTAAGCGCCCGGCGCGTCACGCGTTGTTGAGCGGGTTCATCGTGGGCGGGAGAAGGCACCCCGCGGGCGGGCTCGGCAGGGAGGCCTCGGGCGAGTCGATGGACCCGGCCAGCGTGACCGCCTCGTGAGCGTTCACGCGCCCCCACCCCGTCCAGGGGTTCCACCCGGGGACACCCTGACCGAGGGCCCCGCTCTCGGCCGTCGTCTCCGCGGTCAAGGTGAGCACGCAGCGCGTCTCGAACGCGGACAGACCGGGGTTGGTGCTTCGCACGAGCGCGGCCGTGCCGCTCGTGTGGGGGGCGGCCATGGAGGTCCCGGACTTGGTGCCGTACCCCTCGTGGGGGGTCGTGCTGAGCACGCCGCTTCCGGGCGCGGCGATCTCGACGTTCGGCCCGCAGCTGGAGTACCCGGCGGTGTGCTCGCCGTCGGAGGGGGCCAGGGCAGCCACGGGCATGACCTCGTCCTCGGGTGCAGGCCACGTGGTCGTCCCCGTCAAGGGCGAAGCGGCCCCGAAGCATCCCTGGTTCCCGGCGGATTTGATGATGAGCACGTCGTTGTCCATGTAGGCGTGGGAGAGCGCGCTGCTGATCGCGTTGCTGGGTCCGGTGCGG
Organism: uncultured Thermoplasmatales archaeon; assembly: GCA_964581775.1. GTDB lineage: Archaea > Thermoplasmatota > SW-10-69-26 > SW-10-69-26 > SW-10-69-26 > PWVY01. Next base: position 65,181 of record CAZOQA010000002.1, on the reverse strand, counting down.
AAGCTCATGCTGATCACGTCTGCTTCGTGGTCCGCGGCGAACGCGATCGCGTCCGCGATGCCTGCGGAGCTGGCTCCGGCGCCGAGCACGCGCACGGACATCAGGCACGCGTCGCTGGCGCCTGCCACGCCGATCCCGTTGTCGGTGACGGCGGCGATGGTCCCGGCGACGTGCGTGCCGTGTCCGCCGGCGTCCTGGAGGGGGTCGGGGTCGTTGATGAAGGACGCGTGGGGCCCGCAGAGGTTGTCCTTCAAATCGGGGTGGTCCCCGTCGATGCCGGTGTCGAGCACGGCCACGCGCACGTCCGCGTCGCCGCGGGTCGTGTTCCAGGCCTCGGGGGCCTGGATGGCGGGGAAGCCCCACTGGTCCGGGTAGAGGGGATCGTCGGGTCCTTCGGGGTCCGCGTCCGCCTGGAGGGCGTCCGTGGTCTCGTCGAGGGGCTCGTCGAGGAACACCTCGTAGGCGGGCTCGACGTACGCGACGTCTTCGCGCTGGTGGATCTCGTGCCGGATCGCATCGAGGTCCGCGTCGTCGGCGAACGAGGCTTGCACGAAGGAGGGCGTGGGGTTCGTGATCTCCACGGTGCCCTCTCGGGCTTCGATCCAGGGGCCGATGTCCGCCGGGAGGCTGTCCTCGAACCCGATGACGAGGGTGCCGGGAAGCGTCCCCGCGTCAGGGTCGGTGTGCATGCTCGGGCCCGCGTCCGCGCCGGTCCCGGTGCTCGCGCCGATCGCTCCCGCGATGACGATCACGAGGATCCAGGACCCTACCAGGGCTCCCTCCTTCATCTTCCAAGCCTCGAACGAAGAGCGCAGTGCCCCTACTTTTACCCTCTCACCCCCTCGACCGAGCCGAGGGTCCTCGTCGCTACGTTGAAGACCCACGACGCGTTCACGGCACCCATGATGGGCGCTCACGGGCTGCTTCAACCCGCAGGGGACCCGCCCGTGCTCCCCATCGTGATCCTGCTGATCCTGCTCGGGCTCGGGTACCTGGCCACGCGCGCCGCCGCCGACCGCATCACCGGCGCGCACCAAGACCACGCCCTCTACGAGCTCGTGCGCACGGACCAAGGACGCCTCGAGCTGGCCCCCGCGGACACGCCCGGCCCCGCCACCGGGATCAGCCTCGACGACGACGCGATGCGGCGCCTGGCCGAGACCGTGCACAAACGAAACGACCTGCGCCTGCACACCGTGAACCCCCCCGACGGGGACGAGATCCCCTTCGAGGACCACGACCCCACCCACGACCCCGCGCCCCGGTCCATCCTCGTCGAAGCCAGCAAAGGCACGCTTCGCATCCACAAAAGCGGCCTCATCGAGACGCAACCCCCCCTCGACGACGCCGTCACGAGCGACCTGCTCGACGCCCTCGACGAGATCCTGCACGACGCGCCCGCCTGACCCCACCCAAGCCCCCAGGACAACCCTCTTCAAGGGGAAGGGGCTCCCAAGACCTGATGTTGGACATCACGAGCCGGGACCAAGGGGCCCGACGGGCCACCTGGGAGACCCCCAGGGGCACCGTCGACCTCCCGGCCGTGCTCCACGCCCACACCCCCCGCCACCCCGCCCCCGACACCGCACGCGCCTGCATCGGACCCACCCCCCACGAAACCATCCCCACTGTCACCTACCACGGCACCCGCATGGACCCCCACCAAGACGACGACGAAGACCCCTTCTCCATCCCCCGCACCCTCGTCTACCCCGCCACCCTCGACGACGCCCTCCACGACGCCGCCGACGAACAAGCAAACCACGGACCCGTCCGCATCGTGCACGACCCCCACAACATCACCCCCCACGACGGGCTCCTTATCACCCCCACCGCGCGACGCATCGCCGACGACCCCTGGCACCTGGCCCGCTTCCTCACCACCGCCCGCAAGAACGCCGGCCCCAACGCGATCCTCTACACGCCCGGCATCGGACGACCCGACCAGATGGCCCTCGCCGCCATGGCCGGCATCGACCTCTTCGACGGGGTCACCCCTCTCCTCGCCGCGCTCAACCAACGCTACCTCACCCCCGAAGGCCCCCTCCCCAACCAGACCCTCGACGACGCCCCCTGCCCCTGCCCCGCCTGCCACGACACGCACGGGCCCCTGCCCCAAGACAAGCTCATCCACCACAACCGCACCGCCGCCACCACCGAAGCCCAACGCATCCGCCACGCCACCCAGCAAGGCACGCTCCGCGAACTCGTCGAACAACGAAGCCGCACCGCGCCCGAGCACGTCGCCACGTACCGACGCTACGACGCCGACCACGCCCCCTTCTTCGAACAACGCACCCCCACCGCCCGAGAACGTGGCCTCCCCGTGCTCAGCGACCAGACCCTCCAACGGCCCGAGATCCAACGCTGGCTAACCCGCCTTCGCGACCGATACACGCCCCCCCCAAGCGCGAACGTGCTCATCGTGCTCCCCTGCTCCGCCACCAAACCCTACCAACAAAGCCCCACGCACCAACGCATCCGCCCCAGCATCGAGAACCCCGCCCACGGCCGCGCCCACGTCGCCAGCCTCACAAGCCCCCTCGGCGCCGTCCCCGAAGAGCTCGAACTCGCCTACCCCGCCGCGCACTACGACGTGCCCGTCACCGGCGACTGGAGCCCCCAAGAACAACGCATCATCCAAGACGCCTTCCGCACCCTCTGGAAGAACGGCAGCTACGACCACGCCATCCTGCACCTCCCCCCCGACGAAGCCACCCTCCTCGACGGGATCCTCGACGCAGAACGCACCGTCAACCCCGGCGAACGCCCCACCGACTCCAGCGCCACCGACCGCCTACAAGACGCCGTCCGCGACGCCACCCGCGGGCTCGAACCCACCCCACGAGACGAGCTCTTCCTCGACCACATGCGAGCCCGCATCGACTGGCAGTTCGGCCCCGGCGTCAGCCAACCCCTCGCCCGCGACACCGAGATCCGCGGCCGCTACCCCTACCTCAAGCTCATGCACGGCGACACGCAGCTTCTCATGCTCAAACCCGAACGAGGCGCCCTCACGCTCACCGCCGACGGCGGCGAACGCCTGTTCGAAGCCACCGACGCATACAACATCGAGATCGACGACTTCCACCCCAAAGGAACCGTGTTCGCGCCCGGCGTCAAGGCCGCAAGCCACGAGATCCGCGCCGAGGACGAGGTGCTCATCCACCACGAAGGCGAGCTGCGCGCCGTCGGACGCGCCACCTCCCACGGGGAAGAGATCGAAGCGCTCAACCAAGGCGCCTGCGCGGAGGTGCGCCACCGTGTTTGACGCCCTCAACCAAGCCGTACGCGACGCCCGCAAGCTCGACCAGCGCGACGACGACCCCAACGCGCCCAGCCGCGTCTGGAGCGAGGAAGAGGTCATCGACGGAGAAGCTCACCGCGCCCTCACGGTGATCCTACGCACCCGCGGGTGCACGTGGGCCATCCGGGGCGGGTGCTCGATGTGCGGGTACGTCAACGACTCGTTCGTCAAGAACATCACCGCGGACCACCTCGTGCGCCAGTTCGAGACGGCGCTCGCCCAGTTCGCGGATCACACCGTGATCAAGCTCTACACGAGCGGCAGCTTCCTGGACGGCACCGAGGTGCCCGTCGAGGCGCAGCAACGCATCCTGGACCTGGTCCCCGAGCAGGTCGTTCGCTTCCAGTCGGAGGCCCAGGCGCATCATGTGACCGAGGAACGGTTGAGCGATCTCCGGGACCGGTTGCCGGAGGGGTGTCAGTTCGCGTTGGGCATCGGGATGGAGGCGTCGACGCCGGAGGTGTTGGAGTTCAGCGTGAACAACGAGTTCACGATCGAGGATTTCCACCAGGCGTCCGAGGTGGCCCGTGGGTTCGATACGCTTCTGAAGTGCTACGTGCTGGTGAAGCCGCCGTTCTTGACGGAGCGTGAGGCGATCGAGGAGGCGGTGGCGACGGCTCGCCGCGTGTCGGGGTCGCCGGCGTTGGAGGCGATGAGCTTCAACCCGGTGAGCGTGCACAAGAACACGCTCGTGGAGGAGCTGTTCGACGCAGGCGAGTATTCGCCGCCGTGGTTGTGGAGCGTGGTGGAGGTGTTGGACCGGGTCTCGGGGTTCGCGCAGGTGCAAACGCACAGCGACGTGGTCGCGGGGGGCCAGCCACGGGGGGCGCACAATTGCGGCGTGTGCGATGAGGGGGTGTTGCGCGCGATCGATGCTCACAAGAAGACGGGGGATGCGGGAGTGTTCGATCGGGTGGGGTGCGAGTGTCGGGAGGTGTGGCGCGAGCAGTTGGAGCTGGAGGGCTTGGGGTTGGCGGGGGGCGCGTTGGCGTCCTCGTTCCGGGAGGCCTCGGGTCGCAAGAGCGGGCGGGCGGATGGGCTTGAGACGTGGTACGAGGCGTGATTAGGGGGGCGTGGGGTCTTCGCGGCGGAGGGTGGCGAAGAGCTCTTCGACGGCGTGGCGGCGGATGGGTTTCTGGAGCACGTCGAAGGCGCCGTTGGAGATCAGGCGTCGGACGCGTCGGTCGTTGGTGTCGAGCGCTGTGAGGGGCACGATCTGCGTGTCGGGGAGCTTGTCGAGGAGGACGCTTCCTACTTCTTCGCCGGGGATGTCGGGGAGGACGAGGTCGAGCAGGAGCAGATCGGGGGGGGCTTGTTCGACGGCGTCGAGGCCTTCGCGTGCGGTCTCGGCTTCGCGGATCTTGTCGCTGGGGATGGAGAGCTCTTCGAGCACGGAGCGGACTTTGCTTCGCACGGTGGCGGCGTCGTCGAGGATGAGCACGTCGAGGTCTTTGAGCGGGTCTCCGGTAGCAGAGGCCATGGGGGGGGTCCGCCCGCACCCGGTATTTAAGCGCTGGTCCAGGTCCTGGGTCTTCTGGGCTAGGCGAGGGCGGGTTCGTCGCTGTCGTACCGTGTGAGCGTGCCGGCGGGGGTGCTTTCTGGGGTGCGTGCGGGCGCGGGGAGTTCCAGGCGGATGCGTGTTCCGCCTTGGGGGCTTTCTTGGATGGTGAGGGTCCCGTGGTTGCGTCGGATGGCTTCTTTGGCGTAGGCGAGCCCGATGCCGGTGCCGGGTTCTTGGTGCCATCCGTGGAGGCGGCGGAAGGGTTCTTGCACGCGTTCGCGGTAGGCTTCCTGGATGCCGGGGCCGTCGTCGTCGACGTAGAGCAGGGCGGTGTGGCCGTCGTGTTCTCCGTGGACGTGGACGGTGGCGTCGTCTGCGTAGCGGATGGCGTTGTCGAGGATCTCGCGCAGGGTCTCGCGGATGGATTCGGCGTCCGCGTGGAGGGGGGGGATCTGGTCGTCGATCTGGACGCGTTCGGGGGCGTCTTCGTGGAGGTGTTGGACCTCGTGGAGGGCTTGTTGGGCGAGGCGGTGCCCGGGCGTGGGTTCGGGCCGTAGGGAGCGGGTGGTGAGCTTGGTAAGCCGGCCAAGCGCGTCGATGAGTTGCATGATGCGTTTGGCTCCTTGGATGGCGAAGCGGCTTGCTTCGGCGTGTTCGTCGGGGAGGTGGTCGGGGTTTTGGTCTTCGAGCATCTGGGCGTAGCGGGTGACGTCGGCGAGGGGCTCTTGGAGGTCGTGTGCGGTCAGGCGCATGTACGTGCTGAGGAGGTCGTGGGAGCGTTCGAGTTCGCGGTGGTTGGCTTCGAGGTCTTGTTCGGCTTGGCGGAGGTGCGTGATGTCGATGCAGACGAGGGAGGCGCCGAGGGTGCGGGCGTCGTCTTCGACGGGGGCCAGGCGGAGCAGGTACCAGCTGGGGGTCCCGTCGGGGCGGCGGCTTTCGATCTCGAGGGTGGCGGGTTCGCGTTGCTGGGTGACTTCGTGGAGGGCTTGGTGGAAGCGGTCGTGGGAGCGTTCGGGGAGCCAGTCGGTGGCGGGTTGGCCTTGGAGGGCGTCGAGGGCGTCGTCGGTGGCGGCGAGGTTGGTGTAGCGGATGGCGCCGTCGGCGTCGAGCATCATGAGGACTTCGGGGGCGTCGTCGAGGAGGGCGCGCCATTCGTCGGGGCCGAGGGGGGTGGCGTCGGGGTCGTGGGGGGTGGGGGTTTCCCAGGCTGGGTTGAGTTGCGTGAAGGAGAAGGCGGTGGCGGCGAGGAGCGCGGCTTGGGTGAGGAAGGTGGGGGTGAGAAGGTGCCCGGAGAGCGTCGCGAGGAGGCTGTGGAGGGCGAGGTAGCCCAGGCAGGCGAGCGTGGTGTGTTTGGGGGTAAAGCGGATGGCGACGAACGCGATGGCGATGAGCCAGAGCACGTAGTAGGGGGAGGCTGCGCCGCCGGTGGCGTGGATCCATGCTGCGATGAGGAGGGCGTCGAGGGTCGTGGTCGCGGGGGGGTGCTCGAGGGTGGCTTCCTTGGCGTGGGGGATGAGGAGGGTGGCGGTGGAGTAAGCCAGGGCGAGGGCGGCGGTCCCGATGGCGAGGGGGGATCGGAGCAGAGGGGGGAAGACGAGGAGGCCGGTGGAGAGGCTGGCCAGGGTGACGGTGAGGCGGAGGCTGGCGGGGAGGGTTCCGGGGGGGAAGCTGGGTGGGGGGTCGTCGTCTGATCTTCGGAGGCGGAGGAGGGCTCGGTGCATGGTGTTGAGCGGCCTGGCGTGGGAGTCGGGGTGGGTCATTGACCTCCTGGGGCCCTTGCCGGCGGGTAGGAGTGCTCTCCTGGGCGCGTTTATAAAAGTGGGGGGGAGGTGAGTCCTTCCTTCATGAGAGCGTACCGTTTGTCCGCCAGGCCACTTATTCCTCGTCTTCTTGACGGTCGAGGGCTTGGTTGGCTAGCTCATCGACGGCATCGATGCGTGGATGTCTGCGGGGCACGTGGCGGTGTTCGACGCGCTCGAAGCGGTCGGCTAGGCGGCGGGCCTTGCGGGCCTTGCGGGCCAGCCGGTCCGCGCGGATCTTGTACTCTCCGTTCAGTTGGCGGACGACCAGCTGGCTATCGGACAGGTGGACGAGGGGGCCGGCGGTGACCTTCGCGGCGGCTTCGAGCCCGGCCAGCAGGGCCTCGTACTCGGCCTCGTTGTTCGTGGCCGCCCCGATGGTCGCCGCGTCTTGGTTCAACCGCTCGTCGTGCTCGTCGAAGAGCGCGTACGCGATCGCGGCGGGGCCGGGGTTGCCCCGGGAGGCGCCGTCCGTGGCAAGCGTGAGGGGGCTCGTGGAGGCCACGGGCCTGGCAAGGGGAAGGGGTACTCAAAGGCTGCGTCGGTCCCCGTCGTGCTCGGGGAAGGCTCGGGGTCCTGGCTGGAGTCGCGGTCAAAGGTGGGCCAGCGCGTCCTTGAGGTCCAGCTCGCGCAAGCTCCGAAGGGGGAGGCCTCGGACCTGCTTGTGGTCCTCGCCGTCGATCTCGTGGGCCAGGTAGGGGCCTTCTCGGCTTTGCTTGACGGCGAGGGAGCCTTCTTCGGGGTGCTCGCCCAGCGTCTGCGGGAGGGAGAAGAGGAAAAGCGCGTCCTCGAGGTCGGCCTCGCGGAGGTCCTGGTAGCCTGTCAGGCTCTCGAAGGTCCGGTCCCCGTCGTCGTCCTCGCGCGCGATGTACGGGCCATAGCGGCCCAGGTCTTTGAGCAGGGTGCCTCCGCCGGGATGTTCGCCAAGCTCCTCGGGCAGCTCCACGAGGAAGACCGCGTCTTCGAGCGTCGCCTCTTCGACGTCCAGGTCGTCGGGGAGGCTCTTGTTGGTGCCCTGGTGCTTGAAGTAGGGCCCGTAGCGACCGCCGCGTAGCTCGATGGTGCTCCCCGTCTCAGGGTGCTCCCCCATCTCTCGGATGACGCCTTTCCGGGTGCGGTTTTTCTTCTTGCGGATACGCTCGATGGCGTCGTCGAGGGGGATCTCCTTGAGCTGGGTGTAGTCGTCCACGTTCGCGTAGACGCGGTCGCCGTCCTCGGGGTCGTGGCACACGTAGGGCCCGTAGCGGCCGATCCCGATGAGGACCTGGCCGCCGTCGGGGTGCTCTCCGATGGGCTGGGGCAGCGAGAGAAGCCACAGGGCGTCCTCGAGCGTGACCTCGTCCATCGTCATGCCCTCGGGCAGGGAGGCGCGGTCGGGTTTCCCGTCGACCTCCTCGGTGGCGCCACGTTGGACGTAGGGGCCGTAGCGTCCGGTGAGCAGGAAGATGTCCTCGCCCGTGTCGGGGTCTTGGCCGAGCGCGTCGGGGCCTTCGATCTCTTGTCGGATCAGGCGCTCGAGCAGATCCTCGTCGATCTCGTCGGGGGTGAGATCGTCGGGGAGGTTCGCGCGCACGATCTCGCCGTCGTCGTCCTCGTGTTCGACGTAGGGACCGTAGCGTCCGACCTTCACCGTGTAGGGGAGATCCTCGAACCGGATCTGGCGCGCCTCCGCGCCTTCGACGGTATCGTTCTTCTCGTCGACCTGGGCTTTGAGACCGTCCGTGCCCAGGAAGAACTCCTCGAGGTAGGGGGTGCTCTCGGCGCGGCCGGCGGCGATGTCGTCGAGGGTCTCCTCCATGTTCGCGGTGAACTCGAGGTCGACCAGGCGCGGGAAGTGCTCTTCGAGGAACCCGGTGACGGCGAACGCGGTGAGGGTGGGCACGAGGGCTCGGCCATGCTTTTTGACGTAGTCCTTCTCCTGGATGCGGGAGATGATGTCCGCGTACGTGCTGGGGCGTCCGATGCCCTCGTCCTCGAGGGCTTCCACGAGGCTGGCTTCGGTGAACCGGCTGGGGGGTTGCGTCTGGTGGCCTTTGGCTTCCAGATCCTCGAGCTGGACCGTGTCGCCCTCCTCGAGGGGCGGCAGCTCGGTCGGCCCGTCTCCGCGGGTGGGCCAGGCCAGGCGGTAGCCGCGGAAGTCGACCTTCTTCCCGGTGGCCTTGAAGCGGGCCGTGTCGGGCTCGTCGGGGTCCGCGGGTTCGGCGTCGATGAGGGCGGTGGTGCTGGTGTAGCGCTCGTTGGGCATCTGGCTGGCCAGCGTGCGCCGGTAGATGAGGTCGTAGAGCTTCTTGTGGCGCCCGGTGAGGCCTGCGTCTTCGGGCGGGGTGAACGTGGCCCCGGCGGGGCGGATGGCCTCGTGGGCTTCCTGCGCGTCCTCGCCGGTCTCCTCCTCGTACGTGCGGGGGTCGGAGGGGACGAGGTCGGGGCCCCATTCGCGCTTGACGGCCTCGCGTGCGCCGTTGAGCCCTTCCTGGCTGAGCGCGGTGGAGTCGGTTCGCATGTACGTGATGTGCCCGTCCTCGTAGAGGTCCTGTGCGATGCTCATCGTGTCCCCGGGGCTCAGGCTGAGCCGGGAGTTGGCGACCTGTTGGAGGGTGCTCGTCTTGAACGGGGCGGGGGGGGTGGATTGGCGGTGGCGTTCCTCGACGCTGGTCACGGTCCAGGGGGCCTCGTCGAGGCGGTCGACGAGGTCGTGGGCGGTGTCCTCGTCGACGAGCACGACGTCCGCGTCGGGGACGAGCTCGCCGGTGTTCTCGTCGAAGTCGGCGCCGGTGGCGACGCGGGTCCCGTCCAGCTCGGAGAGGGTCGCGTCGAACCGTGTGGCTTCCTGGGAGAGCAGGGCGGCCAGGTCCCAGTACTCTGCGCTCTTGAAGGCGCGGCGTTCGCGCTCGCGCATCACGACCAGGCGCACGGCGGGGGATTGCACGCGGCCGGCGGAGAGCCCGGACCCGATCTTCCTCCAGAGAAGGGGGGAGAGGGTGTACCCGTACAAGCGGTCGAGGATGCGGCGGGCTTCCTGGGCCTCGACGAGGTCCATGTCGATGTCGCGGGGCTCCTCGAGGGCGTGCTCGATGGCCTCCTTGGTGATCTCGTTGAAGACCATGCGTTGCACGGGGATCTCCGGGTCGAGCACCTGGGCGAGGTGCCAGCTGATGGATTCGCCTTCCCGGTCCTCGTCCGTGGCCAGGTAGAGGATCTCGGCGTCGTCGATCTCGTCCTTGAGCCGCTTGAGGACCTTCTGCTTGCCGGGGATGGTCACGTAGATGGGTTCGAAGTCGTCCTCGACGTTCACGGCGAGGTCGGCCCAGTCCTCGTCCTGGTAGCGGCTGGGGACCTGCTTGGCGCCCTCGGGGAGGTCGCGGACGTGGCCCACGCTGCTGTCGACCTTGTACCCGTCGGGCAGGAACTTTCGGATGGTCTCGACCTTCGCGGGGGACTCGACGATCACGAGCTTCGTCATGGGAGCAGCTCCGCGCGCACGCGCGTTATGGCCTCTGGCGCCCGGCTGGGTAGGGCACAGGCACCGCTCCCATCGCGCGGTCTTCCCTCTAAACCTTTCGCCCCGGGGGACGTGTCAGGCTAGCGTGGGTCAGGCCTCGCTGGGCTCGTCCGCGGGCATGCGCGTGAGCGTGATCTTGAGGTCGTCCACGTGGTACTCGAGCTCGGTCTCCCAGACCGCTGAGATGCCGAACGCGACGTAGAGGGCGCGGTCCTCGCGCTCCTCCGCGGGGGGCACGGGCCACTCGAACGTGTACTCGCTCCATCCCTGGGCCCGGTCGAGGGGAAGCCGAAGCCCGCCGGTGGGGGCCTGGCTGGAGGCGTTGGTGGCCTCCCCGGGTGCGGGGAAGTCCTCCTCTGCCTCGGGGGCCTCGTGCCCGACGTGCATGACGAGGTGGGCCCGCTGGTTGAAGCTCTCGTTCTCGCTGTGCGCCCACAGGGAGACGTTGGCCCGGTAGGCTTGGTCGGCCTCGATCTGGAAGGGGCGCTCGAGCCAGATGGTCCCGTCGTCCTGGAGGCCATCCAGCTGGAAGGCCACGCTCCAGTCCCCGCTTCGCGCCACCTCATCGGAGGGCACGATGTCCCAGGCGACGTCTTGGTCCTCGCGGTTGGGATCCTCGGGCACGTCGGCTCGCGGGTTCCACGCGTCGATGCCCGTCTCGAAGTCATCCTGGACCGTCTCGGAGGACCCCGGTCCTGTCTGCTGCAGGCAGCCGGCTGCCGGGACGGCAAGCAGCGCAAGCGCCAGGGCCAGGCAACGGGTCCGCATCCAAGACGGGGCAGCATCTTCTCCCCCAAGACCGTTCCCCCGCGCAGCATCTCGTCTCGGCGACGAGGACCAGCGACACTGACCCCCTGAACGGGTCGTCAAAACGACGAGGGTGGGGCCCATGCCTTTTTCTGTTGGAGCTCCTTTAAGTATGGATTCGTCTACATGACCGACCAACCTCCCCAGCCGCCGGAGATGGTGCATGGCATCGACTTCAGCGGGGGACGCTCCGCCGGGAACAACAGCTGGATCGCATCCGGCGCCCTCGAGAGCGGCTCCCTGAAGATCGACAACTGCCGCACCGGCTCCTCCCTGCCCAACTCCTCGACGCAGCGGGAGCCCTTCCTCGACGCGCTCCGGGACTGGATCGCCGAGCAGGAATCCTGCGCCATCGGGCTCGACTTCCCCTTCGGGCTGCCCGCCACGCTCGTCGACGAGGACAACTGGCACGACTTCGTCGTCAACTTCTCCAAGCGCCACCAAGACGCGGACGCCTTCCGCATGGCCTGCCAACGCGCCTCGCCCGGAGCCGAGCTCAAGCGCGAAACCGACGAGGTCAACGACACGCCCTTCTCCCCGTACAACCTTCGCATGTACAAGCAGACCTACCACGGCATCGCGGACCTTCTAAGCCCCCTCGTCCAGGACGAAGAGATCTGCGTGTTACCCATGATGGAGCCCGAGGAAGGCAAACCCTGGGTCCTGGAGGTCTGCCCGGGAAGCACCATGCGCGCGCAAGGGCACAAGGTCAGCTACAAAGGCACCACGCAAGAGCACCGCGCCGCCCGCACCCGCATCCTCAAGAACCTGCAAGGGTCCGGCACGCTCACCATCCGCGCGCAAGGCGTGCTCAGCAACGTGCTCCGCGACGGCGGCGGCGACGCGTTGGACGCCGTCATCAGCGCGTACGCCACCACCGGCGCCGTGCTCGACCCCGACAAGCTCCTGCCGGGCGAGTTCGACGGCGCCCAGGTCGAAGGCCACGTGTACGCCTAAGCCCCCCACGACGTTTCGACGAAGGCTAGGCTAAAGCTACAGGGGACAAGCCCCATGCCTCCCCGCAAGGATGAGCCCCAGCAACCCCTCGAACACGATCGGGCTCGCCCTTCTGGCCCTAGCCGGGCTGGCGACCGGGTTCACGATCGCCGACGCAAGCCTCAGCGACGACGCAGGACCCGCCCTGGCCACGCTGGGCCCCGGCGCGGACGCGTTCGAGGTCACGCTGCAACAAGGTGAAACGCTCACCGTGCTCGGCCCCGACGAGGTCACCGTGCGCTACGCCGTCTTCGACCAGAACGACACGCTCGTCGCGCACCCCGAGCTGGCCCCCGGGGACACGGCGCGCTTCCCCATCGAAGAGGACGGCGCCTGGGTGCTCATGCGGACCACCGGCCCCCCCGCGCCCATCGACATCAACATCGAGCCCGAAAGCCAAGCCTCCATGGACCGCGTCCGGTCGCTCCCCGTCCAAACGCACGAGCGCGTCATCCTCGAACACGACGAGGGCCCCCTAGAAGACGACGCGATCGTGCAGCTCGACCGCAAACCCGGGCTCGTGCACCTCGACGCCACCGGGGAGGCCAACGCGTTCGAGGCCCGCATCGAAACGCGCAACGGGCCCGTCTTCGAGACGGGACCCGCCTCCTGGAACGGGACCCCCGAGCTGCTCACCCTGCCCGAAACGCGCGCAAGCGTGGACGCCATCGAGCCGGGGCCCTACCACGTCACCGCGCGCGCCGAGGGCTTCAGCGGAGAGATCCGCCTCGTGCACGCTACGTACGTCCGCTCGATGGAGGCCCCCTGGATCGCCGAGGACGCACCAAGCAGCCTCCACGACAAAGGCATCCCCGTCGCGTCCCTAAGCCAAGGCGAGGCCGTGCACGTCGACGCGCAACGCGCAGGCCGCATCGTGCTCGCCGCGGCCGCCGACGCGACCGCCACGCTCGTCGTCTACGACGAGCGCGACCACGCGCGCACCGTGCTGGGGCTCAACGAGGCCGAAGGGTACAACTGGGAGTTCAGCGAGGACGAGGAGCCCTTCGACGCGCGAGCCCTGCACGTGCACCCCCACTCGACGCACACGATCTACCTCGACCAGGTCAGCGGCGAGGATGAGAAGGTGCACGTGCTCTTGCCCGGCCTGCGCACCGCCGAACCCGCCCCTGACGCGAGCGTAAGCCAGGCCCGCGTCACGCTCGACGGGGGCGCCGTGTCCACGAGCGAAGAGCACGAGGTCCAGACGCGCATCCCCGGCGGGCTCGTCGGCGTGACCGTGGACACGGACGCAACCTCCCAAGGCCAGAACACGGTGCGCGTGCACGGTCCGCTGGGCCTGGTGTACGTGCAGCAAGAGGGGACGACCCTGGCCGGGGAGCCCCTCGAGCGGGAGACGGCCACGAACCAGGAGCACTTCACGGGCGGCGCCTTCACGATCCAGGTCGAGGAGGAGTACAGTGTGGACGCGACCGTCGAGGTGACCCTCTCGTACTACGAGCCGTACGAGGCCGGTTGAGGGTCGTTTCAAGGACGTCGCCAAACTGTCCTTTAAGGCCCCGGGGGGTGGCCCGCACGGTGACCACCCGATGACACCCTTCGAACCGAACGCCCGCCGGACCGGCATCGCGGTCCTGGTCGCGCTCGCGCTCGTGACCGGGTTCCTCGTCGCCTCGACGGCGACCGGTGAAGAGTACGCGACCGTGGGCACGGCCACGGACGAGAACCAAGCCTACGAGATCGAGCTCGCGGAGGACCAGCGCGTCCAGCTGGCCCTCGAGGACGGGGAAGCGGACCGATCGCCTCAAGCCTCCTTCGCCGTGTACGATCCCGACGACGCGTTCTTCGGGGCGTTCGAGCTCGAAGCAAACGACACGCTTGAGCTGATCGCGGACCAGGAAGGCGCCTGGGTCCTCTTCGTGACGGAGACCACGAACGCCGAGCTCGCCATCCAGTTCGCAGAGGAGGACGCCGAGGACGACGCACCCTCCATCAAGGAGATCCAGGTCGAAAAGACCCAGCAGGTCGTCGCAGAACAAGACGAAGGCGCCCTCGAGGAAGAGCTCGCGCTGCGCATCGACCCGCAGCCCGCCACCGCCCGCCTCGAAGCCGACGGCGTGTACGAGGGCCTCGACGCCAGCCTCGCCACCGAGGAGGGCCCCGTGCACGTGATCGAGGACGCCAGCGCCAACGAGACCGCCGGCGCGCGCCTGGCCGACGCCACCACCGTGTTCGACCCCGACAAGCTCACCGCTGGCACCTACCACGTCGAGGCCACGGCGGACGCGTTCGAGGGCGAGCTGCTGCTCGTGCAACACGAGTACGTGCGAGAGGCCCCCGAGGCGCCCAGCGAGGACGAGGACCCGCTGGAGGACGTCGAGGTCGTCGCGAACGCGCACGAGCAGGAAGCCTACAGGGTCAACGCAAACGACTCGCAACAGCTCGTGCTGGCCGTGGCACCTGGCACCGAGGCCGACGTGCTCGTCTACGACGACAACCACACGGTCCAGCACATCGTGACCCTGGAAGGCGAGCGCGCCGCCGAGGACAACCAGACCCAGCGCGCGCAAGCCATGGACGTGCAAGCGCTCGAGCTCAAGCAGAAAACCGCCGTCGTGTTCGTGGAGGACGTGCAGGGCGACGAGGACGCCGTCCTGGTCGCGCTCGCCGACGACGCGAGCGAGGCCGCGGCCGAACAGCTCGAGATCGACCAGGTCGAGGTCACGTTCGAGCACGCGCAAAACGAGGCCCGAACCCAGCAGGCCAACCTGACCGGCGGCATGGTGGGCCTCGCCGTGTACGCCAGCCAGGAAAGCGCAAGCTTCGACCGGGAGCTGACCGTGACGGGGCCCCTGGGCGAGATCGCGCACATCCAGCAGGAGGCCGCGTTCCTGGGCGGCGCGTTCTCCTCGAGCGACGAGGTGGACCAAGAGCGCTTCAGCGACGGCACCATCGAGGTCACCTTCGCGGAGCAAAGCCTGCTCACGCAGGGCCAGACCACCGTCGAGATCGCGCACTACGTGCCCTAAGCGGTCGAACCGGCCCGCTTGAGCCATCCAAGCGGCCGGCCTCCACCCGGCCGGGCCCCACCGGCCCGGCCCCCTTCTTCTCCCCTCATGCCTTGCCAGCAGGGGCCGCGGCGAAGACACGTGCTAGGGGATGGGGAACGCTTGTTCGTGAAGGCTTCTTATACCCCGCGAGAACCCTGACCCATGCCCGGCCACGACGCTTCCGCCAAGGCCGATGCGCTCCGTGCCAAGGCGCTTGAGCACCCTACCGTCAAGCGGCTTGCCACGCAGCTTCCCACGCTCCCCGAGGGCGAGCCCGACGAGGGCCTGTACGTCGAGACGCACCAGACGCCCGGGCTCGTCGTGAACGGTGAGCTGCGCGTCAGCGTGGCGCGCGTGTTCACCGTGGACGACGAGGGCGCCACCCTGATCGGTCAAATCCAGGCCGTGCGCACCGTCGACCACCCGCTTGCCCAGTGGGAGATCCGCTGCTACAAGCACACCCCCCAACACTTCCACACCGAGCACTTCGACGACGTGCAAGCCTGGTTCGTGGACGTCCTCGAGCAGCACTACAAGGCCAGCGACGCCGAGCCCGCGCTCGAGACCGGCATCGAGGCCTGACCCCCGCGTCCCCCTAAACCCCGGATGGCATCCCCACGGGGCCACCCGGCCCCGTCTTCCTTTCTCCACGCCGTGGCAATTAAGGCCAAGAAGACGGCATCCTGGCCCGCATGCGGCCCCCAACGGTCCTCTCCATCGCAGGCTCCGACTCCGGCGGCGGCGCCGGCATCCAAGCGGACTTGAAAGCGTTCGCAGCCACGGGCGTGCACGGCGCCACCGCGATCACGAGCGTGACCAGCCAGCACACGCAAGGCGTCGAACGCGTCGACCCGCTCCCGGCCGACGCCGTCACCGCGCAGATCCACGCCGTCTTCGAGGACCTTGACGTGCAAGCCGTGAAGACCGGGATGCTTCACAGCGCCGAGATCGTGGAAGCCGTCGCTTTGGCCCTCGAGGGCGAACAGGTGCCGGTGGTCGTGGACCCGGTGATGGTGGCCACGAGCGGGGATGCCCTCATGGAGGGCAGCCTCGCGGAGGCTCTGGCCAGGCTGGCTGAGGTGACCACGCTTGCCACGCCCAACGTGCTCGAGCTGGAGCAGCTCACCGGGCAGACCGTAGGAACCTTGGACGAGGCCCGCGAGGCTGCGGGGGACCTGCTCGAGCGGGGCTGGAAGGCGGTGTTGGCCAAGGGCGGGCACCTTGGTACGGAGGACGCCGTGGACATCTTGGTGACGGACGAGCACACGCGTGAGCTCGCCTACCCGCGCCTGGAGGGGAGCTTCCACGGGGCCGGGTGCACGTACTCGAGCCTGATCGCGGGCCTTCTGGCTCGGGGCCACGAGCTCGAGGGGGCGGTGCGCGAGGCTCGGGCGCGCATGCAGCGAGCCCTGGAGGCCTCGTACGGGCCGGGGGCGGGCCCGGGCGTGTTGGATGCGTTGGGCGCGCATCAGCCGGGACCTGGGGAGGGGGCCGCGTTGAGCCAGGCGGCGTGGCGGGCGGTGGCGGTGCTCGAGGAGCGGTTGGTGCCGGAGGTGGGCATCAACATGGCGCAGGCTCCCGAGGATGCGACAGGCGTGGGGGACGTGTTGAGCTTGTCGCGGCGCGTGACGCGCTCGGGGAGGGGGTTCACGGTGCCGGGGCCGGTGGTGCGGGGGGCGTCCAGCCACGTGGCGCGCGTGGTGTTGGCGGCTCGGGAGGTGGATCCGGGTATGTCGTGCGCGATGAACGTGGCGTTCGGGGAGGATGTGTTGCGGGCGGCTGAGGGGGCGGGCTTGTCGTGGGTGCGGTTCGATCGGGAGGACGAGCCGGAGGGGGTCTCGTCTACGATGTCGTGGGGCACGGTGCAGGCGTTGAAGCGGGATCCTGGCGCGGATCTGGTCGTGGATGGTGGGGGTGTGGGCAAGGAGGCGATGGTGCGCATCCTGGCTGAGGACCCGGGCGCGTTGGTGGAGAAGCTGGAGGCGTTGTGCGGCGCGCTTGAGGCTTGAAGGGGGTGCACGTTGTGCGCGTGGGGGGCGTGGAGTTCGATCCGTGGGTGGCGGGCGTGACGTTCGTGGTGGGGGCGTTGGCGGTGGGCGTGGCGTACGCGTTGAGGGGCGTGTTGGTTCGCGCGCCGGGTACGGCGTTCCCGTTGTTGTTCTCGGTCACGATCGGGGGCGTGTTCGTGGTGGTGTGGGTGCAAAAGCGGCGCCGGCGCGGGGAGTAGCTTACGGTTCCTGTTGGTCGAGGATGCGGTCGAAGTCGCGGGAGAGGTGGGCTTCGAGGGAGGGGGTGAACCCGAGCTCTTCGTGGGCGCGGGCGGCGCTGTAGGCGTGGGGTTTCTCGAGGCTGTCGAGGATCTCCGTGGACAGCGGGGGGACCTTGCCGGCCCAGCGGTAGGGGGTCTCGACGAGGCGCGCGAGGGCTTTGACGAGGCCCAGGGGGAGGGTCCGGGTGGGGGCGGGTTCGCCGCTTGCTTGTTGGAAGAGCTCGAGCAGCTCTTGCAGGGTCAGGTTCCGGTCGTTGAGCACGTAGGGGCCTTCGCCGTGCTCGATGGCGGCCAGGATCCCGTCTACGGTGTCTTCGACGTGCACGAACCCCGTGGGCGCGTCGCCGTCGACGCCGAAGGTGAGCCCGTCGGCGAAGCGCCTGAGCAGCGGCTCTGTGAACGTGCCTTCCCCGAGCACGACGCTGGGCATCACGAGCGTGGCGCGAAGGGGTTCGTGCTCCTCGAGCACGTGCACG
Organism: uncultured Thermoplasmatales archaeon; assembly: GCA_964581775.1. Classification (GTDB taxonomy): domain Archaea; phylum Thermoplasmatota; class SW-10-69-26; order SW-10-69-26; family SW-10-69-26; genus PWVY01. The sequence goes on along the minus strand of CAZOQA010000002.1, from coordinate 47,519 downwards.
TGGGCTTCGTGCTTGGTCTTGGCGTAGAGGCTCTGGTAGAGGGGGATGCGCCGTTCGTGGGCGCGGTCTTCCCCGTAGAGGCCCGCGGGCGTGGGCCCGATCGCGGCCACGCTGGAGACGTGGCAGAACCGGTTCGCGTTCGCGTCCTTGGCGGCCTGGAGGACGTGCCGGGTGCCGTCCACGTTGGTGCGGCGGAAGAGCTCGCGCTTGGTCTCGGGGATGCCGTACGCGACCCAGGCGGCCGCGTGCACGACCACGTCCACGTCCCCGATGGGGATCGCGTCCGGGTCCGTGATGTCGCCTTGCACGAGCGTTGCGCCCTCGCGTTCCAGGTGCGCGGCGCGGTCGGGGTCCCGGGAGAGCACGGTCACGTCCGCGCCCAAGCCCAGCATGAGCTCGGTCAGCTTGCTCCCGATGGCTCCCGTCCCGCCGGTGAGGAAGATGCGCCGGTCCGTCCAGTAGGACGCCATCAGGCCCCCATCGCGCTGGCCCGCTTAAAGCGACGGGGCAAGGGCCCGGGACGAGGGCGGGCTGGAACCGGGCCCGATGGTTGTCCCAATCAGGCCTTTACGCCTGAGGCTTTGAACGAGGCCAGGTGGATTCCCCCATGAACGTGCGGCATTTCATGACCAGCGAGCCTGTCACCGTGAGCGTCGACGACAGCATCGGGGCCGCGGCCGGCCTGATGGACGAACACCAGGTGGGAAGCGTCGTGGCCCTGATGAACGGCAAACTGGCCGGCATCCTCACCGACCGAGACATCGCGATCGAGGTCGCCGCGCACGGCGTCGACACCGAGACGGACGTCTCCAAGGTCATGACGGAAAGCCCCGCCCGCGTCACGATGGACGCGGACATCTTCGACGTGCTGCACTCGATGCGCGGCGCGGGCCTGCCCAACCGCCTGCCCATCGTGAACGAGGAAGACGAGCTCGTGGGCTTGGTCAGCATCGACGACATCGCGGTCGTCGCGGACAACCTCAACCAGGAGGTCTTCCGCAACTACACGCACACCAGCACCGAGAAGACCGAGGTCCCCACCGGCGCCAAACGCATCGGTCAAAAGATCCGCAACCCCGACGCCGCCGACGAGCAAGACCCCCCCTCGTTGACGAAGACCATCACGACCCCCCACACGCAGCGCGAGCACGAGCAAAAGTCCACGTGACCCCGCCTGGATCCCCATGCGGAACGCCGAGGTCGCCACCGTCCTCGAGGAGACCGCCGACCTGCTCGAGATGGAGGAAGTCCCCTACAAGCCCGTCGCATACCGCCGCGCCGCCAACCAGGTCAGCGCCCTCGACGAAGCCATCGAGGAGATGGCCAAGCAAGAGGACCTGACCAGCCTGCCCGGCATCGGGGACGGGATCGCGCGCGATATCACCACGTACCTCGAAGACGGCTCGCTGGAAGCCCGCGACGAGATCAAACGCGAGACCCCCGTGGACATGAAAGCGCTCACGCGCGTCGACCGCATCGGACCCAAGCGCGTAAAACGCCTCCACGACGCTCTGGGCATCCGAACCCTCGAAGACCTCGAAGAAGCCGCCCGCGAAGGCAAGATCGCGGACGTCGAAGGCTTCGGGGACGCCCTGCAGGACGCGATCCTCGACTCGCTGGGCCTAGCACGCGCCGACCAGCAGCGCACGCTTCTTGGCACGGCGCTCCCGCTCGTCCAAGACCTCGTCACGCGCCTCGAGACCACCGGCGCCTTCGAGACGATCACGCCGGTCGGCTCGATACGACGCCGACGCGCCACCGTCGGCGACGTCGACCTGCTCGCACAAGCCCCCCATCCCGAGCACGCCATGAGCCGCTTCGTCGGCATGGACACCGTGGACGAGATCCTCGCCCACGGCGTCACGCGCTCCAGCATCCGCCTGAGCAACGGGCTGCAAGTCGACCTGCGCATCGTGGACCCCGACGCGTACGGGGCCGCGCTCGTCTACTTCACCGGATCCAAGGACCACAACATCCAGCTTCGCAAACGCGCCCAGAAGAACGGCTGGAAGCTCAACGAGTACGGCCTGTTCACCCCCACCGGGGACCGCCTGGCCGGCGCCACCGAGCACGACGTGTACAAGGCCCTCGAGATGGACCCCGTCCCGCCCGAGATCAGAGAAGACACCGGCGAGGTCAAAGCCGCCGCGGACGGCAAACTGCCCCCCCTCATCACGCGCGAGGACCTCCGCGGCGACCTGCACATGCACACGCGCTTCAGCGACGGCCGCTCCACGGTGCAAGAGATGGCTCAGAAAGCCGACCGGCTCGGCCACGAGTACGTGCTGATCACCGACCACGGACCCGCCTCCGTCGTCGACGGACCCACCCCCGACGAGATCCCACGCGTGATCGACGAGATCCGCACCGCCGACAAGGACGCCGACGCCACCGTCCTCGCCGGCATCGAATCCAACATCACGCCCGACGGGCGCCTTGATCTCCCCCGCGACGTGCTCGAACCGCTCGACCTCGTCGTCGCCAGCCTCCACGACGAGACCCCCCACGCCACCGACCGCATCGTGAACGCGCTCCACGAAGACCCCGTCGACATCCTCGCCCACCCCACCAACCGACGCATCGGCAAACGCGACCCCAACCCGCTCGAGATCGACCGCATCCTCGACGCCGCCGCCCACAACCACGTCGCGCTCGAGATCAACAGCCAACCCAGTCGCCTGGACCTCCCCTGGCGCCCCGCGAAAGACGCGGTCCGCGGACGCGTACCCCTCGTCATCAACACCGACGCCCACAGCACCGACCAGATGGACAACCTGCACCTCGGCGTCGCGCAAGCCCGCAAAGCCTGGCTCACGCCCGATCACGTGCTCAACACGCGACCCCTCGACGAGGTGCTCGACCACCTCACCGCTTGAACCACCCGGAGACACGAAACCATGCACGAAGACGCTCCCCGCTGCTCGTTCGAACGCCTCACCGACCTCGAAACCGCCCAACCCACCCTCATCGAAGGCCTCCCCGGGATGGGGCTCGTCGCCAGCATCGCCGTGGACGAGATCACCGACCAGCTCGGCCTCGAACACCACGGCAACATCCACTCGGAAGCCTTCCCGCCCGTGGCCAGCTTCCACGATGGACGCACCCGCGACCTCGTGCGCGTGTACGCCAACCAAGACCCACCCGTGATGACGCTGCAAAGCGACATCCCCACCCCCGGCGAAGCCACGCGCTCGCTGGCCCGCTGCGTGTTCGAGGACCTCTCCCCCTCCTTCGACCGCGCCATCTTCCTCGTCGGCGCCCCCGCCGCCAACGAGGAAACCCTCGGAGACGTGCACGGCGTCGCCACCACGGACGCGCAACGCGGCGAGCTTCAGAAAGCCGGCATCGACCTCGCCGAAGGCGCCGGCGCCATCGGCGGGCCCACCGGCGCGCTGTTGTCCACCTGTCACGACCACGACGTGCCCGCCATCGCGCTCATCGTGAGGGCCAACCCGCGCCTGCCCGACCCCGGCGCGGCACGCTCCGCCATCGACAACGCGCTCGAGCCGCTGGTCGACTTCAGCATCGACACCTCCACGCTCCAGGAGCGCGCCGAGGAGATCCGCCGCCAGAAGCAGAACGTGGCCCACCAGGTCCAGCAGACCGGCTCCGGCGCTCAGGCCCCCGGGGAGTCCTCGGACGAGCTGGCCATGTTCCACTAGGTGATCCCGGTGGCGGACGACGAGCGCAAGTGGGACGCGGTGCCTATGGCGCAGGGAGCCTACCTGACCCTGACCGGGATCTGGCCGCTGGTGTGGATGGACGGGTTCTTGTCCGTGACGGGCCCCAAGGAAGAGCTGTGGCTGGTGCGCACGGTCGCGCTGCTTGCCCTCGTGATCGGCGTCACGCTCCTGGCCGCTGCAGTGCGCGGTCGGCACATGGGCGAGACCGCGTGGCTGGGCTTGGGCACGGCTCTTGCCTTCTTCCTGGTGGACGTGGTCGGGTACGGGGCCAACGCGGTGGGTGCGGTGTACTTGCTGGACGCGCTCGCGCAGGGCGTGTTCGTGGCGGGCTGGGCGTGGTTGATCTACGCGACGCCCGTGGGCGAGCCCGCGTGAGGCGTCAGCGGCCCTCGAACTCGGGCTTGCGCCGCGCCAGGAACGCTTCCATGCCCTCGACCTGGTCCTCGGTCCCGAAGAGCTTGGAGCTTTCCTCGAGCTCGAGCTCGAGGCCTTCCTCGAGGGGGGCCTCGTAGCCGTCCTCGATGCAGCGCTTGGCGTTCGCCACGGCCAGGGGCGCGTTCTGCGCGATGCGCCCGGCGAGGGCTTGGGCCTCGTCGAGCAGCTCGGCGCGCGGGACGGCCTTGAGCGCGAGCCCGATGCGCTCGGCGTCGTTCCCGCTGATGCGGTCCGCGGTGAAGACGAGCTGCTTGGCGCGTTGGAGCCCGACGTGTTTGGGCAACCGTTGCGTGCCTCCGAACCCGGGCTGGATGCCCAGGCTGGTCTCGGGCAGGCCCAGCGTGGCGTCCTGGGCTGCGAGGATCACGTCGCACGCTAGCGCGATCTCGAGGCCCCCGCCGAACGCGTACCCGTTCACGGCCGCGATGGCGGGCAGATCGCTTTGCTCGAAGCGTCGGCTGACGCGTTGGCCCAGTCGGGCGTACTCGCGGGCATCATCGGGGTCTTTGGTCTTCATCTCGGCGATGTCCGCGCCGGAGACGAACGTGGTGGATTCGCCGGTGAGCACCATGCAGCGTGCTTGGGAGCCTTCGGCGTGCGTGATGGCGGCGTCGAGGTCCTCGAGCACGCGCGTGCTCAACGCGTTGCGCGTGGCGGGTTGCTGGATGCGCAGGATGGCTGCGGGGCCTTCCACGGAGACGTCCACGGTGGGAAGCTCGAAGGGCTCGCCTTGTTGGGCGTGCTCTTCGAGCAGGTCGGGCACGGGGAGGGCGCTTCCCCAGTCTTGGCTGAGCTCTTCGACGAGCTCAAGGGCGTGCTGGGGGCCTTTCTCGTTCATCAGGGCGAAGGGTCCTTTCTTCCAGGCGAGCCCGACGACGGCGCCCTTGTCCGTGTCCACGGCGGAGGCGACGCCCTCGTCGACGAGCTGCGCGGCCACGGCGAACGTGACCGCCTTCAACCGTCGCGCCACGGCCTCGTAGGCGTCCTCGTCCGGCATGCCGTCCCGCTCCCAGTCCTCGCCGATCTCTTCGACCTGGCGCTCGAGCCCGTCGGCGGGCTCGTAGAAGGCCCCGAAGGCCTCGTGCAGGGAACGTTGCGCGTGCAGGCTGATGGCGACGCCGGTCTCGTTCATGAGCTCGAAGGGGCCCATGGGGACGCTGAAGGCGCGTTGCGCGGCCGCGTCGATGGTGGCGATGTCCGCGATGTCCTCGTCGAGCAGGCGCACGGCTTCGTTGACCCAGGGCACGAAGAACCGGTTCACGCAGAACCCGGGGCTGTCGTCGGTCTCGACGAGGACCTTCCCGATGGCGTGCCCGAAGCGGACAAGCTCCTCGTGGACCTCGCGGGAGGTGTCCTCGGGCACGACGACCTCCAAGAGCTTGTTGATCTGGGCGGGGTAGAAGAAGTGCAGCCCCGCGAGCCGGTCGGGCCGGTCGGTGGCCTCGGCGATGTCCTGGACGCGAAGCGAGGACGTGTTCGTGGCGAGGATCGCGTCCTCGGGGGCCAACGCGTCGACCTCTTCGAAGACCTCGTGCTTGAGCTCGAGGTCCTCGGGGATGGCCTCGATGACCAGGTCCGCGTCCTGGACGGCTTGCTCGAGGTCGGTGGTCGGGTTGATGCGGGCGAAGATCGCGTCGACGTCTTCGCGCGTGGTCTTGCCTTGCTCGACGCGCTCTTCCAGCGGTTCACGGAGCCGCTTGATGCCGGTCTCAAGGTAGGATTCTTCGACGTCGCGGAGCTGGACCTCGAGCCCGGCTTGCGCGCACGCTTGCGCGATGCCGGCGCCCATCGTGCCGGCTCCGAGCACGGCCACGTTCTGAATCATGTGAGACGCAACGGTGGGAGGGTCGAAAAGGTTGCGACCGGCCGAGCGGGTCACACGAAGGGCGGGTTGGAGAAGATGTACCAGAAGGCCAGGAACGAGAAGAACAGCGTGATGCCCGCGGAGGCGATTTCCTTGAACCCCCACTCGGGGACGTCCACGTCGACCAGACGGTACAGCGTGGGCAACCCCAGGCCGCCCAGCGCGAGGATGCCCCATCCGACGCGGGGCGTGACCTCGAAGAGCGCTTGCGCCGCCACCGTGACCGCGGCCAGGAGGATCCCGTACCCGGTGTTGACGACGGCCATCTTGCCCTTCTGGACCTCTTCGAGCATGTACTCCTGCTCGTCGAAGTCGGGCTCGGGGAGCGTGATCTCCTCCTCGTCCTCGGTCGAGCCCTGGGGGGTCACGCCGGCGCCATGCCGACGTCCGGCTTAAACCCTAGGGGATGCGGCCCGAGCCAGCTGGCCTGCGCGCACCCCCGGTTCCCTTGCCAGGGCGTCCCGTGCGAGAGCAGCTCAAAACCCGGTTTTGACGGGGCAACGCTTTTGTGGGACCGACCTCGTTCCGGTTTTAGGGCCGCCTAAAACAAGGCCCGAGGTAGTTGCGAATGCACCGCCGAACCATGCTCTTCACGCTGATCGGAGCCGTCGTCATGATCGCTGGATGCGTCGCCCCCGGCACCGGGGAAGACCCCGCCAACACGGCCGAGGGCGACACGGAAGAACCCTTCAAGCTCGCCTTCAGCGTCAAAGACGACTTCGACCAGTTCGTCGACGACACCCAACCCCTCGCCGACGAGCTCTCCGAAGCCACCCAACGAGAGGTCGAGATCGTGCCCGTGCAGGACGAAAGCGCCGCCACCGCCGCCGTCGCCACCGGCGACGCGACCGCCGCGTTCCTCGACGGCGGCGCCGCCTGGGTAGCCTGGCAACAGCTCGGCCTCGAAGCCATCGCCGCCGACGCCAAGGCCGACGGGCGCACCTACTACGTCGCCGCCGCCTGGGTCCACGCCGACTCCCCCTACGAGACCATGGCCGACCTCGAAGGCGCCCGAAGCTGCCACACCAGCGAGCTCGGCAGCTCCGGCACGCTCATGCCCATGGGCTACCTCTTCGAGAACGGGCTCATCGACACGAGCGAGCTCCCCGACGACCTCACCGCCCTGCAGCAAGCCCGCGAGCAATACTTCGAAGACCCCGTCGTCGGCGGCGGGTACCAAGGCGCCTTCCAGTGCCTCAGCGACGAGCGCGGCGATGTCGCCTTCGTGCGCGACACAACCTGGGAGGAGTACTGCCAGCCTGACGACGCACCCGACTGGTGCCTGGACCGCGACGAGTACCGCGTCCTCGAAACCTTCGCCCGCGTACCCAGCCACCCCGTCATGGTCAACCCCGACCTCCCGCTCGAGGACCGCGCCCTGCTCAAGTACGGGCTCCTGTCCCTCAACGACGGCGACGGGCAAACCGTGCTCGAAGACGTGCTCAACACGCCCGCGATCAAGCACGTCGACACGGAAGGCCACCTCGGCGGGTACGGCGACCTCGTCGAGAACATCCCCGGCATCCAAGACTACTTCGAAGAGAAGACCTGGACCTGACCTCGATGCCCCCGAACGACCCCCTCGTCACGTGCGAACGCCTCTGCGTCGGGTACAAGCAGTCGCCCGTGCTCGAGGGGGTCTCGTTCGAGGTCGACGCCGGCGAGACGCTAGGCCTCGTGGGACCCAGCGGATGCGGGAAGACGACGCTCCTCAAAACGCTGGCCGGCATCCTTGCCCCCCTCGGCGGGGACGCGAACGTGCTCGGATCCACCCTCCCCGATGCACCCCCCTCCGGCCAGCTCGGGTACATCCCCCAGAACCTAGGCCTCGTCGAGCACGAGACCGCCCTGCGCAACGTGCTCCACGGCACCCTATCCGGCCTCGGGTCCCTGCGAAGCGCGCTGGGCCTGTTCCCGCGCAAGGCCCGCCACGAAGCACGCCGAGCCCTCGACAAGATCGGCCTCGACGAGGTCGTCTCCTCGCGCGTCAAGGAGCTAAGCGGAGGTCAACGACGGCGCGTCGCCATCGCTCGCGCCCTCGTCCAGCGTCCCCGGATCCTGCTCGCCGACGAGATCCTCTCCGAGCTGGACGTCGAGACCGCGCAGACCGTGATCGACTCCCTGCGCGTTCTCCAAGAGGAGACGAACATGACGGTCGTCATCGTCGAGCACAACCTCGACGTCGCCTGGGAGATCTCCGACCGCCTCGTCCGGCTGGACGAGGGCGGCATCTCGGAACGCATCGAGTCCACGGACGAGGACCGGGAAGCCCCCAAGCACCTCCATGCCCGTTGAACCCCGGCAAGAGACCGCCACCGAGCCCCTGCTCGAACGCCTCGGCCTGGGCACCGGAGCCCTGCTCGGGCTTGCCGTGCTCCTCATCGCGGCCTGGTGCTTTTTCGCGTTGGGCCTGCACCGCGAGAGCCTCGCCGGGACCTGGTCGAACCTGGGCTTCCTGTTCGACATCTCGATCCCGCCCGACACGTCCGTGCTGGAGGTCGGTCTGCGGGGCATCCAGGAGACCCTGTACATCGCGTACATCGGGACCCTGGTCGGCGTCGCGCTGAGCATCCCGCTGAGCCTGGTCGCCAGCCGGAACCTGTTCCCGTGGTACCTGAACGTGCCCGCGCGCTGGATCCTGGCCGGCGTCCGCGTGCTCCCCAGCATCCTCTGGGCGCTGATCTTCGTGATCCTGGTCGGGACGGGGGCTCTGGCCGGCGTGATCGCGATCAGCGTGTACACGATCGGGTTCGTGGGCAAGCTTGAGTACGAGGCGTTCGAGGGGCTGGACGCGGAACCCATGGAGGCCGTGGGCGCCCTGGGGGCAAGCCGCTTCCAGGTGCTGCGCTTCGTGGTGCTCCCTCAGGCGGCCAACGCGCTGATCAGCCAGTGCCTTTTCATGTTCGAGTACAACGTCCGCCACGCCTCCGCGATCGGCATCGTCGGGGCGGGTGGGATCGGGTATCACATCTGGGGGTACATGCAGTTCTTCGCGTACGATGCGGTCTTCGTGCTCTTGGCGATCGTGTTCGTCGTCGTGATCGCCATCGACGAGGCCAGCTACTGGCTGCGGTCGTTGTTCCTGGGGGATACGAGGACGAGCTTGAAGACGTGAGGCTCGGCTACGGGCTCGGTGCGGTGCGCTCCCAGGGGCGTCGCCGGTCGAGAAGCGCCGACCGCGCCGCGGGGGGGGCTTTCGCGAGAGCGTCGTCGCCCTCGTGAACCTGGGCGGTCCCGTCCTCGAGGGCTTCGTCCACGATCTTGCCAGCGTTGGCCTCTTCGAGGTGGGGGGCCACGATGTCGGCGAGCGTGTCGGTCTCGCGGTGGACCTTGACGACCAGGCGTCCTTCTTCGTCGTACACGTCTCCGGCGGCTTGAGGCGAGGCGTCCCATTGCTCGCGGAAGGCGGCGGCGTGCTCGTCGAGGTGGACGGGGGGGCCTTGGTGGACGTACGGTTCGCTGAGGGCGGTCTCGTGGGCTTCGAGGAGGATCCAGCCTTCGCGCGGGTCCTCGTCGAGCAGCGTCGCGGTGGCGTGCACGGGGATCTGATCGCGTTCGAGCTGGTCCGTGGCGAGCGTGACGGCGCGGCGGAGTTGGGCGTGGACGGGGTCCTCGAGGAGGTCTTCGTCGAGGGGCAGCGTGAGCGCGAGCACCCGCGTGTTGCGGGCTTGGCAGCGTTCCAGCGCCGTGTCGGCGTCCATGTGAGCGGGCGCGGGGGGTTGGAAGAAGCGCGCGTGGGGGTCTTGCCGGAAGGCGGCGGCGGCTTCCTGGAACCTGTTCAGCGTGGAGGCGCGCACGGCGGCGGCGGCGTTGCGGCCGGGGTCGACGGGGTCCACGATGACGAGGGGCGCGTCGAACCGTCGAGCGGGGGGCTCTTCGAACGTGATGGGGTGGGGGAACCCGCGGGTGGCCCAGGCGAGCACGTCCTGGAAGGCGCCGTGGTGGAGGATCATGAGCTCGGCGAGGTACCCGGAGACGCCGCGGACGGATTCCTTGGCTCCGTAGCATGCGGCAGTTTCGAGGAAGGCTTTGAGAAGGCGCACTTCGTCGCGCTGTTCGTCCGTGAGCGCGTGCTGGATGTGCTCGGTGTGGAAGGGGGTGCGGTCGACGGCGGAGCGGGGGTCTCGGGGGGAGGCGAGGTCGTAGCAGGGGACGATCTCGGCGTCGTGGCCTCGGTAGGTGCCTTGGGCGTAGGGGTGCTCGGCGTACGCGACGTGGCCGTCCTCGAGCACGCGCTTGAGGGTGTGCACGCGGTCCTCTAGCGTGCCTCGCTCGAGGGTGGGGGGGAAGGCGACGAACACGTCCAAATCGCCTTGCCCGTGCAGGTAGGTGCCTTTGGCGAGGGATCCCTCCAGGCGGGGGGTCCCGTCCCAGCCTTCCTCGTCGAGGAGCTTTTCGACGTCTTCGACGAGGCTCGTGGCGTCTTGTTGGGTCTTTTGGTCTTCCTGGGGCGTGGGCTTGATGCGCTCGAGGGCTTGCTTGCGCCAGGCCGTCACCGGGGGTCCTCCAGGCGCAGGGTCTCGCGGGTCTCGTACTCGGGGCCGTCGGGGGTGAGCGTGGAGGCGTACAGGTTCACCGTGTCCACGGGGTAGGGCCCGAACTCGGTGGCTTCGTGCGGGTCCAGAAGAGGCGTGAGGTCTTGTTTCTCGCGCAGCCGCGCCAGCGTGAGGTGGGCGTGGAAGTCGTGCCGGTCGTCGTAGGCGATGTCCTGGTCGTCGAGCGCGTCCCGAATGCTGGTCGCGAGCGGGGTCATCTGGGCGTCGTGGACGCCCATCCAGACGACGCTTGCGCGGCTGGGGCTGGGGAAGGCTCCCAGCCCGCGGGCTTGCCCCTGGGTGGGGGTTTTGCCGTCGAGGGCTTGTTGGAGGGCGGCGCGCACGGCGGGGACCTTGTCCTCGTTCGTGTCGCCGAGGAAGGCCAGCGTGACGTGGTAGTGCTCGGGGTCGACGAGCTTGACCTCGCGCGCGTGGTCTTGCACGGCGCGGCGGGCTCCGCTGGCGTCCAGGTCTTCGGGCGCCGGGACGCCGATGAACAGGCGCGGCATCGGTGCGGCGGGAACCGCGCGGGGCCCGATAAGGTTCACGCTCAGGTCGCGCCGGGCCAGGGGTCGGTGACGTGGAGGTCTTTGGTTTGCATGAGCACGTGGAAGGTGCCGCCGGCGCCTTGGGGGTCGATGAGCTTCTTGATGGCGAGCACGTCGCGGCCTTCTTGCGCGAGCTGGCGGATGCTCAGCGCGTCGAGCACGCGGCCCTGCGGGGCCAGGGTTCGCGTGGCGAGGCCGTGGTCTTCGCCTTGGTTCGCGATCTCGTCGAAGGGGATGCGGTAGGTGATGTCCATCTGGCCGGGGTCGTACCAGAACTCTTCGACGCGGTGGCCGTTTCGGTAGGCGTGCAGCGTGCCGTTGGGGTAGCGCTCGAGCAGGGCTCGGCGGGGGGCTCCGTAGTCGATGAGCACGAGCGCGCCCTTCTCGAGCTTCGTGGCGGCGTCGGCGGTCCAGTCGTAGGCGTCCAGGGGCACCTCGAAGAGGTGGCCGGGTTCGAGGGGGCCTGCGATGCGTTCGGCGTGGCGTTCGAGGCGTCGAGTGGAGGGGGGCGCGCGTGCCAGGCTCAGGGTGGGGTCGCCGGGGACGAGGTGGATCTCTTGGACGCCGTCCTGGGTGGCTTGGCAAAGGTGCGTGGGAAGGGCGTCGAGCAGCTCGTTGGCGAGGATCACGCCGGTGACCCCGTCGGGGGGTCGCGTTCCCGTGTGCACGGCGTCGAGCCCGATGCCTGCCTCTTGGAGCGTGGCTTGGGCTCGTTCGAGGGCGGCTTGGCTTTCGTCGAGGAGCACGATCTGGAGGTCTTCGAAGATGCTGGGCGCTGTTTCGTGGAGCCCGAGCGCGACGTCGCGGGCAAGCTCTCCGCTTCCGGTTCCGGCGTCGACGAGCGTGGGCGCTTGGCACGGCTCGAGCAGGGGCGCGATGCCTTGGGCGAGGGTGTGCCCGAAGACGGGGTGCAGCGTGGGACCCGTGAACCATTCCTTGCCGGCTCGTCGCTGGGTGGCGTAGTAGCCGTGCTGGGGGTGGTAGAGGGCCAGCTGCATGAACCGGGCCACCGTCATGGGGCCTTGGCGGTCGACCTCGTCGAGGACGAGCTGAGGGAGGCTCACGGGGTCATCCCAGGCGGCCCATGTGGGCGAGCACGCGTTCGCGCGTGAGCAGCCCGTGGGGGGTCCCGTCGTCGGTGACGATGAGGGTGTCCTGTTTGACGAGCGTGTTCGCGGCTTCCCCGATGGGCGTGGAGGCGGTCACGGTGGGGGGGGCTGCGTTGGCGAGCTCGGCGGCGGTCCGTTCGCGGGCGTCGATGCTCTCGAGCAGGTCGGTGTGGACGTCTTCGAGGTGGACCAGGCCCATGACGTGGTCGTCCTCGATGACGGGGACCGCGGGGACCTCGCGCGCGGTGGCCACGCGCAGGATCGCTGGCAGATCGGCGTCGGGGGGGACGCGGGGGATGGGCGTGACGGCGGCGCCGGCCGCGGTGGTGGCGGGGTCGACGAGGCCTTTCGAGCGCAGCCAGGAGGTGTCGTAGGCGCTGGAGAGGTAGCGTTCGCCCGTGTCGGGGAGGAGCACGACGACGAGGGCGTCGTCGTCGATGAGGCCTTGCTCGTGGGCGCGGCGGACGCCCACGATGGCGGCGCCGGCGCTGGAACCGGAGAGGATGGCTTCCTTCTTGGCGAGCTCGCGGGCCATGTCGAAGGATTCGCGGTCTTGCGTTTCCACGAAGTGGTCGATCTCGTCGAACCACACGGTGGAGGGGACCAGGTCTTCCCCGATGCCTTCGGTGAGGTAGGATTGGGCCAGGTCGGGGCGCGTTTGGCCGGTCTCGTGCTTGTGGGCGAGGATCGAGCCCCGGGGGTCGACGCCGATGGTGACGACGCTGGGGTCTTGCTGCTTGAGGTAGCGGCTGGTGCCGCTGATGGTGCCGCCGGTGCCGACGCCGGCCACGAAGTGCGTGATCCGGCCGTCCGTGTCGTCCCAGATCTCGGGGCCGGTGGTCTCGATGTGGGCTTGGGGGTTGGCGTCGTTGTAGTACTGGTTCACGTAGACGGCGTTGTCGTCCTCGTCCGCGATGCGTTGGGCGACGCTGTAGTAGCTTTGCGGGTCGTCCGGGTCCACGTCCGTGGGGCAGCGGATCACCTCGGCGCCGTACGAGCGAAGCAGCTTCTCCTTCTCGACGGCCATCTTGTCGGGCATCGTGAACACGACGTCGTAGCCTTTCAGGGAGGCCGCGATGGCCAGCCCGATGCCCGTGTTCCCGCTGGTGCCCTCCACGATCGTACCGCCGGGCTCCAGATCGCCCTCCTGTTCGGCTTTCTCGATCATGGAGATCCCGATCCGGTCCTTCACGCTGCCTCCGGGGTTGAAGGCCTCCACCTTGGCGTACACGGTGGGGCCCTCGGGGGCGACGTGGTTCAGGCGGACCAGGGGCGTGCCCCCGAGCGTATCGAGGATGCTATCGTGGACGCGCATACGCGTATCAGGGCGCCACCCCGGGCAGGGGCCTTAAACCGCTCGGCGGGCGGCGGACCTCGGGTCCTCCCGTGTGCGTGTTCTCCCGTGTGCCTCTTCCGAAACGCTTAATGTGCTCGTGTGACACCATACCATCGATGGTGTTCCCCCGAGACCCTCGCGATCGGAAGGGCCGCCTGGGTGCTTGGTTCTCCGATCCTGACGCCGTCGACGGGTATCGATTGGACGGGCTCCCGTGGCCCATCGAGACCACGCGCTTTGCTTACCTGACCCTGCTTGGAGGGTTCAGCGACGAGCTGACCACCACGAGCCTCGGCCTCCACCAGCAGGCCCTGGAAGAGAACACGGACCTCGAACCCGGGGACCAGGTCACGGTCTCCACATTCCATCAGGGAGAACCCGTACCCTTCCTGGCCCGGCCCTCGTTCGAGATCGTGCCCCTGGACTTCGAGCGGCCCGACGCGTACGTGCAAAGCTCCGAAGGGCAAGCCGTGCTCCCCTCCACCGCCGTCGAGCAAAAGCTGCCCGGCCTGGAGACGCTCGACGAGGGGGTCGAGGTCGTGATCAACGGCGTGCTAGCCGCGCGGCTTCGCGGGCCCGGAAGCTAGGGCCCGGACGGAAGCCTCAAGGGACCCTACGTGCTCAACGGGACGCGTGGTGCTGGACTTCCTCAAGAACCTGCTCGGGTTCGAGGAGCTCTCCGAACACGAGAAGGACGTGCTCCGACGCAAGCACGCCCGCCTCGAGCAGAAACGCCAACAGAAACGCCGGCAGCTGAAAAGCCGCCCCACGAAGGGAGGCAAGAAGAAGGAGGACCCCGTCGCGAAGCGCCTTCTGCACGAGATCCAAGACCTGGAGAAAGAGCAGCGCGACATCGAGAAGCGCCTCGGGGAGGACCTGGACACCCAGCGCCCCCAGTCCCGGCGCGGCCGACCCCGTTGACGCCAACCCTTAACTTGCTCGAGGCCCACACACGAGCGCCGTGCTGGAGCGCCTGAAGCGGTTGATCGGCCTCGACCCCATCCAGGACCCGTACGAGCGGGAGGTGCTCGAACGGGAGCACCGCCGCGCCAGCGTGAAGATCCACCGGTTGCGCGCCCGATTGGGCGGTGTGCAGTGCTCGACGTGCCCGAAGGAGGACAACCCGCGGGCTCAGCGGTTGATCGACAAGATCCGCACGCTTGAGGAGCGCCAAGAGGAGATCGAGGCCCAGCTCGGTGAGATGCCCTCGCCGCCCGCGAGCGCCCGAAGCAAGCGGCTTAAGTCGCGCAACCCGAGCTAGTCCATCTCGACGACGACCTTGCCGAACTGGTTCCCCTCCTCCAGGTACGCGAACGCGTCCTTCGCGTCCTCGAAGGGGAACGTGGTGTCGACCACGGGTTCCAGCCACCCGTTGAAGACCAGGTTCATGGCCTCGTCGAACTCCTTCGCGCTGGCCATCGTGGACCCGATGAACTCCAACTGCCGGTAGAACACGTACCGCAGATCCAGCTCCACCTCGGGCCCGCTCGTGGCCCCGCAGCACACCAAGGACCCGCCGGGCGTCATGAACTGCTGGGCCTCGGGCCAGACGTCTTGTCCGGCCGTGTCGAGCACCACGTCGACGCCCTGCTTGTTCGTGAGCTCGTGCACGGTCTTGCCCCAGTCGTCGTCCGTGTAGAACACGACCTCGTCCGCGCCGATCGCCTGGGCTCGTTTCTTCTTCTCGTCGGTGCTGGTCGTCGCGATCACGTGCCCGCCCAGGTGCTTAGCGATCTGGATGGCGGCCGTGGCCACGCCGCCCCCTGCGCCGGGGACCAGCACGATGTCTCCCGGGCGGATGTTGGCCTTGTTGGCCATGCGCCAGGCGGTCTGGAAGACCAGGGGCACGCTGGCGGCCTCGACCGTGTCAAGCGTCCCGGGGCGCACGAGCACGTTGCGCGCGGGCACGACCGCGTGCTCGGTGAGCGTGCCGGAGACGTGCTCGCCAAGGATGGAGAAGGACTCGCAAAGGGACTGTTCCCCGGCTTCGCAGGCGCGGCAGAACCCGCACCAGAGGGAGGGGTTGATCACGACGGGGTCCCCGCGCTCGAGCCCGACCACGTCTTGGCCGACCTCGGCGATGACGCCGGCCGTGTCGGTGCCCAGCGTGTGGGGGAGCTGCAGGTCCAGCCCGGGCCAGCCTTCGCGCACCCACAGGTCCAGGTGGTTGAGGGCGACGGCTTCGGTCTTGACCTTGACCTCGCCGGGTCCCACGTCGGGTTCTTTCACGTCGAAGTGTTCGAGCACGTCGGGGCCGCCATGCTCTTTGAAGCCGAAGGCGCGCATCGCGGGGGGAGGCTGGTTTCGCTATGAAAGCCTGGCGGCCCCCGAAGCGTGGATGCGTCTGGGAGGCGAAGGGAAGATGGGGGCGCCAGGCGCCAAGAAAGGGGAGCATCGGGCCGCAGGCCCGAAGCGAGTGGGACCAAGCGAAGGGTCCAGCGCTACACGAACGTGATGTTCTTTGCGCGGGGTCCCTTAGGGGCTTGCTCCACCTCGAACTCGACCTCTTGACCTTCCGACGGTTCGGGACCGTCGATGTCGTCCATGTGGAAGAACACGTCGTCGTCCGATTCGTCTGTCTCGATGAAACCGTAGCCCTTCCGATCGTGGAAGAAGCTGACCTTACCGGTGGCCATGTGGCAGTACAACGCCGCTACCCTGATAAGCGTTCCCCTCTTTCTCTTCGCCTCGGGGCCTGAAACGGGGGGAATCCCGGCCGACACCGGGCCAAGACGAGGACCGGTTGTCGGCAGAGGATTCTTCTACGCGGGACGGTTGCCTCCAACCGCTGCAGGGGTCCCCTAGCCAGGACAAAGGGGCCGGGCTTAAGACCCGGTGGCAAGGCCTTCGCAGGTTCGAATCCTGCCCCCTGCATCTTCCCCTCGATCTACGATGGGTCGGGTTTGCGGGTTTCCCTCAAACCCAGCGCATATCAGGAAGCCCAGCTACCGCCGCCGAGTGCTTGCCCTCGCCGTCGCGCTCACGGTCCTCATCGGGTCCGCGGCCCTCTTGTGGGTCGGCAGCTCCAGGCTCGAGAAGGCCAGCAAGCAGATCGGGAACCTCTACGGGCTTCCGCCGGTCGTCCAAGGCTCGATCGTGATCGCGATCGGGTCCAGCTTCCCGGAGCTGGCCAGCACGCTGTTGGCCACCCTCCTGCACGACGCGTTCGAGCTGGGCATCGGCATCATCGTGGGCTCGGCCGTGATGAACGTGCTCATCATCCCCGGCATCGCCGTGCTCGGGTCGGACACGATGCAAACCAGCCGCAACCTCGTCTTCAAGGAGGGCCTGTTCTACCTGGCCGCGGTCCTTGCGCTCTCGCTCGTGTTCGCGCTGAGCATCGTGTACAACCCCCTCGGGGGGGCCGGGGGCCTGCGAGGCTTGTTCACGCGCGAGCTGGCCATCCTCCCCCTCGTCTTGTACGCGATGTACCTCGTGCTGCAATGGCAGGATACGCGCGATCACACGCCCCAGCCCCGGCAAACGGTGGAAGCGTGGAGGGCGTGGGGCGGGCTCGTGGCCGGGCTGCTGCTGGTCCTCGTCTCCGCGGAGGGGCTGATCCGCAGCGTCCTCTACCTGGGCAACCAGGTGGGGGTGTCCCCGTTCGTGTGGGGCGTGATCGTGATCGCGAGCGCCACGAGCCTGCCGGACACGTTCGCCAGCATGAGCGCAGCCCGGAACGACCGCAGCCTTGCAAGCCTGGCCAACGTGCTGGGCTCGAACACGTTCGACGTGCTCGTGATCTTGCCCATCGGCGTGATGGTCGCCGGCAGCGCGGTCGTGGACCTGGCCCGGCTTGGCCCCCTGATGCTGATGCTGGGCGCCTCCACCCTCCTGTTCATAGCGTTCATGCGGTCCGGTTTCGAGCTCACGCACCGGGAAGGCTGGACGCTCCTGGCCTCGTACGCTGCGTTCGTCGCCGTCGTGCTCTACGTCGAGGCCCTGATCCCCTTCGCATAGCATGGGAACACACAGCCGAAGGCGAGCCTATTTAGCGCGCCGCGGGCCTGGCAGGGGCGATGGAGGAGGACGTGCTCCGGGCCTTGGCCAACCCCGTCAACCAATCCATCTTGAGCCTGTTGGCCATCGAGCCCTCCCACCCGCGCCGGTTGAGCGGGCTTTTGACCCGAAGCGAATCGGACGTGTCCCGACGGTTGGCCCGCATGCAGGAGGCCGGCCTCGTCGAATCCGCGTGGGAGCACACGGACGGGAAGAACGTGAAAACGTACCGCCTGGTCGCGGATGATCTTCGCGTGCGGATCGGCGCCCGCGGGTTGGCCATCGACGTGGGAGAAGACGGGGACGATGCCGAACGGCGAACGGTCATCGACCGCTTGCGCGTGCGCATCCCCGACCCCGCGGGCTTCGTCGGGCGCCACCGCGAGCTGGAGATCCTGGACGGGCCCGACCCCGTCGTCATCGTGGAAGGCATCGCAGGCATCGGGAAAACCAGCCTCGCGTCCGCTTACGCCCGGGCCAAGCAAGACGAGACGCCCGTGTTCTTCCACACCTTCAGCGGGACCGAGACGCTCACCTGGCTGACCCACCGCCTGGGCGTCTTCCACGCCCGCCACGGCCGCACCCGGCTGATGGACGCCATCGAAGCCAACGCTCCCCTCGAGGACCAACGCGAGCTCCTGCTCGAAGCCCTCGACGACGGCGCCCACGTCACCGTGCTGGACGCCGTCGAGCAGATCCGAGACGAGGACCTCGAGGCCGCGCTCGCGGACGCGATCCGCCGCGTCCACGACGGCAAGCTCGTCATCACGGGCCGCCAAGCCCCCTCGCACGACCCCACCGCCCGACACGCGCGCCGGGTCCGCTTGACCGGGCTTGCCCCCGAAGAGGTCCACGCCCTCCTGGGGGAACGAGGCCTGGACACCACAACCGAGACCGCGCACCGCCTCCAGCGACGCCTGGGCGGTCACCCCCTAGCGGTCCACCTTCTGGCAGAGACCGCCACGGAGGCCGACGACCCGCTAGAGACCGTGCTCGACCGCATGCCGGACCAGGACACCGAAGACTACCTGCTCGACGAGGTCAGCCGGCACCTCAGCGACGCCGAAGAGGGCGTGCTCGCCCACGCCAGCATCTTCCCCGGGCCCTTCACGCGCGAGGACCTCGAGGCCATCACGCCTCGCGACCCCGGCGGAGCCCTCGTCAAGCTGCGCCGCCGACGCCTGCTCCGCGACGACGGGGAAACCCTGCGCATGCACCGCCTGCTCGGCTCGTTCTTCCACGAGCGCCTCGAGGACCCCGCCAGCCTGCACGAGGAGGCCGCAGAGCACGCCCTCACCAAGGGCACGCTCGAGGCCCGGTTGGATGCCCTCTACCACCTCCTCGAAGCCGGGAACCGCTCGCGCGTGCTCGCCATGCTCGAACGCGACCTGGACCTGGAGGAGTTCGACCTCATCGAGGACGGGTACCACAACCTGTACCTCGACGTGCTCGAACGCTTCGACCCCCAGGACATCCGAAACGACCACCAAGCCGGGCTCGTCCTCGACGAGAAAGGGGACATCCGGTACCACCGCGGTGAACACGAGCAGGCCCTGGAACGGTACCGGGAAGCCGCCAAGCGCTTCCAGGCCGCAGACGCAGGGCACCGCCTCGCGGACCTCGCCTGGAAGAAGGCCCTTTCGCTCAAGGAACTAGGACGCCCCGAGCAAGCGCACGAGCAAGCCACGCGTGGCCTCGAGGACCACGAGCCGGATGAGCGCACACGGGATCGGCTTTCCACCCTCGCCGACGAGCTGGAAGCCTAGGGACCGCCGGCCTCGGGTTTGCTCGAGAGTGCCAGACCGACCCTTCAAGGCCGACACTCGGATGCCAGCTCTGGAGGGCAACGAGAGACGCGAGCGGCGGCGGCCGGCACCCAAGACCCTAGCCGGTCACCGCCGCTTCCCTCCTTCTCGTGAGATCCCGGGTTTGACAGAACACTGCAGAGCGAGCCTTGAGTTCCCTCGCAAACCTGGGACTCGACGGGATGAGCAACATGACCCCCCTGGAGGCCGTCCGGAGATCGTGGAAGAAGTCCGCTGCATCTGCTCAGAACCGGCCCAGGCAGCCGACGGGACCCCTACGCTTAAGTTTCGCGAGGTCCCATCGACCGTCGAGGCCCGGAGGTTTGCTAGGGAGACGCACGGCGGAAGGTACGAGCAACAGCGTCGGAGCCCCCCACGGCCTGGGTAGCTCTCGGCGCTGGGGGATCGCTTTGGTCACGGGCCTTGCCGTGATCGCGCTGCTCCTCCTGGTCGCCGCGGGGAGCATCGCGGCGTCGTGGACCCAGGCGGGCTACGATCCAGCCCGCACCGGGGAGATCCCCTTCCAAGGACCCGCGACGAACGACACCGCGCTCGAGGTTCAATTCCCCGGCACCGTCCGCGGCACGCCCGTCTTGGAAGATGACACCGCGTACGTGGTTACGGAGGCCAACGAGCATTGGCGGGAGGACCTCTCTGAGGATGCTCTTTGGCGCCTGAACGTTTCGACCGGGGAGAAGGAGCGCGTGATGGATCTCCCTCTCTCGGGTCACGGCTTCCTCACCCCGGATCAGCAGCTTCTCCTCCAAGCTACCGACAGGGAGATCGTGGCCCTGGAGGTCCCGGAAGGCTCTGAAGCCTGGCGGGCGGCCGCGTTCGAAGGGCTCCTCGAGGAGAGCGATCTCAGGAGGCAGTACGGTCAGCCGGTCTTCGAGGATGGTCTGGCCTACGTTCCCATCATCGCGTACGAGGCTGCCTCGAACCCGGAGAACGAGGACCAGTGGCTTCCCACGCGCTGGTTCTTCGGGGCCGTCGCTGTGGACCTTCAAAGCGGAGACGTAACCCAGCAATGGGTTCGGCAGATGGCGCCTCCCGAACAGGCTGACGAGCAACCGGTCGTGGACGTCCCCTCGGTCCCGGTTCAGGGGCAAGAGGAAAGGCTCCCCGGGGGGAACCCCACGTTGACGGTTGGCCAAGACCGCGTCTTCGTGTACCTCCAAACCTATGCCAGCAGTTCAAACAACCCAATCGATGTGGGTGGCTATGCTAGCAGCGTTCGCTACGAGCTATGGGGGCTGGACAAGGCATCGCTGACCACGCAGTGGCACGAGACGGACACGACGAACAACCGCGTCTCCCTGGATCAGGTCGGGTACCTCCCCGGGGCTGAGTGGACGCAGGTCTGGTGCTGCGGGGCAGCCGTGTCCGACCCAGCGCGGGTGTACATCCGCCTGGACGATCCGATGGCGATGAACCCCGCCACGGGGGAGGAGAACTGGAGGACCCCCTCAGGGGAATCGGACGAGTTCGAAGCTCGGGGCGCGCTCGGGATGGGGCTTCGGGAGGGCACGGTGATCGGGACCTCGACCCAGACCGTGTATCGGTTCGACGCGGCGACGGGAGAGGTGTACTGGGAGCGCGTCCGGAGGGATTCCGAGCCCGGCGCCGAAGGGCATGGTGTGGGGACCGTGGTGACGGACGAAGAGAGGACCTACGTTCAAACGATGCTCTTCTCCGGCGAGCATCCTGCAGCCGGGTACGGGATCGACGCGCGGGACCTTCAGACGGGGGACCTGGAGTGGACGTGGCGGAACATCCCCGAGGCCGGGGTCAGCGGCGGTCGCTCTGGAGGGCCTGCGTTCGGGGATGGCTTCTTCGCGTGGGGGGGCTGGGACGGGGTCCTGCACGTAATCGGGGAGACGGCCGCCTCTCCCACGCCGACCGTGGAGGCGTCCACAGAGTATCCGAAAGCGGGGGAGCCGGTGACGGTGGACCTGTCTGGGTCCCAGGCCGGAGCCCAGGGTCCTGTCACGGAGTACAGGGTCGATTGGGGCGACGGGACCGTGACGGACTGGCAGCAGGACCCCGCGCTCTCGCACGTCTACGAGGAAGAGGGAGATGTCGAGGCGACGGTCCAGGTGGGCAACGAGGCCAACCAGACCGCGAGCAAGGTCCTCACCTTCCACGTGGGGGAAGAGAAACCTGCGGAGCCCACGTGGCTCTCGGAGCGCTTCGAACAGGATAACCAGGACATGACGTTCGGCGTGATCGGCATCGCGCTGGCGCTCGGCGGCGGCGTGATCACGGCAGGCCGCCGATACCGCAAACGCTCCAACCTCGAAGACGAGCTAAAGGGGCTCGAAGAAGGGTTCAAAGAGACCAAAGACCACCCGACGGAATGCGAAGCGTTCCTCGACAACCGGAAAGCCCGGGCGCGCTCCCTGGCCATCGACGGGCGCCTGAAGGAAGACCAGGTGGGCATCATCGAGAACCGGGCCGAAGAGTTGCGAGGGAAGCTGCGCTCCGGGATGCTCGACGAACGGTTCCAGTTCCTGCCCCACGGGATGGTCCAGTCCCTCAAGCGCATGCTCAGCGATGGCCGCATCAACGGGTGGGAACGGGACACCCTCGAGGATCTGCTCGACCGAGATGAGACCCTCAACGAGGCCCAAAAGGAGCGCGTCCGGGGGCTGCTGGAGCGATGGTCCACGGACGAGGAGGCAAGCCCATGAGACGTTCCCTCCTCGTGTTGGCCCTGCTGGCTTGCCTTGCCGTGAGCGCGACGGTCGCCGCGGACTCCTGGATGCAGCCGCGCGGAGACGCCGCCGCGACAGGGTTCCAGCCCGAGGAGGGCCCCGAGTGGCCAGATGTGGCGCTGCGCGTGCAGCTGAACGGGAGCATGAAAGCCGAAGCCGCAGCCCCCCCGCTAATCCTCGAGGAGCAGGTCCTGTTCCTGGCTCGGGAGGCCGGCGACGACCGTGATGGCACCTACCAAGTATACTCCCTTCGACTGGACGATGGCCGGCTCACCACGGTGGCTCAAGACCTGGACATCGCTGCGCGGCTGAGCATGGCCACGGACGGTGAGACACTCTTCGTCTCGGACCAGGGGAGCGTGCACGCTGTCCCGGTCGGCCCGGGCGGCTCAGAGTGGACGTGGCCAGGCACCGCTCCCAGTTCCGATAGCACATCCCAGGGGGTGGAGATGGAAAGCTGCTGGCGCATGAGCCTGGAGGGCGGCCACCTCACCGTCCTCTGCCTGGCGCGGGACGAGGCCGACACCCTGACCCAGTCCGCGACCCAGGGGGGTTACCTGTACCCCCACATCATGATCGCTCAGCTCGATGCCGAGACGGGCGAACCGGCGTGGGTCTGGGACCCCGGGACCGTCCCACCTGCCCAACAGCCCGAATACAAGGACACCGGGTTCTTCCCGGTGGGGCTAGCCGTCTCCCAGACCCGAGTGGTTGTCCAAGCCCTAGAGACCAGCTTCGCCCGTTTGAACACGCCCGATGTCGGGATGGGGCAGGCGAGGTACTGGGTATGGGCCCTCGAGAAGAGCCCGCCGTCTTCGACCGGGTCGGTGGACTGGCGCTGGGCCAGCCCGCCGCGGAACATGACCCAACCGACACCCCCTGGACCGGCAAGCTCCGGGTTGAGCCAGTCTCCCGCTGCAGGAGGGAACCCGGCGGTGACGGAGGACAGCGTCTACGTCAAGGCCAGCAACTTGTACCGGCTGAACTTGGGGCCAGGGGACGAGCGATGGAAAAAGGAGATCGGAGAAGCCGATTTCGCGCAAGATGAGGGCCTCTTCGCCACGGGGGTTGCGCTCGATGATGATAGCGTCTACGGCACGTCCGCCCAAACGGTGTACCGCGTCAGTCAAGCGACCCCCGAGGACGGGTGGAGCACCAACCTGGACTTCTCCGAAGGTCAGCGCTTCCAGTTGGACCCCGTCGTCACCCCCGGGGCGATCTACGTCTCCACGAGCAACACGGAGGGCGTCGAAGAACTCTACGCCTTCGACACCGCCGATGGGAAAGAGCTCTGGACGCATAAGGTGGAGAACCGCGTCAATGCGTTCAGCGTCGTCGAGGGCCTGATCGCCTACGCGGACGTGGAGTCCCTGGACGACGGCAACATGAACACAACCTTCGTCGTCCTCGGCCAAACGGAGGCATCCCCTTCACCTCGCATCGACCTCTCGACCACGTACCCGGAGCCAGGCGAACCCGTCCAAGTGAACCTCTCAAGCTCAGAGGCCGGCCTCCAAGGCCCCGTCACACGTTTCAAAGCGATCTGGGGTGACGGGAACGAGACCGACTGGCAGGAGGAACCAGGCCTCAACCACACCTACGCAGACGCCGGAGACCAGACCGCCCGCTTCATCGTCGCAAACGACGCCAACCAAACCGCCTCGACCACCCAGACCTTCCACGTCGGTCAAAACGAGCCCACGGAACCCACCTGGCTCGCCGAACGTTTCGAGAAGGACAACCAGGACATGACGTTCGGCGTGCTCGGCATCCTCGTGGCCGTGTCCGGGGGAGCCATCGGCGTGGCCCGCCGCAAGCGCAAGCAGGCGAACCTCCAGGAGGAGCTCGAGACGCTGGAGGCAGGCTTCGAGGATACGAGGGACAACCCCGGCGAGTGCGAGGCCTTCCTCGAGACGCGCAAGGCCCGCGCCCGGTCGCTCATGCTCGACGGGGATCTCACCGAGGAGCAGTTCGGCGTGATCGAATCCCGCATCGAGGAGCTGGGACGCGAGCTGAGGAGCTCGCTGCTCGACGAGCGCTTCCAGTTCCTGCCCTACGGGATGGTGCAGTCGCTCAAGAAGATGCTCGCCGATGGCAAGATCTCCGGCTGGGAGCGGGAGGCCTTCGAGACGCTGCTCGAGGACGACGAGGCGCTTAGCGAGGCGCAAAAGGAGAAGGTCCGCCACCAGCTCGACCGCTGGTTCGCGGAGGACGCCAGAGGTGGAGCGGCGTGAGCCGCTGGCTTGCGCTCGCGATCGTCGGTTCGATGCTCGTGGTGCCCGCGGCGGGTGCAGCCGGTTGGACGCAGGCCGGGTCGGATGCGGCTCGAACGGGAACGATACCCGAGCCGGGCCCGGGGCTGAACGAGACCGCCTTCGAGGTCCCGCTGCCAGGCGCTCTTCACCACCTCCAGTGGGTCGGAGGGGGCGACGTCGTCGCCGAACCTTTGATCCATGAGGGCGCCGCGTACGTCCCGGTCGTCCCGAGCGACGACCACGAGTCGAGGGAGGCCCGGGGCATCGCGGAGGTGGACCTGGAGACCGCGCAGGTCGAACTCTTCACGGAGCTGGAGGACGAGGGGGCCCCCTGGACTGGCATCGCGATCGTGGACGGTCAGCTCCTCGTCCCAGGTCGCAGCGCGTTGGAGGCCTACGACCTTGACACCGGAGAGGTCGCGTGGGCGGCCTCGCTTTCCGGGGACAACCGGTTCTGTCAGGCACCCGCCGTGGGCGAGGATCTCGTCGTGCTCGCATGCGCCGGGGTCGGCGACACGTCACAGGGGATCGACCCGGAGATCTGGGCGGTCGAGGTCGAGACGGGTGAACCGGTCTGGAACCGTATGCTCACCACGACCGAGGAGGAGCGGGAGGCGCTCGGCGTGGGTGTGGAAGGATCGCCTGAGCCGACGTCGTGGTCGCTCGGTGTCAGCTTCAGCGGGGATCTCGTGTACCCGATCACGGTCGAGACCTACCAAGCATGCGTCCCCGCAGTCGTCTTTAGCGCCTGCACCGTGCCGACGACGTACACCCTTTGGGCGGTATCGACGGACTCGGGCGAGATTCGCTGGAAGAACTCAACGGACGTGGGGACCGGCGACGGGAACGAGGAGCTGGGCAACGACGGGGCGTTCCCCAAGCTTGCCCCCCGGGTCACGGCGACCCCCCGCGTGGTGTATCCCAACATCGCCGGGACGCTCCAGTACATCAACCCTCTCCAGGATGAGCCCCAGGTGAACTGGGCCAGACAAATCGGCGGCGCGGACGCGGCGCCGGACCGCTTCATCGGTCCCGCCTCGGCCCTGTCAGATGGGACCCTCTACGCGGCATCGGCGCAGTCGGTCTACCGGTTCGACGCGGAAACGGGCGCCGAATCCTGGCGGGTGTCCGTGGCGACCGATCAGGAGCTTGTCTCCGGGTCGCTGGTCGTGGCAGACGACACGCTCTACACCCTTGCGCACGAGAAGGGGTTCGACCATAGCCAAGCCTACGCGTTCGACGCGGAGACCGGGGCACCGCTGTGGAGCCAGGTGTTCGAGCCCCAGGGGAGCGAGGATTCCACCCGCTTCTCGTTCGCCCTCGGCGACGGGGTGATGGTCGTTGCGGGCACCGATGCGACGCTGCGTGTGATCGGGTCGACGGCTGCCTCCCTGAAACCTGTCGTGCAGGTCTCGACGGCGTATCCCCAGACGGGGGAGGAGACGACGGTGAACCTCTCCTCCACAGAGCCCGGTGCGTTGGGGGAGGCGACGAGGTTCCGGGCCGAGTGGGGGGATGGCACCACGACCCCCTGGCAGGAGGGCCCAACCCTCAACCACACGTACGAAGAGGACGGGGACATCACCGCCCGCTTCTGGGTGGCGAACGGGAACCAGACCGCCTCGACCACGCAGACCTTCCACGTCGGGCAGGAGGCGCCCACCGAGCCCAACTGGATCTCCGAGCGCTTCGAAGAGGACAACCAGGACATGACGTTCGGCGTGATCGGCATCGCGCTGGCGCTCGGCGGCGGCGTGATCACGGCAGGCCGCCGATACCGCAAACGCTCCAACCTCGAAGACGAGCTCGAGACGCTCGAGACCGGCTTCGAGGAGATGGGGGACCAACCCAGCGAGTGCGAGGCCTTCCTCGACACGCGCAAGGCGCGGGCCCGGTCGCTGGCGCTGGACGGCTACCTTCGCGAGGATCAGGTGCCCGTGATCGAGAACCGGGCCGAGGAGCTTCGGGGCCAGCTTCGGACGAGCGCGCTGGAGGGGGAGTTCGCGTTCCTGCCCTATGGACTCGTCACGAAAGCTCGCCAGATGGTCGAGGACGGTGACGTGAGCGCGCTGGAGAAGGACGCATTCCTCCGGGCCGTCGAGGAGGACGAGGTGCTCACCGAGGAGCAGAAGGCGACCGTGCGCGAGCGGATTCAGCGCTGGCACGGGCGCGACGCGGGAGGGGAAGGATGAGACCGGAACCACGAACCGAACGGAGACAACCAATGAACTTGCACCACCGAACGACGAGAGCCATCGTGTTCGTGACCGCCTTGCTGATGGCCGCCGCCGTGGCGGGCTGCATCGGCGCCGACGCGCCGGCGGACTCCGGCGACGCGGACGAGGAGCTTGAAGCCACGAACGCGACCGACAACGAGGGAGAAACGAGCACCGAGGAGCGGACCGCCCCCCTGGAAGGCTCGGGCACGGGGAAGGGCCTCGAACCGATGGAAGGCTCCTGTTTCAACTGCGCCTGGGTGGTCGCCGAGGGCTACCAAGCCGACTTGACGATCCCGGAGTCCTACGAGGAGGGCACGATCGAGTTCTCCTGGGAGGGCGGCCAGAGCCTCGGCGGCATGTGGCTTTGGATCCGCGACGGCGACCAGAGCACCGTGCACATCTTCCACGTGACCGAGTCCCCCTTCGAGGTCGAGCTCGAGGCCGACGACGGGCGCCTGGCAGGGGCTGAGGAGGTCCTCATCCTTCCTGCGGACGTGCCCGCGGCGGCCCACGTCGACGTCTCGTGGGAGGGCGCGTTCACGTTCCAAGCCATCGTAGACGGCGACGAGGATGCATCGCGAATGGAGACGTAGACGCGACCATGCTGAACCCCTGGCGGGCACGGCCAGACGCCGGCCCCCCCACCTCAGTCGAGGCACTGTCCCCCGCGGTCGATCCAGGTTCGACCAAAACCGATCAGCGATCCCGGGGGGAGCGCGCGTGAACCGCTCGCTCGCGCTCATCGGCCTGCTCGCCACGGTCGGTTTCGCCCTGCTTCTTGCCAGCCCGGCCGTCTCGGCCATCACCTACCCGCAAGCCGGTTACGATGCCGGCCGCACCGGCGCGGTCCCCTTCGAGCTGCCCCGAGCCAACGACACCGCATTCGAGCTCGAGCTCCCCGGTACGCCGACCGGAACGATCGCGATCGACGGCTCGACCGCCTACGTCGTGACGCTCGATCACGACCTCGGCGAGAACGACACGCTCTCCGAGAACGCCCTCTGGAGCATCGACCTAGATACGGCCAAGGTGACGCAACGGTTCCAGATCTTCGACGAACGGCCCGACTGGAGCACTGCGTTCACCGACGGCGAGCGCGTCTACACGCAGGTGGAGCGAACCGTGACCGCCTACGATCTGGATGGCGAAGAGCTTTGGACGTGGGACGTGCCCAGCCAGCTCCCCGAAGCCCAGCACGTTACGTGCTTCGACGACCCGGCCTTCCTGGACGGCAGCATGTACTTGGCGTGCCTTGAGGTGAGAGAACGACGGGTTCAGACCGAGGCGGGCTCCCAGGAAACCGACGAGATCCCGCAGACGGGCGCCGTGCTGGGGGTTCTCGATGCGGAGACCGGCGAGGAGCGTTGGAGATGGTTCGGATCGCTCGACGACAATCCCGGTGGGACGATCGCCAACGGAGCTGAGGAGACCACCCCCTCCGAGCTCTGGGACGTCTTGAACCTCGAGGTGACTGCGACGGAGAACCGCGTGTTTCTCTACGGGATCGTCTTCGGAAGGGACCGCGCCAGCACCACGACCGACCCCCCTCTGGTGGCGGACGTTGGCCCCGAGCAGTTCAATCGGTGGTTCCAGGTCTGGGGCCTCGACACGGATGAAGGCCGGTTCGAGGTGTTCAAGCAGGGAGAGCCCGTCACGTACAATCGCCGCAACTACGGGGTCGGGACCGATGGATTATACCACCGCGAGCGCGCCCTCGACGGGAAGATCGCAGCCACACCCGCGACAGCCATCATCGAGTGGGGAATCGGTGACATCGGTCCGGCCGGGACGCTTGAAGCGTTCAACCCCACCGGGGGTAGCAACCAGTGGGAGCACGAGTTATCTGCGGCCAACAGCATCTCGCGGACGGGAAGCCACGCGATCGGGATCCGAGAGGAGACCGTCCTAGCTGCGTCTCCCCGAGCCATCGCGCGGTTAGACATCGGAGGGGAGTTCGTCTGGGAGAACACCGTGGACCCGGCACGACCGGTGACGTACGGCACCTCCCCTTTGATCGTCGGCGAAGACACCGCCATCGTCGAGATGCTGCCACACGAGACCGACGGGAACACCCCGGTGCTGAACCGGTCAGGGTACGGTCTGCAAGCTTTGGGTGTGGACTCTGGCGACGTGGTTTGGGAGCACTGGTTCGACGCTTCGATTGGACCGCCCAGCGATCGGTTCAGATCGTTCCCCTCCTTCGAGCGTCAGTGGTTCCACAGCTCGACGCCCGGGTTCGGCGAGGGCTTGGTCGTGGCGGCCGCACCCGACGGACACGTCGAAGTGCTCGGCGAGACCGCGGTCTCGATGGGTGGACCGGATGTCGACACCGAGCGCTTCCCTCCGGTCGGCGAGAACGTAACCCTCGACCTCTCCGACACGGAGCCCGGGGCGTTCGGACCCGCCACACGCTACCGCGTGGAGTGGGGGGACGGCACCGCGACGCCGTGGCAGGAGGATCCGGTCTTCACACACAGCTACGAGGAGGAGGGCGAACACATCGCCCGCCTGATGGCCGGCAACGACGCCAACCAGACGGCCAGCACGTTCGTCACGATGCGGGTTGGCGAGACCGAACCCAACTTCGTTGAGACCGCGTTCCAGCGGGAGAACCAAGACATGACGTTCGGCGTCATCGGGGTCGCTCTGGCTCTGGGTGGAGGCATCGTCGGTGTGGGGCGACGCTACCGAAAACGCTCCCGTCTGCAGAAGGAGCTTGAAACCCTCGAGGAAGGGTTCGAGGAGACAAAGGACCGACCCAGCGAATGCGAGGCGTTCCTGGATACGAGCAAGAGGAGGGCCCGCTCGCTCGCGCTGGACGGGGATCTGCGCGGAGACCAGGTACCGGTGATCGAGAACCGGGTCGAGGAGCTTCGAGGCCAACTGCGTACGGAGGCGCTCGAAGACGAGTTCGGGTTCCTCCCGTACTCACTGGTGACCAGGGCGCGTGAGATGGTGGAAGACGGGAAAATCTCCAGCCTGGAACGGGAAGCTTTCCTGCGAGCCCTGGAGAAGGATGAGGTGTTGACGTCGGATCAGAAAGCTCTGGTTCGGGAACGGATCGGATCCTGGTATGGCCGCGACGAGGGGCATGCATGACCTACACCCGCTTGATCGTCGTCTTGGCTGCCCTTTTGGGCATCCTGTTCGTGGCCCAACCCGGCCTGGCGCAGGGCGAGGACTGGCTCCGCCCGGGGTACGATCCCGCTCGCACCGGCGCGATCCCGTTCGAAGGCCCCACGACCAACGATACGGCGTTCCAGGCACATCTTCCAGGCGTCCCCACGGAGACGGTCCTGACCGGGGACACCGCATACGTGGTCACCCGGTCGGTCGACCGGTTCGGGTTCGAAGGGGACACGGACGGGCTTGACCAGGAAGCAGTCTGGAGCGTGGACCTGGCCACGGGCGAGACCGAGAAGATGTTCGACCTGCTCTCCGGTTCCTCGGAAGCGCTCTTGCCCAGCGTCGCCGTCGTGCAGGACGGCGAGGAGCTCGTGGCTCTCGAGGTTCCCTCGGGGGACGAGCGCTGGCGCGCCCAGGTGAGACCGGACGATCCCGAGGTCGAGGCCAGAGACTACACGGGGGCCCTCGCCGTGGGCGATGTCGTCTACGTCGAGTTCTCGACGCTGCGCGGCGCCTCCGGCGACGCTCCCATCCTTGCCTTCTACGACGGCTGGATCACGGGCATCATGGCTGTAGACCTGGCCACCGGCGAGGTCCTATGGGACACGGACCGCTTGCAGTGGCAAGCAGACCTGGTCGGTCAAGACGCACCACGGTACCTCAGCGATCCTCCCCGGAACCCCTACGGGGTCGGCCTGATGCTCGCCGCGGACGACGAGCGGATCTACGCGTACGGGCGCTTCGTGACGGCCGACGAGCCGATTGAAGGCACGCAGGCGGAGGTGGAGGAGCGCCAGTACGAGGTCTGGGCCCTGTCCGCGTCCAGCGGACAAGCTCTCTGGGCTCGCAACGACACCACGCCGGAAGGGACGGAGGCCCAGGGGCAGGAGGTGCCTGTGGGCAGCGGGACGGGGACGTTCTGCTGCGGACCTCCGACCTTGTCACCCACGATGGTGCACCTCCGCCTGGACGCGTTCGAGGGGCTCAACAAGCAGGACGGGCGGACCATCTGGACGAGCCCCGCGGGCCGGACGGATCAGATCGCGATCCAGGGGTCCCTCGCGATGGGCGTCCGGGGGGATGCCCTGATCGCTACGTCTCCGCAGAGCATCTACCGTCTCTCCGCGACCACGGGGGACGTGGATTGGCAGAAAACCGACCCGGACTCGGAGATCTCGTACAGCACGGCTCCTCTCACGATCGACAGCGAGCGGGCCTACGTGGAGCGCGTGGGGAACCTATGCGGGTTCGGCACCCCAGGGCTTGAGGCTCGCGATTTGGAGACGGGCGAGCTGGCCTGGGAGTGGCACCATGCCCCCAGCGTGGGCCAACCGGGGTGCAGCGTGACGACGACCAGCCGGTCCGCGTTCGGGCCTGGCGTGATCCTGAAAGCAGCCAAGGATGGTACCGTCACCGTGATCGGGGAAACGCAGGCCTCCTTGGGAGCCCCGGACGTCGAGGAGGAGATGTACCCCGACAGGGGGGAGGACGTGATCTTGGATCTCTCCGACACGGAGCCGGGCGTGTTCGGGGAGGCCTCCCGCTTCAGGGTAGAATGGGGGGATGGCACCGTCACGGCATGGCAGCAGGATGGGGTCTTCTCGCACGCGTATGAGGAGGAGGGCGTCTACGAGGCGCGCGTGGTTGCAGGCAACGAGGCCAACCAAACGAACTCGGACATCGTCACGATGCGGGTGGGGGAGGAGAAGCCGACATGGCTGAGCGAGCGGTTTGCAGAGGGGAACCAGGATATGACGTTCGGCGTGATCGGCATCGTGCTCGCCTTGGGCGGGGGCGTGATCACGGTGGGTCGACGGTACCGGAAGCGCTCGAACCTCCAGCGGGAGCTCGAAGCGTTGGAGGAGGGGTTCGAGGAGGCCCGGGGCTCCCCCAGCGAGTGCGAGGCCTTCCTGGACAACCGCAAGGCTCGCGCGCGCTCGCTCGCGCTGGACGGGTACCTCAACGAGGACCAAGTGGGGCTCGTCGAGAACCGAGCCGAGGATCTCCGTGGCCAACTTCGGGTGAACGCTCTCGACAACGAGTTCGCCTTCCTGCCGCATGGCCTCGTCGTGAAAGCGCGCGAGATGGTGGAGGACGGGGACGTGGGCACGCTGGAGCGGGAGGCGTTCCTGCGGGCTGTGGAGGAGGATGAGATGCTGAGCGAGGATCAAAAGGCGATGGTCCGGGAGAGGATCAACAACTGGCACGGACGGGACAAGGGGTCCATTCCCTGATCCGGCTCAAGGTTGCAGCCGGTCTACGAGGGTCGAATCGGGATCCTCGACGCGTTTGAACCCAGGCGATGCGGACACCCGGCGGAGGGCGTTGGTCTCCCACTTGGAGAGTTCTCCGGGTTCGTCGAGGTCCACAAGGATGGCGATATCGTAGTTGCCTTCCTTGATGCGTTCGACGCCTTGGACCTCCTCGATCTCGCCTAGGCTGGCCTGGACGGCCTCCTCTTTGCCGGGGATCGCGTCGACGTAGTAGACGCTCGCCATAGGTGCCCGTAAGGCGAAAGGATACTTGACTCGAACGGACCCTGTCAGGGTGGCGTCTCGACGCGCAGAAGAAGCACCGAGCACGGGGCGTTCCGGGCGAGCTTCTCGGTCTTGGACCCCTTCAGGAACCCTTTGAGGTTCGACTCTCGGAGCCCGTGCATGGCCAGCACGTCGTGGTCTCCCGCTTCGTCGAGGATCTCCTCCTTGTACGTGCCGGTCACGATCTTGGTGTGGACATCCACGTCGTGCTTGTCCGCGATGTCGACGCAGCGTTGAACCGCGCGGCGGCTGGCATCGCGGGAGGGGAACACCTCGTCGCGCTCGTCCGCCTCGTATGTCTCCTGGACGTACGCGTGGTCAGCCAGTTCGAAGCCTTCATCGGTGACGTTGAACACGGTGACGGTCGCGCTCTCGTGCATCCCGTCCAGCAAGCTCATCAACCGTTCGAAGGCTTCCTCGGTTGCCTCGCTCCCGTCCGTTGGGAATAGGATCCTCATGCTCCACCACGAACCACCATGGAGCCGATGCGGTTTGAAGGGTCCGCTCTACGATGGTTCGTGGTGCTCCGGGGCTCATTCCAACCTTTTGTGCTCTTGGACCAGGTGCTCGAAGGGACGCTCGAGCCGGACCTCGCGGCGTCGGATCGATTGCACCTGGTCGAAGTGCAGCCAGAGGGAGGATGCATCGAAGCCGCATTCCTCCTGGAGGGCAGGGTCCACGGAGACGAGCAGGTGCGTGGGCTCGCGCGCCTTGGAAAGCTCGGACCCGATCACGGTCCCGATGCGTTGATCCTCCCGGTCGAAGACGGGCGTGGGTGCGAAGGTGACCATGGGTGGACCCTCTCACTCGGGTCCCCTCTTCAAGGTACCCGCCGGTTCCCTCGTCCGGGAACACCGATCTGACGAAGGTTCGCGGGCCACCCCGTCACCTGTACGCCCCCCTTTGGGCGGTCGCAGGCGGCCGCCCCCACCCAGCGGCGTCCGTTAGTAGAACACGCCCACGTACACGCCGTACAGGATCGCCAACACGCCCCAGTATCCTGCCCCGATCGCCCAAGCGGTCCACCGGCGACCCTCGAAGAACTCCGCCGTTAGCGAGGGCCCCACGTAGAACCCAAGCCACGCCATGAACCCGATCTCGACCCCCTTCAGCCACCCCTCCACGGGCATCGCATCGGCCCACCCGTAAAGGAACCACAGCATGAGCGTGGCCACCGCCGCCCCGGCCATGCTGACCGCGTAACCGGGCCGGGCCTGCGCTTGCATCTGCTCGCTCTCTGCTTGGCTGATGTCGTCGTACCCCA
The DNA here is from genome assembly GCA_964581775.1 of uncultured Thermoplasmatales archaeon. GTDB lineage: Archaea > Thermoplasmatota > SW-10-69-26 > SW-10-69-26 > SW-10-69-26 > PWVY01. The sequence continues at coordinate 14,090 of CAZOQA010000002.1, read as the reverse complement.
TCGAACGAGACCAGGGTCCCTCGAACAGGACACCGTACCAGACGAAGCCCACAAGCATGTTCGTTGCCACAGCCGCCAACACAGCCCACAGGAGCCCAAGCGCCATCAATCGGGCAAGGGACAGGCTGGATTAGAAATCATCGCTTCGAACCCGAGCGTCGAACGCGAGGGTGGCCTTCAGGGGGACAGGCGTTGGCGCTGGATCGCGCTCTCGTTGTCTTCCCAGATCCGCATCGCGGTCGGGAGGTTCTCCTTCATGATGTCCTTGATCGCGTCGCTGAGCTCCTGGATCTCAGCCTGCGCATCGCCGGCCCCGCGCATGCTCACGATGTGGAACGCGGTTCGAAGGTTCATGCTGGCTGTGATGTTCACCTTGGTCCCGATCGGCAACAGCATGCGCGCATCCTCCTTGGGCATGCCGGCCTCCACGAGCCGGTTGTACGCCTCCACGCAAGCCTCGTACGTGTCCTCGATGAGCTCGCGGCGTTCCCCGACGGGCATCTCGATAGCGCGCGTGCCCTCGCGCGCGGTAACCTTCTCAGCGTCCCACGTGCGCGGGAAGTGGATGTCCTCCTCGCTGGAGGGGTCGGTGCGGGAGAAGTCGACGTACCGCATGGATTGGATGTCGAAGCTCACGTGCCGGTGGCGCGTGATCTGCGCCATGCACGCGCGGGAGACGCGGAACCACAGCGTCATCTGCGGGTGCTCGAAGACCCCCCAGTGGCCCCGAAGCATGAGCTTCTTGAGCAGGGTGTGCTTTCTCTCCTCGAGCGTGTCCCCCGTCACGTTCTCCATCACGGTCTCGAAGTCGTCCTCCCAGATCTTCCCGGGGTAGTAGTCGTTGCGAGCGCACCGGCAAACGAGCTGCTCGGGGTCGTCGGTGATGGACAACAGCTTGGCTTCGACCACGCGGGGGACCCTCCCGGTTCCTCCCCAACCGGCCCGAGGTGCATAAGCGTTCGCGCAGCGTTTCCCCTGGACGCCCCCGGCCGATCCCGTCCCGAAGGTCTTTCCTTAGCCGCTTGCGTAAGGGGCCCGATGCGAGACGCCTCCGACGTGGAACGCACGGCCGATCAGTTGAGGATCTCCGCCACCCTGCACGGTTCCCTGGGCGACACCAGCACCGTGGACGCGGCCGCGGACGCGCTCGGGATCGACCCCGGTTCCATCGGGAAGAGCATCGTGTTGATGGTCGCGGACGAGGAGCCGGTCGTCGTGATCGTACCAGGCCCCGACGATGTGGACCTCGCCGCCGTCGCCGAGCACGTGAACGCGGAGGCTGACGCGGTCCGCATGGCCAAGCCGGACGAGGTCGAAGAGCACACCGGGTACCCCGTCGGAGGCGTGCCCCCGTTGGGCCACAAGCGGCCGCTTCGCACGCTCCTCGACGAGCGTTTGCTCGGTCAAGAGGCCGTGTACGCGGGGGGCGGTAGCGACGACGTGATGCTGGAGATCGAAGCCACGGATCTCAAGAAGCTGCCGGACGTGTCCACGGGCTCGTTCGTCCAGAACGGAGCATGAGGGAACGATGGCGGGACCGGAGCCGTGCCCTTGGTGAGCAGCCCGAGCGAACGTGCGCTGGAGGGCTTAAGGGGGGCGCGGCGCCGGCCCTCACGATCGCCACCCTCTCCTTCCCCGCGAAGGCACTTAAAAGGCCTCGTTCGGGGGGCCCGGGGACCCCGGCCCGCTCCCCAGGTTCCTGACCGGACACGCAACCGTTTTTCGTTGCTTCGCCTTGCCTGGCCTGATGCGCGTAGTCGCGACGACGGGCATGCCCGGGTCGGGGAAGGGCCTGGGCGTCGAGGTGGCCAAGGACTTGGGCATCCCAGTGGTGCGCATGGGGGACCTGGTCCGCGAGGAGACCCAACAACGCGGCCTCGAACCGGGGCCGTCGGCCTTCGGGGAGGTGGCCTCGAGCGTGCGCGAGAACGAGGGGGAAGGCGCGTGGGCGCGCCGGACGGTCCAACGACTCGAGGACGAGCGCGAGGGTATGGTGCTCGTGGACGGGGTGCGGAGCTTGGAGGAGGTGGACGTGTTCCGGGACGAGCTGGGCGAGGAGTTGTTCATCGTGGCCATCCTGGCCTCGCCGGAGACGCGGTACGCGCGCATGCGGGAGAGGGGGCGCGCAGAGGACGCGGGCACGGACGGGGGGTTCCGGGAGCGGGACTTGCGCGAGCTGGCGTACGGGTTGGGGGACGTGGTCGCGATGGCGGACGCGTACATCGTGAACGAGCAAACGCGCGAGGAGGCGCGATCGACGCTTCGCGCGATCCTGGGCGCCCGCGGGCTCGACTAGGCGGGCTGGCCGGGGTCGTAGCGCAGAAGCGCGGCCAGGCCCGTGAGCGATTCGAGGGTTTGCCCCGCGTCGTGGCCGGTGCCGATCACGCGGACCTCGGCGCCGGTCTCGTGGGCGAGGTCCAGGAGCCGTTCGATCTCCTCCTCGTGCACGCGGTCCTCGATCACCAGCAACGTCTCGACGGCGCCCATGTTGAGCGCGTGCTCGACCTCCTCGGGCCCGTACGTGGCCTCCCCGTCCTGCGCGATGCGTTGCAGGAGCGCCTCGACGAGGTTCGTCTCTTGGCTGACGCGGCTTGATTCGGCGACGCGTTCGACGTGCCCGCGCTTGATGGCCTCGTGCACGCCGGGCATGCCGGGTTGGCTGGCTGCGTCCGTGGACACGGGCCCGGTGGCGTCCACGGGGTTCTCGTGGAGGTGCTCGAGGAAGCGTTCGCGCGCGAACCCGGGCCCGACCACGACGACGGGGCAGCCTTCGGGGGCGGTGGTGGCGAGGATGCGGCGGATCTCGCCGTAGTAGGTGCTCGCGTCGCGGTCGACGTCGTACTGTTTGCCGCCGCCGGTGCGCGTGGCGTGCCCGATCTGGCGGGGCCCGAAGTCGTGGAGCACGGCGACGGTGGCGTCGTCGTCGTCCATGGCGACGACGGTCACTTTGGGCTCTTGCGTGGTCTCGACGGCGTCGTGGACGCGGTCGATCAGGTGCTTGGGCCAGCCTTCCGGTTTCGTGATCTCGAGCCAGTCGTGCTCGTCCACGCTGATGGTGTGGTGCGTGCCCGCGGCGATCTCTTCGGGCGCGTGCTCGATGACGCCTTGGATGCGCAACCGTTGCGTGGACTCGTGGAACTCGACGTCCTCGACGCGCACGGTGAGGGTCACGGTGACGCGTTCGCCGCCGGTGTCGCGCACCATGTCGCGCTGGTCCTCGAGCCGCCGTTGGGTCACGCCTGCGACGAGGTCCCCGGGCTTGACGATGCGGGACAAATGCCACAAGTCGTCCATGGTGTCGGCGCGCACCTTGATCCTGTGTTGGTCGGGGTGTTGCTCGAGGACGTTCAACGGTCCACCCCTTCGAACGCGCTCTCGTCGATGCCGTGCGAGCGGACCAGGCGCACGCTCCCGGGGGGGAGGGTGCGTTGGATCTCCTCGACGGGCACCTGGAACACGCGGGAGAGGATGCTTGCCAGCTCGCCGGGGTCGGTGCGGCCGGGTTCGAGCACGACGTAGCGGTCCGAGCGGTCCGTGACGGCGTCCACGGGCCCGCCCATGACCTTGACGTGGCCCTGGATGCGGGTCTCGCCCACGGCGGCTTGCACGGGGGCTCTCAGGTAGGAGCGGTCGCCGCGGATGATGAACGAGCCCGTGGGCACGTACTCGCCGCTTTCGGGCGTCTTCGTGACTTGCGGGGGCGTGACCCAGTAGGCTTCGGACTCGCCCAAGCGGTCTTGCCAGGCGCTGGAGTACGCGACGGCGAACTGCGTGGCTTCTTGCAGCGCTTGCTCGGGCACGGTCCCGTCGTCGTCGGCTTTCACGACCACGCTGGGGGCGCCGCTGAAGTTCGCGTGCACGTACCGGTCGTTGTCCTCGAGGTGCTTTTTGACGACCTTCTCGTTGGATTTGGCGTCCTGCCCGGCGAGGACCAGGTGGCCCGTGCTGGTGAAGGTCCATCGGAACCGCTCGAACCAGAACCGGTGCGTGGGGTCGGGCGCGGCGCGCTCGGCTTTCAGCTCTTCCACGATGTCTTCGCCGCGCTCTTCGACCTCCTGGAGGTTCGCTTGGGCCTTGCGCAGCGCTTTGCGCGCGCCCTCTTTCTTGGACCGGGCGTCCTTGCTCTCCTCGTACAAGCGCTCCGCGTTCGCGTCCACGCTCTCGCCCAGGTCCACGTCCACGCGGTGCAGGTGCCCGTCGGGGTCGGGGAGCGCCAGCTCGAGCTGATGCGTCTCGGGCTTGGGCTTGTTCAACCGCACGGTCCCGCGTTCGAGCTCGGCCTCGAAGACGCCCCCCCAGCCTTCCTCCTCGTGCAACCGAGCGGCTTCCTCCAGGATGGCTTGGACGTCCTGGTAGTGGGCGTACAACAGGTCCCCGTGCTCCTTTGATCGGGTTTCCTTCTCGGCGAAGCCCTCGATCTGCTCGCTCATCATCTCGACGCGGTGCTGGTAGGTCTGCTTGAGCTCCTCGACCTCGTCCAACCTCGCATCCTGGATCCCCTCCTCCACGTGGGGGCCGAAGATCTCGTCCAGGGCCTCGCTGAGGGTGTCGGTGGGTCGCGTCGGGGCGTCCTCGTGGATCTCAAGCGGGACGGGCGTCGCGTTCACGGGCTCGCCGTCCTCGTCGAGCACGAGCACGGGCTCGGGGTCCTCCCGGATCGTCTCCACGAGCTCCATCACGGTGCGCGTGATACGGGCCAGCTCGGTCGAGTCCAACTCCTGGATGTCCCGCTCGGGGTCCACCTCGGCGCGCGCGCTGACCTCTTTGGCCCACGTGGGGCCTAGGTTGCCGACGCTGGAGAGGGTGCGGATCACGTCCGCGTCGGACTCGCGCAGGGCCTGGATGTAGGCGGGCTCGTTGACCTCGCGGGGGTTGATCTCGCTGGGGGGGAACGACCAGTCCGCGTTGGGGCGGATGGTGCGGCTGGACCACTCCGTGTGGATCAAGGGCAACACGACCTCCCCGTCGAGCACGAGGATCACGTTCCCGTTGTGGAAGCTCTCCACGATCAGCTCGTACGCGCCTTCGCGTTTGCCGATCTCGAAGACGAGGATCCTGTCGAAGGCGTGCTGGCGCACGTCCAGGACCTTGCCCCCGGCGAGGTGGTTTCTCAGTTGCTTGGAGAACTCCGGCGGGTGTGTCGGGTTCTCGCGCGAGCGCGTGGTCCGCGTGATGTACCGGCCCAGCCCGATGGCCACGTCGAAGCGGCCCTCGACCGGGCTTCTGAACCGCAACAACACCTCCTCGCGGCTGGGCTGGTAGGCCTTGTCGAAGTTGCCGTCCACGAGCAAGCGCTTGAACTCCTGCTCCAGGCAGAGCACGTCGAACCCGCTCAACTCGCGCTTGGCTTCGACCATGGGGGCCTCCAGCGTACACCGGGGCTAGTTCAGGAACATGGGGCCGACGACGAGCAACAGGAAGCCCACGGCGAGCAGGCCGTACGTCATGTACATCATGCGTTTCCGCTTGTGGTTTTCTTCCTCGAGCTCGTCCTGGCACTCGGTTCCGCAGGTGCGCTCCCCGTACGGGATGGCTTTCCCGCATTGGGCGCAGTGGGCGTGGTTGGGGACCTTTGCGACCGGCATCACGTGCTCAGAGCCGTGTCGAGCTTATCAACCCTCGCGTCGCGAGGGCTTCTCGTGTCGCTGCACGACGGTTCCATCGAACGTCTCCCCCTGCACGGCGCGGGACAGGTTGTCCAGGTCGTTCCCGTCGACCACGCAGGCAGGCAACCCGGTGCGCTGCAGGATCTGCGCGGCCAACGGGTCCACGACCGTGGTCGAGCCCGCTTCCCGGGCGTCGCCGACCAGGCTCAAAAGCTCCTTGTGCGTGACCTGGTCCAGGCGCTTCGCGTTCGCGTCCTCGTGGGGGTCGGCCGTGTACACGCCGGCCACGTTCGTGGCGACGACGAGGCTTCTCGCGTGCAACCGCTCGGCCAGCATCGCGCCGACCGCGTCCGTGGTGTGCCCCGGGTGCGTGCCTCCCATGCACACGCGCGGGAACGAGCGAAGGGCCAACGCGGCTTCCTCGAAGCCCTCCGCGGGCGCCGGGTAAGCGTCCTCGCCGAACGCGGCGATCAGCATCCACGCGTTGGCACGCGTCAACGTGATCCCCACCTCGTCCAGGCCGGCCTCGTCGAGGCCCAGCGCGCGACCGGTCTCGATGTAGCGTCGCGCCGCCGCGCCCCCGCCCACGACGACCGCCAAGGGTGCTTGGAGAGCTTCGTCCATGCGTTGGGCCAGGGCCCGGAAGGGCTCGTGCGAGAGGGGCTCGTCGGCGAGCACGCTTCCACCGATGGACAAGACGACGGGGCGGGTCACGACGGAGCAACAGGACCGGGCTTCAAAAGCCTGCTGGGATGCCTCGTCACGCCCTGACGAGGGCGGCCTCACGGGGTCGCGAAGAGGTCCCCGTCCAGGTACTTCAGGCCCGTGTCCACGAGCACCGTGACGACGAGGTCCCCCGGGTCGCGCCTGGATGCGATGCGCCCAGCCAGCGCCAGGTTCAGCCCGGAGCTTACGCCCACAAGGAGGCCCTCCCGTCGAGCCAGCCTCCTGGCGGCGGCCCGGGCTTCCTTCTCGGGCACGGCCAGGGCTCGATCGTACAGGTCCGCGTCGAGCAGGGGCGGGTCGGTCTGGACCGCGATGCCTTCGACGCCGTGGGAGCCGCCTTCGCCCTGCGTCAGGTAGGGGGCCTCGGCGGGCTCTCCCAGCGTGACGCGCGCGGGGATCTCGCGGCGCTGGAACCCGCGACTTGTCCCCATCGCGCACCCGCCCGTGCCCACCGTCATCGCGAGATCGAGCCCGTGCTCGTGAGCGTCGCCGGGCAGCGCGGAGGCGATCTCGTCGGCCATCGCGTCGTACCCGTCCAACTGGTGGGGGTTGTCCATCTGGTGCGTCCAGTACGCGCCGGTCTCGTCGACCAGCTCGTCCACGCGGTCCCTCCACGCGTCCACGAGGCCCGGGTGCACCTTGCCCTCGGGCGTCTCGAAGACCTCCACGTCCGCCCCGAGGGCCTGCATGGTCTGGATCTTCTCGCGACTGAAACAGTCGGCGGTGAGCAGCGTGAGGTCGTACCCGCGGGCCGCGCACACGAACGCGAGGCTCGAGCCCGTGCTCCCGCCCGTGTACTCGACGACGCGCTGACCGGGGGAAAGCAGCCCTTCTCGCTCGGCCCCCTCGATCATGGCCCGGGCCATGCGGTCCTTCATGCTCCCGGTGGGGTTGGCTCCCTCCCACTTGGCCAGGATCCGAGCCCCGCCCTCGGGGCGTACGGACTCGAGCTCGACGAGGGGCGTGGCTCCGATGGCTTCCAAGGGCGTCGTCGGCATGGGACCGGTCCTGGGAGCCTCGTCCAGGGTTAGAGCCCTTTCCCTCCTCGACGAGCCCGGGTTACTCGTGTTCCCGCGAGGCCGGGGCCAGCGTGAGAAGGCACGCGTGCTCGAGGGCGCCCAGCGCGGCGGAGAGATCCTCCCAGGGCGACGCGGTCGGCCCCTCTTCCAGCCGTGGATCGTGGAGGGCTACAGCCTCGTCCTGGAGGCTCACCGCGAGCACCCACCCCGGCCCCTGGCCCCCCTCGCTCAGGGGACCGCGATCGAGGCGCGCCAGGCAGACCCGTCGGGCCTCCAGCGCTGCGAGCACGTCCTTGGCGCTGGGTGCGCGCCGCCTGTGCATCAGGCCGGCCGCGCGGGCGCGCCCCAGCTGGTCCTCGTCGCGGGCGGGCCCTTGCAGGATCGCGTGAGCGCCGTGGCGAAGCGCTTCCAGCGCCACGCCTCCTGGGCTCGTCGCACCGGGTCCATGGAGCAGGGACCGTCCTGGCTGGACGAGGTCGAGCGCGGCCAGGCCCATCGTCAGGCAGGCGGGCCCGGTCGCGTCGGGCGTGTGCACGTGCTCGGGCACCGCCAGGGGGTCCAGTGCGGGCTGCGTGTCCACGCCTTGAGCATCTGCTTGCGCGGTTTGAGCCTTTCGAGCCGTCCGCGTCGAGGACCCAGGCGGGCGCGGGTCGCGGCAAGGCTTTTCCTGACGAGGCCCCTTGGCCGGCGCAGATGGATGCCACGCTCGCGTGGGCCCGGCGGCTTTTCCGCAGGTACTACCGGTCCAGCCCGGTGTACCTGCCGCCTCGGTTCGGGCGCCGCGAGTGGGGGTTCTTGTTCCTGGGCCAGGACGGGATGAAGCGGCACACGTTCTTCAAGACGCGAGAGGACTTGTCCCGGTTCCTGGCCGACGAGGGCCCCAACCACGTGTACTACTCGGCCGCGTACTACAAGCAGCCCGATGCCACGCGCATGGACCAGAAGGGGTGGTTGGGCGCGGATCTGATCTTCGACCTGGACGCAGACCACATGCCGGGCGCGGAGGAGATGACGCGGCGCGAGATGCTTTCCGAGGTGCGCGAGGAGGCCGTGAAGGTGGCCGAGGAGTTCCTGGTGGGCCACTTCGGGTTCGAGGAGGAGGCGCTTCGCATCGCGTTCAGCGGCGGGCGCGGGTACCACATCCACGTCACGGATCCCACCGTTCACGAGCTGGGCAGCGCGGAGCGGCGCGAGATCGTGGACTACGTGACGGGGAACGGGTTGGCGATCGCTCGCCTTCTCAAGCGGGAGACGTTCGACGTGGAGGAGATCGGGAGATACACCAGCGAGAAGAAGCGCTGGCAGGTGCCCCCCTCAAGTTCCCCGGGTTGGCCGGGGCTTTTCACGCGCACGCTGTGCCAGAGGTTGGATGCGTGGACGAGGATGCCGCGCGAGGACGCCCTGGAGGACCTTACGAGCTTGGAGGGCATCGGCGACTCGCGCGCCAAGCAGCTCCTGGACGGGCTCAGCGAGGACGCGATCGATCGCGTCCGGGAGGGGCGCGTGGATCACGTGCCCGCGCTGGCGAACAAGACCGTGCTGCACGGGTTGGCCGAGGATGCGCGCCGCGAGGCGGTGGGCGAAGCCGATGAGCCCGTGACGGCGGACGTGCGCCGGTTGATCCGGTTGCCCGGGTCGCTTCACGGGAAAACGGGCCTGCGCGTGACGCCGTTGACGCTGGAGGGGTTGAAGTCCTTCGAGCCGTTGGATGACGCGATCGCGTTGCCGGAGAAGACCGTGACGCTGCGCTTGGAGCGCCCCTGGGAGGGCTACGTGGACGGGGCCACGCGCACGTACGGGCCGGGCGAGCACGAGGTGCCCGCGTACGTGGCCGCGTTCGTGGCGTTGCCCACGGTGGGGACCACGATGCCGGGCAAGCCGGAGGTCGAAGCGGGGTTGATCGCGTGACGGGCGACGAGGACGAGGTCACGTACGAGGACATCGAGGGCGCGCTGGGTCGCCAGCGTCGCGCGAACAAGCCCATTGAGCTGTCGCCGACGTTCTACGAGGAGGCCCGGGAGTACTTGGCCGAGCTGCGCGAGGAGTACGAGACCGCGCACGCTCGCGACCCGGCCAGCAAGGAGGTGCGCATCCTGCAGGATGAGCTTTTCCGCGCCCGGGAAGCGCTGAACGACTTGTTCGACGCGCGCGCCAAGCGCATCCTCAGCCACGCGCTCTCCAAGGCCAGCGACTTGGATCCGGAGGATCTGACCGAGGAGGAGCGTCAGCTGTTCTCGACGGTGCGCGAGCAGGTGGAGGCCAAGCGCGAGTCGGTGCTGGAGGGGGCAAGGCGGGGCGGGGATCACGAGCTGGTGCGCATCACGGAGACGATCCCGTCGTTCACGGGGGCGGACCTTCGCATCTACGACGTGGAGCGGGAGGACGTGGTGTCGCTTCCGGAGGAGACCGCCCGGTTGCTCGTGGAGAAGGGCAAAGCCGATACCATCCGGTCCGTCGCGTGACGGGGTCGACCATGGCAAAGCTGCGGTTGCCAAGCCGTGGGTTGCGACGGGGCAAGCCTAACGTGTCCAGCGGGAATCGCTAGGGTTCACGATGCACTTGGATCCTGCCTGCTCGAAGTGTGGCGAGGAGCTCGGTTTCCAGAAAGAGCGTGTCCACGCCGAGGGCGAGGATGTGGTGTTCGTGCGCGTGGAGCCGCATGAGTGCCCTGAATCGAGACCTGGCGGGTCCGGGGTGGCGTTTTCCCCGCGCGAGGACTGGGAAGCCTCCAGCGGGATGTCCACGGGTGCGCCCGGGGAGCGTCACATCTTGGTGCGCCGGCGCCGGTCCGCGTCGGTGGGCTCCCACCGGCGGGCAGCCGCGTAAGGACCGTCTTCATCGGTGCCGCCTTTCGGGCGGGGGCCTTTCGGGGGAGCGCCGCGCCCGGGGGGGCGCGTGGAGGTCGAGGGTCCCGAAGGGGTCCTTGTCGGCGTCTCCTTGGGCCGTGATGACGAGGTCGCAATGGGGGTCTTTCTCGTGCACGCACCGGGGCTGTTGGATGGTGACCTTCTCGCCGTAGAGGTTCCCGACGCCCTCGATGAGGCCCTCGGCGAACGAGCACAGGCCACGGTAGGACTCGTAGCGCAGCCGCAGGTCGCCCCCGGGGGGGTGCTCTTCGACGTCGAAGGTGGGGACCTCGGCGCCGGGGTAGTGCTTGCGGACCTCCGGATGGATCGTGTCGTTGATGGCGCGCGCGAAGGCGACCGTGGAGTCGTGCGGTTTGAACAGGTGGTGGAACTCTGCGGCGAGCTGGTGGAAGGCGCGTCGTCCGAACCAGCGCTGCGCTTCGCGGCCCCCCCGGCGCGTGTAGGGTTCGGCCGCGTCCAGCAGGAGCAGGAGGTCCTCGGCGGGGTAGTCCGCGTGCGTCTGGTACGCGTCGTCCACGCCGGCGTCGCGCAGGATCCTCTCCCAGGCGTGCTCACCGTGGTCGGCCAGGATCTGGTTCTCGAGCAGGTTGAAGACGAGGCCCTTCATCGTGCAGGGGCCCTCCACCCTCGGGGTGGTTCTTATCGCGTTCGGGGGTCGAACATCTGAGCGACCCCTGATGGGGCTCCTGGAGGATCGAAGCGAAGGGGGTGTCGGGGCAGGCGTGTCAGAGGTCGAGCTCGTTGATCTGCTTTTTGAGCTTCTCGGCGCTGTCCTGGAGCTGTTTGAGGTCCTCGTCGGCCAGGTCGACCTCAAGGATGCGCTCGAGACCGTTGGCGCCGAGCACGGCGGGCACGCCCAGAGAGGCGCCTTCGATCCCGTACTCGCCGTCCAGCACGCTGCTGGTGGGGATCACGCGTTTCTCATTGTCCACGATGCTTTTGACCATATTCGCGGTCGCGACGCCCGGGGCCCAGTTGGTGTAGTCTTTCTTCTCGATGATGTTCATCGCCAGGCCGCGGATCTTCTCCTGGATTTCGTCCCAGTCGGGGTCCTCGTCGCCCACGTCCGCGATGCTTTTGGCCACGAGCATGGACTCCCCGTGCTCGCCGAGCATGAACGCGTCCGTGCCGTACCCTTCGTCGTTGAGCACGTAACGCAGGCGCATGCTGTCGTGCCAGGATCCCATCCCGAACACGCGGGAGCGGTCCAGGCCGCTGATCGTCCAGGCGGCGTACGTGAGCACGTCCACGGGGTTCGCGACGACCAGGATGTGCGCATCGGGCGCGTGCTCAAGCGTGCTCTCGACCACGTCTCGCGTGATGCCGACGTTCTTCTCAAGAAGATCCAGCCGGTCCATGCCGGGTTTACGGGGCACACCGGCCGTGGTCACGACCACGTCCGCCCCCGCGAGCAGGGCGTAGTCGTCGCCGGCTTCGACGCGGGGGAAGCTTCCAAGCCCCGCCGCGGAGGCGGCCAAATCCAGGCTTTGCCCCGTGGCCACGTCGCCTTGGATGTCGACGAGGGCCAGCTCGTCCACGTCGGTCTGGTGCAGGCACGAGAACGCGGTGGTGGCGCCGACCTGCCCGGCGCCCACGAACCCAAGCTTCGTCATAGCGATCAACGAGGGACCACGGTCCGGGGCAAAAAGCCTCCCCCCGCCCCATCACGACCGGGGGGTTCGTGCGGCCGCCGCGGCGAGCAGCGAAACCGCGATCACGGCCGTGGAAAGGGGCACGGGGGAGGCGTCCTCGCCTGGGTCGTCTGAGCCGCCGATGTTGGCGCTCCCGTGGCCGTACCAGGCTACGCTCGTGACCTCGTCGCTCCAGGTCCACGCGGGGTCCCCGGTGTTCGTGTCGAGCGCGACGATCTCGTTGTCGGCTCCGGAGGGGACAAGCGTGTCCCCGACGAGGCTGGGGCTGACCAGGCGGGGTGAGACGTCTTGCTCCCACAGGGTCTGGCCGTCTTCGGCGTCGAGCGCAAGCGCCTTCTCGTTGGTGACGGCGAACACAGCGTCTTGGTGGGTGCTCGCGGCGGCGGCGGTTTGGTCCTCGAAGGTTCGGTTCCAGCGTTCCTGGCCGTCGTGGTCGAGGGAGACCACTTGGGCCCCGTCCGGGTGGAAGGTGCCGAAGACGGGGCCGTGTTCGGAGAGGGCCAAATCCCCGCCCACGCGCAACGCGTCCAGCTCGTACGTCCATGCTTGCTGCATCTCGTGCGTGAACGCGATCACGGTCGTGTTGCCCTCGGGGGAGAGGGCGCCGGCGTAGAGGGTCTGGTCCGTGGCGAGCACGGTGGTGGGGACGCCGGGGACAGGTGCCTCGTGCTGGACGGTCCCATCGGGGCCGATGAGAGCGACCGAGCGGTTCGTGGTGGGGAGCACGTGGCCCCCGTCGGGGAGGGGGGCGGCGGCTTCGCGGGCGCCCACGTCTAGGTGGGTCGTGTCCAGCACGTCGCCCGTGGTGCTGACGAGGGCGCGGTCCCCGGCCGTGGTCACGACAAGGAACCCTTCCGGAGCGGGGGCCACCCACGCGAACCCCTCGCCGGGCAGGGAGGCTTGCCACGCGGTCCCGTCCGCGTCGTACCCGAAGAGGACGAGCGCGTCGTCCTGCGCTTGGCGCGCGGGGAACGCCGCGGCACCGTTGGACGCGACGGGGTCCTGGGTGACGTGGGCTTCGAGGGTGTCGTTCCAGAGGGTCTGGCCGTCCTCGTCGACGAGCGCCACGGTCCCCTCTTCGCCCACGGCGAGCGCGCCGCCGTCGAGCTCGACGGGAGCGTACGTCGTCAAAGCCGGGTTGTGTGCGCTCGCGGGCAGGGCAAGGCAGACGGCGGCGAGGGTCGCGAGCGTGGCGAGGAGAAGCGCGCGACGCATCGTGTCAGTCCTCTTGGTGCGCAAGCCACTGCTCGGCGTCCATGGCGGCCATGCAGCCCAGGCCCGCGGCCGTGACGGCTTGCCGGTAGTGCTGGTCGTGCACGTCGCCGGCGGCGAAGACGCCCTCCACGTCGGTGCGCGTCTGGTCTTGAACCTTCAGGTACCCTTTCTCGTCGAGTTCGACCTCCCCCTCCAGGTACCCCGTGTTGGGGTCGTGCCCGATCGCGATGAACACGCCGTCGACGTCCATGTCATACGTCTTGCCGCCGTGCTCGTCCGCCTGCTCCCAGGCCTCCTTGGGGATCCGCCGTTTGGGGCGACCGTCTGGGTGCTCGATGACGCGGACGCCCTCGATGGGGGGCCCGCCCAGGTACTCGATGACCTCCGAGTTCCAGAGCACGTCGATCTTCGGGTGCTCAAGGGCTCGGTCCTGCATGATCTGGGAGGCGCGGAACTCGTCGCGCCGGTGGACGATGGTGACCTGGTCCGCGAACTTGGTCAAGAAGAGCGCTTCCTCCATGGCCGAGTCGCCCCCGCCGACCACGGCGACGTCCGCGTCGCGGAAGAAGGCGCCATCGCACGTGGCGCACGTGGAGATGCCTTTGCCGCGGTACAGGTCTTCGCCGTCCAGCTCGAGCCATCGGGCGCTGGCGCCGCTTGCGATGATCACGGCGCGGGCCTGGATCTGTTCTTCTTCGACCTCGATGAGGAAGGGTCGCGAGGAGAAGTCGACGCCGGTGGCGTCGCGGTCGATGAACTCGGTGCCGAAGCGTTTGGCCTGTTGGCGGAACTTCTCCATCAGGTCGGGCCCCTGGATGCCTTTGGGGAACCCGGGGTAGTTCTCCACGTCGGTCGTGAGCATCAGTTGCCCTCCGGCCTCGTACCCTGCGATGCAGACGACGTCCAAGTCCGCGCGGGCGTTGTACAAGGCGGCTGTAAGGCCTGCCGGGCCGGAGCCGATGATGGCGACGTCTCGGACGGTCACGCATCGCGATGCAGACACCG
>CAZOQA010000001.1:210920-214478 GCA_964581775.1 uncultured Thermoplasmatales archaeon | reverse complement strand
ATCAAGATCGCCCGGCAACGCATACGAGACGAGCACGCCCACCGGCTCCGCGCCAGCAGCCGCCAAATCCGAGAGCGTCCCCTCCACAGCCAACCGAGCGAACAACGACGCCGGCGTCCCCTCCGGCGCGTGAGACGCCGCCGCGAACCGATCGATCGTCGAGACCACGTCCACCCCGCCCACGGGCGTGATGGCGCAATCGCTCGTGAACCCCGCCCGGTTGGCCCTAGAGCGCGCATGCCGCGTGAGCGCCTTGATCAGCTCGCGCTCGGGCGGCAAGCTCACCCCTGCCCACCGTCCGCGTCGCCAGGCGGCCACGTGTCGCTGGTCAACGCGCCCGTCGGGCACGCCTTCACGCAAAGGTCGCACTCGATGCACGCGTCCGTGATGTCGACGTCCCCATGGAAGAGGCGAACCGCGTCCACAGGGCACACGCCCACGCACCCTCCGCAGTCCGTGCAAAGCTCCCGATGGAACTCGGGGATCACGAGGCCCTCATCCGCGGGCTCCCTAACAAGGCTGCGGGTTCCCGTGAGGGCTTTTTATGGGTCGAGGCATTCCAGGAGGCGTGCTTCTGGTTCGAGACGAGCACCGTTCGGGCTCCGAGAACATGGCCATCGACGAGGCGTTGCTCGAGCGGGGCGAGCCCGTCGTGCGCTTGTACGGGTGGGAGCCTGCGTGCGTGTCCCTGGGTTACACGCAGACGGAGGACGCGGTGGATGGGTCGGCGATCGAGGCGCGTGGTTTCGATGTGATCCAGCGGCCCACGGGCGGGGGCGCGATCTTGCACCTTCCCAGCGAGGTCACGTACTGCGTGGTGGTCCCGACGGGGTGGGAGGGGTTGCCGGGGGATTTGTTCCAGGATTACCGGTTCTTAAGCCAGGGCGTCCTGGATGCCCTGGAGGGGCTGGGCGTGGATGCGTCGTTCAGGCAGGCTCAGGGGGGGAAGGATGCGTTCTGTTACCTGCGGGAGGCGGGCGTCTCCATCGTGGACGGTGACGGTCGTAAGATCTCGGGCGGGGCCCAGCGGCGCACCAAGCGCGCCGTGCTGCAGCACGGGACCGTGCTCGTGGAGAGCGACGCGGGCGCGCAGTCGGATGTGTTCGGCGTGCCCGAGGAGACGGTGCGGGAGGGCGTGGGCTCGCTCGAGGCGTCGGGCGTGGAGCGTCCGCGGGAGGAGCTCGTGGATCGGCTCGCGGAGGCGTTCGTGGAAAGCCTGGGGGCGGGGAAGGTGGTCGAGGCGCCCGCGCGGTCGTTGGCGGAGCTTGCGCGGGAGGCCTCAGCCGCGCCGTAGCGCTAGGGTTCGCGTCGTCGCGTGTGTCGGGTGACGAACGCTACGGTGAGCGCGAGCACGCCTCCGAGCAGGCCGGGCGCGGGGGCTTCGTCGGGGTCCTCCGTGCTGGCGGCCTCGAGGGGTTGCGCGTCTTCGTCGAGCACGGCTTCGAGCCCGTTCCCGGTGTCGATGAGCTCCACGGTGTGGGTCTTCTCTCCGGTGGGGCTGTGCTTTTGGCGTTTCTGGTACTCGAGGTCGAGCGTGGCGGCCCCGGCTTCGAACGTACCGTCGATCTCGATCGTCGTCGCGTTCCCGGCGCCGATCTCGGGCAGGGGCACCGTGGCGTTGTCGAGGGTGAGCGTGCCGTTGCGGAGGGCTTGGTAGCCGTCGTTTTCCACGTTCACGGTGAGCGTGGCTTCGTCCCCGGCGATGCTCGTCACGGTGGGGTGGGCGCCGTACTTCTCAGCGTGCAGGAGCGCGTGGATGGTGCCGCGCCAGGATTCACGCTCTTGCTCGCGGACGTCTTCGGTGATCGCGGGTTGTCCCCAGGGGGCGATGGCGCCGCGGCCGCTCATCTCGTACGTCCAGGAGCTGGCGCCGTGCAGCTCGTACCCGGTGTCGGCGGTGGTGCCGCTGGCGGGGTAGATGGTGGACCAGATGGGGCCGCAGTCGTCGCGCACGTCGTAAAACACCTCGTCGCAGATGCGTGTGAACATCTCCACGTCGTCGGGTTCGGCTTGGAAGTCCTCGTGCCCGTAGGGGTGCAGCCAGAGGTTCCCGCAGCAGTGGATGCTGTTCACGTAGTCGGGTTCGATCTGCTCGAGGACGTCGAGCACGACCTGGGTCTCGGCTTCGCTGGCGGGCTCGGGGCCGGGGTTGTTCATGACGGGGCTTTCGTCGACCTCTCCCCAGATTGCGGGGAAGTTGCGGTTGACGTTGACGGCGTTCGCGTTCAACCGTCCGAACGCGTTGCTGCCGTCGGGGTTGACCATGGGCATGATCCAGGTGTGGCGGTTGTCCACGATCCATTCGGCGGTCTCGTTCGTGTCGTACTCGTCCAAGAGGAACTGCGCGATCTCGGTGACGAAGTACACGGCGCTGTACTCGTTGCTGTGCGTGCCCCCGTCGATGTACACGGTCTCGCGCTGGTCGAGCGGGATCCCGTCCCCGGCTTCGATCTCGTCGAAGTTCGCGATCTCGAGCAGCCACAAGTCGAGCCCGGCTTCGCTTTGGCCGGCGCTTGTGAGCTTGACGCGGTCGGGATGCTCCTCGGCGAGGCGTTCGACCTCGGCCGTGAGGACGGGGTAGTACGGGAACGCGGTGGTGGGCCCGACCTTGTTCAGGGGCCCGTGGCCGACGTCCTCGATGGCTTGGGGCGCGGTGGGGGGCTTGATCTCCTCCCCGTCGGCGCCGATGGGCCATCCGTCCTCACTTTCCTCTCCGAACGCGGCCATCGTGGTGGGCAGGGCCAGAAGGACCAGCCCCGCGGCCGCGAGCATCATCCAGGCGCGCATGGCACGGTAGGGGATCTCTTGCTACAAGAGCGTAGGGTCGTCACGCACCGTCCAAGAAGCGCTCGGCGCTGGGGCAGATGTCCTGGAGCGCGCACGCTTCGCAGGTGGGGTTGCGCGCGGTGCAGGTGCGCCGTCCGTGCTCGATGAGAAGGTGCGTCCAGCGTTTCCAGTCCTCCTTGGGGAGGATCTCCATGAGCTCGCGCTCGGCCTTCTCGGGGTTCGTGGTCTCGGTCAGGCCCAAACGGTTGCTGATGCGTTTGACGTGCGTGTCGACCACGATGCCTTCGGTCTTGTCGAACCCGTGATGGAGGACCACGTTGGCGGTCTTGCGACCCACGCCGGGCAGGTCCGTGAGCTCGGCCATGGTGTCGGGGACGCGCCCTTCGTGTTCGTCGACGATGATCTGCGCGGACCCGATCAAGCGTTTGGCTTTCTGTTTGTAGAACCCGGTGGAGTGCACAAGCTCCTCCACGTGGTCCTGCTGGGCCGCGGCCATCGCGTCCACGGTGGGGTAGGCTTCGAAGAGGTCCGGCGTGACGCGGTTGACCATCTCGTCGGTGCATTGCGCGGACAGGATCGTGGCCACGAGCAGTTGCCAGCGGCCCTCGTAGTCGAGGCTGATCTCCCAGTCGGGGAACTGCTCCAACAGGCGGTCGATGACGACCTGGGCGCGCGGGGACCCCACCCCGCGACCCCCGACCCGGGTGGGGGGGGGAAACGGGGCCGCCGGGGAGGGGGTGGACCCAGATACCGGGGGACCGGGGCGGGGGG
>CAZOQA010000001.1:0-210910 GCA_964581775.1 uncultured Thermoplasmatales archaeon | reverse complement strand
ATCGCCTGGCTCATCATGGTGGGTGATGACGTAAGGCCCGTCGCCGCGGCTGACCCCCCGGGGGGGGAACTGCTCCCACCGGCGGTCGCTGCCGCCCTGGGCGCGCGTGCCCCGGTCCCCGCTTCCCCGTACCGGGGTCGGGGTTGTAAGCGTACCGGAGGGGGAGGGGTTACCCCCTTAACGTTGGAGACGGTTGAGGGGGTGATGTCGGATCTGAACCGGCTTCTGGATCAGCCCGGCGAGCTGATGGACGCGATCGGTGGGGAGGAGCTCGTGGTCGAGGCGTTCCGGGACATGGTCAAGGACGAGCTCAAGCGGCACGTGCGGGAGACCTTGGACGAGAACCCGGAGCTTCGCCAGGAGGTCAAGGACGCGGTGGGGCGCTACTTCGAGGCCAAGGTCGCGCAAACGTTGGCCGTGGTCGCGCTCGCGAAAGCGGGCACGAAGGTCTCGCTGGCGTCCCTGCCGGAGAACCTGCAGGGCCAGGTGGGCGAGGACATCGCGGACACGCTGGAGAAGGACGTGGCCACGCTCCTGGAACGGTCGCTCTAGTCTTCCTCCTGGGCGTCGTCCTCGTCCTGCTCGCGCTGGGCTTCGCGATCTGCCTCGATCTCGCGCTGGAGCTCCAGGGCCTCCTCGCGGGAGCCGGCCTCGATCACGAAGGAGCCCGTGTACCCGCACTCCTTGCACTTGTGCTGTTGCCCCATGATCGACCAGTACTCGCCGTGCAGGTCGAAGCTTCCGCAACGGGGGCAAAGGGTCCAGCGGGCTTCCGTCATGGGGACCTCCAACGTGCGAGAAGCTAACGCTCGGCGCCTACATGTAGTGGACGGTGTCCTCGTCGTCGAGCTCCTCCTCGCCCGCGGCCTCCACGACGTCGATCTTGACGACCATGTGCGTGGGGACAAGGCGCGTGGACCCGTCCACGTCCAAGACGAGCGCGTCCACGCTGCCCATGGACGTGACGCCCTTGAAGGTGCCCTCCGTGGTCAGCGTCTCTTCGCGCGTGCGGATGCTCGTGACCTCGTACGTGGACCCGCGGGTGAGCTTGAACTCGTCCACGGGAACCCCTCACGGGGAGGATGCTTCCGCGGCTTTCGCTTTGGCCTCGGCCTCGGCTTCGGCTTCGCGCTCCGCCTTCGAGGCCGGTGGGCTCGACCCGTCGCTTCCGGCCTCCTCGTTGGCCTTCTCCGCTTTGGCCTTCTCCTTCTGCGCCAGGTCCTGCAAGTGGTCGATGGTCTTGCGGTAGTTGTCCATGGCCACCTTCACGTGGGCCTCCACGAAGTTCCAAGCCTTCGAGAGGTCCCCGTACCGGATCCGGTAGGCCTTCTTGGGTTGCCCCTCGCTGGAGTCCGGGCGGACCACGGACTCCTCGACCAAGTCCAGGGCCTTCAGCTTGTTCAGGTGCCGGTACACGGTGGGCCTGGAGGTGTCCAACACGGTGCATAGCTCGTCGATCGTCCACGCTTTCTCCGGTCGCTTCAGGAAGCAGTTGACCACGAGCCGGTAGGGCACCGAGTTGCGCACGGACTCCGTGTCCGTCTTCGGATCGTACCCCTTCGGCAGGTACCCGACCTGGTACAACAAGGTGGTCGCGACCGAGTGGAAATCGTTGACCGGGGTCAGCGGAGTGTTGCTGACGACCTGGATCTCAAACATCCCATCCCTCACCGCCCGATTGTCAGGGTCCGGCGTTAAGGCTTCCGGTTTCTCTGTGCATACGTCAAGGCATCCACCCCACACCGGCGCGGGCAGACCTTGCCCCACGCACGCGGTTCAAGGCCCGAACAGATCGCCCATGACGCCCGAGAACATGCCCGCCCAATCCACACCCGGGGCAGCCGGCATGATCACCAGCACCAGCACGCCCACGAGGAACGCGGCCCAGTCGCTCGTCCGCGGCCCCATCTCCTCCTCGAAGTACCCCACAAGCCCCGTCGCGACCAACCCCAACCCCGTCAAGTACATCCCCCACCACGCCAACGTCGACGCGAACGCCACGTCCGCATCCGAGACCACCTGCACGTACCGCACGAACCGCGCCACCGCCAACGCGGCCACGCCCAACACCGCCACCGCCAACGACCACGTTCGCGCCCCCGCATCGCGGCGTCTTGACTCCACGGCCATGCTCCCCGAAGCCATGCCGCGGGCTACAAAGGTTGCGAAGCGCTGCCATGGACGGTGGAGGCTCGACCGGGAGGCTTCTAAGGAGAGAACCAAGCTTCCCCCACGATGGACCGGCGCGCGATGCTTAGCGCTTGTCTGACCCTTAGCCTGCTCCTCGCTGGCTGCACGCTTGCCCTCCCCGAGGAGGACGCCACCGCCGACGAGGACGAGACGATCCGCCCCGGCGTCTGGACCATGGCAGAGCCCGTACCCACGCCCCGGACCGAGGTCGCCACCACGATCCTCGAAGACGAGCTCATCGTCATCGGCGGCATCGAAGACGCACAAACCCCCAGCGCGACGGTCGAAGCGCTCGACCTCAAGATGCACGAATGGAGGACGCTCCCCGAGCTCCCCGCCCCCCTCCACCACGCCCGCGCCGTCACCCTTCACGGGGCCGTGCACGTGCTCGGCGGGTACAACGCGATCCCCTTCCAAGCCACCCCCACCCACCTGTCCTGGCAACCCGACGACGACGCCTGGACCCCCCAAGACCCCCTCCCCACCCCGCGCGGGGCCCACGGGGCCACGGTCCTGGACGAGGAGATCTACCTCGTCGGCGGCGTCGGACCCGACGGGGAGCTGCTCGAGGAGGTCCACGTGTACGACCCGGAGGAGGGTACCTGGAGCGCCGAAGAGGGTCTTCCCACGCCGCGCGAGCACCTGGCCGTGGCCGCCCTGAACGGGACCCTCCACGCCCTGGCCGGGCGCGAGGGCGGACTGGACACGAACCTCGCCACCCACGAAGCCCTCACACCCGGAGAAGGATGGGACGAGCGCGCACCCGTCCCCACGCCCCGTGGCGGCCTCTATGGGGCCAGCGTGGCCGGGCACGTGATCGCGGCCGGAGGCGAAGGCGAGGACACGTTCGATGAGGTCGAAGCCTACGACCCCGACACGCGGAACTGGACGGCGCTTCCCAGCCTGCTCACGCCCCGGCATGGGCTGGGCGTGGACGCCTGGGGGAACTCTCTGGTCACGACCGCGGGTGGGCTCGAGCCGGGCTTCAGCGTCAGCGGGCAGGTCGAGATCCTTCCCCTAGCGGCCGCGGGCCCGAACGGCGACGACGCGTGACCGCGGCACGGTTGGGCAAGCGTGACCCTTAAGGAGGGTGTCTCATTCTCGGGGACCCAGCTAGCCCGGTGGTGTAGTGGCCAATCATTTCGGCCTTTGGAGCCGAATACGGAGGTTCGAATCCTCCCCGGGCTACTTACGTCATATAGACAATGAAGTGTGGTCTGGTGGGGCATGAGGGTCGTACCCTCTACTCTCCTGTTTCTTTTCCTCTGGAGAATCGGAGCACCATGGCGGCAGTGACTCCATCGATCCGGAGGCTGGCGTCCTCCAGGGCGATCCACCGCTCGGCGTAGATCTTGCCAGGTTTCACTAGATGTCCTATCAGAGCATTCGTAGGTGACGACCAAGCAGCGCCACGGCCGACGGGTCTCGCTGGATGCACTGGCCGATGCGACCCTGGGCCGGCGCAAGGACGTCGTGGCCGGGGGCGTGCCGCAGCTCTGGCGCCAGGGGCGGGTGCTGGAGGTCTTGGAGCGCAGCCGGTCGGATGTCGAGCGTGTTCGAGTTCGGACGCGACCTTGGGTACGTAGTGGGGCGCGCGAGGGTTCGAACAATTGGAGGTGGATTGGTGTTGAACGGGAAGTACGAGATCCGGTTGGAGCGGATCGAGAAGTCGCTGGCAGAACTCCACGAGAAGCTCGACGGCCTGGTGGAGCAGGGGGCAGTGAACCGGACTGAGATCCGCTGACTGACGTGGGGGATGCGGATCCTGTTTGCCGCCATCGCCGGAGTCGGCGGACTTACCCTTCCCGTCGCCCTGTAGCGGATGTGCACTAGCGCAACCCCCATGCCGACCCCCCTCCTGCGTGGTGAGAGAACAAAGGGGGATGAAGCGTCGTCCCCTGTCCTGTTCGTTGGGTCGCTTCCCCGATTATAGCCCCAGGTCGCTTGACGTAGCCTCGTATTGAGGCAGCCCGCCGTCGTTCTCGGCGCGGATAGCGTCCAGCGCCCGCCCGAACACTTCCTGCCCGCTGCCGGCAGCCCAGCCGGTTCCTCTCGCAACCAATTCGTTGCATCGGAGGGAACCCCTTTGCGCCTCCCTACCCATGTCGGGTGGGTTTCATGGCTGCCGAGGGGTTTGCACGCGGCGGACCGAGCCTCGCGTTGATCGGAGTCATAGCCTTGGTTTCGCTCGTGTCGTCCCCATCCGCTGCCCATTTGCTTCCAGTCGCAGACCCCGCCAGCAGCGGGCAGGCCACGCTCCCGGGTAGCCCTCACGACCACCTGTCAGGCATCATCGAGCTCGACGGCGTCAAGCATGTGGCCCCGAACGAGACCCTCGTCATCGACCCCGGATCCATCATTTCCGCGACCCGCCATCTCGGTGATGGCGACCATACCACTCCACCCGGCGAGAAACCTTCCATCACCCTCGCCGGGAAGCTTCTCGCCCGCGGAACGCCGAACAGCCCGGTGGAATTCCAGGTTCCGGTCACCCTCGTCGACACAGAGGCCGTGGCACAGTTCGAGCGGACAGCGTTCCGTGTGAATCCGGCGGATGGTCCGGGGTGCCAGGACCGGGCCAAGCGCGCCGCTGTACCTGACCTGTTGCCTGCCGAACCGGGAACGGCAGCGTTGTGCATCCGAGAGGGCCTGGCCCGGGTCCACGACTCGCAGTTCAACGGGAACTCTGTGGGGATCCACATAGGGTCGAACGGGAGCGTTCTGGTGGCAGATAGCCGGTTCCAAGGCAGCGCCATAGCTGTGCTCGCGGAGGCGGTCGCCGAAGACGCTTTCTCTCGAGCGATCCACCTCACGGGGAACGTGCTGGCTGGCTCGGGGGTCGCCGAGGTGAACGGAGAAGCGGCCCCTAGCGTTGGGCTGGTCATCCTGGGTGATCCCGCCATGACGAAGGGCACCGCACCCTGGGGGGGAGATATACTGGTGGAGGACAACCTCTTCCACCAGAATGGACTGGGCCTCTACCTTGGTTCCTCGGTCTGGACGGGGGAGTACAGCCACAACCAGTTCACCGCCAACTCCATCGGGCTGGCCGCCCACGACGCCCGGGCCACCTTGGAAGGGCAGCGCTTCTCTCAGAATTCCCGGGACATCCTGGCTTCAGGGGTGGCCCACGTCACCGTCGAGGCTTCGGCCCTTGACAGGAACCGAGTGTTCATCACCGGAGCGAGCACGGTGGTCTACAACGGCGAGATGGTGCGGGAGACACCCCCCGAGGTCGCCATCGCCTCGTTCCTATCAGTTCTCATCACCGGTGCCGCGTTGGCCCTTCGGTGGGCGGCCGGCAAGGGCTTGCTGCCCTGGCCCCTGTATACTCGCCTTAGCAAGCGCGAACTCCTCGAGGAACCGACACGCATGCAAATCCTGCGTCACTTGGAGACCGTGCCCGGGTTACACGAGCGTGCGATTGCTCGCGCCGTGGGCAACCGGTCAACCGTCCGGTATCATCTTCGCGTCCTTGAGAGGAGTGGCGCCATCGTAAGCCATGAAACAGACGGATACCGGCGCTATTTCCTCCCCAACCAAGACCCTCAAGAACCCGCGAGACAAACTACACAGCAGATGGTTGTAGGACAGATAGAGGAGTGTCCAGGCACGAACCAAACCGAGGTTGCGAAGGCTTTGGGACTCTCCCGTCAAGTCGTGTCCTACCACGTAAACAACCTCGCTGAGGCGGGGGTACTTTCCGTCGAAGAGAGCGGGAGGGAGACCCGCATTTACGTGGGCGGGGCCACCAACGCCTGATTACCGTGCTACGCACGGTTACCAACGTGTCCACCACGCGCGACCATCGCATGGAGTGCGCAGAGGATGAGAAGCAACAACGAAAACGGGACGAGGCTGCTCCCGAAGGAAAGAAGGTGCGCCCCTATGAACACCATGCCGCCGATGACGAGGGCCCAGGACCACCACGGACGATCGGTCGCCAAAGCCCATGCGGCCCCCGCGAAAACGACGACCCCAGGCAGTGCGTCTGGTTTCGGAGTGTACGTCGTCCCGGACACCTGACCCATCCTCCGGACGGTCCGCTCCCCGATGATGCCGATGAAGAGCAGGTAGGCTGCAAGACCCATGGCGAGGAGCACGGACGACCACTTGAGGACCGCTGTAACCCGGTGGTGGTCCACTGCTGTCGATGACAGCAAAAAAGGAAAGCGGTTGCGGTTCGCAGCGGTCCGAGCGGGTTCTCGATTACGAGACTGTACAATCATTCGAGACGCCCGAGGCAATCGTTCCGTCCCATCCGTAGACGCAATAATCTCGGCCATCGCCGTAACCTCCCGTGTAACTGCGGAGCGTGTGGTAGTAGCCAGGAGACGACCACCAGGGATCCCGATGGAAGTCTCCATGGGACTTCTTGTACGCGGGGTCACCTGGGCTCCCCATGACATCTTCAACGCAGTCATCGATCTGCCAAGAACCAGTAGCAGAGCACGTGACCTGCTCGTCGCTCACGATGGTGGCTGAGCTCCCATCATAGGTGAAGGTCACCTCGTCGGTAACTTGGGTGAGCATATCATCGTGCCCCCCGGTTCCGTAGTGGTACACGCGGTTGTTGACGGTCTCGGAACTGAGGACTCCCGCGCTTGTCCCCGCCGAGGCACCGCCGCCGAGCTCGGGGATTGTGCCGAGACCGACGCCCGCGGTTGAGACCGCGGTGGAGGGCTCACCGCCCTGCTGGCCGTGTTCCGTGCTCACGTGAGTAAGGTGGACCCGGCACTCCCCGTCGACCTTGAGGGACGAGGTGACCGTGCCTGTGAAGTTGGCCTCTGGTGTCACGCTCACCAGCACGGGCTCGGCGAAGTTGCAGCCTTTGTCGGTCGTCTCGCCCACGGCCACGATGTCACCAACGTCAAGGGAACTTAGGGGTGTCGCAGCGGCAGGGTCGTCTGCGGTGGCGGACGCGGGAACGGTCGCGAGGACCAGGCACGTGGACAGGATTGTGAGAAGCGCCGTCTTCGTTGCCATCTTCTGGGACCAGCTCGGGGCCTGGGATGAGTTCTCTCACCCAGTTTTTGACAATCCGGGAAAAGAGGAATCTCACCGTGCTGTGTCGGAACGATTGTCAAAAAGTGGGTCACAACCGCCATGGGGGGTTGGACACGCTGGACTGATTCAGCCACTCCCCGCGGGGAGGAGGTTGGGAACCATGCTCCGGAACACACTCGTCCTGCTCGTTTGCGCCCTGCTCACGACTGCCTTCGTCCCTGTCCAGGCAACACCTTCACTCGAAGATGCCATGGCTGAGAGAGGAGTCCACCTCATCGAGGGAGACGTAGTAGAAGTCGGTGATCTCAGCCTCTCCTCGGGTGACATTCGGCTTCTGAAGATGGTAGGAACCGAGAAGATCCTCCTTAACGGGACGGTAGAACTGGTCCCCGCGCCGTCGGCGCCGTTGACGTACGATTCAGTCTCGTCGGTTGGCATGGACGGCCTCGCGGGTGCATCCATCTTACTCCATGCCCCCCAAATCGTGATCTCTCAGAGCGCCACGATTCGAGCAGGCGATGGTGCGAGCGGCGGTCATGCGGTCGCAGGCTCGCTCGACACGCTGGACAGCCCATTGCCGGATGTGTCCGCGATCGCAGGCGACGGGGGTGCCGGGGGTTCCATCATCTTCATCACCGACTCGCTCGAGGCAAGCGGGACTGTGACGCCCGGCTCCCCGGGCATCGGGGGCGCTGCTCTATCCATCGGCCTGAACTCGGGAACGATAGCCGGTGCGGGCTCAAACGCGTATGCGTCGGGAGGGGATGGCGGCGGACCCGGGCGGGTTGTCCACCAGACGTCGACGGGCGAACACGATGTCCTCGCGCTTTCAGCTGGTGGCGACGGGGGTAACGCCACCGCGATCGGCGGAGTAGGGTTCACGTCAGATGTGGTCGACCTCACACAGACCCTCGAACGGGCTTCCGAGTTCGCGGAAGATCAGGACCTCAACCTCGAGAACATCCTTGGACCACAGCCGATGTCCACACCCGCCACACCCTGTTACGGCGCAAGCGGCTCCAACGACAGCGACGGCCCTGTGCATGGGAGTGGGGACGGTGGCGATGGTCAGAACGCCGAAGCAAACGGCGGCCATGGCTCAACCGGCAGTGACGGCAGCAACGGTCAAGTCGCCGGCGGAGACGGCGAATACGGCTGCAACGGAGGAGCTGGTGGGACAGCCACGGCGACCGGCGGCAACGGGGCCCCCGGGACGAATGGCGGTGACGGAGGCAACGGCCAGGCATGGGGCGGTGAAGGCGGCAACGGTGGGTTCGGTGGTCACGCCGCCAACGGTGCAGACGGCGGTGGCTGCTTTGGAGCAGCAGGGCAGGACGGCGGACGTGGGGGAGACGGAGGTCGCGGTGCGGATGGCGGCAACTCATGGGCTTACGGGGGGTATGGTGGGGATGGGACGGTCAACGGCGGACCCGGTGGCAGTGCGACCGCTGGAGGCGGGGGCGGCGGCTTCGGCGGTAACGCTGGTGACGGCGGTACAGGTGGTGACGGTAACCCCGGTGGAGACGGCGGGAACGCCGGAGACGGCGGGAACGGTGGTCATGGCGGGGACGCGGAGGCCTGGGCCGGCCCCGGTGGCTCCGGCACCTCCGGCAGCGACGGTCCCGACGGTACCCCGCAGGCGTCGGGTGGGACGTGGGACTTCAGTTGGCGAGAAGGTGGCCAGGCCGGTTTCTGGGGCTCGGACACCTGCGGCTCCGACGACGGGTCCATCGGCTCCGATGGGAGCACCGGTGCTGCAGGCGGCGATGGCAGCAGCACGACGGGCATGAGGAGCTAAGGGCCCATGATAAGAGCTCGTCAGCGCCTCAAGGCTCCTGGATCAAGAGCAGCAAAGGGGGAAAGGAATTTATGTCCCCAATGCGACGAGGAGTAGAGTGACCCATGAGCCTCTCGAAGGGGATCCTCGTCCTCGGCCTTGCAGCTCTTGTCACCCTCGGGTCAATAGGGTTCGGGCTCAACGCCCTGACCGAGGAAGCCGGGAGTTGGGCGGATCCTAGCGACTCCCCGACGGTGTCCCCGACCGGGAGCGGTGACTCACCAACGAAGGTCGTGGAGCTGGACCATGGTCTCCTCCCGGCTTCAACCAGTTGGTATCTGGTGCCAATCGTGGTCACAGCCGCCGCCGATGTGCGCGCCAGCTTCGAGACCAGCCTCCATCCCCTCCCCGGTGAACAGGCCGGCTTCGCGCACATCCTGGCGGCCGCCGACGAGCAAGGGGAAGTTCAGTCGTTTGGCTCGCCCGGCACCGTCGTCTCGCCGGACAAGCGAGTCGCGGCCAACCACGGAGGTGAGCAGGTCACGTGCTGCGCGGCGACCGGCGAGTCCGATGGCTCGGGAGCCTTTGAGTCCGCCAGCTTGGCCCGCACCGTGCGCGTCGCCTCGGGGGAAACGGTGTATGTGGGACTGGCCGCATCGGGCTGGGGGCCCAACAGCACGCACACGGCCACCGTTGAAATCGCCCGATCTCTCGGTGACCAGCCCGCGAGTCTCGCCCCAAGCGACCCCCTCGTGGGTGACGACGTCGAGGTCTTCGATCTCAGAGAGGAGGCGTACAAGAACGGAACCAACGCCCAACACCGAGACGAGACGATCGTCGGTTACCCCGGGCACGCGCAAATCGCCCTCGAGGCTAAGCAGGCCGGTCTCCTGTTCCTCCGCCAAGACGTAAGCCCGGGAGCCTCTTCTCGGCTGAGCGTCGAGCTTCCCAACGGGACCGAGATCGTCCGAGGCCCGAGCCAGGATGCATTCGGGGATACCCAACCCTACCGCGGAACACTCTCCTTCGCCTCTGGCCCGGGCGCGGTCAACGTGTCATGGGAGAACGTCAGCGACCCGTACCGCCACCAGTTCCGGGAGGGCTCGGGCACAGCAAGCGCCATCGGCGTCTTCGCGGATGTCCCACTGCCCTTGCGCGGGATGGTGGAACGCGGGCCCTCCGTGGCCAACCAGGTGAGCCAGGGGGGGGGGACCGTCGTGGAGGTCGGCGCCGAGCACCTCCCCGCGCGCACGGGGTGGTTCGTCCTACCGGTAACCGTGGATGAAAACGCGCGTTTCGTGCTCGAGGTCCATTCCTGGATGGACATGGATGCGGAGGGGCCGCGAGGGGCGGTCCCGTTCTATCAGACGTCGGATGACCTGCTCAGGTTCCAGCCCGCGTGGGTTCCAGCAACCCCCCGGGCGCAGGTTACGCACGAGGGCGAGGCGGCTTCCTGTTGCCCCGACCCATCGCCGGCCCCTGGGGATGACGAGGGCGGAATTGCCCGAACGGGACGTGCTGGCATCAGCGGCACCCTCACACCGGGCGAGACCCTCCACATAGGTTTCGTGGCCTACGACTGGCGGCCGGGTGATCGGCTCTTGTTCCGTCTCGCCAGCTCGTCCCCTTCGCTTTCTGCAGGGGACCCCGTGCAGGGCACCGAGGTGGTGCTCGCGGACCTCTTCCACGAGGCCTACAAGGGAGGGACCAGCGTCCAGACCTACGGCTCCCCGGTCGTGGGTGAGGCTCGCGCGGCATCGGTGAATTTCACCGCCGATCGGGGCGGTTTCTTCGTCGCCTCGTGGGATTTGCGGGGCGAGGCGCGTGCAGACATCTCCATCCGGGCCACCGATGGAACAGTGTGGGAACCCGGGACAGACAACGAGGTGGCCGAGTTGGCCGGGGCTACGGGTGCCGGTACGTTCGAGGCCACCATCAAGGACGCTTATCGTCCCGGCCCGGATATCGGGACCCTGGCTGACGGGACGAACCCGGATGCACACGGCATGGTGTTGTTCGCAGATGTGGCCTTCCCTGTGGGGGAGGTCCACGGCTTCAGGACCCCCGGCGGGCCCGTGCGCCGCTAGCACCGGTCACAATGCGAAATCCACACCAACCTTCCTCTGTTGAATCAAATGACCCTGGCAGAAGGACCGGAACGGTTTCGTTCCAGAAGGAGGGGGAGAGCGATGAACGCGGACCAATTGGGGATGGTGACGGGGGTTGTGGGTCTCGGGTCGATCTTCGGCTCGATAGCTCTCCCCAGTCCTGCGCTCCTCATCCTTGCCTACCTCTTGGTCGGGTTCTCGACGTGGTTGCTGGTTCGGGATCGTCTTTCCCGGACAGTTGTGATGGTGGGCGGATTCCGGGGCGATCGCCATCGCGGCGCTGGCGAACGAGTGCCTTACCATCGGCTTCCGGGGCCGCCGGCTCGCCAGCCTGAGCGTCCAGTTGGAGAGCCTGCTGTGGGGCACTCTGCTCGTCCTGGTGCCGTTGGTGGCGTTGGGCGCCGCGTTGGTCGTCCGAACGCAGGGGTGGGGTCGCGCGAGCGCGGTCGCCAGCCTCGTGCTGGCCGGGGTCGCACTCGTGTTGGCCACGCGCGTTCTTCCCGTGTTGACGGTTGGTCAACAGGCCCCGGGGTTCGGGGTTCTACCGGTGCTTCTGACCTTGGCGGGAGCGCTTGCTTGGTTGGCTCTCAATCTGGGGGAAGGAGGCGATGCGTCGGGGAGACGCCCGGGTTGACGGGGTCTCAGCTTATAGGGCTCTCGAGCTCTCGAAGCTCTGCTTCATGGGCCCGCCCGATCCCAAATGGCATAGCGCAGCTCTTCCCCCGGCCCCACGGTCTTGTATCCTCCGTGAGCAAACAAGCTGACCGCCAAGCATGAAAGAGGGGGAAAAAGAAGGCGCTGGCGGTCGGTGAGGCCGCCAGGCTAAGCGGAAAGCCACTCAGCACTCTGCCCGGTCATCGGGCGTATCCGTGCCGGTCTCGAGGCTTTGCCAGTGGGAGAACTCGTACACGGTCCGGTCCTCGCCCAGGTTGATGTTGTTCTCGCCGGCCGAGTCTCCCGCGATGTGGTCCTCGGCGATGCTCCAGATGCCGCTCACGCAGAGCGAGTCGCCGTCCGCGATGTCGGCCGCATCCGGCGAGGGGACGAGCTTTATCCATTCTAGACTGGAGCTGAACCCGCCGCGGGTGTCGGCGTCCTGGGTGCCGAACGCATCGTCGTAGAAGACCCGATCGTCGAACTCACCGGGCGGGCAGAGTTCGTCGAAGGCCTCCTCTATCGTGTTTACCCCCTCCAAGTGGTTGGGCAGGTACTGGTCGAAGCCCTCGCTCGTTCCGGCGATGCACGCGGTCCCGGTGGGGTTGTCGGCGTTGAGCACGCGCGTATGGTCTTGGGAGGCCCACGCGGTGCTGGCGGCGGCAGTCCCGCTGAGCTCGAGCACGAAGTACAGGCCTACGCCGGCTTGGTCGTCGGGGAACTGTGCATCGTCCATGTGGTCGGGGGCGTCCCCGTCGATGTTGTACCCGAAGTTGCGCAGGATCTCGCCGCACACTTCACCGGCGAAGCTTTCGCAGTCGCCGTTGTAGGCGTCCCAGAGGCTTTGCCAGGGGCATCGGTCGTCCCCGGGGGCGGGGTTCGCGCCGGGGCAGGACCCGAACGTGCCGTCTTGTTGGAAGTCGATGTACGCGATGGCTTCCCCGCTGAAGCTGTAGAGGTCCATCTGCCAGTAGCCTTCATCCGTCTCGCTTTCGGGCGCGGGGAGGCCGGTCTCGTCGAACACGGTGGGGTCCTTGATGTTCGTGGTCTGTTGGCCGATTTGAGCTTGGAAGGAGATGCCCGCATCGAGGGGCGTCTCTCCGGAGACCTTGCTGGGGAGCGTCACCGCTTGGGACGCGGTTTCGCCGTCGTCGCTCACGGGGGCGGCGTCGATCCAGGTTGCCGTGGTCGTGGTCTGGCCGTCGGGGCTGAAGGTCGCGTTGAGCCAGGCTTCTTGCTGGGTCTCGAAGAGGCTCCGTTCGACCTCGTCGAAGGCTCCGGGTTCGAACGCGAGGTGCACATCGTGCTGGCTGCCGGCGCGTTCGACATCGTCGAGACCGGCGACGGTCACGTCGTCCCCGACGAGCGGTTCCTCGTCCAGGAACCCGATGTCGTCGATCTTGTCGGAGGCGTCGGGCAGCAGGAGCGTGAAGGACTCTGAGAACCCGTCCGTGGTCTCGACGTCCAGCTGGACCTGTGGCAGGTTGAAGCGGACGTTCTGGTTCTCATCGCACCCGAGGCCTTCCGAGAGCGAGGCTTCGAACGGGTGTTGGTTCTCGTCGCCGGGTTGCGCGTGCGCGGGGGGTTGGGAGGATTCCTGGAACTCGGCGCGGTCGACGACCTCGTCGACGTCCTCGGGGGCCTCGGGGACGAGGGCTTCGGCTTCGTCGAGGAGCGGATCGCTCAGAGCGATCCCGTCCGAGGCGGTGTCGCTTGCGTCCTCGGCCGCTGTCTCGAGCGGCCTGAGGACGTCGCGCACGTCGTCGTGGGTCGCGTCCACGACGTCCTCGTAGGGGATCGCGGCGAAGCTCGGGTAGAAGTCCGAGTCGATCGCGTCGGCTTGGTAGGTGCCGTACACGCCGGGATCGTCGAAGCTTCCGGGGACGTTCTCGGCTTCGCCGTCGGTGAGGAAGTTGGGGATCACGCAGTCGAGCGTGTCGCCTTCCTGGGGGACCTTGGGGTTCACGGCCCAGTACGCGATGTAGCCTTGTTCGTAGCTGTCATCGTCGTCGAGGTACACGCTCCAGGCCGCGTCGCGCTCGTACTCGGGGGAGGATGCGAAGGCTGCCCCGTCGTCTCCGGGGAAGTTCGCCAGGGTTTCGACGGACAGGAACACGCCCCATTGCCAGCCGGGGAGGTTGGAGACGTACGTGGGGGGCGCTTCGTCGATCCCGAAGCCTCCTCCCAGGAGCGTGGGGTTGAACTGGTCGCCGACGGTGGCTTGGGGCCCGCAGGCGCCTTGTTGGCGGTCTTGTTCGGCGTCGCCGGCGGGCGCGTAGCTGAACTGGGGCGTGTACCCGCAGATGCGCGGGAGCTCGGGGTCGTCGCGGTGGTCGTACTCCATGACGTCGGCCGGCATCAGGAGCTTGCATTCTTGCGTGCGGTCGCCGCACGCGTTGGTCATGTCGTGCAGGGGGTTCCCGAACTCGGCTGGGTTGGCGCTGAAGGGGCCCTCGCCCGCGCTCCAGCGGTCGTCTTGGGCGTCTTCGGCGGGTTGGTAGAAGCTTCCGTGGGAGTCCTCGTCGACGTCGGGGTGGGGTTGGCCGAACAGGAAGATGTACGTGGTTCCCGTCAGGGGGAGGCTCCAGGTCCCGCTTCCGGTGTCCCATCCGGCAGCGTTGGCGCCTTGCTGGAGGGGCGTTTCGACGAGGCTCATGTCGAGGGCGATGGCCTCCGGGACGCCCATGTCGTGGACTCCGGCGCCGCATTCGTCTTCGGGGTGTTGATCGACGTAGGAGCCCAGGCCGCGTTCGATCCCTGTCAGCGGCTCGTCGACGGTGTCCTCGCCGGTGTACTCGTTGGTGTCTTCTTCCCCAGAGCAGTACTCGTCGTCGTCGGTGGGGTTCGCCCAGTACAGGTCGTCTGGCTGCTGGGGGAGAAGGAGAGGCAGCGTGTCGATGTTGTACTGTTTGATGTAGTCGAAGTACCCGACGTAGCAGTGGTCGTTCTCCTCCCAGGGCGCGTAGTCGTCGCCGGCTTCGTCGTACGGGGTGCAATCGGTGTACCGGTTGCCGGTCTGGTCGACGGGGGCGTCCCTGGCGTCCAGGCCGAGCTCCTCTAGGCCTTCGTGGAACTGCTGGTGGTAGGGGCTTGTCCGGTCGGCGTTGGGGTGGTCCTCGTGGGGCACGTCCGGGGTGAGCGTGCCGTCTTGGACCTCGCCGGGGTCCACGATCTGGATCTGGTATCCGATGCTGTTGTGGCCGGCCAGCGCCGTCATCGGGACGGTCAGCATCGACAATGCGACTAGCGCTACGATGCGGGGGGAACTTCGCGATCCTGCCATGTGTCACTCGCCTCCTCAGTGACAGAGAACAACACGGAATTGTTAAACCTTCGTTTAGTCAAGGGTTGGGTCGCTCGAGATGGAACCCTCGCATGGCAAGGGCTTAGTCACGTGACCGTCTGGCCTCCCGCGTGGCCGACGAGGACGCGCCCGACCCGGACGTGATCCGCGAGGCGGTCGAGCGTAGCCGCAGCGGCGCTCCCGCCGTCGGGTCCGCGGTGCGGGACCGGTTCTCCACCGATGAGATCTTCCAGCGCATCGTCGCGGTCGCGGACGAGGAGGTGACAAGCGGAGCGCGGGAGCTTTTCTTCAGCGCGCTCGCGGCCGGGTTCGCTATCTCGATCACGTTCCTGCTGTACGCGTCCATGTACGGCGCCACGGGAGGGCATCCCGTTCTCAGCGCCCTCCTGTACCCGCTCGGGTTCGTGTACATCATCATCGGCGGGTACCAATTGTACACGGAGAACACGCTGCCGCCGGTGGCGCTCACGCTCGAGCGTCTGGTCAGCCTGCCCGCGCTGGTCCGCCATTGGGGCATCGTTCTGGCGGGGAACTTCGCGGGCGGCGCGTTCGGCGCGGCCGTGCTGGCCTGGGGCGGCGTGCTCAGCCCGGAGTCAGCACAGGCGGCTGCAGCCCTGGCCGGGAAAGGACTCCAGACGGCCTGGTGGAGCCTGTTCGCGAAGGCGTCCTTCGCGGGGCTCATCGTGGCCGGCGTGGTGTGGGTGGAGTACGCGGCCCAGGACACGATCACGCGCTTGGTCGTGGTCTACCTGGCCTTCCTGGCCATCCCGCTGGGGGATCTCTTCCACGTGGTCGTCTCGTTCACGGAGACCGTGTACATGGTCGCGCTCGGGGAGATGGCCGCCCGGGTCGGGTTGACGCACTTCGTGCTCCCGGTGCTCTTAGGGAACACGGTCGGCGGCGTCGTGCTCGTGACCGTGGTGAACTACTTCCAGACCACCGAGGAGCGGTTGCAGACCGCCCGCTTCGAGGGCACCGATCGCCAGTTGACGACGCGAGAGTGGCTCTTCGGGGGTCTTGTGGGACGCTCGTACGTGCCCGTCGTGGACACGGCGGCGCGAGAGGCCAAGCACGAGGAGGCCTACCGCGTGCTGATCGCGTTCACGGACGCCCGCCGGGACGAGCGACTGGTGAACCTGGGCTGCGTGCTGGCCTCCCAGCACGACGAAGGCGTCGTGTACGCGATGCACGTCATCCAACCGCCCCAGCAGGGGCTTTTGAGCGTGCGCTCGGACCGCGTGCGGCGGTTGACGCGTCGCTCGAAGCGCCAGCTCGAATCCGTCCAAGAGACGGCCTCCTCGTTCGGCGTGGACTGCGAGACGTCCACGATCCTGTCCCATCGCTCGTTCGAGGAGGTGTTCGACACGGCCGAGGAGACCCAAGCGGATCTCGTCGTGATGGGATGGAGCAGCGACCGGCCGTGGTCCTCGGGCCGCACGGAGGGATCCTTCAGCGAGCTGACGGCGGGGCTCCCGTGCGATTTCCTCGTGCTCCGGGACCGGAGGATGGATGCCTCGAGCGTGCTCGTCCCCACGGCGGGAGGGCCAGACTCGGAGCTGAGCGCAGAGGTGGCCCGGGCGCTTCGCGAGGGCGCGGGGGCGGAGGTCACGCTTTTGCACGTGGTGGACGACCCTCAGGCGCGCGAGGACGCGGAGGCGTTCCTGGCGTCATGGGCTGAGGACCAGGGCCTGGAGAGCGTCGAGCAGGTGGTGGACACGACGGGCCGCGTCAAGGATGCGATCGTGCGCGAGGCTCGAGAGCACTCGCTCGTGGTCTTGGGCGCCACGGAGACGGGCGTGCTCTCGCGGTTGGTGACGGGCTCGGTCCACATGGACATCGTGGACGAGGTGGAGTGCTCGGTGCTGATGGCCGAGCGGCCCCAGAAGCGGGGCTTGTTCGAGCGGCTGTTCGCCCGTCCTTGAGGCGTCCGTGCGTCGGTTTGCTGCGCCAGGTCTTCGCGGTGCGCAGCGGGGCGTTCCTTGAGGAGCTTCTCCCTCTGGAGGACGTGTCTTGCTTGCCATGGAGTCGTTCGACGTCGTGGTCGTCGGGGCCGGGTCGGGCTTGACGGTGGCCAACGCGGCCGCCAACCAGGACCGCTCGGTGGCGGTGGTCGAGAAGGGCCCGATGGGGGGCACGTGCTTGAACCGGGGGTGCATCCCGTCCAAGGAGCTCGTGTACCACGCGGACGTGCTCCGGTCGGTTCGCCAGGCGGGGCGTTTCCACATCGATGCGACCGTCGAGAGCGTGGATGTCCCGAGGATCGTGGAGGAGACGAACCGGCGCGTGGCGGAGGAGGCTCGGGCGATCCGGGAGGGGCTCGAAGGGTCCTCGCGACACGAGGTCTTCCAGGGGGAGGCGCGGTTCGTGGGCGACCGGTGCCTGGAGGTGGCCCTCGAGGAGGGAGGGACGGCCCGCGTGGAGGGCGAGGCGGTCGTGATCGCGGCCGGGTCTCGGCCTCGGGTCCCGCCCCTCGAGGGGCTACAGGAGGGGGACGCGTTGACCAGTCGAGGCGCTCTTCGGCTCGAGGAGCCCCCGGACCGGTTGGTGATCGTGGGCGGGGGGTACATCGCGGCCGAGCTGGGGCATTTCTTCGGGACGTTGGGGAGCGAGGTGACCGTGATCGGGCGACGCGCGCGGCTTCTCCCGGAGGCGGACGAGGAGGTGGGGGCCGCCTTCACGGAGCGCTTCCGGGAGCGGTTCACGGTTCGCACCGGGTACGAGGCCACGAGCATCCAACGTGCGAACGGTGAGCTGCGGGTCCATGCCGAGGCGTACGCGGATCCCGGGCGTGAGGACGTCACGGTCGCGGGCGATGAGCTGTTGCTGGCCGCGGGGCGATGTCCGAACACGGACGCGCTGGAGGTGGAGAAGGCGGGTGTCGAGACGGACGCGCGGGGGTTCGTGGTCACGGACGAGCACCTGGAGACCACGGCGCCGGGCGTGTGGGCGTTGGGGGACATCGTGGGCGAGCATCTTCTCAAGCACAACGCGAACCAGGAGGCTTCGCTCGTCGCGCACAACCTGTTAAGCGATCACGAACACGCCGTGGACTACTCCGCGATGCCGTTCGCGGTGTTCTCGGATCCGGAGGTGGCGGGCGTGGGCGAGCGCGAGCAGGATCTGCGAGAGCGGGGGCGAACGTTCGCGGTGAGCCGTCACGCGTTCGAGGACACGGCGCGGGGGAAGGCGATGAAGGCTCGAGGGTTCGTGAAGGTCCTCGCCGACCCGGAGGGCTCGATCCTCGGATGCCACATCGTGGGCCCGCACGCGTCCGTGCTCATCCAGGAGGCGGTGAACGCGATGAGGGCAAAAACGGGTGTGCGGGGGGTTCGTGAACCGGTGCACATCCATCCCGCCTTGCCGGAGGTCGTGCAGCGGGCCTTCTACGGGCCGTTCCAGGAGCCGTAGCGACGCCCGTCAGGGTCGATGCCTTCCTCGACCTTGAGCGGCCACGCCTTCTGCATGCCCGACGATGAATCCGGCCGCGGCGGCGTGCGTGAAGGAGATAAGATGATGGCTCGCCGGATGGGTTCAAGGCTCACCTTTGGTCCCCTGGATCCTGGTTGCCGGAGGCGGGGCTGAGGGGTGAAAAGGGTGGCAGGGGGGTAACCCCTGCCGGCGGCCAGGCAGTGTAGGAGCGGACGGTTCCGGGGGGGGACTCCGACGGGGGAACCTGGCCGCGTAGCCTCCCAGCTCCGGCGACCTTCGTGCCGAAGCATACCATGCCTGGCGGTCCAGGGGCTTGTGTTTTCACGTGTCACGGTCGTGACAGGCCGCACGGGCAGGCGGGCGGGCGAGTCGGGAGGTTTTTAGTCTGGGTTCGACCTCGCGCGTTTCCTCGCCCCGGGGCGGTGGTCTAGGGGTCATGACGGCTCCCTTACAAGGAGCAAGTCGCAGGTTCGATTCCTGCCCGCCCCATCCTAGGCTCGTGCTCGGGGAGCCCGCGGATTCGCTCCGATCGACCGCGACCGGCGCCTGCGCGGTGTCGCGATGATGGTCCCGGCTATCGGGTTCGGAGCAGGCGTCGGGCTTCGCTGGGCTGGATGCGGCGCACGGGCGTCTCGTCGTTGCTTTTCAGCGGGATGCGTCGTAGGGTCACGGTCCCATCTTTCGGGCGCCCCGGGCATAAGCGGCTTGGATGCCCGCGTGAAGCGACCGGCTACTCGGTGAAGGACGGGTGGAAGCGGCTGCCGCTTTCCATCGCGTAGCTTTTCTCCCGCACCTTGGAGCGCACCTCGTCCAGGATGCTTTGGATGCTATCGCTGATCACCTCGTTGAGCTCCTCGCTCTCCAACGTGTGCACCGTCGTCTCCAGCGTCGTCTCCGTGACGGTCTCGATCAACCGCTGCCCGTACCGCGTGCCGGCCACGTGCTTGAGCCCGCGCGTGTTCTGGATCGAGCTTTGCACGATCGCGTGGATCTCCCCCCGACGCTCGTCGAGCGCCACGCCCAACGCCTTGGCGTGCTGGGCTCGCGTGATGGGGCCCTCGATCACGTTCAACGAGGTGAGGATGATGGGATCCGTGATCTCCTCCAAGAGCACGTTGCGGTAGTGCACGATGATGCCGCGCACGAGCGCGTAGCTCCAGTCCCGCTCCGGCTCGACCTCCTCCGGGAACCTCGTCACCACGTACATGCGAAGCAGGCGAACCAGCCGGAACGCGCGGAAGCCCCAATGCGCGATGGGCACCATCCCCACCAGCTCGTACCAGTGGTTCCTGGCGTACACGAGCTTGTTCGAGGCCCGCGTGATCTCCCACAAGAACTCGCCCGCGAACACGAGCAGGATGGCAAGGTCCGCGGCCACGATGGTTCGGTCCGCCCACCCCGGCAGGAACCCCCCGTAGACGTCCCGTGCAACCAGCAGCGCGATCGAGACCACGGCCAACCCCACCAACGTCCAATCGCGAGCGGTCACCGGTTCGAACCCGCGCGACAAGCGCTCCCCCATCGAGACGACACGCGCCGGCTTGTCCTCAGGGGGGCTTGGCGTCTCAGGCAGCTCCTCATGGCTTGGTCCTTCTCGACGCGCCATGCGGGCTCAAGCGCGCCTGGCAGGGAAAAGCACAACGGGTTCACCGCGCGCCCGTCACGATGCAGAGACCTCGTGCACGCGCACCGGCAACGCCTCCCCGTGCACGCCCTCGCCCTCCCGGAGCGCATCCGTCAACCGGCGCGCATCTTCCCAGGACGCGACCACGACCACGTCCAACCCCACCTGGGCAGCGCTCCGGGCCACGTGCTCAGCCGCGAACGGGACCGGACCATGCTCGGCCTGCAAGCCCGCCTCGTCCACCAACGTGCGAGCCTCCAACCCGCTCGTCACGAGCACGGGAGGATCCTCCGCGAACACGTCCAACGAGGCCAACCGCTTGGGGCTGGGAAGCCCCGCCGGCGGCGGCAACCGCACGATGTCCACCCGCCCCGGATCGAGATCCACGACACCCGAGAGCCCGCCCACCGTCACGATCTCCCCCCGGTCTCCTCCCTTTCGCACCCGGCCCATGCTCGGGCTTTCTTCCTGGCGCGCTACGAGGCGGCCCTGCTCCATGAAAAGCCCCACCTCGTCGCCCGGTTCAACCGCCTGATCCGCCACGGCGACGCACTCCTCCACGTGCAGCATCTCGCCCAGCGCGTAATCCACGAACGCTTTCAGGCCCAGGAAGTGCTCATGCAAGGCCTGGATGCCCTCCTCCGTGATGCGCGCCGAGCGACCGCCCTCCTCGAACCGCACAAGCCCCTCCTCCTGGAGCTTGTCCAGGTTGTACGAGACGCCCTGCAGCGTCAAATCCGTCGGCTCGACCAAATCGCTGGCCCGGAGCGGGCCTTCCCGCAACAGCTCGAGCAGGATCTTGTACCGGGCCGGGATGGGAGGATCCTCGGTCACCGGGCCTGCCTCACGGGGCCCGCTCAGAAATACGTACGGGTCCTCTCCCCGAGGCGAACCGTGACGTTTCAAGACCCAGGACCCGCTTCCCGGCTCGTTGCCGCTGGAACGGGCCCGGCTCCGAGCGGACGAGCTGCTTCGAGGATCCCACACCCAGGACGCCCTCTCCCGCTGGGTCAACCACCTCCTCATCGGCCTGATCCTCGCCACCGCGGTCGCGTTCATGCTGGAGACCGTGGACCCCATCCGAGAACGGTACGGCTCCTGGCTGGTCGGGTTCGAGGGCGTCGCGGTGATCATGTTCACGCTGGAGTACATCGGCCGCGTCTGGACCGCTCCCGAGGAGCCCCGGTTCGCCCACCCCGTCACGGGCCGGCTTCGGTGGATGATCACGCCCCTGGCCATCGTGGACCTGCTGGCGATCGTCCCCTTCTACCTGGGCGCGTACCTCCCGTACGATCTGATCCTGCTCCGGTTGCTTCGCCTGTTCCGCGTGATCCGGCTCGCGAAGATCTCCCGCTACAGCCGATCCCTACAGACCATGGCGCGCGTGGTGCGACGCCAGCGGCAAGAACTGTTCATGGCGTTCGCGACCGTGCTCATGCTCATGGTCCTGGCCGCCTGGGGCATGTGGCTGATCGAGTCCAGCGTGCAACCGGACGCGTTCTCAAGCGTGCCCGCGACGATGTGGTGGGCCGTGATCACGCTCACCACGGTCGGGTACGGCGACGTCGTGCCCGCGACGACGCTGGGGCGCATCCTCGCCGGAGTCATCGCGCTGTTGGGCGTAGCCTTCCTGGCGCTCCCAGCCGGGATCCTCGCAGGCGGCTTCGTCGAGGAGCTCACCGAGCAAACCCCCCCACAAGACCGGGTTGGCGAGACCGACGACGCGTGCCCGCACTGCGGGGGCCCCCTTCCCCACGACGAGGCGCCCTAGGTCCGCACATTCTATAACGCCCGCCGGGGCTGGCCGCGTGGATGCCGCTTGTCTCCGAGATCCTGCTCGGCCTCTACCTAGGCCTTCTGACCGGGATCTTCCCCGCCTTCATCGCGTTCGCGATCGGGTTCGGGTTCAAGTACTTCACAGACATCACGGTCCCCGGGCTCGGCGTCGTCGTCCTCGGCGGCGCCCTCGCCGGCGTATCGGGGGGGCTCATGGGGCTCGTCGAGCCCCAGATGACGGAAAGCTGGACCGGCATCACGGCCGTGCTCGTCATCCTCATGGTCTCCCTGTGGGCGCACGGCCAAGGGGACAAGCTGGGCGCGGCCACGCCGCGCAAGCTCACGCTCAAGTACCTCCGCGAGAGCCGCGTCAGCGCGAACCTGACCGACCTGGTCGACTCGTACGGCCAGCTGCGCATCCAGCCC
This sequence comes from uncultured Thermoplasmatales archaeon, assembly GCA_964581775.1. Classification (GTDB taxonomy): domain Archaea; phylum Thermoplasmatota; class SW-10-69-26; order SW-10-69-26; family SW-10-69-26; genus PWVY01. Next base: position 188,615 of record CAZOQA010000001.1, on the reverse strand, counting down.
GTGGGCGAGATCCAGGACATCGAAGGGTATCCCCCCTTGACCGAGGAGCTGCGCCAGGAGATCAAGCAAGGAACCTGGCGCCTGCCCGCCAAGCTGTCCCTCGCCGAACTCGAGACCCGCCTCGAGGAGGAGCTCGTCAAGGACCACGACCTCGCCGAGGCGAACGTCACCATCGACAAGAAAGGCCGCGCCCAGATCCAAGCAGCCCCCAGCCAAGCCGGCCTCAGCAAGCGCATCCCCCCCGGCACGCGCGCGGTCAGCATCAAGACGCTTCTCCCCGCCGGCATCGCCCGAGGCGACACGGCCACGATCCAACTCCCCTCCGGGGACGCGACCGGGCCCGTCGTCAGCGCCCGAAGCGAGCAACCCCCCGCCGCTCAGGCCACGACGCCAACCGAGACCGACACCCCCCAGGAAGAATCCGCCGCGCCGCAAGCCCCCACAAGGCGGGCCGCTACGACACGCGGCGGCGACGGGCGCATCACGGTCGCGGTGCCGCTGGACGATGCCAAGCGCATGCTGCAAGCCGATCGAGCTCCCATGATCGTGCACGCGCGAGGCGAACAGCGAGAATACGAAGCCGTGGGGCTTCTCAAAGAGCACGGGAACCGGTTCCGACGCGTCCAGATCGAGGAAGCCTCCTCCCTTACGGACAGGACCATCGGGGAGGCGAACGTCCGCTCTACGTACGACGTGCTCATCCTGGCCATCCGCCGCGGCTCCGAACGGTTGTTGGCGCCGCCCGCCTCGACGCGGCTGGACGCCGGAGACACGCTCATCGTGGCAGGGGCGCCTGGCGCCCTAGACGCGTTCGAGGAGGCGGTACGATGACGGGTCTCGTGCCCGCCGACCCGTTCAGCGTGGCCCTGCGCGTGATCGGGTTCGCTCTCTTGGCCGGGTTCGTCACGACCCTCGTCTCGTTCCTGTACCGGTTGCGCGTGAAAGCGGAGTTCCCGGAGGGTCCCACGCTCCTGGTCGGGCTAGGTGTGGTCGCGATCTACCTGAACACGCGCTTGGCGTTCGTGCAGTTCCTCGGCCAGAACGGCGCGCCCACGAGCGGGCCGGAGGTGTTCGTGAACGTGGCCGTGTTCGTGGCCGCCGCGAGCGCGTCCTTCGCTGGGCAAGGCATCGGGAACCGGGCCGCCGAGAGCGGGCGCGTGGACTGGAGCCGGTTCCAACCGGACCTCTCGCCCATCGTCCGCGCCACGGGCCGCTTCATCCACCTGACCCTCCCGGACGAGATCCACGACATCGAAGGCTACGACCCCGTCCCGGACGAGACCAAACAAGCCCTCGCGGGGGCGAGCTACGAGTTCCCCCGCGGGCTCACGGTGACGGACCTCTCCACACAGCTCGTGGCTCGCCTGAAAGAAGAGCACAGCGTCGGGTACGTGGACGTGGAGCTAACGCCCGAGGGCTCCGTGGAACACCTGGCCCTTGGCCAACGACCCACGGGGCTTGGCCCCTCGCTGCCGCCGGGCACGGCCGCGGTCGCGGTGCGCGCGGACCCCCCCTTCAGCGCGACCCCCGGGGACACGGTCCAGATCTGGCTCCCCGGCCCGGATCCCGAGCGCGTGGGGACCGGCGAGCTTCGAGCCACCACCGACGGAACCGTGGCCACGGTCGCGCTCGACGAGAGCACGGCGCGCCGCATCGACGACGAGACCGAGCACCGGTTGATGACGCTGAGCGCGGACGCGTACCCAGACCGCGAGTTCGCCTCGCTCCTTCGCCAAGGGGAGGAGACGATGAGCGTCGTGGAGATCTCGCGCGGCAGCGACCTCGTGGGCCAACCCGTGGGCGCGCTGGAGCTGACCGTGATCGCGATCAAGGACCAGGACGGGCACGTCGACACGATTCCCACGCGCGAGCGCGCGTTCAACGAGGGCGACCGCGTCTTCGCGATCGGCCGCCCCGACAGGTTGCGCAAGCTCTCCGCCACGGAGGGCGTCGAGGCCCGACGACCCCGGGACGTGCTGATCCATGCCGCGCGAGCGCTGCCGTGGCTGCGACGCGAGGACCGCGAAGCCGACCCCGAGCCCTAGCCGCGACGGTCCCGAAGCTCCCGCAAGAGATCCTCCAGCGAGGCCCCATGCTTGCGCGCAAGCACGAGCGCGTGGTAGACCAAATCGGCCAGCTCGTGAGCCAGCCCGTCCCCCGCGTCCGGGTCCTCCAGGCGCGCCTGCCCGACGAGCTCCCGGGCCTCCTCGAGCACCTTCTCCTCGACGAGGCCCTCCTCGGTGACCAGCCGCGCGGTCCAGGATCCCTCCGGGAGATGCGTCGCCCGCTCGTCGATCACGCGCCAAAGGTCCACGAGCACCGGCAACGGCGTGCCCTCCAGGCTCGTGTAAAAGCACGAAACCTCGCCCGTGTGGCACGCTGGACCCTCCGGGTCCACGAGCGCCAAGAGCGCGTCCCGGTCGCAGTCCACACCCAACGCCACGAGGGCTTGCGTGTTCCCGCTGGTGGCGCCTTTCCTCCAAAGCTCCTCCCGCGACCTGGACCAGTAGTGCACCTGACCCTGCTCGAGCGTCGCCTCGAGCGCTTCGCGGTTCATGTAGGCCAGCATGAGCACGCGCCCTGTGAGCGCGTGCTGCGTGATGCACGGCACCAGCCCGTCCATCTTCTCGAAGTCGATCGCGTCCAGCGCGTCCAGCGCGTCCACGCCCGCCCCGAACGGTTGGGAAGGGAAAGCCTTGCCGGGTCCGGCCCTCACGCGCCCTGCAGGACGGGCAGCTCCAACACGAACGTGCTCCCCCCCGGGCCCGTCTCCTCGAGGCGGACCTCACCCCCGTACTGCTCAGCGAGGACACGCACCAGGTACAAACCCAACCCCATGCCCTCGCTTTCGGGCCCCTTGGCCCCCTGCCGGAAAAGATCCTCCCGCACCGAAGCCGGGACGCCGGACCCGTTGTCCGCCACGCGGACCCTGACGAGCTCGCCGTCGCGGGCCAGCGCCACGCGCACGGCCGGCTCGGGGCCCGGGTTGTGCACGACCGCGTTGTTGACCAGGTTCTCGACGACGCTCGAGACCAGGTCATCCGCCTTGACCGCGAGCTCCTCGTCCACGCTGGCCTCCAGTTGGATGCGGGCGCGAGGGTACCGGGCGCGGCAACGCTCCACCGCCTCCTCGACGGTCGGCACGACGGGCACGGCGAACAAAGCCGACTCCTGGCCTTGGGCGCGCGTGAACGCGCGCGCAAGGTTCGTCAACTCCAAGATCCGAAGAGCCCCCCCGCGCACGTACCGGAGCTCCTCGCGCGGGCCCTCCTCGCTCTCAAGAAGCTCCGCGTACCCCTGAACCATCGTCGCCTCGTTGCGGATGTCGTGACGAAGCAGCCGCAAGAAGAACGTGACCTGGTCCGCAAGCCCCTCCGCGCGGTCGCGCTCGATCCTGTCCGACACGTGGAAGCTCCCCATCCCCATGCCCACCCATGCCCCGCCCAACGCGGAAAGGTGCGCCGCCACGAGCGGGTCCACCACCCGGCCGCCCGCCGCCTGCTGACCCAGCAGCAACAGCACGACCAGTGCGCCCACGAACAGCCACCCCCCAAGGCTCCAAAGGCTCAACGCGAGCACGTGCCGAGGCTCACGCCGAACCGGACGGAACCGATGCAACGTGACGCCCAGACCCAGCGCGAACACGACGGGCGAGACCACCAGCGCCGCCGGGACCCAAGGCGCCGGGTGCCCCCCGTAGAAGGCATGGAGGGCCCCGTGCCCGATGCCCAGAAGCGATAACGCCGCAGGGATCGCGACCCCTGCACCGCGCAGCAGCCGCTTGCGATCCACAAGGCGCCCCATGCCGGCGCACAAGGACCGACCAGGTTAAGCCGTTCGCTTCCCCCCGCGGCCCACATCCAACCGCACCGGGATGCCCTGCTCGCGCATGGCCCGCTTGGCCTCCAAGACGCTGTACGTGCCGTCGTGGAAGATGCTGGCAGCCAACGCCGCGCTGGCCCGGCCTTCCGTGACGGCCTCGGCCAAGTGCTTGGGCGAACCGGCGCCCCCGCTTGCGATCACGGGCACCGTGACGGCGCTCGCGACGCGCCGGGTCAACGCGAGCTCGAACCCGTCCAAGGTCCCGTCCCGGTCCATGCTCGTGAGCAAGATCTCGCCTGCGCCCCGCTCGGCCAGCTCTTGGCACCAGTCCACGGCCGTGAGGTCCGTGGGCTTGGATCCTCCGTGCGTGTAGCACCGGTAAGCTCCCAGCTCGGGGTCGTGCTTGGCGTCCACGCTGGCCACGATGCACTGGCTGCCGAACCGGTCCGCTCCGCGCGTGATGGCGCGGGGGTCCTCGACCGCGGCCGTGTTGAGCGAGACCTTGTCCGCTCCTGCGCGAAGCGCTGCGTGCATGTCGTCCACGGTGCGGATGCCGCCGCCGACGGTGAGAGGGATGAACAGCTGTTCGGCGGTGCGTTGGACCGCGTCCAGGAACGTGGAGCGTTCCTCGCGCGAGGCGCCGATGTCCAGGAACACGACCTCGTCCGCGCCCTCGTCCTCGTAGCGAGCGGCCAACCGGGCCGGGTCGCCCACGTCGCGCAGGTTCTGGAACTGGACGCCTTTCACGACGCGCCCGTCGGCGTCGACGTCCAGGCAGGGGATCACGCGCTTGGTCAACGTCACGCGTCCTCGCCCTCCGGGCGGGTTTCCACCTCGCCCTTGGTGGATCGCACGCGCGGGGCTGGCTGGAGCGCGTGTTCGAGGGCCATGCCGAGGCTCTTCATCGCGGCCTCGACGATGTGGTGGTCGTCGCGTCCACGGATCACGCGCACGTGCAGGGTCGCTTGGGCGTTGAGCGCGATGGAGCGAAGCACGTGGTCGACGACGAGGCTGTGCTCGTCCAGGTCGCTTTCGTAGTGGGATCGACCGCCGGCGTCGAGCGCGGTTTGCACGAGCGCGTCGTCCATGGGCACGGTGCGCGTGGCGTAGCGTTTCACGGGCGTCTGGGCGAGGTGCTCGTGGAGGGCCTGCCCGATCGTGATGGCGGCGTCCTCGACGACGTGGTGGGCCAGGTCGCCTTGAGCGGCGAGCGTCCCCTCGAGGCCCGCGTACGCGAGCAGCGCCTCGAGCAGGTGCTCGACGAAGCCGGGGTCGAGGGGTTCCTCGAGGCCGCCGTGCTCGTCCCAGGCGACCGTCACGCTTGGCGGGTTCGGCCCCGTCTCGAGCCGGAGCTCGATCGTGGTCTCCTCGGTGGTCCGCGTGGCGTCGAGCTTCATGGGGAGGCGGCCTCCAGGGCGGTGGAGAACTCGAGCTCGCCCGTGTAGAGGGCGGTTCCGATCACGCAGCCCCAGGCGCCAGCGTCCTTGAGCTGCTGGATGTTCTCGGTGGTGCTGATGCCGCCGCTTGCGATCAGGGGCACGTCGAGCTCTTCGGCGGCTTTGCGCGTGGTCTCGAGGTTGGGCCCGATGAGCTTGCCTTCGCGGTCGATGTCCGTGAACAGGACCCCGCTGAGGGGGTAGTCCTGCAAACGGTGCAGGCCTTCTTCGAGCGTGAGCTTGGTGCGTTCGGTCCAGCCTCGTACCGCGATGGTTCCTTGCTTGAGCTCGAGCGCGACGATGATGCGGTCGGGGAACTCGTCCGTGACGTGGTCCAGCCAGGCGGGGTCTTGCCAGGCGCGCGTGGCCACGACGGCGTGGGCGCGGTCGTGCTCTTCGAGGAACGCGCGGATGGCGCGGGCCCCGCGCAGGCCGCCGCCCACGTGCACGGGCACGTTCGTGGATTCGAGGATCTCGTCGATGACGGTCGTGTTGTCGCCGCGATCGAGCACGCGGTCCAGGTCCACGATGTGCAACCGGTCTGCGCCCTTGTCGATCCATTCCTGGGCCTCTTGGACGGGGTTGGGGCTCTCGTACAGGCGCGTCTCGGGGTCGCCTCCTCGAAGCTGCACGGCGTGCCCGTTCAACAGGTCCACGGCGGGGATGATCTTCATTAGGTCTCCTCCACGCGTTCGGCGAACGCGTCCAAGACGATGCGTCCCGCGTCCGAGGACTTCTCGGGGTGGAACTGGGTGCCCAGCACGGTGCCCTCGTCGACGATGGCGGGGAAGGGGTCCCCGTACGTGGTGTGTGCGGTGACGCTCTCGTCCTCTGGTACCACGTAGGAGTGCACGTAGTAAACGTGTCGCCCGTGCAACGGGGACAGGGGGCCCTCGTGGGGGCCCTCGAGCGTGTTCCACCCGATGTGGGGGACGCGCTCATGGGAGAGCCGCTCCACGCGGCCCTCGATCACGCCCAGGCCCTCGCCGGGGCCCTCGCGGGAGCCCTCCGCCAGAAGCTGCATGCCCAGGCACACGCCCAGAAGCGGTGTGCCCTCGTCGAGGGCGTCCAGGATCTCGTCCTTGGCCGCCGCGAGGGCCTCAGCGGCGGGCTGGAAGGCGCCCACGCCGGGGAGCACGATCCCGTCCGCGTCCCCGGGGCCCTCTTCGACGGGCACGACCTCCTCGCGCAGCCCGGACCGTTCGAGGGCCTTGGTGAGGCTGTGCAGGTTCCCGACCCCGTAGTCCAACACGCGAACGGTGCGCGTCAGGGTCCTCCCCCCTCGAGCACGGCCTCCACGGCTTCGAGGAACCGGTCGTTCACGTCGGGGGGGCCCACCGTGGCTCGCACGCACGCCTCCAACGCGTCGTCTGTGAACTCGCGCACGAGCACGCCCTCGTCGGCGAGCGCGCTCGCGAAGCGGGCGCCCGGCCAGGGGGTCTCGAGGAGCACGAAGTTCGTCTCGGAGGGGAACGGGGACAGGCCCAGCGCGTCCAATCGCTCGGTCACGCGCGCGCGCTCCGTCTTGACGATGCGGGCCACCTCCTCGGCGTGTTGGGGGTTCTCGACGGCGGCCTGGGCCAGCGCTTCGGTCAGGCAGGGGACGCGGAAGGGCCCGCGGACCTTGTGCACCGCTTGGGCCAGCTCGGGCGCCATCAACCCGTACCCGAACCGGGCCCCGGCCAGTCCCGCGTCCTTGCTGATGGACCGCAGCACGATCACGTCGCCTCGGTCGATCAGGGGCGTGGCATCCGGGTGGTCCGTGAAGCGGACGTAGGCCTCGTCCACGACCAGGAGCCCGTCGAAGCGCTCGGCGATCTCTTGCACGTGCTCGAGGGGGAACGCGTTCCCGGTGGGGTTGTTGGGGCGGCACACGAAGCCCAGGCGGGCAGGGGCCGTGCTGAACGCGTCCACGTCCAACTGGAACCCGTCCTGGAGAGGGACGGGGTGGGGGGTGGCCGCGTTGCAGCGGGTCCACAGGGGGATCATGGAGAAGCTGGGGGGGTGGTGGGCGACCGCGTCGCCGGGGTCCGTGAACGTGCGCACGATGAGATCGATCAGGTCGCTGGATCCGTTCGCAGTGACCACGTGCTCGGGCGTGAGATCGTGGTGGCCCGCGATGGCTTCCCGCAGGGCGTCCGCGTACCCGCTGGGGTAGCCGCGCACGGTCTCGGGGTCGATGCTCGTGAGCGCGTCAAGGATGACGGGGTTGGGCTCGAAGAGGTTCGCGTTGTCGGAGAGATTCAGCCCGGGCCGATCGACGGGTTGGTAGGCTTGGACGGTCTGGATGGTGGAGCGTTCCTGGATCGTCATGCGTCCTCCTCCTCCTCCTTCGTCGGCTCCAGGGCGTGGGCGTGCGCCGTGAGGCCCTCCCAGCGGGCCATGCGGGTGGCTGCGTCGACGAGGGCGGGATCGGGGTCCGCCATGTCGACGATGTGGACCCGCTTGGTGAAGGTGTCCAGCCCGATCCCGCTGAAGGCACGGGCGCGTCCGCCGGTGGGGAGCACATGGCTGGGACCGGCTCCGTAATCGGCCAACGGGACACGAGGCCGTCGGCCCGTCACGATGCAGGCGGGCCTCGTGAGGGTCTCGGCGAGCCCCCCAGCGTCCTCGTGCAGGATCACGCAGTGCTCGGGGGCCAGCTCGTCCAGGAACGCGACGGCTTCCTCGGAGGAGGGGGCCGTGAGCACGGCGCCGTTCGTTTCGAGGGAGGCGCGGATCGTGTCGCCGCGGTCTAGGCTCGAGGCGAGCCGGTCGAGCAGGTCGGGGATCGCGTCGGCCACGTCGGGGTCGAGGCAGACGGCCACGGCTTGCGTATCGGGGGCGTGCTCGGCCTGCGCGGCTAGCTCCCGGGCTGCAGCGCGGGGGTCTGCGTGGGGCCCCACGAGCGCGGCGATCTCGCTGGGCCCTGCGGGCGCGTCGATGCGCACCTGGCCAGCGATGTGCTCCTTGGCGGCTTGCACGTACGCGTTGCCGGGTCCGACGACGACGGGATGGTCCGGGAGGGTTTGGGTGCCGTGGGCGAGCGCGAGGATCGCTTGCGCGCCTCCTAGCGGGATGACGCGGTCCACGTCCAACAGGTGGCAGGCGGCGAGCACGAGCGCGTGGGGGGCCCCGTCGGGTCCGGGGGGGCTGGCCACGGTGATCTCTTGGACGCCGGCCACCTGAGCGGGGATCACGGTCATGGCGACGGTGCTGGGGTAGGCGGCGGTGCCCCCGGGCGCGTACACCCCGGCGCGGGGCAGGGGATCGATGCGTTCGTGCGCGCGGATGCCGCGGGCTTCGAAGCGGGGGGCCTCGTGGCCTGTGAGGGCTTCGTGGTAGGCTTCGATCTGGTCGGCGAGCTGGGTGAAGGCGTCCTCGAACCCGGCGGGGGTCTCCTTGAGGGCTTGGCGGATCGTCGCGTCGGGGACGGTGAGAGCGTCGAGGCGCACGTCGTCGAAGCGTTCGGTGTACGCGACGAGCGCCTCGTCCCCGTCCCGTTGGATCCGTTCTGCGATGTGTTCAACGGTCTCGCGCACCTCGTCGGGGAACGTGGTGGATCGTTCGAGAAGCAGGTCGCGCTCCTGGGGGTCCAGATCGCGGACGGGCCCCGTGAAGCGTGGGTGGAGCGTCATGGGACGAGCCTCTCGATCGGCGTGACGAGGATCCCGCTGGCGCCGAGGCTCTCGAGCGCTCGAACGAGCCCGAAGACGTCGCTTTCGGGCACGACGGCGTGGACCGCCACGAGCTCGTCGCGGTCGAGCAGGTCGAGGACGGTGGGCGAGCTGATGCCGGGCAGCATCTCGCGGACCGTGTCGAGGTCGCTTCGGGGCACGTTCGCCATCAGGTAGCGGTTCTCCTGGGCTTCGAGGACGCTTCGGAGCACCCACTCGAGCTCTTCGAGGCGTTTGCCGGTCATCTCCTCGTCGAGCTTGTCGGGGTGGGCGATGAGCACGGCTTCGGACTTGAGCACGGTCTCGACGGGTTCCAGGTTGTTCACGGCCATGGTGGAGCCGGTGGAGACCAGATCCACGACGAGGTCCGCCACGCCGAGGTGCGGCGTGATCTCGGTGGACCCGCCCACGGGGACCACGTCCACCTCGACGCCTCGCTCGCGGAACCATTCCCGGGTCACGCGGGGGAAGCTGGTCGCCACGCGGACGCCGTCCTCGAGCGCGTCGACGCCTTTCCAGGCCTCGTTCTCGCGCTTGGCCACCATGAGGCTGCACCGGCCGAAGCCCAGCTCCAGAAGCTCCTCGACGCGCACCTCGCTCTCCTGGACCAGGTCGCGTCCCGTGATGCCGGCGTCCGCGACGTCGTCCCCCACGAAGTCGGGGATGTCGGCTGCTCGCGCGAAGATGATGCCCAAGTCCCCGTCCTCGCTCGTGGCCATCAGCTTGCGCTCGTGGTCCAGGTCGAGATGGAACCCGGCCTGTTCGAGAAGGCGCGTGGACGGTTGCGAGAGCCGGCCTTTGGAGGGAAGCGCCAAGCGGAGCATGTCAAGCTGCACCAACGGTCGCTGCGCCATCCCGGGAGGGAGTATTTAGCGGTTTGCTTGATGGAGGAGTGCACCCCGCGCCCCGTCGGGGCGGTTACGCGTTCGCATCGTCCGCAGAGGGCTCGGCGGGCCCGTCCTCGCGCGATCTGTTACGGTGGCGGCTGTACCACCAGAGCGCCCCCAGGATGAGCAGGGTCGCAGCGAGCATCGGAAGCTCGTAGCGGTCCGTCCATGCCAGCACCTGGTCCCCGTAGCGGGCCGCAAGCAGGGCCTCGGGCACGAACCGCAGCCCCCGTCCGACGACGGCCGCCAGCAGGAACGGGAGGAACCTCAGGCCCAGGAACCCGCTGGTGAGCGTGAAGATCTTGAACGGGAGGGGCGAGAACCCGGCCAGGAGAACGACCCACTCCCCGTACTCCTGGTACCACGATTCCACCCGCTGCATGCGCTCTCCCCCATAGCGCTTCTTGACCCACGGAGAGAACCGGTCCCCGATCCAGTACCCGACCGCGCCCCCGGCCACGCTGGCCACCGTCGTGATCACCCCCAGGTACAGGGCATACGTCCACGGCTCGCCGCGCGCGAGCACGGGCAGCAGGATGTCCGGGGGGATGGGGGAGAAGATGGCCTCCGTCACGGCGATCACGATCAGGCCCAGCTCCCCGTAGGGCCCGAACGTGGCTTGGGCCCACTCGACGAGGCCGCTTATCACCGCCACCCGGGGCCCCCCACGAAGCGGCCGTACCCCGGCTTGGAGACGAGGCCCCCATCCTGCACGACCCATTCTCCTCGAACCATCAACGCGTCCGGGAACACGCCGGGATGCCCCCGGAACGGGGTCCATCCGCATCGTGTGTGCACGCGCTCGTCTTCGATCGTGACGGGCTCCTCGGGCACGTGTACGAGGTTCGCCCAGGCGCCCTCCTCGAGGCGGCCTGCGGGGACGCCGAGCAGCTCCGCGGGTCCGCGGCAGCAGGCCTCCAGCACGCGCTGGATGGGGAGGCGCCCGTCGAAGGCCGCGGCCAGCATGAGAGGGTAAAGCGTCTCCACGCCGGGCACGCCGCTGGGAGCCTCGTCGAAGGAGGCGTCCTTCTCGGAGCGCGTGTGGGGGGCGTGATCGCTGGCAACGCAGTCGATGGGGCCCTCGCGGAGCAGGCGCCAGAGGGCTTTGCGTGTTCCTGGGGCCCGGATGGGGGGGTTCACCTTCCCGTACGCACCCAGCTTGTCCACATCGTGCGCATCGAGGAGGACGTGATGGGGCGTGACCTCGCCGGTGTGCCCGTGGCGGGCCAACAGCTTCGCGGAGCGCGGGTGCGAGACGTGGGCTCCGTGCAGGCGGGTGCCCTCGTCCTCGGCCAGGGGGGCCAGCTCTTCGAAGACGCGGGCCTCGGCTTTCCCTGGGCGCGCCTTGAGGTGGCTGGAGGGGACTTGTGGGTCCTGGATGGCGTCTCGGGCGCGTCGGAGCATCGCGGGGTGCTCGGCGTGCACGGCGAGGGGGCGACCGGTCGGGGCGGCCTCTTGGACGGCGGCCTTCCAGGCGCTGGGCTCCTCGACGAGGAGCGGTCCCGTCGTGGGTCCCGCGTAGAGCTTGTACCCGGTGGCTTCGTCGCCAAGGTCGAAGCAGGCGCCCTCGGACGTGACGCCGGCCCAGAGGCCCACGTCCACGTGCGCGGTCTCCTCGACGCGTTCGGCTTTGGCGCGGTAGGCGTCCGGGGTCGTCGTGGGCGGGTCCGTGTTGGGCATGTCCACGGTCAGGGCCACGCCGCCGTACGCGGCGCTCCGGGTCCCGGTCTCGAGGGTCTCCTTGTGTTCGTGTCCGGGTTCGCGGAAGTGCACGTGCGCGTCGATGGCGGCGGGGAGAAGGTAACCCTCTTCGAAGGTGACGTCCGCGGAGCCGTCCTCAGGGTCCACGAAGCGGTCCTCCGTGATGCCCAGGCGCACGGGCTCGGGCCCCTGGGGCGTGAGCGTGGTGCCTTCGACGACCGTGACCATCGGGGAGGCCTAAGCGACGGTTCCTGAAAGGCGCTCCGGTCAAAGCCTCGGGGGCTCCAAGGCTCGGTTTGCAGACCCCGTCCACGCATCATGTCGTCCCGTGGCATGCCCCGCAAGGGTTAATCGCCTGGGCTCCCTATCGGGTCTCCGTGTTCGCCTCCCGTGTCGACGGTCTCGACGTCTCCGGAATCCGGAAGCTCTTCGAGGCCGCTGACGAAGACGCGATCCACCTGGGGATCGGGGAACCCCATCTTCAACCCCCCTCGCACGTGATCGACGCCTACCATCAGGCCTTGGACGCGGGGGAGAACAAGTACTCGCCCACCGCGGGGCTCGCCGAACTGCGGGAGGCCCTTGCCCATCGGTACCAAGGCTCCTGGGGCGGCGAGCTGGGGACGGAGAACGTGGCGGTCACGGCGGGCTCCACCGCCGGGTTGTACGCGGCCCTCCAGGCCCTCGTCGACGACGGGGACGAGGTGCTCGTGCCAGACCCGGGCTTCGTGCTCTACAAACCGCACGCCCGCTTGGCAGGAGGGACCCCCGTCCCGTACTCCCTACCGGCAGAGGAAGGGTTCCAGGTGGACCCGGACGCGCTCGCCGAGCAAGTCACGGACGACACGGTCGCAATCGTCGTGAACTCGCCCGCGAACCCCACGGGCGTCTGCTTGGACGAGGACAGCGTAAACGCTCTGGCGGACCTCGCCGAGGACCACGATCTGTGGCTCCTCTCCGACGAGGCCTACGACGCGTTCTCCTACGATGGGCCCCACGAGTCCTTCCTAGACCGAGGCCTGGAGCGTTTGGCGTACTTCAACACGTTCTCGAAACGGTACGCCATGACGGGCTGGAGGCTCGGGTACACGCTGGCGCCCCAAGCCTTGGCCGAGAAGGTGCGCGTGGTCGGCTACCACATGTACGCGGCACCCTGCACGCCCGCCCAGCACGCGGCCCTGGAAGCCTTGCAAGGTCCCCAGGATCACACGGACCGCATGCGGCGCGAGCTCATGCAGCGCCGCGATGCCACGGTCGACGCGATCGACCGCATCGACGGCATGCACCTCGTCGAGCCCACCGGCGCCATCTACGCGTTCCCCTCCTACGAGGCGGACATCCCGAGCATGGAGTTGAGCATGCGCCTTCTGGACGCGGGGGTCGTCGTCGTGCCGGGCAGCGCGTTCGGGGACGAGGGTGAGGGGCATCTGCGGTTGTCCTTCGCGGCGGATGAGGACGACATCCACGAGGGCCTGAACGTGATCGAGAAGGTTCTCAAGGGCGCCTGAGACGGGATCAGACTTCCCGGGTCCCGGTGCAGGATGAGCTGGCTGAAGGGCGACGGGAGACCGCGCCCGTCGCCGTAGAACGGGAAAACGGCCGCGTTATCCCTCGTACCGCTCGATGGAATCGTGGAGCAGGGAGAAAGCTTTCTTGCGGCCCTCCCACCCGTCGACCTCCACGAACTTGTCCTCCAAGTCCTTGTACACCTCGAAGAAGTGCTCGATCTCCCGGAGAAGATGAGGGGGGACATCGTCGAGGGAATCGACGTGGCTCCACTGCGGGTCGCTCACCGGGACGCAAAGCAGCTTCTCGTCAGGCCCTTTCTCGTCCGCCATCAAGAAAACACCCACCGGCCGCGCCTCGACGAGGCACCCGGGGAACGTCGGTTCCCATACGAGCATGAGGACGTCGATCGGATCCCCGTCGCGCGCGAGCGTCTGCTCCACGTACCCGTAATCGGTCGGGTAATGCATCGAGGAGTAGAGCATCCTGTCGAACATGATCTCGTCCCGGTCCTTGTCGTACTCGTACTTGTTCCTCGAACCCTGCGGGATCTCCACGCGAACAAGGACCGTCTCCTCGGAGATCCCGCCTGCCCCGTGCTCGTCAGTCATGCTACTTCTACGCCCGCAGCCGGCTCCCTGTTGAAGTTCGTATCGGATGCCCGAAGCCTCCCTATCGAGACCGCTCGGGCCCCCGCGAGGGTCTGGCGCGGGGTTTAACAACGAGGACGGGCTCGGCCCGACCGGATGGCTAAGGAACTCGAGCGAGATCTCGGGCTCTACGCGGTCATCACGATCAGCGTGGGCGCGATGGTGGGCAGCGGGATCTTCATCCTGCCCGCCCTCGCCATCCCCCTGACGGGTCCTTCCGTCGTGCTCGCGTACCTTCTGGCTGGCGTGCTCGTGCTCCCCGCCGCGCTCTCGAAATCCGAGATGGCCACAGCGATGCCCGAATCCGGTGGGACCTACCTGTACATCGACCGGGCCATGGGCCCCATGATGGGGACCATCGCCGGCCTGGGCACGTGGTTCTCGCTCTCGTTCAAGGGCGCGCTTGCCCTGATCGGTGGAGCCCCGTACATCGTGCTCTTGTTGGGGATCCCTGTCAAGCCGCTGGCCCTGGCCATAGGGGCCCTCCTCATCGTCGTGAACATCGTGGGCGTCAAGCAGTCTGGCAACTTGCAAACCGTCATCGTGACCACGATGATCGCGGCCCTCGTCGGATTCATCTACTTCGGGGCCACCAACATCGAGACCCCGCGACTGACCCCCTTCGTGACGGAAGGCGGCGGAGGGTTGCTCGCCGCGACGGGGCTCGTGTTCGTCTCCTACGCTGGCGTCACGAAGATCGCAAGCGTCGCCGAGGAGATCGAGGATCCAAGCCGCAACATCCCCCTGGGCATGCTTGGTTCCCTGGGGTTCACGACCGTGCTGTACGTGCTCATCGTCTTCGTCATGGTCGGTGTCGTGGACCCCTCCCAAGTCGCGGGGTCCGATACGCCCATGGCCGTGGCCGCGGAAGGGTTCCTCGGCAGCGCAGGAATCATCATCATCGTTCTGGCCGCCGTGCTCGCTCTGGTGAGCACCGCGAACGCGGGGATCCTGTCCGCCTCCCGGTACCCTCTCGCCATGGCGCGGGACCGGTTGATGCCCGACTCCCTGGCGGACGTGCACGAGCGCTTCCGGACCCCCGTCCTGGCCATCACGGTCACGGGAGGTTCGATCCTGTTGATGGTCGCGTTCGTTCCGATCTTCGAGATCGCCAAGCTCGCCAGCGCGTTCCAGATCCTGGTCTTCGTGTTCATCAACATCGCTCTGATCGCGTTCCGCGAGGGGGCCTCGGAGATGTACGAGCCGGATTTCCGTTCGCCGCTTTACCCCTGGATGCAGATTTTCGGGATCGTGGCAGGCATCGCCTTGCTCACGCAGATGGGGCTTGTCCCGATGATCGGCGCCGTGGTGATCATCGTGGGCGGCGTGGCATGGTACCGATACTACGCCACGGGGCGGACCTCCCGCGAGGGCGTCGCGGTGGATGCGCTCCGTCGCGAAGCGAAAAGCCGCAGTTTGGACCGCACGCGCGAGGAGCTCGAGCAGGAGGCGGGTTTCCGGGTGCTGGTCCCGGTGGGGCGGGATATCTCCTCGGCGCACGAGCGGCTTTTGATCCGGTTGGCGGGTGACGTGGTCGCTCAGCGGGGTGGCACGGTTCGCGTGATCGCGTTCGACGAGGTGCCCGAGCAGGTCCTCTTGCAGGATGCCATCCGGGAGAAGAGCGCGGCAGATATACGGTTCGAGGAGCAAAGCGAGCAGCTCTCTGAGGAGCTGGATGTGAGCGTCGAGGTCGGGGAGGTCGTAAGCCACGACTCGGAGCGGGCCCTTGTGAACTACGTCGAGAGGGAGGGCATCGATCTGATCCTCGCGGATGCCGAGCAGGGCCCTCAGCGGGCTCACGTCTTCGAGAGGGGTCTGGATTGGATGCTCGACGAGGCCCCTTGCGACGTGGTGCTGGTGCGCTACAACGAGGGCGTTCGGGAGGTCGAGGAGGTCGCGGTCACGTCCACGGCGGCGCCGTTCGACCCGCTCAAGGTCCGCCTGGCGGATGCCATCGCCACCAAGGCGGGAGCGAGCGTCAAGCTGGTCCATGCCGTGGGCATCGAGGCGTCGGATGCGCACCTGTCTTCGATCCGGTCCTACCACGACGAGTTGGCCGAGATGTGTGAGGCGCCTGCTCGAAGCGTGATCGTGCGGCGCGAGGACTGGATGGAGGGCCTGCTTGAAGCGGTGCACGACGTGGATGTGGTCGTGCTGGGAGCCTCCCAGAAGGGGCTTGTGCGGGGGCGGTTGCTGTCCAGCCGGGCGACCCGGATCGCGGAGATGGTCCCGCCGACGACGCTCATCGTGCGCCCGGAGCCCAAGCGCAAGCCAAGCATGCTCCGCTCGTTCAAGGAGCGGTTCCTGTTCAAGGGCGGAGAGTAGCTCCGCCGCGGTCCGTGCTTGCGCGGGTCGCCGCCCGGGCCTTGGGGGCGTTTTGGGTTTCGTAAAGCGTAAGGCGGGAGGGCGGGGTGCTCCGTCGTGCAACGTTCGCTGCGGGGCGTGGGCGAGGACCCGGTGGACGTGCTCGTGGTCGGCGGGGGCATCCACGGGGTTTGGGCGGCGCGCTCGGCGGCGCGCCGGGGGTTGTCCACGGTGTTGGCGGAGGCGGTGGATTTCGCGTCAGGGACCTCCTCGAGGTCCACGATGCTTGCTCACGGTGGGCTTCGGTACTTGGCGGGGTTCGATGTGGGCTTGGTGCGGGAGGCGCTCAGGGAGCGGGGCGTGTTGCGGCGCATGGCGGGGCACCTTGTCCGTCCGATCCAGTTCCTGTTGCCGTTCTACGAGGGGGCCCCGTACCCGAAGTGGCAGTTGAAGATGGGGCTTCGGTTGTACTCGTTGTTGGCTCGCGGCTCGGGCTTCCCGCGACATCGGTTCTTGTCGCGGCGGCGGGTGTTGGAGCTGGAGCCGGGGTTGCGGGAGGAGGGTCTTCGGGGCGGGGCGGTGTACTACGATGGGCAGATCTTGTCGCCGGAGCGGTTGACCACAATCGTGGCGCGGGATGCCTCCAGGGAGGGGGCACGGGTGGTGAACCATGCGCGCGTGACCGGGCTGGACCGGGAGGGGGATCGCGTCGTGGCGGGCATCGAGGATGCTTTCACGGGGGATTCGGTGAACGTGTCCGCTCGGCGCGTGGCGAACACGACGGGTCCGTTCTTGGATGAGTTCTTGGAGGACATGGGGTTGGAGGGGGGCCGGTTGCGGTTGACGAAGGGCGTGCACGTGGCCGTGCCGAGGTTCACCGAGCACGCGATCGTGGTGAACGCCAGGGACGGTCGCACGTTCTTCACGGTCCCGTGGCACCGGCATCAGATCGTGGGCACCACGGATACGGACTACGCGGGCGATCCTCGCGAGGTGCGTGCGACGAGGGAGGATGTGCGGTACCTGCAGGATTCGACGCGGGAGTACTTCCCGGATGCTCCTGTGGACGAGGTGCGGTTCACGAACGCGGGGCTGCGGAATTTGTTGAACGTGGAGGGCAAGCACCCGAGCGAGGTCAGCCGCGAGGCCCGGGTGAGCGTGCACGACGCGGAGGGGTTCCCGATGGTGGCGTCCTTGGTGGGCGGCAAGCTGACGACGGCGCGCGTGACGGCCCGCCAGCTGGTCGATCGCCTGACCCCGGACGGGGGTCCCGAGCGGGACGAAGGGACCGGCGCGAGGCTGCCTGGGGGGGACGTGCACGTCGGGAGAGCGCGTGCGCAGGCGCGTGCGGTCTTGGGGGGGGCCGGCGGTGACTCTGCGGAGCGGTTGGTGGCGTTGTTCGGGAGCGAGTGGCCGCGCGTGGTGGGGGCGGGCGTGGAGCCGTTGACGAAGGACGGGGGACTTCGGCGGGGGGAGGTCCGGTTCGCGGTGGAGAACGAGGCGGCGGTCACGGTGGGGGATGTGTTGCGGCGTCGCACGCTGGGGTGGGCGTGCGTGGATCAGGGCAGGGAGGCGATCGGGGAGGTCGTCGAGGAGCTGGTGGGGGCCGGCGTGCCGCGGGAGCGGGCGCGGGAGAGCGCTTCCCGGTACAGGGACATGTTGGCCTTGCACGAGCGCTGGCGCGAGGAAGGGGCCTAGACGGGGTCATCCCCAGGGGTTGGCCAGCTCGCGGATGCGGACCTTGAAGAAGCGGGTCAGGAAGTAAACGGTCGCGGTGAGCACGAGCGCTGCTTCACCGGCCATGCGCCAGGCGTACCCTTCGAAGGTGCCCCGGGCGGCGGTGGACGCGTAGCCTCCGGCGAAGGCGTCGTGGACGAGCGCGACGAGCGCGACGGCGCCGACGCCGAGGATCACGATGTCGAGGTACAGGAACAGCTGGTTCTTCCGGCGGGTGTCCATGCGTGCATCCCTCGGGCTGGGATGCGGGGGCGTGGGTGAAAAGGGTTCCGTTCTCGCGTGGGAGCGGCCTCAGGCGTCGGGGGAGCGGAAAAGCGTCATGAAGAGGCCGGGGATGAGGATCAAAAGGCCCGTGACGAGGAAGAACAGGTTGATGCCCATGTCCCCGAGCGTGGGGGACAGGCGGAACCCTCCGGGACCGATGTTCACGGCTTGGAAGAACAGCGCGACCCCGATGAAGAACAGGCCCAACCAGAGGGAGAAGGGCGTGTCCGGTTTCCCATCGCTGTCGCGGGTGAACAGGCGCATCGCCGGTTCATCCCGAACGGGGTATATGAGCCTATCCGACGGGGCGGGACGGTGGCTTCCCCCCGAGCCTGGGCCGTCCTCTGTCCCATGACGGCTTCGAGGGTTCGGAGCGATGACGCTTGAACCCCTATACAGGACCAGAGCGTCGAACCACGCCGGTCCATTAAACGGGCGTACCACAAACTTGATAATGCGTCTCACGGGCTCTGCGCGTGGATGAGCGATACCAGCCTCGCCCCTAGGGTCCTCGCGGCGCTTGCAGCCGTGACCATCCTGGCCGGTATCGCGGCCCCGATCCACGCCGCGGACGAGGTCGCGGTCCAGGCCGACACCCTGGAGGACGAGGCCGGAACCCTCGAATCCCTCACGGAAGGCGCAGGCGACGAGGTCACCGAGACCGTCGCCACCACCGCCGACGGCGCCCAGGACGCGATCTCCGCGGCCGGCGACGTCGTCGCCGCCATCGCGAACACGCTGGCCCAAGGCGCCCTCGCCGTCACGGACGCCCTTCAAGCCACCGCTCACGGGCTCGCCAGCGCCGCGGCATGGACCGCCTCCGCCACGGGCGCGATCCTCGCCGCCACCGGCACCGGGCTCGCCTGGGCCGCCCGAGGCCTAGGCGAGGGCATCGTGTGGACCGCCACCGCGCTCGGGGGCGCCCTCGCCACGGCCGGCGCCTGGACCGCCAGCGCCCTGCTGGATGCTGCGCGCTGGACCGGCGCCGCATGGCCGACCACCGCGACCGGTCAAGCCCTCGTCGCGGGCACCGCCAGCGGGTCCGCGGCCGCCGCCGGCACCGCCTGGTACACGCGCGCATGGCGCTACCTCAAGTACGTCCCCGGCCTGGCTCCCCTGTACTCCCGCATCCAACCGGAGGAGCTGCTCGAGCACCCCAAACGCGACAAGCTCTACACGCTGATCAAGGAGAACCCTGGCATCCACCTCTCCCAGATGAGCCGCGAGATGGACGTCAGCTGGGGCACCCTCGTGCACCACCTGCGCAAGCTTGAGAAGGGCGATTTGATCACGAGCGAAGACAAACGCGGCAAACGATGCTTCTTCGTGCCCGGGCAGATCACGGGCGCCAAGAAGGACATCCTCCCCGCGCTCGAGAACGAGAAAGCCCGCCGCATCGCGGAGTACTACGCCGACAACCCCGGCGCGAGCCAAAGCGACGCCGCCGACGCGCTCGACTACTCGGCCGCGCTCGTCAGCTGGCACCTCAAGAACCTCGAAGACGCCGGCGTGGTCACGCGCGAACGCGAAGGCCGACGCCAGCGCGTCGGAGTCACGCAAGAAGCCCGCTCCCTCGTCGCAGCCGCGTAAGCCTACCGCGCAGGGGACGGCTCCACGTGCACCACGACGCGGGCCAGCGCACCCTCCTGCTCCAGCAGCTCCCGCTCCACGCGATCGGCCGCCTCGTGCGCCGCCCGGAGCGACAGCTCGGAGGCCATGCGGACCGTCACGATCGCCTCCAAGCTCCCCCCCACGCGCTTGAGCACCACGGGCCCCGTGGCGTCGAACGGGTCCTGCCCCAACGCCTGCTCGATGCGAGACACCAACCCCGGATGATCCTCCGTGACATCCTCCCCCTCGCGCGGATGCAACGGCACCGGCTCGATGTGCGTGCGCACCCCCGAAACCGCCTCGATCTCCCGCTTGACCAGCTCCTCGAACGCCTGCGCCTCCTCGTGCGCCTCCCTCAACGTGAACGCCTCATCCACCTCCACGTGGCAATCCACCACGACCTCGTCCCCCAACCGATCCACGAACACCTCATGCACCCCCAAAATCGCCGGCGACCTCGACGCCAACACCTCCAACGTCGTCGCCACGCTCTCCCGGCCCGCCACCGGCTCCGCATGCACCACCACGTCCGCATCCTCGATCTCGCCCCGCACCGCCGCCTCCACCTCATCCATCACGTCATGGGCCTTCTGGAGATCCAACGAGCGGGGCACCTCCACGGTCGCATCCACGAACACGTCCGGACCCGCCTCCCGCACCCTCACCTGCGGGGTCCCCTCCACCTCCCCCACCCCCTCGATAGCCGTCTGCACGCGCCCCGTCAATCCCGGCGGGACGCGATCCACAAGATCCGCCGTCGCCCGCCACCCCACGTGCACGCTCCCCAACGCCAAGAACACGCCCACCACCACTGCGCTGGCACCATCCGCCCACATCCACCCCCGCGCCGCCAACCACGCCCCCGCCAACGCGACCGACCCCGTGACCGCGTCGCTGGCGTAATGCCACGCATCCACCGACAACGCCGGGCTCCGATGCTCGTCACCATGCCGCGTCAAACTCACCCCCCGCTCGATCCCCACCAGGATCGTGGCAAGGAGGACCACGATCATCCACGCGTCCAACGTGATCGGGCGCGGGTCCTGGATGCGCTGGATCCCGAAGAACGCGACCAAGACCCCCGCCGCGGCGAGCACGCCCGCCTCCACCAGGCCCGTCACGCTCTCGAACTTCCCATGACCATACGGATGGTCCCGATCCGCGGGCCGACGAGCCAAGAAGATTCCTACGAGAACGAGCACGCTCATGGCCATGTCCAGGCCGCTGTCGATGGCCGTCGAGAGCAGCCCGATGGACCCGCTGGTCCACGCGATCACGAGCTTGGCCCCGAAAAGGACCGTCGCGATCGTGACCGTCACGGTCGCCGGACGCAGCGGACCCGGATCATCCATCATACGTGAGCGTGGCCTCGATGCCGGTCACCAATGCATGAAGGGCTCGGTTCCGTGGCGCGGGGACGCCGTGCTTCTCCGCCACGCGAGCGATGTGGCCGTTGATCGCGTCGATCTCGGTTTGTCGGCCCCGTTCGACGTCCTGAAGCATGCTTGAGCGGTTCTTGGCGGTGCGCTTGGCCACAGTGATCGCGTCCTGGACCCACGCGCCCTCTTCGACATCGATGCCGAGGGCGGCCGCCACGTGCTCGGTCTCCTGGGCGGTTTCCTCGAGCAAGGATCGCAGCGCGTCCAGGTCCAACAGCGCGCCGTTGGGGAGGCCCGTGATAGCGGTGAGGGGGTTGATGGCCGCGTTGATGGCGGCCTTGGCCCACAAGCGGGGCTGGATGCGGGCGACGACGGTCGTTTCGAGCCCGGCCTCTGTGAGGGCTTGAGCGAGCTCGTGGTGGGCGGGGAGGTCGGGCGGCTCCATGGGGCCAAGGGCGGTGTCGCCGAGCCCGGTGTGCTCGACGTGTCCGGGGCCCCTTCGTAGGCATCCGTGGCTGGTGGTGGCTCCCATCACGCGCTCGGTGGGGACGTGTTGGGCGAGGGTTTCGAGGTTCCCGAGCCCGTTCTGGAGGCTGACGACGTAGGTGTGTTCGTCGAGGAGGGGGCCCGCGTCTTGGATGGCTTGCTGGGTGTCGTAGGCTTTCACGGTGAGCAGCACCGCGTCAGCGGCGCCTGCTTCGCGGGGGTCCGTGGTCGCGTCCACGGGGAGGGTCCGTTCGGTGTGCCCTGTCAGCTGGAGGCCATGGTCTTGGATGGCGTCGACGTGCGGCTTGCGGCCGACGAGCGTGACCTCGTGCTGGTCAGCGAGGCGTCCGCCGAACAGAGACCCGATCGCTCCGGCTCCCATCACCACGACGCGCACGCGGTCCACCTCCGTCCTCGGGGGAGCATCGGCGGGCGTAGAGGGGGGCGAGGGTTCTAAGCTTTCGGCGCCGGCGCGGGTCGGGCGTGCTGGCGAGGCGACTGGCTTAAGTCCCCGGGAGCGTGTGGGGGGCTCGTGGCCGAAGAGGGGATGGACCTTCCGGGCATCGGACCGAAGTTGTCCAGGCGGCTTGAGCGGAGCCTGGGTGGCCGCGAGGGCGTCGAGGAGGCGCTTGAGCGGGGGGATGTCGCGAGCTTGGCCAGCGTGTCGGGCATCAGCCGGTCGCGAGCGGTGGACATGGTCAAGGCCCACCGGGGGGACGCGAGGGGGTGGCTTCGCACGGAGGACGCCGAGGCGTTGGCCCGGAAGTCGCTGGGCCCGTTCGTGGAGCGGGCCGCGACGCGGTTGGGCCGTGCTCGCTTGGAGACCTTGGCGCCCGTCGGGACCGAGGAGGCGTTCCGGGAGCGCCGGGAGGAGGCCTCCGCGTGGCTGGACCGTCTGGAGGGGGAGAACCTGGACGAGGTCGTCGAAGCTTTGGGGGACGTGGCGCCGGCCTCGAAGCCTCGCCCGTCGCCTGAGCGGGACGTGGCGGTGCTCGTGGAGGAGGGAAGCGAGCTGGAGGAGGCGATTCGGGAGGCTGACTTGGATCGGTGGGTGGACGTGGTCTCTGGGTTGGAGGGCACGGACCGGGGCCTCGTGTTGGCGGCCACGATGGGCAAGACGCCTCCGGGAGCGGTGCACGTGCCCGCCAGCGAGGCCTGGGAGGCGGTCCCCTGGGCGAACCTGGCGTGGGCGCACGCGAACCAGGACCTGCTCGAGGCGTTGTCTTCGCTTTCAGACCTGTTGGAGGGCTTGGACCGGGCGGGCCGGATCCTGGACGCGCTGGACCGGTTGGAGGCCTCCGAGCCCGTGAACCTGGAGGAGGTCGCGCACGCATGCGTGGAGGAGGCCAACGAGGAGATCGAGGCGAGCATCCAGGAGGTCACCCTGAGCGGGCAGGACGTGCTCGAGGTCCTGCAGGGGGGCACCAGCCAGGAGGTCCAGTCGGTCGTCTCCCAGGCCCGGAGCAAGGCGCGCAAGAGGTTCCAGGAGGAGACCGGCCTGGCCGGGGCTCCGTTCTCGAGCGAGTACCCGCTCGAGGTGGACGCTCGCGCGTTGGCTCGGCTCGAGGAGGACAAGCGCCAGGACCAGGCCCTGGAGCGGTTCCGGGCTGCGCGCAGCGTGGCCGAGGCGGTCGAGCAGCACCGCTCGGGCGTCGAGGGGAGCATCCGGGAGGCCATCGAGCTGGACCGTTGGCAGGCCACCAAGCGGGCTGCGGATGCGTACGGGCTCTCGCTGGCCACGCTGGGGGAAGCCTTCGAGGTCGAGGGGGCCTTGCACCTGGGGCTCGAGGGCGATGGCGAGCCCGTGGACTACCCGGTCCCGAACGGGGTCGCCTTGCTCACGGGCGCCAACAGCGGCGGGAAGACCACCCTCATCGAGACGCTTGCGCAGATCGCGTGGTTGGCTCACCTGGGGTTGCCCATGCCCGCCGAGAGCGCCCGCGTGCCCCTGTTGGAGGGGTTGGCCTTCTACGAGCGGCCGCGCCAGCTGGGTGCAGGCGCGTTCGAGGGGTTCCTTCGAACCATCGAGAAGGTGCTCTTGAGCGACGAGGACGTGCTCGTGCTCGCGGACGAGCTGGAGGCGATGACGGAGCTCGAAGCCGCCGCCGCGATCCTCGCCGAGGTCGTGGACCGTTTGAAAAAGCGGGACGCGCCGGCCGTGCTCGTCACGCACCTTGCCCCCTACATCCTCGAGCACGTGAACGCTCGAACAGACGGCATCGAGGCCAAGGGCCTCGACGAGCAGGATGCCCTCCTCGTGGACCGGACCCCGCGCGTGGGCACCGTGGCGCGCTCGACGCCCGAGCTGATCCTCCAACGCTTGCGCAACCAGTCCGAAGGATCCCGCCGCGATCTGTACGCGGACATGCTGGCCCGGCTGGAGGGTGGCACGGAGCTCTAGGCTCGCCCCGGTTTCGCGTCAAAGCCGCTTGGTGCGGGCGTCCTTCAACAGCTCGAGGGCCTCCGTGGGCCCGGCTCCGTTCCCGTCCACGCAGGGCCCGGGGTGGATCTCGGCGGCTTGCTTCGAGAGGCCGTACGGGTCCCGGGGCCATCGCTTGCCGGGGAGCCCGGCCAGGGGGCGCAGCAGGGGGATGGTCATCTCTTGCGTCTCGTCGGCGCGGGACTCGTGCTCGTCCAGCGCCAGCGCGTGGGCGCCTTCCTCCTTGGCGAGGGCCTCGGCGGCGTGGAGCAGCCCACGCCTTGAGACGGCGCCGTCCAGGAGCGTGTACCGCATCTCGGGCGCCCAGGGTTCAAGCGTCTCGATGATGGGCTCGCAGGAGGCAGGCGCGAGCGCGTGCACGCTGGCCCCCCGGCGCATCACGAGCCAGGCTGCAGCCGGTGAGCGGGGGCCCTCGAAGGGGACGATGACGCGTCCCTGGGACCCGCGGGGAAGCCCGCCTGGGGCTTGGATGAACTCGGTGAACACGTAGGCTTGATCGTTGCGGACCTCCACGTGGATCTCGATGTCGGGGTCGTCCAGGTCCACGTTTGCTTGGGGGACCTCGTCGAGCACCGCGTCGCCGCAGCGTTCGGCGACGTCGGGCGAGCCGTACTCGTGGTTCCCGGTCCGTCGCGCGCGGATGGCGAACGTGTCTCCCGGGCGAACCGTGTTCGGTGCGAGGCGGCGGACCGTCTGCTCGATCTCGTCCAGGCTGGCGGAGAGGGGCGTCACGGGGGAGGCGTGGACCAGGCCGAAGGTGTGCTCGATCACGGTGCGGGCCGTGTCGGGGTCCGGGGTTTCAAGGAAGAAGCGTCCCCAGGTTCGATCGATGAGCACGGTGGTCCCGTGCCGTTTGAACGCCCGGCGAAGGTTGGCCTCCAACCGCTGCTCGAAGCGCCTGCGCACGCTGGGGCTTTTGATCCCGATCTCGCCGTAGCGGAGCAGGAACGTCGTCCAGGCCTCGGCCACGGAGGCGGGATGCAGGGTGCCTGGTTTACCCCTTTCGGGTGCCCAGCGGCCCTGGGGCATCGGGGGAGGCTCGACCGCTGACGTAACCTGTCGGGCTGCGGCTCGTCGAACCCCGAAGACCGACACCGCAACCGTTAAGGGGAATGCGAAGCAGGGTGTGGTTGACCGATGGAAGAGCGGATCTCTGGATTCCGGATCGAAGGATCGTGGGAGAACGTGGTCGCCCACGGTGATCGGATCTCCCGCTCCCTGCGAGAGCTAGGCGCGTCCGCTCACCCTCGCATGGGGCACGAGGACTATCGAGATGCTGTCCGTGAATGGGAAGCCTGGCGGCCGCGCATCGCGGAGTCGCTGGACGACGTGCGCCCCCGCACCGCCGAGCAGGCCAGCGTCGTCAAGGGCGAAGGGGAACGTCGCGGCCGGCCCCCGACCGCGGACCTCGAGCGCGCCGGCACCGCCCTGGTTGCACCCAGCGATCACGCGCACGTGAGCGAATCCTTGTTCGAGCGCCTGGTCGAGGCCAGTCGCTTGTTCGCGCGAGCGTTGGACACGGGCGTACGCAGCACGGTGCGCGTGGCAGAGGAGACCATCTACCGGCACGTGATGACGCGGCTTGCTCCCTGCTACTTCGACAACCGCGTGGTCAGCGCGAACCTTGAGCGCTCCGCCATCGGCAAGGACGATTACCGGTTCGAGATCAACATCAACAACGACGAACTCAAGGCCGAAGTGTCTGAGACGCTCAAGGATCTCGACCCCGTCGAGCGGCCCCGCCCCGTGTGACGCCGCTCCGGGGACGCGCAGGGAGGGAGACGAACGCTCGGGGGCTGGGCGATTGCCACGCTGGCGGGCGCCACGGTCGCTGGCGTGTTCATGGCATGGTCGATCGGGGCAGGTTCAAGCGGGTCCACCCCGTTCGCGCCCGCCGTCGGGGCGAACGCGATCGGCGTTCTTCGCGCCGCGTTGTGGGTGGGCGTGCTGGGGTTCTTGGGCGCGATCCTTCAGGGGGGTAGCGTGACGGACGCGGTGGGGCGCGAGCTGATCGTGGGCGTGGAGGTCACGCCGTTGGCTGCGACGGTCGCGTTGACGGGGGCGGCGGCGTTGGTGGCAGCGGGTGTGTTCGCGGGGTACCCGATCGCGACCGCGTTCACGGTGACGGGTGCCATGATCGGCGCGGGGTTGGCGTTGGGGGGGGCTCCTGCCTGGTCGAAGTACGGGGAGATCGCTGCGTTGTGGTTGAGCACCCCGTTCTTGGGGGGTGGGTTCGCGTACTTGACGGCTCGTTTGCTGCGTAGCGAGGCCGTGGTGGAGCGGTTCGCGGTGCCGCTCTTGGGGGGGGTCCTTGGCGGCACGCTTGCGCATCTTCGGTTCGATCTTCTGGCACCGGCGAGTTCGCAGGCGAGCTTCGCGCAGTACCTCGCGTGGCGGCTGGGAGCCTCGGAGTGGCTTGTGGTCCCGGCCGTGACCGTGTTGTTGGCCGGGGCGATGGCGTTCCTGGTGTGGGTGCAGATGAGGCCGAGCAAGCGTCGGGGGGAGCGTCGGTTCGTGGTCGTGTTGGGGGGGTTGGTGGCGTTCTCGGCGGGGGGGAGCCAGGTGGGGTTGGCAGCGGGGCCGATGTTGCCGGTGGTGGAAGGTCTCTCGGTGACCACGGGGCAGGTGTTACTCGTGGCGGCGGGTGCGATGCTCGTGGGGTCATGGATGGGGGCGCCTCGCATGATCAAGGCTGTGGCCCACGATTATGGATCGTTGGGGCCACGTCGTTCGATCGCTGCGCTGCTTCCGTCGTACTTGATCGCGCAGACGGCGGTCTTGTTCGGGATCCCCATCAGCTTCAACGAGATCGTGATCAGCGCGGTCGTGGGCTCGGGCCTGGCGGCGGGGGCCGAGCGGGTCAGCGCCAGGAAGGTTACGCGCACGGTGCTCGCGTGGATCGGGTCGTTCGCGGTTGCGATCTCGCTCACGTTCGTCCTGGTGTGGGTTGCACCGATGTGAGACTCGTTATGGCGGCTCCGAGGTTCCTTCATCGGTTGTACGAGAAACCCTTTAAGGGTCCAGGTGGGGTCTCTTGGAGATGGTTGACTGGCGCTGGGGCTTGGCGCTTTTGTCCTTGGCGGCGTTCCTCGCTGTGGCGTCGCCCGGGTCGTCGCTGATCGGTCCTCCTACGTTCACGGTCCCCGAGCCCCAGGCTGGGGATTCCGGGTTGTACTCGCCAGCGATGATCCTCAACGACGGGGACACGGTGGAGACAGAAGGCATGCGGTTCGCGTTCGAGCTGGGCAACTGGACCGTCCTGGAGGATGCCTACGGCGTCGAGCGGGACGTGGTCCCGTTCCACGCGTACGCGGTCGTGGAGGACCGCGCGTTCGAGCTTCCCGTGACCTCTTGGGTCCACGCGCGAGCCGCCCCCTCGCTCGTCCAGACGACGCACCTTGCGCCCGGGATGCAGGGCGCCTGGAGCGGCCAGGGGGGGTTCGAGTTCGTGCAAGAGACCACCCGGTTCGCGAGCGCGCACCAGGACCTATGGGGTCCCGAGTGCCTCTTCTTGACCGGCGTTCAGGGAGAAACCGTCGCCGAGGGCGCCACCCTCCCGCTCGAGAACGTATGCGGACAGGACCTGGATCGCGTGGCCGACGGTCGTGAGGCGACTGTGGAGCTGACCGTGGCCGAAATCGTACGTCTGGAGGAAGGGGGAACCGCAGCCCGGTTCCTCTTGACCGCGGACGCTCCCGAGGGCTCGCTCGAGCTGGACCTCTGGTACAAGGACTCGATCCCGTACCCCGTGGAGAAGAATCTCGTAGCCCGGCTCGATACGTCCAGCTTCCGCGATGACGATACGAACGCCACGCAGAGTCCCGACGCCCACGGAGTCCTCGGAGAGCTCTTGGGACCCATGCGCGCCTGGTTCGAGACCGACTCGGCCCAGGCCTCAGGCAACGAATCCGATCCGATCGTGTTCGAGGCGAGCATCGAGCTGGAGCGGTTCCACCGTGGCCAAGGAGTCCCCGTCCCCCCCGGGTCCGCTCCCACATGGCCCAGCGATCACACGCGGCTCGAGTACAGCGACGAGACCCGCTGGGGACCCCCAGGAGGAGGCGCCTCGTTCGCCTACCCGCACGAGGACGCCGTAGCCGCCATCCTTCAAGATCCGACCCTGGTGGAGTTTCAAGTATGGCTCGAGCAGAACCCCGAAGCACGAGCGTTGGCCTCCGCCTTTACCGAGACCGTGACCGAGAACCGGCGGACGCATGCCTGGACCTTCCACGTGGTCGGGGACGACGAAGAGGCCTGGCGCGTCACAACAGAACGGACCTCGGAGATCCGCGGTCCCGGGGAGCCTCTCGTCGGGACCCCCATGCCCCTCACCGAGAACGAGGCCGAGACGTTCGACGTGGACCCAGACGATGTCGATCTCGAGGGCATCCCAGACGAGCTCCCAACGATTTCCTCGATCGTCGAGGCGTGGGAGCGCCATGACACCGAGACGGCGCGTCAGACCCAGGCGAATCTGTTCACATGGGTCGACCAGCCCCTGGAACCCAGTCAGGTCCCCGGCCTTCGAGCAGGCTGGCAGGACCCGGGCGACGGGTCCCTCTCCGACCCCTTCTCCTGGGAGTTCTCCAAGAACCGTAGCCTCGCCGAGTTCCACCCCGGAGACGGAGCGATGTTGGACCACGAGCGCACCCGCATCTCCATGGGGTCCGCATGGCTGGGCCAAGGGGCGGGCTCCCAGGAACCCACGTGGTCCGGCATGGAGTTCATGGGCGCCTCGGACCAGCCTGCCGCGATGGAAGCCCCCGTCGTCCTGGGCGTCGCCTCCGTGGCCACTATCACGCTCGTGTATCTCTTGCTGGTCAAGCTTGGCCTTGCGGTCCCCTTCTACAGCCGCCTGTCCCGGGAAGAGCTTCTTGAGAACGAGACGCGACGAAGCGTGTACGAAGCGATCGGAGACGATCCCGGGAGCTCCCTGAAGGACCTCGCCGAGCGGGTGGACTGCTCCGTGTCCACCGTCCGGTATCATCTTCGCCGGTTGGAGGATGAGACGATGGTGGCATCGGTGCGCCTTGAGGGAGCCCGCCGCTGGTTCCCCGCCGGCCTAGAGAAAGAAGAGATGCGGCGACAAGCCGTGCTCGACGTGGGGGAATCGCGCAGCGTGTTCGAGGCGATTCGGGCCGAGCCTGGATCCAGCTTGAGCGAGATCGCGGACGCGGTAGGCTCCTCGCCACCGGCCGTGCACAAGATCCTGGATCGTCTGATCGAGGCCGGGCTCGTGGAAAAGCACCGCGAGGGCCGGCGCGTGGCGTTGCATCCTTCGTCCTCCCGGGCAAGATCCTCCCCGCCTTCAGCATGAAATCGAGGGAACGTTTCATCGGTGCTGTCAGACTGCTTTTTGGTCTCTGCTGGGGCTTTCCTTCGTGAGACGAGAGACGATGACGAGAACGAGCCGGAGCACGTCCAGTTGGATGGCGGTTCCCGTAGCGTTGTTCTTGAGCACTGCGGCCTTGGCCGGATGCATCGGGGTCTTAGCCCACACGAGCACGGGGCTCGAGCACCAGGGCACGGCTGCCGAACGCGCAGACACCTTAGCGGATGATGCGGAACTCGTGCATGTGTTCGGGGCTGAGACGGGTCAGGGGAACGGTCTGCAAGGGTCCAGCCTGTCACATCAGTTCAACGCATCGTATGGGGAGGTCGGCGACGGGCAAGCCCCGACTTGGGTGTACGGTTACGAATCGGATGAGGACGCCTTCGACGTCGTCGTCGCCGCGAACGGGACCGTCCTGGATGTCCAGGAGAAACCGCATCGCAACACGACCCCCGTGTCGGGTTGGAACGTGGACTCCAGCGAGGCGTCCGACATCGCGAGGGAGCACGACCGGTCATGGGCCGCCTTGGATCCCTCACAGGCCTGGTACGCGCTCGGCCAGGACGAGGACCGAGGCGACCCGGTGTGGGTGCTCGGCGCCTTCGACCGGGACCGGGCGTGGTCGATAGCCGTGATCAACGCGAACACGGGAGCGTACCTCGGCTCTTGGGAGGCGGGGTTCGGCGGGGACGGGTCCTGGGGGTCATCCTGGAACGGGAGCGCCGCGTGGACCGAGACCGGCCCGGGCATGGAGGCGAACCGCGGCCCCCCGGAGGAGAGTGGGAGCGTCGAGGGGACGTTGACGGTCATCGATCCGGAGAAGGAGCACACGTTCGAAATCGAGCACGGAGGGCACGATGTCCTCGGTGTGAGCCTGGAATTGGATGGGTCCCTCTGGTCGAGCGTGACCGCAGAGGTGGACGGTCCCCAGGGTGCCAACGCGGCGCTCGAGGCCGGAGCGGTCGAGGACGAGGACCACGACAAGCTCCACATGCCCTCCCCTGGCACGTACACGGTGACGGTCACCTTCGAGCAAGGGCCCCTCCTGCTGGAGGAGGGCGCAGTCCAGGACTATGTCTTCAGGTGGTGTGCTCCTGGAAGCTCGCTCGGGGGTAGCTACGGGGAGGAGCCCTCGTGTTGACCGAGGTCGCTCTGCCGGGGCACCTTCGCCACGGCCCCCAAAGTTTCGGTTACCGACGGACCGTACATCGGGGTCCGTCGAAAACGTTGAGCGGTCCTCGATGTAGGCTCAATGACTATTCGGTACGATATGTCCGAAAAGCCTAAACGTTCTACGGACGCAGCGTCCCAAACCAGGTAGACCCCATACCCACATCTGTGCAATGAGCTATCCCGGTTGGAGGCTGCCGTTTGACCCCTAGCCGAGGAGGGAGGCTCAGATGTGGAAAAAAGCACGAGGCTGGATCGTTCTAGGAGCTTTGCTTATGATCATCGCCGTGGCAGGAGCCCACGCCGCGGCACAAGACGCAGACGGAGAAGCCGGCGACGCTGAACTCGAACGACTCGTCGAAACCGAGCTCGAAGCCGGACACGGGGACCTCGAGGCCCCCCAGAGCACCCACGACACCCTCCCGGTCAGCATCCCCGCCCCCTTCGTTCCCATCGAGACCCTCTACGCGGAGGACTTCTCCGAAGGGGACGGCGGCTACGAAGCCTCCGGCACGGGAGCCTGGGAATTCGGGATCCCCTCCGAGCCTCCCGAGATCCGGCCCGGCCAAACCCCCAACGTGTGGGGCACCGTCCTGGACGACTCTTACGGGGCTAGCGAGTGCGCGTTCCTCGAGACCGGACCCATCGATCTCTCCGGATACCCCGCCGGCGTCGCCCGCCTGAGCTTCGACCAATGGCACGACATCGAGGTGAGCTCGTTCAGCGGGTCCGCCTACGACGCGGGCATCGTGTACGTCAGCGCCGACGGCGAGGACTGGGAGGTCATCGAACCCGTCGACGGGTACCCGGTCGAGGACTCCTACTCCAGCGTCCAAAGCTGCCTCGACATCGGTAGCAACCAAGCCGTCCTCTCCGGACAATCCTCAGGGTGGGAGATCTCCGAGTTCGACGTCTCGGAGTACCTTGGCGGCGACCTGCACGTTCGATTCGGCTTCGCAAGCGACAGCATCGTCCACGAGCGCGGCTGGTACGTGGACAACGTCGCCGTCCAGTTCGGCGCCGGGGTCAGCGCACCCGCGGGCAGTTAAGCGGCAGTTTCGCAGACACGAACAAACTCAACAAAGGAGCAACACACGATGAGGAAACGAAGAAACGACGTCTGGCGGATCGCCGCGTACCTGATGACCATCCTGATGGTCGCCAGCGCCGGCACCGCCTACGGAAGCCAAGCCAACCTGCTCATTGACGACGCAGCGGATCTCCCCGCCGCGCTCCAAGGAGCCCCAACCGACGCGGCCGAGCAATTGACCGAGATCGCCGGCCCCGAACTCACCGAGCGCCTCGAAGACGGACAAACCACCGGGTTCGAGGTCATCGCCACGGGCACCCCCCACGAGGGCTTCACCGCGGCCGAGGTCTCCGACCGAGCAACCGCCATGGAGACGCTCGATCAAGAAGCAGCCCCCCTGTTCTCCACCGTAGAGAACGTGATCGCGCCCTTCGGGGGCTCCGTCACCGACACATGGAGCGCTGCGCCCGCGATGAAGCTCGCCGGCGATCTGGATGTGCTCCTGCAGGTGGCGCTCGTCGACGACATCCACCACGTCGAACACGAGGACGACGACGCGTTCCACATCATCGAGCCCCTCCCCGGGGACGAGATGAACGCGATGAACTCCGAGGGCCGACAGATGATCCAAGCCGAGGACATCTGGGGCGCCGGGTACGAAGGCGACGGCATCACGATCAGCGTCATCGACACCGGCGTGGACCCCTCGCACGAAGCGTTCAAGTTCGAGGACGGTACCAGCCGCCTGGCCGGATGGGCCGACTGCCAAAGCGGCGGCTGCGACACCTCCGGCGAGTCCTACGACGACCACGGCCACGGCACGCACGTGGCCGGCAGCGCGGCCGGCACCGCCCTCTACGACGACCCCGACCACGGGGTCTTCGAAGAGGTTGGCGTCGCTCCCGGCGCTGACATCTACAGCGTCAAGTTCCTCGGCGCCGGCGGCGGCGGCAGCTTCGATGCCGCCATGGACAGCCTCCAATGGAGCTTCGACAACGGAGCCGACGTCACCTCGAACAGCTGGGGCGGAGGCTGCTCCTCGTCCGCAAGCGTGGTCCAGCTGGTCAACCAGCTCTCGGACCTCGGCATGCCCAGCGTGTTCGCGGCCGGGAACAGCGGATCAAGCTCCGGCACCATCGGCGGGCCCGCCTGCGCGGACTCCGCCATCAGCGTAGGCGCCGTGGACGGCGACGAGAACATCGCCTCGTTCTCCAGCCGCGGACCCTGCGAGGACCCCACCACGGACACCGGCGAGCGCACGTGCCCGGACGTCGTCGCCAAGGGCGTCGATGTCCGAAGCGCGATCCCGCGCGAGGACGCCACCAACGCGGACCCGAGCGGGTACAAGACGTGGCAAGGCACGAGCATGGCCACGCCCATGGTGGCCGGCGCGGTCGCCCTGGCCGAGGAGATGAAGGAAGAGCTCACCGGCAGCGGCTGGGACACGGCCAACGACGCCGAGAAGGAGGTCCTCCGGATGACGGCCAAGGGACTCCCCTCGGAAGCGGACAAGCCCAACAACGACTACGGGTGGGGTCTGGTCCAGCTTCTCCCCATCCTGGCCATGCTCCAGGACGCGGACGAGGCCATCATCACCGACTCGTTCAGCGTCAGCAAAGAACAGGTCCGCCTTGGAGAGACCGTGGACATGGTGTTCTCCGTGACGAACCTCGGAAACGCCGTCGCCGAGGGCCCGCTCTCTGCCACGCTAGAGCACCCCGACGGGACCCAGGAGACCGTCGCCGACACGGACGCGTCCCTGGGGCTGCTGGACAGCGAGACCGCGGACAAGTCCCTCACCGTCGAGGACGACGTGCTGCACGGAGAGTACACGTTCTCCGCCTCCTTCGAGTACGAATGGGAGGACCCGGACACGGGCGAGATCATCCAGGATGAGATCGAGCGCGAGGCCACGTTCACGGTCAAACGCGTGCTCTTCGACTTCGGCCTGGACGGGCTTGAGGACAACACGACCCTCTTGACCCCGCAGAACGTCTCCTTCGAAGCCACGAACGTCGGGAACGAAGACGGACAGAACGTGCTCGTCGAGGTCACCTTCCCGGACGACTACGAGTTCCTGCCGGACGAGACCTTCGACCCGACCGAGCCCAACTCGCGCTACGCGACCCCCACCCCCGACATCGTGGCCGAGGACCCCCGGCTTGAGCACATCACGCTCATCTGGGAGATCGACGAGGTCCCGCAAGGGGACTCGTTCACGTTCACCAGCCAACCCCTCCCCACCTCGACCGGGAACTTCTCGGTCCTAGAGGTCGTCAAGTACGAGGACACGCTGGGAACGTTCGGGGCTCAAAGCCACACGCAGGACCAGACCGTAAGCCTGCTCCCGGTCCCTTGACGGGACCACTCGCGACCTAAAGCGGGGGACGCCCCCCGCTTCTTCTTTCCTTTTCTACGCTTTCCGCTTGACCCAGCCCACCGCTTGGTCCATCACGCCTCGAGCCGTTCTGCCAAGAAGACCGCTTGCTCCTCCACGATGCGCTCGAACCGGTCCCCGTGGTACACCTCGAAATGGCCTCCCGGCTCCCGGCGGACCTGCACATCGTCGATCCGCGTGGCCATCTCCAGCGAAGCGCTCGGCGGGACGAGCTTGTCCTCCGTGGCCACCGTCAGGTGCACCGGCGCCTCGATGGCTGGGGCCTTCTTCGCCGGTCGATACCAGGGAAGCT
The DNA here is from genome assembly GCA_964581775.1 of uncultured Thermoplasmatales archaeon. Taxonomy (GTDB): domain Archaea; phylum Thermoplasmatota; class SW-10-69-26; order SW-10-69-26; family SW-10-69-26; genus PWVY01. The sequence goes on along the minus strand of CAZOQA010000001.1, from coordinate 154,514 downwards.
TGAGCGCGATGCGGGCGGGGGCGGCGTTCTCCCACGAGGCGCCCTTCGGGATCAGGCTCTCGTAGCCCTCCAAGGCTCCGGGCGTGTTCAACAGCGCGAACTCGGGGGGCGGGCCCACGATGGGGACCCGGCGAGGAGAGCGTCCAAGGACGCGACCCGCTGCGTCCAGCAAGCCTTCGCCCGTGGCCCGGAGCACGTACCCCACGCCAGGATCCCGCATCAGGTGCCACGTCGTGGCCCACCCGTCCACGAACGGGATCTGGATCGCCACCGCGCCCACATCCCGCAGGCTGGCCGCCTCGAGCACGTGGCCCCCGCTGAACGACGTTCCCCACACCCCCAGACGGTCCCCGTCGACCTCGGCCAACCCACGCGCCGCATCGATGGCACGGACCCAGTCCTGAACGTGGCGGTCTGGATCGATCAGCTGGCGCGGGGATCCCTCCGACTCGCCGAAGCCCCGGTAGTCGAACAGGAACGTGGCCAGGCCCTTCTCGCGGAACCGTCTCGCGTACTCGGGCAGCTTCATGCGCCGGGTCGCACCGAACCCGTGCGCCATCACGACGACCGGCGGGTTCTCCCGATCGGGGAGGAAGAGGTCCGCCACGCAGGCGTCCCCGTGGCTTGTGAAGTGCACCGTGGTCTCGTCCCGCATCAAGAACCCGCCTGTCCCTCGGTCTCGTCGAGGAAGGATGGGGCCATCCGGATTTGAACCGGAATCAACGCCACCCGAAGGCGCAAGGATGCCAAGTTACCCCATGGCCCCGTGACCGCATCGTGGACGCCCGTCCGGGCGTCTCAAGGGGGAGGCCCAAAGAACGGCCCCTGTTTAAGCGTTTCCCGAAGCGTGAAGAGGAACCCACCGACGTTTCAGGGGGACTGCCCCAAGGCTCTTAGCCCTCCTTCCCGGTCGAGGCGCTGATGAAGAAAGCCCTCGTGCTGGCCCTCCTCCTCACCGCGGCCCCCCTGACCGGGTGCCTGGCCTCCTTCGATGGGGAGGACCCGCAAGGAGACGATGATCCCCTCCCCGCCGAGGACGCGCTGGCCGCCATGACCGCTCAAGGCGGCGACCACGACCACCGAGACCCCAGCCAGCACGACGTCTCCTACCAGACCCAGTTGCTCGACCACCACCCCGTCGTGGACGAGGGCCCCTCCGGAACGCACGCGTTGACCCTCGCCGAAGAGGAAGACCTCCTGTTCGTCTCGTCCACCATCCGCGGCGACCACGGGTTCTACGTGATGGACGTCTCCGACCCCGCCAACATGGAGGTCCTGGGCTCCTACCACGACGAACGACTCGTCGGATCCGACCGCTCCATCGCCGTCACCGAGGACGCACGCTGGGTCGTGATCGGGACCGAGGGAGACGTTGCCTCCGAGGAAGCCGCCGTGTGGCTGTTCGACGTCAGCGATCCCACCCAGCCCGAACCCGCCGCCATGAGCCCACTCTACGGTGGAGCCCACACCGTGGAAACGATGAGCATCGATGGGACCCAGTACGTGTTCGCGCTCAACGCCGGCGTCGAGGTGCTGCGCGTGCTCGAAACCCCGCTGGGCACGGAGCTGCTCAAGACGGGCAAGTACACGATCGCCGCCGAGGACGTGCTCGAGAACCCATACCTCGAAGACGACCCGAACGAGGCCCAATCGTTCGCCTACCGGTCCCTGTGGGCACACGACATGATGCCCGTCGACGACCCCGACGAAGGCCCCCTGCTCTACGTCGCGTACGCATACCAAGGCCTGCACGTTCTGGACCTCTCGGTCCCCGAAGCCCCTCAACTCGTCTCCACATGGGTGCCCCAGGACGACAACGCGCCCTGGTACGTGCACAGCGTCGACGCGGCCCACATCGACGACCGGCGCGTGATCGTGGTCGGCACCGAAGTCTTCGAGGACCGGCACGAGGACGTGCCCTCCCCCCTGTGGGTGCTCGACGGGGACAACCTGGAGGATATCCAACTATTGTCCACGTGGACGAACCCCGGCGATGTCGGGGCCCAGCACCTGTTGTTCAGCCTTCACTTCTACCGGCTCGACAGCGGCCACCTGCACGTCTCCCACTACCACGCGGGAACGTGGACGCTGGACCTGTCCACGCAAGCCAAGCAAGAAAACCCGGAGATCCTTGGCGCCTACCTGCCCAACCAAGACACCGGCTACACCCCCGAGGACGACTGCTGCCTCGGGTGGAACATGGCAGCGATGCCCATCACGATGGACGTCGTCGGGGACGGCCCCGTCACGTACGCCGCGGATCTGCACACGGGCGTGTACGCCATCGAGAACACCGCGATCGGCCCGGGCCCCTGACGGACCTCACCAACCGCGCCGGGGCATCCGCGTGGGCCGCCGCTTGGGCCGCTCAGCATCCCGCACGATCTTGCGGGCCAAGAACGGCAAGAAGCGCTCCGAGGGCCCCGGCTCGATCAGCTCGCGCACATCCGGCTCGCCCGGCTCCTCCCCGGGAGGATCCTCGCTGGCCTTCCGGAACCCATCGCCCGTGCCGGGCGCCACGCCCAGAAGGCCCACGTTGCGCGAACGCAGCGCGCCGGCCTGACGCAGGATCCTGGGGACGTGGATCACGGGCAGCGCGATGTACGAGTACACCGCCCCCAGTTGGTAGGCCTCGGCTTGGCGCGTGGCTTTCTTCCAGTTGGTCAGCTTGAGCTCGACGGCGACGGGCTCGTCGTCGCCCCGGTAGGCGAACAGGTCCGCGATGCGTCCGTTGATCCACACCTCGTCGCGCACCGTGTACCCCTCGTCTTCCAGGAAGGCGCGCACGGGCGCTCGAAGGTCCTCCTCCTCGCGGGGCCAGTCGCTCACGGCCCACCCAGGAAAGCGCGTGGTTTCAAACCGGCGGGTCAGGGGGGCCCAAAAGTACCTGACTGGTTAGGCGGTCTCGGTCTCCAGGCGCACCTGCGAGGCCGTCGTCTCGAGGGCTCCCAGCGTGGCCGAGCGCAACCGTCCATAGGCCTCCCGGGCCAGGGGCACCATGTTCTCCACGTCCGCCCGGTTGTACGTCAGAAGCCGCTCCAGCGCGTCCCGGTCCCCGCGCTCCCAGCGGCGCCACATCTTCACCGCCTCGTACCCGCTGACGCCGTCGATCTCGTCTGCGCGAGCCAACCCGAGCTCTTTCTCGATGCTCTTCAACCCGCCGCTGATGCCGACCTTGCGGAACCCGTACATCAGGTCCACGTGTGGAACGTCCACGGTCACGCCGAACTCCCGCTCGAGGAAGGGCACATCGAAGCGTTTCCCGTTGAACGTGACCAGGATGCCGGCCTCGTCGAGGGCCTCTTGCACAGCGTTCGCGGTCAAGTCCTGTCCGCGCACAAACAACCTCGTGCCCTCCCGGGGCAGATGGTACCCGACGACGGTGGTGCGCCCGTCCGGGTACGAGAGCCCTGTCGTCTCGATGTCCAAGAACATCGCATCCTCCTCAAGCTCGCGTAGAAGACGCCAGGATTCCCCTTGTGGAAGCCAGCGCTGGAAGGGGGTCGTGTGCTTGTTCTCCAGGTGTTCTCGGGCCATCTCGAGCTGGCGTGCGTGATCGTCGTAGCGGCGCTTGGCCCGCGAGGGCAACCGGTCGGGCGTGGCCTCGAGGAACGCCTCCCACGTGTGCACGCCGGAGGTCCAGAGCGTCTTCTCGGTCTTGGCGCCGATGCCGCTTAACAGGACGAAGGAGCGTCGAAGCATTCCGATCAGGCCAGCTGGTCGAGCAAACGGTCCAGGTCTTCGGATTTAAGCCCCTCGCCAGGGCGCCCGCCCACGCGGGCTGCCTCGTGCCCCTCCTGGTATGCGACGAGCGTGGGCACGCGCTCGATGCCATACGTGGACCATCGGGGGTCCTCGTGGTCGCTGATGTTGGCGGCGGCCGCCGGCAGCGGGAGATCGTGGGCGCGGTCCTCGAAGGTGGGCATGAACGCGCGCGAGTACCCGCACCAGTCCGCGTAGTAAACCACGATCATGTCCTCGCCGCGTTCGAGCGCGTCTTCGAGGGCGTCCTCGTCGAGGATGGGGACATCGGGGTCGAGGGTCATGGTGTGCAGGCTCCGGAGCGTGGAGGAGAGGGCTTCAAGCGTGGGCGACGGTGTCTTCGAGGTGGGCAAGGGTGGTCTTGATGTGGGAGGCGGGCAGGGGCGAGGCGATGCGTTCCTCGATGGTCCCATCGGGCCCGATGATGAAGGTGACCCGGCGCGTACCGAAGAACCCGTCCGCGCCGTACGACTCCGCGACGGTGCCGTCCTCGTCGCTGAGGAGCGTGAAGGGGAGATCATGCTCGCTTCGGAAGCGTTCGTGCTTGTCGGGCGGGTCTTGGCTTACGCCGACGAGGCGCGCGTCGTGGGATCGGATCTCGTCGAACGTGTCGCGGAACTTGCAGGCCTCCCGGGTGCACCCGAGCGTGAAATCGCCCGGGTAGAAGTACAGCACGAGCCGCTGGCCTTCCAGATCCTTGAGCGAGACGGGACTCCCGTCCTGGTCGGGGAGGGTGAAGACGGGAGCGGGGTCGCCGATGCCTGGGTCCGCCATGCGGGCCCCAGCACCTGCGTGGCCCTACATGAGGGCCACGGTGAACGGTTCGAGGCGGCGTCAGGTCCCGTCGGGGTCCACGCCGGGAACGGGCGGGGCATCGCGCACGTCCGTGGCTTGCTTGGTTTGCGGCGCGTTCCCGTCCGAGATCAGGCCCACCTTCTCGGCGAGGAACTCGCGGATGCGCTCGGGCTCGTCGGCGGGGATGCCGAAGTACTCGGGGAACGAGGCGGTGGTGGTGAGCTCGTACGTGACGCCTTCGCGCTGTTTGCGGATCAGGCCCGCATCGTGAAGGCGGGCCACGTGCGCGTACACTTTGCTCCCGACCATGTCCTTGAGGTTGGACTGGAGCAGGGGTTGGTGGTACGCGATCAGGGCGAGCGTTCGCAGGAGGTGAAGCGGGATCTCGGGGGGCACGATGTGGCGGCTGGCGTCCGCGAAGCGCGCCGTCAGCGCCATGCCCCATTTGTCCCCGCTTTTCACGATTTGTAGGCTCGATCTGCGGTCCTCGTAGGCGTCCTGCAGCTGGGCGAGGCTGTCCTCGACGGTGGCTTGGTCGAGGCGTGTTTTCTCGCAGACTTCCTCGAGGCTCATGGGGTCGCCGGCGCTGAACAGGGCGGCTTCGACCATCAGGTCGGGGTCCTCGCGCGGGTCCTCGAGCGCGTCCTCGTCGGCGTGAATCTGCTTCGTGGTGCTGGCCATCTTAGGCCTCCTGCGGGGCGGTCTTTTCGGGCGCGTCCTCGGGGTCTTCGTCGAAGCTGGGGGTCTCCTCCTCGGGGAGGCCCACCAGCGGCGCCTCCGGGTCGTGCAGGCGCTCGCGGGGCGTGATGAGGACGGGGGAGTAGGGGAAGGCTTCCTGTCGGACGTCGACCATGCGGGCCCGGGAGAGGAACAGGCTGGAGACGAACACGCTGAGGAAGTCCTCGCGCGTGCCGCGGTGCACGTCGTTCAGGGGCACCTCGTCGCCCACGGTGAGCGCTTCCATGCGCGTGCGGACGTCGTGGATCTCGGCCTCCATGTCCTCCTCGTGCACCTCTTCGGTGACGTCCTCTTGGCTGGCTTCTTGCTGGCGTTGCTCGCGGGCTTTGCGGCGCTCCTCGCTCAACCGTTTGCGTCGCTCGGCGTCGCGGCGTCCTTCCTCGAGGGCTTCCACGAGCTCGTACAGGGTCACGCGCCGGTCGCCCTGGTGGAAGACGCTCTCGCTGATGGGGGGATCGTTGTCCTCGTCGAGCACGTGCTCGGTGTACTGCTCGTCCGGGTCCAGGTCGAAGGCCTCGTCCCACGTACCGGGGACGTCGTCCCAGGCGGGGTCCATCCAGGGGTCCTCGGGTTCTTCCTCCTCGTCCTCGTCGGCGCGAGAGAGCAGCTCGTCGGTTTGGGCAAGCAGCACCGTCCAGGCCATGGCCAGAAGGCGCCCGGCCGTGATCAGGTCCACGTCGGGCGTCCTCTTGACGCGGTCCGCGTACAGGCGCGAGAACGTGGCCAGGTCGATGCTCCAGGGGTCCATCTGTTCGTCGAGCACGAGCGTGAACGTGAGCGCGATAGCCCGGTCGGTGGGGTTCCGGAAGCTTGCCACCTCGTTGCGGGCCAGGTCCAGGAACTCGGACAAGCGGTCGGGGTCGTGGTCGGTCAGCGCGCGGTGCAAGAGCAGGTGCTCGACGACCGCGTTGGGCTCGTCCTCGGGGGCCTGACCGTTGGTGGAGCCCATGGGGCCGTGGTGGGCGCGGGCGAGGGCTTGCGTGTCGCTCTGGGCTGCGTCCGCGATGATGTCGCTGGCGCTGAGCTCGGGCGGGGGGCTCATGCTGCCTCCTGGACCTCTTCTGTGTGCGCGATCTCGTCCACGTCCACGGTGCCGAGGATCTGCGTGATCCCGTCCCGCATCGTGACGCCGTAGACGTGATCGGCGAGCTTGAGCGTGACCTTGCGAAGGCTGACCATGATGAACTGGGCGCGCTCGCTGTTCTCTCTTACCATCTTGGCGACGAGCTCGCTGTTGACGCCGTCGAGGAACATGTCGACCTCGTCGAGCACGTAGAAGGGGCTGGGCGCGTACCGCTGGATGGCGAAGATGAACGAGAGCGCGGTGAGGCTCTTCTCGCCGCCGCTTAGCGCGTCCAACCGGTGCACCTTCTTGCCCTGCGGTTGGCTTTTGAGGATCAGGCCCCCCTCGAAGGGGTCGACCTCGTTCTCGAGCTCCAGGCGGGCTTGCCCGCCGCCGCTTAGCTTCTCGAAGGTGCGCTGGAAGTTCTCGTTGACCTCCTCGAACACGGTCATCAGGGCGTCCTTTTTGCGACCGATCAGTTCCTCGGCCAGCTCGATGAGGCTCTCGCGCTCGCGCTCGAGCCGTTCGAGCTCCTCCTCGAGCTCGTCCTTGCGCGCGGACTGCTCCTCGTACTCCTCGAGCGCGCGCATGTTCACGGGCTCCAACGCCTCCATCTCGGACTGGATCTCCCGCGTCAACGATTTCAGCTGCTCCTGCGTCTCGGGCACGTCCTCCGGCACGTCCACCTCCATCTCGGCCAGCTCGTGCCGCGCCTCCTCTAGGTTGGACTCGATCACGGGCACGCGGCCTTTGAACTGGACCACCAGGTCCTGGTTCGCGTCGATGTTGTCCTGGATGCGGTCGCGCTTGTTCTCCAGCTGGTACTTCTCCTCCAAGAGGCTCTCGCGCTCCTCGCGCAGCTCCTCGACCTGAGCATCATGCTCGCTGACCAGCTCCTCAAGCACGCCCACCTCCTCCTTGAGGTTCTCCTGTTTGGCCTGGTAGCCCTCGATCTCGGCTTTGTGCTCGTCGCGCTTGGCCTCCAGCTCGGCCACGCGCTGCGCGATCTCGTCGCGCCGCTCGCGGGCCAGGCGCTCTTTCTCCTCGAGGGCTTCCGCGCGTGCTTCGAACTCGCTGAGCGTGTCCCGGATCTCCTCGCGCTCCTCGCGCAGCTCCTCAAGCCGGTCGGCCAGGGCCTGCTGCGTGGACTGCATCAGCTCCTGGCCTTTCTCCTCGCGCTTGGCCTCGAGCTTGGAGAGCTTATCGTCGGCCTCTTCGAAGGCATCCTCCGCCTCCTCCAGCTCGTCCTCGGTCTCTTCGACGCGCTCCTCCAAGGAGGCCTTCTCGTCCTGGAGCTTCTCGATGCGCTCTTTAGCCTCCTCGGCCTGCCGCTTGGCCTCCTTGCGCTTGGTCTCTTGCTTGACCAGGTCGGCCTCGAGCTCGCGCACCTGTTCTCGCAGCTGGCGCACCGTGTCCGCAAGCTGGCTCTCCTGAGCTTCGAGCGTCTCCTTCTGCGTGACGTGGGCACGCAGCGTGTCGCCCAAGGACTCGAGCTCGTCCTTGCGTTTGACGTTGAACCCGCCGCGGCGTTTCTTCTTGGTGCTTCCGCCCGTCATGGCGCCGCCGGCGTCGATGAGCTCGCCCTCCCGCGTGACCAGGCGCACGCCCCCCATCAGTTGGCGGGCAGCGTCCAGGTCCTCCACGATGAGGGTCGAGCGGAACACGTAGCTGAACGCGGGCTTGTACTCCTCGTCGTGCTCGATCAGGTCCACGGCAAACCCGATGGCGCGGTCGTCCCGGGAGGCCATCAGGGCCTTGCCTTGCGGGCGGCGGTAGCTGAGCTTGTTGAGGGGAAGGAACTTGACGCGTCCCAGGTTGTTGTCCTTGAGGTACTGGATGGCTTCCGAGGCCACTTGATCGTCCTCGACCACGACGGCCTGCATGGCGCCGCCGGCTGCGATCTCGAGCGCGTGCTCGAGCTCGTCGGGCGGGTCGCCCAGCTCCGCGATGGTGCCGCGCACGCCGTCGAGGCGGCCGGTGTCGCGGGCTTCGAGGATGGCTTCGACCGCGCGGGAGAACCCGCCGATCTTGTCGGCGGCCTCGAACTCGGCTTTGAGTTGCGAGTACTTGTTGCGTAGGTCTCGGATCTTGGGTTCGAGCTCTTGGATCTCAGCGTTGAGATCGGCTTGCTCTTTCTTCTTGTCGAACAGCTCGTCCTGGAGCTCGTCCTTCTTTGTTTTGAGCTCTTCGTGCTCCTTCTTGGCTTCCTTGGCAGCCCAGCGAAGATCCTTGGTCTCGTACTGGGCGGTCTCGAGGGCCTCCTCGGCCTCGGATCGGTCCACGCGCAACCGTTCGAGTCGTTCCTCGAGGCCGTCCACGCGCATGCGCGCCTCGTGACGGTCCTCTTGAGCGGCCTCATAGCGTTGCTTGAGCTGGGCGAGCGTACGTTGCAGATCCTGGGAGCGCTCGCTTCCCTCGCTGATCTTCTCCTTGGTCTCCTCGAGCTTGTCCGTGACGTCCTCGGCTTCGTCCCGCCAGTTGGCCAGCGCCTCCTCGACCTCTTGCTTCTCCTCGAGGATCGCGTCGAGGTTGTCCTCGGCCTGGGAGTGGTCCGCGGTGGCCTCGTTGAGCTCGATCTTGACCTCTTGGACCTCGTTCTTGAAGTGGTTGGCCATCTGGCGGGCCGTGGCCAGGTCCTCCTTGAGCGATTGGAGCTCGTCCTGGCGCTTCTTGGCGTCCTCGCCCCCAAGCTCGGCCATCTCCTCGTCGAGCTCCTCGAGCGTGCCCTCGACCTCGTCGATCTCGTCGACGACGTCGTGTTTGTCCTCTTTGAGCTTCTGGCCTTCCTCTTGGTAGGATTCGATGCTGGCGTGCACGTTCTCGAGCTCTTGTTCGAGCCCGCGCACACGCTTTTTAGCCAGCTTGCCCTTGGCGACGCGCAGGTCGTCCTGGAGGTCGCGGTACTCGGCGGCACGGTCTTTCTCGCGGGAGAGCTGCTTGAGCTGCTGGTTGACCTCGCGCAGGATCAGGCGGGTGCGTTCGAGGTTCTCCTCGACCTCCTCGCGTTGGTCGTCTGCGTCGTCGATCTCGTCGTCGAACCGGGTGATGCCGGCGATCTCGTCGAGGATCTTGCGCCGCTCGGTGTTGCTCATGGTCACGATGCGCGTGACGTCGCCTTGTTGGACGATGTTGTACCCGTCCGCGCTGATGCGGGCGTGGCTGAGCAGGTCCTCGAACTCGGTGAGCGTGCTGGAGTCGCCGTTGACGTAGTAGTAGGAGTTCACGCGCTCGGGATCGCTGGGGCTCCGCTTGAGCCGCCGGGTGAGCACGATTTCGTCCGTGTCGAGCGGGATGGTGCGGTCCTCGTTGTCGAAGACGAGGCTGACCTTGCACTCGTCGCGGGGGCTCCCGTCCGTGCCTCCGTTGTGGATGAGATCGGCCAGGCGCCCGGCGCGGATCGCCTTGCTGCTGCTGGTGCCTAGGACGAACAGGATCGCGTCCGAGATGTTGGATTTGCCGGACCCGTTGGGGCCTGTGATCCCCGTGAAGCCTTCCTTGAAGGGGACCTCTTCGTCTCGGAACGATTTGAAGTTCTCCATCTCGACGCGCTTGAGGTGCATCCGGCCACTCCATCGGTGGCGCCAGGCCTCATGGCCGGGAGAGGACGTGCTGTCCCCCGGCTGGTGGTCCTGATCCCATCCACCGAGCCAATGCTCAACCTCCGTACTTAAACGTTTTCAGATTCGTTCGCCGATATCGGCGTCTTGGAGGGTGAAGCCCGCGAAATCAACGGGAACATGGCGGGACCTTGGTCCCCTCACGGGACGGGGGTTTCGCCTTGCTGGACTTTCCGGACGATGCTCCGGATCTCGTCGATCTCGGGCTTCTGTTCGGGATCATCCGTGGTCCAAGTCCACGCGACGGTGCCCTCGGCATCCAGCACGACCGTGGCACGCTTGGCGGGCTTCTCGAGGCCCATCAGCTCGTCGTAGAACAGCCCGAAGCTCTCCACGGCCTCCCGGTTGTAGTCGCTGATGAGCGGGAACCCGAACCCATGCTCCTGATGGAAGACCTGCAAGGAGAAGGGGCTGTCCGTGCTGAGGCCGAACACGGTGGCTCCCTCATCCTTGAACGCCTCCAAGCTGTCTCGAAGATCCGCCATCTGGTCCTCGCACACCTCGGTGAAAGCGAACGGGAAAAACCCGAACACGACGGGCCCGTCTCCCAGGGCCTGCTCAAGCTCGAAGTCGGCCACGGCTTGACCGTCGGTGACCTTCGCCGAGAAGCTCGGGGCTCGGTCGCCAGGGTTCACGGTCACGGTCGACACCGGGGAAACGAACCCACGACGGCTGGAAAAGCCTTCCCCCGTCCCCAAGGCCCCGAAAACAGGGTTCGTGCCGGATCAACGTCCGTGGACCTGGCGAAACGGTCTTGAAGGGCCTCCCGGAGAGCCTGGAGGCGATGGATCGAATCGAGACCCAGCTGGCCATCGACGCCCCCCTCGAGGACGTCTTCGAGGCGATCACGCACCCCGAGAACATCCCCCTGTACGCGCCTGGGATCGACCACGCGCGCCAGAAAGCCCCGGACGCTCCCGAAGCGGCAGGGAACCTGCTGGATCTCGTCACGCGCAGCGGGGACCGGATCGAGGGGCGCATCCTCGACAGGGAGCCCCAGCGCTCCTGGGCGGTCGAGGATGAGAACGGGACGGTGGCACGCTGGGCTCTCGAGCAGACCGACGAGGGCGTCCTGGCCCGCTACGTGCTCGAGGGCGAGTTCGACCCCGGCCGGGAGCAGCAGCTCCGCTCCGAGCTTCGGACCAAGATCGCGCGCCTCGTTTTGGACCTCGAACGTCGCTGACGCATCACCCCTCGCCCGCGGCCAGGCTGGCTTCCTCCAAGCTCACGCCCATCGCCTCCAGGATCACCAGGCCCGGCCCTACAGGAGAGATCTCGTAGGTCCAGGAGCCCGCCTCCGGGTCCTCGAGGCCGTAGTGGGTGAACGCCATCGAACCATCGCCGGGCATGTTCGTGGTCTGCCCCCCGAACGTCGTCCCCGAGGGCGCGTTCACCGACCACGAGTAGTGGCCCTCCTGGCCCCCGGAGAATCCGGCCAGCACGAGGCGGTCGACCCCGTCCCCGACGGAGAAGGACCCCACGGGGTCCCCGACGGGAGGCCGTGCCTGTTCGGCGCTGGGTCCAACCACGACCTCGTTCAACAGGTCCTCCGGCGTCGGCGTGTACGCGGCGCCGGGGGCATCCTCTAGGGCCCCGTTGTCTACGAGCACGGCGCTGGGCGACGGGGGCCCGCCTTGCTCGAACAGGCGCGCGAAGCGCTCGAAGAACCCCACGCTGGGATCGTACGTGGCCTCGATCGTTCCCTCGCCCTCTTCGGCCTCCCCGGTGAGCTCCACGACGGGTGCCTCGTCCGGGCCCGCGAACGTGGCTTCGAACGCGTACGGCTCGCCCGCGAAGGAGGCCCCCCAGGCCGCTTGGTCCTCGATCGGGAACGAGAGGATGCGACCCGTTTCCCCGTGCACCCACCACCCGAGGTCGGGACGATCGATCTCGCCCACGGGCGGGAAGTGGTACGTGAGGGTGGCCAGGGCCTCGTCGACGTCCGCCCATGAGAGCGTGTACGCGCCCCGGGTGACCTCCGTGACCACGAGCGTGACCTCCACAGAGGGGCCCAGCGCGTGCTCGACCTCGTAGCTCCACCAGTCCCCCACCTCCCACTGGGGGGCCTGGATCTCCTCGACCGGCTCGGGCGGGGTCTCCTCCTCGCGGGGGTCTTGGGTTGCCTGATCGGGGTCTTGAGCGTCTGCTCCAGCCTCGAGGGGGTCCTCGTCCGGGCCGATGCAACCCGCCAGGGCGGCGAGGGTCAAAAGCAGCATCACGAGCGCGCGCGTCCGCATCGATGCAGGCATCCCCAGGGCCCGGTTAAGGGTTTGTGTAGCCCGCGTGAGCATCACGGCTCGTGGGCAAGCCACGCCTCGTGCTGTTTGCACAACGTGCGCGTGGCCATGGATCCGACGAGCTCCTCCTGCCAGTGGGGGTTGTACAAGCGGCAGGATGCCTCCTCGCAGAAGGGGTCCCCCCCGTGGGCGTACAAGAGGGCCTGCAGCACGGCGGACGCGGTGCAGACGGGCAGCCGGGGGTCCTGGCGGGTGATGCGGTCGTCGTCCACCATCGCGTCGGCCTCGAGCCCGCTGCCGAGGGCTTGCTTGGCCAGGTAGAAGGACCGGTCCCGGGCGGGGCCGTCCACGAACCCGGGCACGCTCACGATGCTCGGGTGCCCGGCCACGAGGAACCGCACGTGGTACCGGTCGCCCTCGTAGGTGCCGATCAAGCGGTCGGTGAGCACGACCACGGGCTCCCCGGGCGTGGACAACGCCTCGGGGAGGGGGCCGTGGTAGGCCTCCATCATGCGCGGCCCGTCGTACAGGGGCCCGGGCGGGTCTCGTTGGCCTGTGAGCGCGCGGGCTTCCTTTTCGACCTCGAGGTCTGCCGGTCCGCGGTGGCTGGGCGGGGATCCAAGATCGCGGACCTTCGCGAAGGCCGCGTGCCAGGCCATCCAGTCGACCCAGTCGTGGTAAGACTCCCTGGAGGGGGGACCGGGTGGCGGGTCCCGCGCGTCGAGCTCGACGCCGTGGGGGGACAGCTCGCCCTGGAGGGCCTCGAGGTCGATGCCTGGGGCCTCGGCGAGGAGGACGACGCGCATGCTGCGGCGGGGTCTACTCGGGCTTGGCGGGGCGCTTGGCGGGCGCTTCCTTGGGGGCCCCGTTCGTGGCCGTGGGTCGCTGGGTGCGAGCGCGCAGGTCCAGCGTCTGGACGTCTTCACCGTCGAGCTCGGCGATGATCTGCTCGGCGCAGCGTCGCCCGCTGATGAGCATGCCGCCGAACGTGGGGCCCATGCGCGGCAGGCCGAACGCGGTGCACACGCTCATGCCGGTCAGGAAGAGCCCGTCGTGCACCTTTCCGGTGTGCTCGACGACGGCGTCCTCGCTCTTCTCGACCCACATGCTGTCGTGGGCGGGCGAGTCGTGACCGGCGTGCGTGTTGTACTCTTGCGCGTCCTCGAACGTGCGGATGCCGCTGTCCTCGAACCCGGGCACGTTCACGTACCCGCGCTCGTGCAGCTTGGTCAACGGTTCGGCTTGGTGCCCGGTCGCGTCGACGAGGATCTTCGACTCGATCGCGATGGGGTCCACGCACGTGATCTCGCGCGGCAGCGCGGAGACGGGGCTCCAGTTGATGACCGCGCCGCGCACGGCGCCTTGCTCCCGCACGACCAGGTCCTGGAACTCGGTCATGTTCTGGAAGACGGCTCCGGCCTCGCAGGCGTCCTTGATGGCCGCGCTGCACGCGTGGGGGGCGTCCGCGATGAAGAGGTCATCGGCGCCCTCGTACTCCTCGTAGTCCACGCCCTGCTCGTCCCAGATCTCCTGGGCGGGGGCGCGCGCGGTGAGCTTGTTCATCAGGAAACCGCCAAGCCAGAACCCGCCGCCGAGGTAGTTGTTCCTCTCGAGGACGATGGTCTTGACATCGTTCTCGGCCAGGGCCTTGGCCGTGGAGAGGCCAGCGGGTCCTGCGCCGACGATGATCACATCGCTTTCGACGTACTCGTCGAACTGCTCCATGTAGGACTCGACGATGGCCCGGGTGACATCCTTCTCTCCGGCGGGGCTGAATGTGGGCATGGTGGGACCTCGTCCCAGACAAAGGGCTACGCCTCATAAGCATAACCCGCGCACCAACCGGGACCCCCCCAAGCTTGCCCTACGCCTCGTCCTGGCCGTCGTCGTCGCCAGCGTCTTGCTCCTCGCGCTGGCGCTTGAGCTCCTCCAACCGCTTTCGCTTGGCCTCGGCATCCTGCTCGGACGCCTGCTCCTGAGGGGGCTCCTCGTCGCCGGCGTCTTGTTCCTCACGCTGGCGCTTGAGCTCCTCCAGCCGTCTGCGCTTGGCGTCCGCATCCTCGTCGGCGCGACCCCCGGGCTCTTGCCCGCCCGCGGCGGAGGCCACCTCGCCGGGCTCGTCCCCTTCTTCGCTGCGCCAGAACGCGACGCGGTCCAGCACGGTCCCGGCCTCCTCCTCCTCCTCCTCCTCATCCCCCCTGGCAGGCTCGGGCCCCGCGGGCTCCGCGCCACCCTCGTCGGACGCCTCGGCTTGCTCGCCCCCTCCCGAGCGGCCACGCCATCGCTCGACGAGACCGCCTGCTCCCTGGCCGGCGGGCTTGACCGCCTCGAGCGCCCTCTTGGCCCGGGAGGGTCGCTCGGGGGCCTGCTTGTTCGCTTGCGCGATCGCGTGCTCGACGAGCTCGTCCCGGTGCTCCTCCCAATCGCCGAGCGTGTACGTGTCCCCCGGGATCTCCTCGTCGTCCGCGATGCTCTGCTTCAAGCGGCGCGCGATCTCGTCCTCGAGCTCCGCGCTGTCCGCCCACCCCGACGCGTACATCAAAAGCGCCAGCCCGATCACGGCGAACGTGACCACCGCGAAGAGGATCCACACGTTCGGCGGAGGCGACAAGCCCACGAGCGCGAGCGTGAAGAAGACCACCGCCTGGAGGAACCCCAAGAAGAGGCTCCAGTACAGAAGCGTGCGCGGCCAGTGCGCCCAAGTGCGAACGCGCACACGCACCGGGTCCTCCCCGTAGTTCTGGTACGTCCCCACGTACCCCGACCGGGACCAATCCCCCTCCTCAGGGACCAGGTTGTCGAACTCGGTGACGCGCTCGTTGTGCTGCGAGACGATGCCCCCCGCGTGCTCGACTGTGGCCCGCGCCAGCGCCGCCACGCGGCCCTGCGGAGCCTTGGAGACCACGAACTCGCGCACGGGACCGGTTGAAAAGGAGCGCGCCCTTAACCGTTCCGACAAGGACCCTTGAACAACGCGCCTAGACGCCAGGGAACCCTTCCACGGACAAGAACGCCTTCGAACGCATGTGCACGTTCGGGATGCCCTTGGCCCGCAACCGGGCACGAAGCAGCTTATCGTTCGTGACAACGACCGCGTCGTCCAAACCCGCGGCGAACCCGATGATCGCCTCGTCGCCCTCCCCTTCCACCTCGACGATCTCGAACGTCTCCGCGAGCTCGATCGCCAAGCGAGCCTCCTCGGCCTGCTTACCATCGTTCGCCTCGACGAGCGACTCCAGCTCGTCGATGACCGAGTCCGGCACGAGCACCTTGAACCCGCCCGGCATCACGCGCCGAAGCTCCGACTCCAGCTCCAAGTAGTACTGGAACTGCATCATGAGAGCGTTCGTGTCCACGACGACGGGCCGTTCGTCACCCTCATCGTCGCCTTCGCCGCCTTCTGGGGTCCCCTCGTCGCTCATCTCCTCCACGGCCGAATGGGCACCCCCATCATAAAGGTGCTAGGCGAGACCTCGTCGCCTTGTCACTGGATGACGCCGTACCCGATCAAGCGCCACCGGGTCCCGATGCGACGGCTGATGGCCACACGCTGGCCCTCCTCGCAGCACACAGGCAGCTTCAACCGGACCTCCGCGTCCTCCTCGCGGGCGCTCGTGACGACGCCCACAGTCGTGGCGGTCCCGATGTTCAGCATCAAGGGCTCCTGGGTCCGGATCGGGTCGACCTCGACGTCCTCGGCGGCACCGACCACCTTCTCCAACAAGTGCGTGTCCATCGTGAACTGCTGACGCACGTCCGGGAGCGATCCGGGTTTCCCCATCACGCGCCCGCTGAGGTTGTCCCCTTTCGTCATGGACGGGTCCAGCTCGGTGGAGACGCCGATCAGGCCCCCGGGCCCCACCTCCTCGTGCGCGCTGTTCCCAGCCACGAGGCCCGTGACCTCCGTGTAGATGGGTTCGCGCCGGGTCTTGCCGTGTTCTTCGACCTCGCGACCGGGTCGCAGCTCGATCTCGTCGCCGATCTCGAGGGTCCCTTGGGAGAGGCTTCCGCCCATGACGCCGCCCCGGAGTTCGGGGGGCTCGGTCCCCGGCTTGTTGATGTCGAAGCTTCGCGCGACGAACATGCGCGGGGGCAGCTCCGGGTCCCGGTCGGGCGTGGGGATCTGCTCCTGGATCGTTTGGATGAGCGCGTCGACGTTGACCTCCTGCTGCGCGCTCACGGGCACGATGGGGGCATCCTCCGCGACGGTGCCGCTGAGGAAGTCCTTGATCTCCTTGTAGCTCTCGCGAGCCCGGTCCTCGGTGACGAGGTCGATCTTGTTCTGGACCACGATCACGTTCTCGAGGCCCACGATGTCGATCGCCATCAGGTGCTCTTTCGTCTGGGGCTGCGGGCACTCCTCGTTCACGGCGATCAGGAGCACGGCCCCGTCCATGATGGCGGCCCCGCTGATCATGGTGGCCATGAGGGTCTCGTGGCCGGGCGCGTCCACGATGCTCACGTTGCGAAGGTGCTCGGCCTCGTCCCCGCCGGGGCACTCGGGGTTGTTCTGGTAGCACGCGGGCGGGGCCTCGTCGGGGCACTGGTAGAGGCTGGCGTCGGCGTAGCCAAGCCGGATCGAGATGCCGCGCCGGGTCTCCTCGCTGTGCGTGTCGGTCCACCGACCGGTCAGCGCCTGCGTGAGGGTCGTCTTCCCGTGGTCGACGTGGCCGATCATGCCGAGGTTGATCTCGGGTTGGCGTGAGGCTCCGCTCATGGGGCGCTACCCTTGGTCCTCGTCTTCGGCTTCAGCTTCTTGCTGCTCTTCTTCCTCGGCTTCCTCGCCGAGGAGGTCCTCCACGGGCTTGGGCCCGTGGTCGATGATCTTGCAGTTAACCTGCGTGATCTCGGGGCTGACCTCGTTCCCGCGGAAGGTGCGCTTGCGGCGCATGCCCTTCTCGCTGGCTCTAAAGCCCGTGGACTTGCTCACGAGGATCCGTTTGCGCGTGGCTTGAGGGATCTCGGGCCGCATGGGGAACCCGTCCTGGTCCGTGCCTCCGGTGATCTGGACGGTGTAACCGGGCAAGCCCAGCATCATGCCGTCGACCTCTTCCCCGATGCGCTTGCGGACGAGCACGTTGGCGTGCTGACCCTCGACCTCGACCGGCCACGTCTTCCCGGTCTCCGGGTCCGCGACTTCGACTTTGAATTCAACCATGGATCACGCCTCGGCCAAGTGAAATTGGGGGGTACCGCGTCGAAGCAGGGGGACCGGTATAAAGCTTCTCCTGGCTCTCACCAGGCCCGCCGAGCGCTCCCGACGACCGGGGTGCCTTACACGCTGTGGCTGGAGCCCCGCCGGTGCGCCGCCAGCTCCTGCACATCGTGGCCCAGGGCTTCCAGCCACGCCCGCGTCGCCCCTTCCGCGAGGATCGGGCGAGCGGCAAGCTCCTGCACCGTCTCGGCGCCCGTGAGGAACATCGCCGTCTCCAGCTCGTCCCGTAGACCCGTAAGGAACGCCTCCAGCTCCTGGTCCCCTTGGCTGGCGGGCTCCAAGGCTCCTGACGCGATCCCGCACGCGGTCGCACCTAACGCGAGGGCGCTGGCCACGTGCAGCCCGTTTCGAAGGCCCCCGGTCGCGATGACGGTCGCGTCCGCGGCGTGGGCCTCGCGCACGGCCACCGGCGTAGGGATGCCCCAGTCCCGGAACCGGTCCCCGAGGCTGGCATGCCGAGGGGCTTGAGCCTGTTCAGCTCGGATCTGCTCGACGGCGGCGAACGTGGTCCCGGAGAGGCCTCCCACGTCGACAGCCGCGCACCCGGCCTCGCTCAAGCCGTAGACGGTGCCCCGGTGCATGCCGGCGCCGGTCTCCTTGGCGATGACCGGTGCATCCACGGTGGCCACAAGGCGCTCGATCGCGTCGAGGACGCCGGCCGCGTCCGTGTCGCCCTCGGGCTGGACGACCTCTTGCAAGTAGTTCAGGTGCACGATGAGCGCGTCCGCGTCGATCGCATCCACCAGCGTCCCAGCCTGCTGGGGCGTGATGGCCTCCTCGTCGCCTTGCGGGATCAGTTGGGGCGCGCCGATGTTGGCGGCCACGAAGGGCACATCGTGGTCGCGGATCACGGTGTACGTGGAGGCTTGCTCGGGGTCCTCGAGCATGGCTCGCTGGGACCCGACGCCCATGCCAACGCCGTGCTGAGCGCAGGCGCGGGCCAGGCGCTCGTTGATGCTTTCCGCTTCCGGGTACCCGCCGGTCATGCTGGCCACCATGACCGGCATCTCGAGGGTGTGCTCGAGCAGCTGCGTGCGGGGCGTGACCTCGTCGCGGTCGACCTCGGGAAGGGCCTCGTGGAGGAGCGTGAGGTCCTCCCAGGCGTTCTTCTTGGCCTGCATGTCGCCTTCGAGGATGATGTCGACGTGGTCGCCTTTCCGCTCGACGGTCTGGGAGTCTTCGTCCGTCATGGGGCCTGGCCTCCTGGGTCCAGCACGGTGCCCTTCACGTCCCCTTCCAGCGCTCGGCGGACGCGGTCGGGCTGGCGCCCGTTCACCAGACACACTTCGGTGCCGGATCGGACGGCGTCGACGGCGCGCTCGAGCTTCCCGGCCATGGCCCCGGTCACGTCCTCGTCCCCGCCCGTGGCGCGTTCGCGGGCCTCGGCGAGCCCTTGGGGCGAGGGGCGGGTCAAGAGGGTCGCGTCCTCGAGCTCGGGGGGATGCGAGAAGACGCCGTCCTGGTCGAGCGCGAAGACGAGGCGGGTCGCGTCCAGGAACCGGGCGAGCTCCGCCGCGATCGTGTCCCCGCTGAGCACGCTGATCCCTCGGGTCGTATCGAGCACAAGGTCCCCGTGCAGCACGGGGATGAGGTCTTGCTCGATTACGCGGTGCACGGGCACGAGGTTCCACCCGCCGGGCTCGGCGTCGTTCGTGGAGAGCATCCCCAGCGGGCTCAGCGTGACGGCGGGTGCCTGTTCGTCTTCGAGGGCTTCGAGCAGGGCCAGGTTCAACCGGCGCACGTTCGCGTGCACGGTGGCCATCGCGGAGCGGTCCGCATCGTCCTGGAGGCCCTTGTGGAGCGCGTTCTCGTGCGCGAGGGGGTGCCCGAGGACGCCGGCGCCGTGCACGAGCACGATCGGCTCGGGGGGCTCCGTGACCTCGCGGGCCAAGCGTTGGAGCGTGTCGTGGTCGATGCTGGGGCCGTCGTCGTCGTGCGTGATCACGCTGCCTCCGAGCTTGACGATCTGGGTCATGGTGTCCTCTTCTCGTTCCTCTCGTTCACGGTGCGCGTGCGCCGGCGCCCCCAGGCGCGGGCTCCTTTGCGGGCCGAGCGCACGATCCAGGCTTCCGCGCGCTCCTCTTGCAGGGCTTGGCGGCAGCGCTCGGGTTCGTCGGTGAGGGCGATGATGCATCCGCCGCCGCCGGCGCCGGTGAGCTTGGCCCCGTAGGCGTGCTCGCGGGCGGCCCGGCACAGCTCGTCCAGGCGCCCGGTGGAGACGCCGAGCATCCCTAAGAGGTCGTGGGCTTCGTCCATCAGCTCCCCGACGCGTTCGAGGTCTGCCTCACGCAGGGCTTGACGACCCTCGCGGGTGGTGTCGCCGATGTCCTCGATGACCTTCTGGGCCACGTCGGTCCGGTCGACGTACATCTTGACCTTGCTCACGAGCTCGCCGGTTTTGCCCTTCTCGCCGCTGTGCGCGATCACGAAGCTCATGCGCTCGAGCGGCTGGTGATGCACGTGCCAGGTGTCCTCGCCGCGGCGAAGCGACCAGAGGTGGTTCTCGTGCTCCTCGTCGTCGACGAAGATGGCTTGCCCGTGCGTGCTTGCGCTCGTGTCGATGGGGCTTCCTTGACGGTCTTGACCGAGCCATTCGGTCTCGTAGGAGGCCCGGGCCAGGCGGGTTTCGCTGAACTGCTCGGTCAGGTGCAAAAGCGCAGCGCACGTGCTGGTGGAGAGGGCCGCGGAGGACCCGAGCCCGGCCGCGCTGGGCAGGCGGCTGTTGGTCTCGATGGCCAGCGGGGTGGTGTGCCCGGCGTTGTCCCAGAGCAGCTCGACGGCCTTCTCGATGAACAGGTGCTTGTACGTGTCCAGTTTCTCGTCGTTGACCCGGTGGTGGGTCAGCGTCTCGTCGGGGACGATGTCCACTTTGGTCTCCAGGTCAATGGCGACGGCGATGGCGGGTTCCCCGAAGACGACGGCGTGCTCCCCGAACAGGATGATCTTCCCGGGGGCGGCTGCTTGGGACACTGGGGGCCCATAGGGCCTCGGCAATAAAACTCGTGGTCGCGCTGTAAGGGCCTCCGACCCGAGCTGCATGGCGCTGGGGAGCGGGGGCCTCTCGGGGCCGACACCTTCAAACCCCCCACGCCGTTTCGAGGCGCGATGGCCAACCCGCCCGTCGTGAAGATTGGCGAGATCCTGGACGGCGATGCGACCGGGGACGAAGTCACGATCCAAGGATGGGTGCACCGCCACCGATCCACCGGTGGGATCGTGTTCTGCGTGGTCCGCGACTCCACCGGCATCGTGCAATGCACCGTCAAGCAAGACAACGTCCCCAAGGAGGGCTTCCAGGACGCCGATGGGACCAGCTTCGAGGCCAGCGTGCGCGTCACGGGCACCGTCGCCGAGGACGAGCGAGCCCCCGGCGGGTACGAGGTCAAGGCCACCGCGTTCGAAGAGGTCGGCGAAAGCCCCGACATCCCCCTCTACGAGGACCAAGGGCTCGAGCACACGCTCGACCACCGGCACCTCTGGGTGCGAAGCCAGAAGCTCACCAACGTGATGAAGGTCCGCCACACGGCCGTCGACGCCATGGCCGACTGGTTCGACGACAACGATTTCTGGCAGGTCTGGCCCAGCGTCCTCACCAAGAGCGCGGCCGAAGGCGGCGCGGACGTGTTCGAGCTCGAGTACTTCGACGACACCGCGTACCTGACCCAATCCAGCCAGATGTACCTGGAAGCGCTCATCTTCAGCCTCGAGCGCGTCTGGTGCCTTGCGCCCAGTTTCCGCGCCGAGAAAAGCCGCACGCCCCGCCACCTGACAGAGTACTGGCACCTGGAAGCCGAGCAAGCCTGGTGCGAGCACGAAGAGAACCTCGAGATCCAAGAGAACCTCGTCGCGCACGCCTGCAACACCGTCGCAACCCAGCGCGAAACCGAGCTCGAAGCGCTCGACCGCGACCCCGCCACGCTCGCGAACGTGAGCGCGCCCTTCGAGCGCGTCACGTACGACACCGCGATCGAGCTTCTGCAAGAGGAAGGCCACGACATCAGCTGGGGCGAGGACTTCGGCGCGCCCGACGAGCGGTCGCTCAGCGACATGTTCGGGGACTTCGTGTTCGTCACGCACTTCCCCGCCGAGCTGAAAGCCTTCTACATGGCCCAAGCCGACGACGGCGTGCACGCCAAGTGCGCGGACCTGATCGCGCCGGAAGGCTACGGCGAATTGATCGGAGGCTCCGAACGCTCCACCGACCTGGACCTGGTCGAGTCCAGGCTCGAGGGAAGCGGCGAGGACCTGGAGGACTACGAGTGGTTCCTGGACCTTCGCCGGTACGGGAACGTGCCCCACAGCGGGTTCGGGCTTGGCCTCGAGCGCTTCGTGAGCTATCTTTGCAACCTTGAGCACGTGCGTGACGCGGTCCCCTTCATGCGCACCCCCGCCCGGATTTACCCCTGACAGGCTCCAAGGGAACGTTTGGATGACAAAACACCCAAGCGTGACGGTCCGCATGGGTGCCTAGGTGGACCGCCTTGGCCCGCACCACGCACGGCGTCCGCGTCCCCGTCGGGGGCACCGCGGCCGCGTTGACGAAGACGGCGCGCTTGCTCGGCGAGAACGACGTGAACATCCTCGGGTTCAGCGTGCACGGCCCCGAGGGCGTGGCGTACCTGATCCCAGAGGACGCGGAGAAGAGCGTGGACGTGCTCGAAGACCAGGGCATCGGCGGCGACATCGTGACCGTGGTCGAAGCCACGCTGCCCAACCGTCCCGGCGAACTGGCCCGCGCCTCCGAGAGGTTGGTCGATGCGGGCGTCGAGGTGGAGGCAAGCTTCCCCACCGTGTCCCCCACGGGCCCGGACGTGCGCGTCGCGGTCGTGTGCGAGGACACGGGTCAAGCAGCCAAGGTGTTGGAGGATCTGGAACCCGACATCGATCACGGCGGGACCGGGGTTTAATCGGGGCTCGCAGAGACCTCGTCGGTGGCTTTCCGGAGGGTTCGGCTCCCGGCGATCTCTGTCCCGGGATCGCGGCAGGCATCTGGTCCGCGGTGGGGGCACTATCGCGCTTGGCAGGCGGGCGATCATGAGGACGCTCGTCATCTCGAGGGCTCCCGAGAGGTGAGAACGGGTGACTGGCTGGTCCTACAGCTACCAGGTCATCGTGCTGTGCATGGTCTCGTTCTTCGCCACGATGGTGGCTCGGGTCGTGATCAGTCCCGTCGTGCCGGACTTGACGGTCGCGTTCGACGCGAGCACGGGCGCGGTGGGGTTCGCGTTGACGGGGATGTGGGCGGCTTACGCCGTGGCGCAGCTGCCAAGCGGCGTCCTGGCGGATCGGGTGGGCGAGCGCCGGATCGTGCTGGTGGGGGTGGCGGGAACGGGCGTGTTCAGCTTGTTGCTGGCGCTGTCTCCGACGTTTTTGGTGTTCTTCGTGCTCGTGGTCGGGTTGGGGGGCGTGGCGGGGTTGGTGTACAGCGCGGCCGCGTCGTTGGTGACGAAGGTGGCCGATCAGACCGGGCGCGCGATCGGGTTGTTCCTGTTGGGGGGTCCCGTTGCGGGTTTGGTGGCTCCTCCCCTAGCGGCGAGCGTGGCGGGGCTGGGGGGGTTCCGGATGGCGTTGGCCTTGGGGGGCGTGGTCGCGTTGCCTGCCGCGCTGGCGGTGCGCATGGGGGTCCGACCGACCTCGCCGTCTCTCCCGGAGGGGTCGCTGTCGTCCCAGATCAACCTGGGTGTGGCAAGGGAGCTTTTGACGAGGCCCGTGATCGTGTCCACGACGCTTCTTGCGTTCTTGGGCGCGTTCGTGTGGCAGGCGACGGCTTCGTTCTTGCCGGCGTTCTTGGAGGAGCATCATGGGTTCTCTCGGGGTGCGGCGAGCTTGCTGTTCTCGTTGTACTTCGTGGTGCACGGGGCTGCTCAGATGGGCACGGGGTGGTACTCGGATTGGGCTTCGCGGGACGCTGCGGCGTTGCTCACGATGGGAACGGGCGTGGTCGCGTACGGGTTGTTGGTGGTCGTGTCTTCGCCGGTGGGCCTCGTGGCGGCGGTGGTTCTGGCGGGGTTGGCGATGAGCTGGGGGGCCCCGTTGCAGTCTCAGTTCATGGATCATCTCTCCGACGAGGAGCAGGGCACCGGGTTCGGGTTGGTGCGGACGGTGTACATGACGTTGGGGTCGTTGGGGAGCGTCGTGACGGGGGTCATCGTGGACGTAGCGGGGTGGAGGCCTGCCTTCGGGGTGCTGGTGGCGTGCCTGGCCGTGGCGTCCGCGTGGCTGGTGGCCCGTCGGATCCGCTCTTGAGGGGGGCCGGGAGGGCGCGCGGGTTCACTGGGCGCCGGGTTCTTGCCCGTCCCCGTCGCGGGGTCGTTGGTTCTGGGCGGGTTGCGGCGCGTAGAGGCCTGCGATGGCGAGCACGAGGCCCACGGCCATAATCGCGATGCCGACCCAGAGCAGGGATCCGAACCCGACGCTAATGCCGCCTTCGGCGCCAGCGCCTCCGCCGGTGGCGGACCCACCCAGCTCGACGTCTGGGATGAAGGCTCCGCCCATCGCGAAGAGCGCTCCGAAGAGGATCAGAACGATGCCCACCGTCTTGACCGTGCCTGCGTTCATGGGAACTCGCGAACGGAACCCGAGGGAGCCACTAAAGGTTTCTTATCAACCCTCGTGAACGGGTTTCGCTGTCATCCGGTCGGGTAGTAGAGCTCTCGAGCGCTTTGATCGAGCTCGTAGAAGGCATCCGCGTCGTCGCGCGCGGGCTCCTCCATGCTGCCAGCGAGCACGTCCAGCGAGGCCTCAAGGCTTGCGGGCGTAATGGCCCCGTATCCCGTGTACGCGTAGGGGGGCACGTCTTCGGGGATCTCCTCGTACGGGATGGGCGTGGTCCAGCACAGCCCGCAGTACGGGTTCTGCGCCGGGTTCGTGGAACCGACCGGGGGGTTGCTCGGGTCTGCGGTCCAGTGCGCGTCCCCGTCGTGGGGTCCCTGTTGCGGGGGCAGTTGCGCGGTGGTGAACAGGACGCGGCGTAGCTCGTCGAGGGTGAGGTTCCCGTCCGCCAGGGGGCCCGCGTGCACGAGCGAGGCGGAGCCTTGGGCCAGGCTCCCGTTGCTCATGCCGTTGCTGCGGTCGTCGAGGGCTTCGCGGGCATCGTGCACCAGTTGGGCCGCGGCTCCGGCGGCGTAGGGGGCGGCGCTGCTGGTGCAGCAGGCGAACGCGAGCGGGCCCGTGCTGGTGAGGCTGTCGCGCTCGGCGGCGAGGCTCTTGAACCCGTCCGCGATCACGTGCGGGGGGCTGCCGCTCCAGGTTGCGACGTGTCCGTTGTCGTGGGCGCCGACGAGGATCACGCCGGGCGGGGCGGTCGAGAGCGTGTACGTGGGCGTGGGGGCGCCTCCGGCGACGTACGCGGCTCCGTTCCCGCTGGCGAACAGCGTGACCATGTTCTGGGCAGCGCGCGCGACGGAAGCGCTGGTGCTCCCGTCTTGGGCTTGGTTGGCGGGCGCGGGGACGGGGTCGATCCAGCTGTTGGAGAGCACGTCGATCCAGCCGGCGTCCGTGGCCCAGTCGACGCTCGTGGAGGAGAGGCCTTCAATCGTGGCGATGCGGCAGTCGGGGCAAAGCGAGGTTCCGTCGCCGGCGGCGCGGGAGGCCGTCATGGTCCCGTGGCCGTGCGTGTCCAGGATGGGTTGGGTGTCGGGGCAGTCGAAGGGGTCGGCCTCCCCGGTGGTCTCGTTGACTTGGTCGCTTGCGGTGTCCAGCAGGGAGGCGGCGGGGGCTTCGTGGGGCAGGCCAAGGATCTCGCAGTGGGAGGCGCTGGTGGAGTGCGCGATGGCGGCGTCGATGCGCGTCCCGGGGATCCAGTAGAGCTGCTCCTCGGTCACGTTCGCCCAGATGTCCTCGTCTGCTTCCAGTGCGTCCGCGTACGTGTCCGCGTCGAGCGTGAGGTTGAGGGGTTGCGCGTCCTCGGGGTACCCGTCGATGTACACGCTCGGGTGCACGTGCGCGAGCGCGCTGTCATCTCGGAAGACTTCGTGGTAAGGGTTGATGCCCGTGTCGATGAGACCGAGCACGGCGACGGTCTCATCCTGGAGGCCGTCGGCGGGGTCCTCGTCTTCGGCAGCGTCTTCGCCGGGCGCTTCATCGCCCGGGTCCGGGTCCTCCTCGGAGGAGTCATCCTCGTCCGAGGCATCGTCCTGAGGGGCGTCCTCTTCCTCGTCTTCGGAGGATGCGTCCTCGTCGGGGTCCGCTGGATCGGGGGCGTCGTCCATGACGGGGTCGCTTCCGGCCTGCTCGAGGGGCTCGCCGGGGGACAGGCACCCTGCTAGGGCAAGGCTGAGGAGGGTCGCCGCGACGAGGAGCGTCTTGACGCGCATCACGCGGGAAGCTTGCGAGGGGGCACCTAAGCGTTTCCGTGTCATCTCTTCATCACGACCCGATAGCGGCCGACGGTGGGTCCACGCCGCAAAAGGGTTTCCCGCCGGGTCGCTAAACTGGAGCGGGACAGAGAGAAAACGAAGAACGGGGAGAGGGGGAAGGGTCCCCCTTTGGTTCGACAGCGCGGCTTCAGAACTCGAGGAAGCTGGTCGCTGACACGTTGTCGCTGGTGCAGCCGGGCATGCCCGTGCCGATCTGCTGGGTGGCGATGAAGAAGAAGACGAACTCCAACACCAGGGTGCAGTCCGGCGTGACCGCGGTCGCGGACGTGAAGCCCTCGGCGACCTCGCCGTGCTGGGCGAACCCGGGCGCAGCGTTCGCGACGGCGCCCGTGGCAGCGGTGGAGCTCGTCACGTCGATGGTGACGGTGCCCGCGCCGCCGTAGGTTTCGGCACCCAAGACGTTGCAAGCGGGGTCGTTGGTCGCTTCCGCGCCGGCGTTTTCGACCGTGACGTCCGCCCCCAAGGTGCCGAAGTCGATCACGTTGTGGATGATCGCCGGGTGACACGCACTGGGGGTGGTTCCTGAAGCGACACCGACATCAGGGCCCGATTGGAGGGGGACCGCGAGGTCGGATGTGTCCGCCGTCTTGTGTTTGAGCATCATGTCCAGGGCGTCCTCGAAGGCGATCTCTTGGAAGTCGCCTTGGCCGCCGACACGAACCTCGGCTGTGTCGGGCATCTCGTCGAGACCGCTCTCTTCGAGCTGGTGGACGATGAACTCGTCGATCGGCATCTCCGACATGGCCTCCTTGTCGATGCTCCTCGGGTTCTCTTCTGCGACGACGCTGGCGGGGGCTCCCCAAGCCAGCATCATCATGCTCAGCGCGATGGCTCCGATGATGGTTCTTTTCATCTCTCAACAACCTCCTGAGGATACGCGATCACGCCCCACGTGGGGCGCGTCGGCGCATCGAGGGGGATGAGGATCGGAAAGCAGCCCGCTGAGCGAAGGACCGGTTGGCCCTCGTCCGCGATATGGGGATCGCACCTCCCAGCGGAACATCCCAAAGCCCCGGCTCTGCCGGGAAGGGAAAGCAATTGCTTTCATCGCCTCGGCTCCCAACCTCACCCCGTAATCCGACCCGGGTTAGATAAAACCTTGTATCCTCTGATAAATGGTTGTTCAGTTATAGATGCTGTCTCTCCCAGAACGCAAAACGTAGGCGTTTCTCGCCCGGCCTCTCTGGAGAATACGTAGATAGGATAGGATCAGCGATGATTTGGCTTCCTGGAGGGAGCCCACAGGGGGGATCGGCGATGACGACCAGGTAACACAACCGTTCTTCAGTGAAAAGCATCGAGTTGGGGTCCCAGCTGTGGGTGGTGTAGTTCCAGACTCCGGCGGTATGGCCCGAAACGGTCTTGAACAACGTCCGGCTACGCACGGTCACGGATGGGCTCGATGCACGAGTACATGGAGCTGGTGTTCCTGGGCACCGGCGGGTCCTGGCCCACGGTTCACCGGAACGTCGCCTCCTTGGCCCTGAAGCGGGGAAGCGAGATCCTCCTCTTCGACTGCGGGGAGGGCACCCAGCGTCAGTTCCAGCGGTCGGACGTCTCGTACATGAGCGTCTCGAACGTGTTCGTCAGCCACCTGCACGGCGACCACGTGCTCGGCCTGCCGGGCTTGCTGCAGACGATGAGCCTCAACGACCGCCGCACCCCGCTGACGATCCACGGGCCGCCGGGCATCAAGCGGTTCGTGTCCTTGATCTTCTCACGCCCGATGCCCAGCCCCCGGTTCGAGGTGAACGTACGAGAGCTCACCGACGGGGAGGTTCTCCCTTTCGAGGGGTACCGCGTCGAGGCCCGCAAGCTCGATCACTCGACCCCGAACTTCGGGTACGCGCTCGTCGAGGATCCTCGCCCGGGGCGGTTCGACAAGGATCACGCCCTCGAGCTGGGCGTGCCCGAGGGCCCGCTTTTCGGGCGGCTCCAGCAGGGCGAAACCGTCGAGCTTGAGGATGGGACCTTGGTCCGACCGGGCCAGGTCCTTGGCGAGCCCCGGCGCGGCCGCAAGATCGCGTACACGGGCGATTGCCGCCCGTGCGAGGCCACGGTCGAACTGGCCGACCACGCGGACGTACTCGTTCACGAGGCCACGTTCCTCGAGGAGCACGAGGACGCCAACGAGCTCGGTCACAGCACGGCGCGCCAGGCAGCGTTCATCGCTGAGAAGGCCAACGTGGACCGCTTGTTCTTGACCCACATCAGCCCCCGCTACGCGGACCCAGGTCCCCTCGAGGAGGAGGCGCGAAGCGTCTTCGAGGAGGCTTACGTGGCCGAGGATCTGGACGCGCACGTGGTTCGGTTCCCGAAGGATGACCCCGCTCGAGGTCCGTTCGCGCAACCCGCGGACTCGTTCCTTGACGGGGCTCGCTGATGAACGGCTACCGGGGCAGGCTGCGCTGGGCCTCCGAGAGCAAATCGCGCGCGTGGCCGCGACCTTCCTCGATGGCGGCCTCAATACGCTGCACGTCCCGGGAAAGGCGCCCCAGGTCCAGGTAGTCCTCGGGGCGCAGGATCGTCACCTCGACGCCCTCGGGAGGGTCCAGGGCGTGCTCGACGGCTTCGTTCCAAAGCTCGGCGTGCCGGCGCACGAGATCGAACAGCTCGGGGTAACGCTGAGCGACGAGCGCGGCCAGGAACCAGGACTCGGCCTCGCTTTTCCACTCGGGCCGGTTGAGGACCAAGAGCACCTCGTCGGCCCCATCCTCAAGGGCCCGCTGGATCGGGATGGGGACCGCGATGCCGCCGTCAAGGTAGCGGGTTCCCTCGATCTCCACGGGGGGTCCCGAGGCGATAGGCAACCGGCCGGTGGCCCGCAGCCAGTCCAGCACGTTCCCCTCCCGGATGTCCTGGTGGTGGCCCTCCCCCGTGTCAACCCGCGTGGCGGTCACCACGACCGGGTGCGCTGCGGCTTCGATCGCGTCCACGTTGAGCGGGTACTCGTCCTCGTACACGATCTCGAACAAGCCGTCGTGATCCAGCAGCGGGCCCTCGCGCAGAAGCCACCGCCGGTACGAGAGGATGCGCTCGTCGAGGACGTACTTCCACGTTTCAAGGGCTTCGCGGGCCTGCCCCGCCGAGAACCAGGCCACGAGCGCGCCTCCCGCGCTGGTCCCGTAGACGGCATCGAACGCGGCCCCCGCCTCCTCAAGCTCGGCGAGCACGCCGTTCGCGTAGGCAGCGCGGATCCCCCCTCCCTCTACGACCAACGCGCGCATCGTCGCTCCCATGAGGAGGCTCCCCCTTGATTCCTGCTGCATCGCCCCCCAGCCGCTCAACGCCCGTTCCTTCCCCTCTATGGGGTTTCGTTCAGGCGCCTTGGGCGCGGGGGTTAACTAGGAGAGACCTCCCAATCTGGACCGAACCGTCGTGGGCACGGGTTCCTCGGTGAGGACCCCCCGCCTGGATCTCGGGTCCTGTCGGAGCCGACCGCGCTCCGCTTCGGTCAGGACGCGATTGATGACACCGAACCCCGATCCGGACCCCGATTCCCCTTCGACCTCCGAGCTCCATGCGCTCGTCTGCGGACGGTGCGAAAAGATCCTGCAAGAGCGATACGAGTCCCCTGCCGCGATGGACCGGGCCGCGGACGAGCACGCCCTGCGCCAGCACCCGGACGAGCGCGTGCTCGTTCTCCCCGTGAAGGCCCAAGACGCTGACGAGCGACCGGACGAGATCATCCAAGCGGCCGCGCGGATGCAAGCCGACATCGACCATGACGGAACCCCCCGCGCGGCGTAGCTAAGCCTCTTGGACGGTCAAGCTGTCGACGGGGGACCCCTCGGTCCACAAGCGCTCGAAAAGGAGCTCGTGCGCGAACACGCTGCCCGGCGCGTT
Source organism: uncultured Thermoplasmatales archaeon (assembly GCA_964581775.1). Lineage (GTDB taxonomy): Archaea > Thermoplasmatota > SW-10-69-26 > SW-10-69-26 > SW-10-69-26 > PWVY01. Next base: position 124,863 of record CAZOQA010000001.1, on the reverse strand, counting down.
CGTCCGGACCGCGACATCGTCCCGCTTCCCGAGCGTCCCGAGAGGGGCCGGACGGACCCACATCAGGAGCTCGCGCGCATCGGCGAGGACGAAGTGCACCGGTTCGCGCGCTTGGAAGCTGCGCATCTCGACCCCGTTCCCCGGCTGGACCCAGTCCGGCAGCTGCCCCGTTTTGTCCCCCTCGAAATCGAAGAGCAACCGCACGTCCAAGCCTTCATGCCTGCCGCGACGGAACGCGATCCGCCAGGCCTCCTCGACCACCGGCAGGAACGTGGACATGGTCACCTCGTGATTGCTGGCCACCCAGATCGACTCGGAAGCCTGATCAGCCATCTCATGCAGGGACTTGTAGATCTTCGCCGTGCCCTCCATCTTCTTCCAATGATGCTCGGGCGTCTGCTTGTGGCCCCCTTGCGCGATCGACCGAAGATGAGGCAGGCAATCCTCCTGCACGTTCGAGAGACGGTTGCGGGACCGATCGATGTGGCTGAACCCCAGCTCGAAGAGCTCCTCAGGATTGACAGCCTCGTAAACCGTGGGCCGCTCGAGGCTTTTCGTCACGAACCCGCGCTCGGCGAGCTCGTCCAACAACCGGTAAAGCTTCGAGCGGCTGGAATCGAAGTAATCGGACAAGGATCCCACCTTCGAGGGACCCAACTGGAGCAGGCGGACGTAGATCGTGGCCTGATCCTTCCCAAGCCCCACAGCTTCCAGATCATCGACGAGAGACTCCAATTCCAACGCTGTCACCTTCCCCTTGTGAAGGAGCCTCAAGGCCATCCGGGCCCAAAGGATTTTCGGATGTTCTGGTGAACAGACACCTGGAAATGGGCAAGAATTCAACCCACATGCGACTCATCATCACCGGCGCCAAGACCCGGCTTCTCCTCCCCCGCGCCCGCCTCTACGACGCCCCACACGGGCGGGTCGCCCGGCACCACCGCGATCCCCCGTTCCCGATCCACCAACAAGGAACCCCCCCTGTCCCGAGCCAACGAGAACAGCTCCTCGGTCGGCGCCTCAGGAGCTCCCTCGGGAACCTCCAAGCCACCCACCATGGAGGCCGAGACCCCCCACCGGTTCTCCCACGGAGCCCGCCCACGGCGCAACCCCCACGCCGGCCCCTGCGCCACGAGCACGCCCCCCACAAGCGCCAATGGCACCCAATCCGTCCCCTCCTCGACCGGCTCCGTGAACGTCGAGCTGTCCCCGCGCAACTCCGTCGCAACGAACCCCTCCCGCGGGACGACGTCGACGCTTGCAACCTGCACCGACAGCCCCTTCTCCTCCAAGACCGCCTCTTGCACCAACTCGATCGAGATCGACAACCGGGACGGTACATCCGCGGTCTCGTCCATCGCCTGCGCCTCCTCCACGACGCTGGGCAGATGCACCTGCACGCGAGCCTCGCTCCCATCCGCCTCCACCGGCGCCGTACGCCTTTCCGACCACCATGCGTCCCCGCCCTCCCCGGTGGCCTCGAACACGACCGCGCCCGACCACTCTGCCTCCTCCACCGCCAAGCCCGTGACCGTATGGCGAGCCTGAACCGTCATGTTCGGAGCCACGTCAGGCGGAATCCCCTCATGCTCCCCCGAGAAAACCACGCCCTCCTGCCAAGGACCCCGCGGGTTCTCCACGGGGGCCAGTACCTCCACGGAGAGCTCCTCGTGAGCGACGTCTTCCATCCTCGTAGAACCCGTCTCGAACCACGACAACCCCGTCACCGCCGCCGCCACAAGAAAGCCCGCCTGGACCACGCGTACGGCCTTGTACAGGGAGGTCACGACTTCCCTCCAGGCTCGCAAGGCGGCAGACAGAAGGTCAAAAGCCATCCCAGCCACAAGGCCGCAGCGGGTAACAGCGCGAACACGATCAAGCGCCGCGCCCGGTCCAGGAGGAAAGCTCGCATCATCAGGAATCCTCCACCATGACCGTCAGGCTGACCTGGACCGTCTGGTACCCGACGGATCGACCGTCCTGGAGAGTGATCGCTTCGACCGTCGCGGTCAGGAGGTAGGATCCCGGCTCCTTCATCTGGCTCCCATCCTCGATGAGGAACGAGGCCTGTCCGCCCGGCTCAAGCGCAACCGACACATCCGGGAACACGAAGCGTGGATCGAGAGCGGCGTTCGACACGTTCACATCCAGCGTGACGGAGCTCCCGTGTTGGTGCTCAACCGTCACCGCGTCCGCCTGGTACCCGTTGGATGCGTTGAGCACGGGCGAGAGGCTCGTGGCCTCGACATATGCTTCCCCTTCCACAACGTCCGCGCTCGTACCCCTTGGCACCGAAGCGGAAGGGAACGCATACGAAGGGACAAGGGCAAGCGCAAGTCCGAGGACGACCCAGGGCCCAAGCTCGTCCAGCATCAGCGTCCCTCCAGGCGAAGGACGGCCCCGATAAAGGCTGCGACGAGCGTGCTGGGGAGCATCGCCCACACCGCCCCGTGCTGGGCGAGGATGCTGGCTCCGGGCAACGCTGGGGCGCGTACCACTTCCGTGGGTCCGTCTGCGGGCATCGACGCCGCGCCAAGGGGGCCTACAAGGTGGGCCGTTTCCGCTTCATCGGTCGAGACGTGGGCGATGGTGGGGACAACGAGCCCTTGCACCTCGATCTGGCCGTTCGCGTCGAGGGTCTCCGCGAGGAGAGGCGACATGGCAAGGAGGAGGAGACCCGCGGCGAAGACCAGATGGCTGGCCCGGACCTGGTTCAGCGGCCAGCTCGCGGAGGAGGCGTTGCTTTGTCGTAGAAGACGGTGGATCGCGTAGGTGAGGGCAAGGCCTTGAGCGGCGAAGATGGCAAGGGGCTTCATCCAGTCAGCGGAGAGGGCCAGCGGCGCTTCGCCGACCGTGGGGACCACGTTGACAGCGCGGGGGTCTACGGGGGGTTCCCCGGCGGCTTGGTCGGTTCTCTCGTTGGCATCGCCTTGCGTGATGAGGCCTCTTGGCGTCATCTCCACGACGCGGTGAACGGCTTGGTCGCCGTTCGCGCTTTCGAAGACGACGATGGCGTCCTCGGTGGGCGTGGATCGGAGGGCGAGGAAGAGGCTTCCTTCGGTGAGGGTGGGGGTCATGCTTCCGGTGGTGACCAGTCCGATCGTGATGAGACCGGTCGCGTGCGTGAGCACGAGGAGGGCGAGCAGGACGAGGGCTCCGTGTCGCATCCACTCGCCCTCCGTCTCACGCGGGTGGTCGTTGGCGCGGCGCTCGGTTCCGCTTCATGCTCGCGAATCTGATCACGCGGTGACCTGGATGGTGCACGCGATCGAGTCGCCGTTGGTCTTCTCGCCGGCGTCGATCTGGATGCCGAGGTAGGCCTGCTCTCCCTGGGCGAGCGTGAGCGCGCTCGGCGACGATGTGTAATCGGCGGATGCCTGGGAGGCGGTGCTGGTCCATGCGACCTGGCAGAGGTCGCTGTCGGTGCCTTGGATGCTGAGCGTGGCGTCGATGGATTCGGTGGCTTGGTTGGTCACGTTCACGAGCGCGTGGAACTCGTACGTGCTGCCGGGGTTGATCCCGCTCCCTGCGGCGTCCGCGTTGGTGCCATCGAACGCGATCTGCAGCGCGCCGTCAGCGTCCGTGGAAACGAACTCGCTGTAGCTGTTGTCCGTGTTCTTCTCGAGCGCGATGAACGCGTCTGCATCCGTGACGACGCTGGCGGTCACGTCCCGGGTGCCCGTGTCCCCGACACTGAACGCGGTCACAAGGGCGATGCTGAGAGCGGCTGCGCCGATCGTGGCGAGCCATCCTAGGTTCGTTGTTCCAGTCATGGGTCCTGACCCATGCAAGCCTCGACTGGACGGGGGTCAAACCCGTTTGCCCAGTCGGGTTGACACGACGGGTCGTCTGTCGAGGAGGACAGACCGGCCGCGTGGGGCAGCCCGCGCGGCTGCTCCTGCCTGGGTCAGGCCTCGTCGTCGCTGCGGGCGAGCTTGACGCTGACTTGGCCCTCGGCGAGGTCGATGCTGTTGATCCGCACGGGCAGGCGGTCTCCCAGGCGCATGCGGACGTGGACCATCTCGTCGAGGTCCTCGTCGTAGACCTCGCGCCATCCGTGTTCGAGGATCTCTTCGAGGATGACGTCGTCGGGGCCCGTGGCGTCGCGTTCGCCTTTGAACAGTTTCGCGTTGGCGTCGTCGACGTCCCAGGGGCCGCCGGGGATGTCGCTGGTGGCGAGGCGGGCTTCGAGGCCGCGGGGGAGCGAGAGGAACACGCCGCCTTTCGTGATGCCGTTGACGAGGCCGGGTTGTTGGCCTTGCCAGTGCTCGCCGAGCGCGTCGAAGCTCATCGCGACGGCTGTGAGGTCGCGTTCGAGCTGCTCGGCTTCCTGGCTTTGGTCGGTGTTCTTCTCGCACAGGTCGACGAGCTCGTCTCGGTCGTGCGGGGGCGCCGCATCCTCGGGGTCTTCAGCGCGGAGGAGCGTTTTGAGTTGCCTGTGGACGACGAGATCGGGGTAGCGTCGGATGGGGCTGGTGAAGTGCAGATAGCAGGTGGATCCGAGCCCGAAGTGCCCGATGTTCGCGGGCGTGTAGAAGGCTCGGCCCATGCAGCCTAAAAGCTTCATGCGGACCAGGCGTTGGAGGTCCTCGTCGTCGACCTCGTCGAGGCGCGAGAGGGTGTCCTGGAAGGGTTCCAGGTAGGCCTCCCGGTCTTCTTCGTCCAGATCGGCCAGCCCGTTCATGGTGGCGGCGGGGATGCCTGGTTCTTCGTCCTCGTCGTCCTCTTCTTCGTCTTCGTCCTCCGCGATGAAGCCCCCTCCGACGAGTTCGACCTTGCCGCCCTCGAGGGCTTTCATGAGCTCCTCGCCTTCATCCTCGTCGCCCTCCTCGTCCTCGAGTTCGGGGAGTTGGATGCTGTACGGTTGCTCCATGGCGGCCATCTGCTTGTTGAACGTGTCGACGCTGGCCTGGTCGGGGAGCGGGTGGCATCTGTAGGGGGTGGGCGCGTCGTGTTCGGTGAGGAAGCGTGCGACGGCTTCGTTCGCGGCGACCATGAACTGCTCGATCAGGCGGGTGGAGCGGGTGGCGGACTTCTGGGTGGGGTCGATCTCTTCGGTGCGGATGTTGACGCGAAGCTCGCTGGTGTCCAGCTCGAGCGCGTTGCGGTTCTCGCGCATCCGTTCGGCGAGCTCGTGCAGGCTTGCGTAGGGTTCGCGTCCTTCTTCGATGGCCTCGTTGGCGTGCTCGTAGGCTTGGTTGGCGTCGACCTCGACGATGCTCTCCATCAGGTCCGCGTCCTGGACGCGACCGTCGGGGTCCACGCGCAGGCGCACCGTGACGGCGGGCCGGGGTTGGCCTTCCCGGAGCGAGCAGAGGTCCTCGCTTAGGCGGGGAGGGAGCATGGGGAGCACGTCGGTGGGCAGGTACACGCTGGTTCCTCGGGAGCGGGCTTCCCAGTCGATGGTGCTTGTAGGCTCGACGTATTGGGCCACGTCCGCGATGTGGACGTATAGGAGCGCGTCGTCGCCGTCCTGTTCGAGGCTGATGGCGTCGTCGAAGTCTTCGGCCGTGGCGGGGTCGATGGTGTAGGTCTCGAGGTGGGTCAGGTCTTCGCGGTCGTCTTTCCACTCGTCGGGGATCTCGTCGGGCAGGCGCTGGGCTTGGTTGAGCGAGCGTTGGGGGTAGTCTTCTTGGAAGTGCTGGCTGAGGTTGATGTGGCGTTTGGCGACGAGATCGTTGGCCTCCCGCAGGTCGAGGCGGTCGGTCTCGAGGAGGAAGCGGAGGAAGGCTCCGCTGATGGTGGTGGATCGGGTGCCCAGCCAGTCGTAGGCGAGGAACCGGCAAAAGCGTTGGAGGATGAACCCGTCGAGGGTGTGCAGGCGGGTCTCGGCGAGGCCTACCTGGCCCCGGTCGGTGTCGTGGAGCACGAAGTCGATCATCTGCTCGTGGATGAGCGCCAACCGGCGCTGGTCCTCCTCGTCGAGGCTGACCTCGCTGGGGTGCTTGGAGCGGATCACGGTTCGGGGTTCTTCGCCTTCCTCCTCGGACGGGATCTCCTCGAGCTCGATCAGCTTGTTGCGGACGTGGCGAAGCCCGTCGATGTCTCGGCGGACGGCCTTGATCTCGTCCACGCTGTACGCGGTGTAGCGTTCGCCTTTGCCCTCGGCGCGTTCGAAGTAGCCGACTCCTTCTTGTTGGCAGGATCTCAGGGCCTCCCGGACGGTTGCTACGTCGTCTTGGGTGGGGTCCTCGAGCAGGATCTGGGCGGCTTCGTCGGGCGTGAACGTGTCGGGGGCCTCGTTGACGATGAGCTCCCAGAGGCGGCGATCGTCGAGCTCGTCCAGGTCGTGACGTCGGCCTCCTTCTTGGCTGCTTTCTTCGTCGAGGCTTGAGACGAGCTGGGTGCGGCGGGCTTCGAGCTTGGAGTCGGACATCTCTTGGGGGTCGTCGACGCGTGCTTTCAGCACGGTCTTGTGCACGCGGTCCTTGGCGATCTGCTTTCGACCCTTGGCGGTGTGGAGGACCACGTGGTAGTTGCCGTGCTCTTTGACGCGGTCCAGGTAGATCGCGTACAGGTCGCTGCCGGAGAGGCCGAGCGTTCCCTCCTTGAGCTGGATCACGTCGCCGGGCTTCACGCGCGGGTCCACGCGGAGGGAGGCTATCAGCCTTGGGGCATGCCCCTTGCTGCCTGTCCCTGCGCTCGGGGGTCGCCAAGGCTTCGGTTCGAGGGTCCTGAAGGTGACGGACGCGCGAGGAAGTCAGGGGTTCGAGCCGTACCGGGGCTCGACGGGGATCCAGGAGACGCCGTTCACGGAGGCGACCCCGTCCGCGTCGGGGAAGCTGGAGGCGGTGGCCCGCCAGGTGCCGGGTTCGCCGTCGCGCACCTCGTAGGAGAGCTGGGGTTCGTCTTCGACGAGGATGGTCCAGGGGGGCTGCGAGGAGCCCAGCGGGGGGAGGACGGTCGCGGTGGACCCGGGGGCGCCGCCCGCGCTGAGCACGACCGCGGTGGCCTCCTCGGGGATCTCCGCCTGGGCGTCCGTGCTGCCTTCGGCGCGGGCTTGCCCATGCGCTTGGTACCAGGTGGCCTCCTCGAGGCGGTCCACGCCGGTCATCTGGAGGTCCAGGAGGACAGTCCCGTCTTGTTCCTCGGTGTACGTGACGAGGTACCCGATCTCGCGGGCGAACGTCCAGGAGCGCTGGGTGTCCTCCTCGCTGGTGGTGATCTCGAACCCGTCGACCGTCCCGATCGGGGTCTGGACGGGGGCTTTGTTCGCGGTGGCGGTGGCGTCGTGGAAGCTCCAGGAGTCGCCGTCCTCGAGCGGGAAGCGGAAAAGCGGCGCCTCGTCTCCGCCTTTGGGGTTCAGGTGGTAGTCCTGCCATCCCAGCCAGGTGCGGTTCCAGGCGACCTCGCCGACGAGGCTCTCCTCGTCGCCCCCGGCGAACAGGTACCCGTCCGCCCCGGCGAGCGCGACCACGACTTGGATCTCGTCGGCGGCCGCGTGGGCCCCGTCGAGCTCGTACGTCCAGGCAAGCCCCGGGATCAGGGAGGGCGCGCGCACCGCGTCGGGCTCAGGCTGGGGGGGCGGGTCCTGGCGCTCGGCTGGGCCGTCGTCCCTGGGTGGGGGCTCGGAGCCTGCCAGGCAGCCTGCAAGGGGGGCCGCCAGGAGGAGCAGGGCTAGAGCAAGCGCCCGCATCGTGGCTCCATGGCGGGTTCTTTCCTCTTAAGCGTACCAGGAAGGTCGCTTTTCCCTTCCCCTAGCGGCCCTCGAACGCGGGGTCGCGGTCCTCGAGGAACGCTTCCACGCCCTCGGTCTGATCGCGCGTGCGGTACATGGCCGCCTGGGCCTCGGCCTCCCGGTCGAGCATCTCGTACAGGGGCGTGTCCACCGCATCCTGGACCAGTTGCCGAGCCATGCGGTAGGCCTGCGTGGGGCCCTTGGCAAGGCCGCGGGCGCGTCGGCGCGCCACGGGTTCCACCTCGCCAGGGGGCTCGGCTCGCGTGACCAGGCCCCACTCGTGGGCCTCCACGCCGGAGAAGGTGCGCTGGCTGAGGACAAGCTCGAGCGCGCGCTTGGGGCCGAGGGCTCGCGCCAGGAACCAGGAAGTGCCGCCATCGGGGGTCAGGCCCAGGCGGGCGTGCGTGGCGCCTAACACGGCGTCTTCGGCCGCGATGGTGACATCGCAGGCGAGGGCAAGCCCCAGGCCCGCGCCGAGCGCGGCGCCCTCCACGGCGCTGACGCTGGGCGCGGGGAACGTGGCCACGTCCTCGATCAGCGGCCCCAGGTACGTTTTGAGCGCTTCCCGCGTGGCGCGGGGATCGTCCTGGCGCTCGCGCATCCAGTCCACGTCGCCGCCGGCGCAGAACGAGGGGCCGTTCGCGGTGAAGAGAAGGGCCCGAGCCCCCTCCTGTCGGGCTTGCTCAAGGCAGGTCCGCGTGTCCTCGATGAGGCCCCGAGAGAGCGCGTTGCGCTTGTCGGGGCGGTCCAGCGTGACCTGGGCAAGCTCTTCGTCGAGCTGGACGTGCGCTAGCGCCATCGGGGCGGGATGAGGCAGGCGGCCAAAAGGCCTGCCCTTCTCGCGTGGATCACGCGGGGGGCGGCGTCAGCGGCCCGTGAACTCAGCTTCTTCGTCGTTGACGTACGCCTCCAGCCCGATGCTGGCGTCCTCGCTTTCGAACAAGCGCTGTTGGAGCTCCCGCTCGATGGCAAGCCCGCTGTTGAAGTCGACCTCGAGCCCGCTTTGCAGGGCGCGCTTGATGTGGCCGATGGCCTTGCTGGCGCTGTTGGGGCTCGTGAACTGGCGAGCGTACTCGACGGCTTCACCGAGGAAGGCTTCGGAGGTGCCGGCCTGGATGATCTCGTTGATCAGCCCGACCTCGCGAGCGTCCTCGAAGCTGTGCAATTGGCCCGTGCTCATCCACTCCATGGCCTTGGACTTCCCGATCAACCGGCCCAGGCGTTGCGTCCCGCCGGTCCCCGGGAGCACGCCCAGGTTGACCTCGGGAAGGCCCACGTTCCCAGCTCGCCCCTCCTCGTCGCTGGGTTGCCAGGCCACGCGCAGATCCGCCGCCATCGCGATCTCGAGCCCGCCGCCTACCGTGTGCCCGTTGAGGGCCGCAACCACGATCTTGGGGGTCTGCTCGAGCCTGTTGAGCGTCTCGTTCGCGTGCAGGCAGAAGTGGTATTTGTACCGGGGCTCGGACTCGTTGAGCATGTTGATGTCCGCGCCGGCGCAGAAGAACCGGTCTCCCGCTCCCGTGAGCAGGATCGCTTCCACGTCGTTGTCGAAGCGAGCCTCAAGCACGGCATCGTCCAGCTCTCGCATCATCTCGTAACTGTACGTGTTCGCCTGCTCAGGCGCGTTCAGCGTCACGATCCCGACGCCGTCCTTGGATTGGTACGTCACCAGATCGCCGTACTCGGTCATGGTATCACTACCCCGACGAACAGGCAGGCTGGATTTACCGTTTTGGGCCGCAGCCGACCCCGCGGACGGGGGGCACCGGGCCCGTGGGGATCGTTGCTCTGTTCCCTCCGCGGCGTGTGGGCTCGTCGGCCGTTGCCCTATTGTACCGGGCCAGCGCTTTGGGGTTCACCATGGACGGGGGCCACGTCATCGCCGAGACGCTTGCCAGAGCCGAGACGGAGGGCGTGTTCACGCTTTGCGGCGGGCACGTCATGAACATCTACGACGGGTGCTTGGACCGGGACATCCCCGTCATCGACGTGCGCCACGAGCAAGCCGCCGTCATGGCGGCCGACGGCGTGGCCCGCTTGACCGGGAAGCCCGGCGTCGCCGTCGTCACCGCCGGGCCCGGCGTCACGAACGCGATGACCGGGCTCGAGAACGCGAACCGATGCGACAGCCCCGTCGTCACGATGGGCGGGCAGGGGCCCCTCGAGGATATCGACCGGGGCTCCCTGCAGGAGACCGACCACTTGAGCTTCGTGAAAGGCGTCACGCGCTGGAGCCGCCGCGTCCACGATACGCAACGGCTCGGCGAGTACACCGAGCGGGCCTTCCGCCAGGCAACATCCATGCCGACGGGTCCCACGTTCCTGGAGCTGCCCTGGGATGTCCTGTTCGGTCAAACCGCGACGGAGCCCCCCGAGAGGGTGCGCACGCGGCCCCCCCGCTCGCTGGCGGACCCCAAGGCCGTCCAAGAGGCCCTGGACGTGCTCGAAGCGGCCGAGCGACCCGTGATGGTGGCCTCCGGTGGCACCCGCTGGGGGGGCGCCACGCAAGCGGTCCAAGACCTGGCCCAAGCGACCGGGATCCCCGCGTTCCAGAACGGGTTGGGCCGCGGAACGTTCCCCGCCGGGTTCGAGGGGGCCTACCACCTGACCCGGAGCTTCGCATTCAAGCAGGCGGACGCGGTGCTGAACCTGACCATGCCGTGGGATTTCCGCACCGGGTTCGGGGAGAAAGTCGCTGACGACGCGAAGATCCTACAGGTCAGCGAATCGGGCCAGCGCGCAGGCGAGAACAAGGCCGCGGACGTGGCCATGGTCGGGCACCCCGGCGCGATCGTCGAACAGCTGCTCGAGGAAGCCAAGGCTCGCTCGTTCCCGGACGTCTCCTCGTGGCACGAGACCCTCCACGAGAAGGAGCGCGAGAAGGATGCCTCCTACCGGGATGTCCCCGAAGCCAAGGATGGCGTCAGCGCGATCACGCTCATCGACCACCTTGCTCCCTTCGTGGAGGACGGCGTCCCGTTCATCGGGGACGGCGGCAACATCGTGGCCAGCGCGGCCAAGGTGCTTCGACCGACGCGACCCGAGAACTGGCTGGACACGGGACCGTTCGGATGCCTGGGCGTCGGGCCCCCGTTCGCGATCGCCAGCAACGTGGTCCGGCCCGACGAGGTGCCCCTCGTCTTGGAGGGGGACGGCAGCTTCGGGTTGAACGGGATGGAGATCGAGACGATGGCCCGGCACGGCATGGGCGCCGTGTTCGTGGTCGCCAACGATGCCGCCTGGAACCAGATCCGCGTGCCCCAGCTGCAGTACTACGGGCCCGAACGCACCGTCGCCACGGGCTTGGACTTCACCCGGTACGACCAGGTCGCCGAGGGCATGGGCGCTCGAGGCCTCCACGTGGACGAGAGCGACCGGTTGGAAGGAGCGCTCGAGGACGCATTCAGCGCGGCAAGGGAGGGCGTCCCCGTCGTGGTGAACGTCCAACTGGACCCGGAGACGAACGCAGGCACGGGCGGCTACCCCGCGTAGAGAGAAGGGCCCGGCAGCGGGGTCGAAAGGAGGCTCCACTCCTGCCCGCTGCCCGGGCACGTCCCCCTCAGCGCTCGTACACGGTGAGCGTGAACTCGATGCCCTCGTCGTGCACGCTCGTGGCTTCCGTCAAGACCGAGTACTCGCCCGAGGGACCGACCAAGGGGTCCGATGCTGCGGACTCGTGGCTTGCGATCTTGGCCCGGTCCGCGCTCATGGCGCTTGCCTCGTAGAGCGTCTCCCCGCTGGGCCCCACGAGTTCGACATCGCGGTCCACGTCGATGCTCTGGCTGGTCCAGGAGAACCCGAACACGCCGCCTTCGACCTGGACCGTCTCGTTCGCGCTCGAGCTCGAGAGAAGGCTGCTCCCGTTGGGGGCGGCGTGGCCTTGGATCTCGATGCGGTCCAGTCCCCGATGCTCGATGCGGTCCGCGGCCTGTGCGTACAGCTTCGCGTTCTCCCGTGCGTCCAGGACGAGCACGTGCTCGCCCGTGGACTCGAGATCAAGCGACGCCCAGGAACGGTCCTCGTGGGTCCCGTTGGGTGCCTCCTCGGGGGTCGTCTCGTCGAAGCCGAGCGTCGTGTTGACTTCGTCGTCCGGGTCGAAGAGGACCAGCCGAGCGTCCTCATCCTCGCTGGCCAACCACAGCTGTTGGTCCTCGGCCAGCGCGAGACCCACGGGGCTCCCGGGCGTCACGTTGCGCAAAGGCTGCAAGGCGGGCGATCGCTGATCGGCCGAGGCCCGATCTTGCTCACGGGCCCCGTCTTCCTTGTCCGGCTTCGAGTCCCGAGGCTCGTCCTCGTTGCTCTCGTTCTCGTGGACCACGTGCGGGGTGTCCTTTTCGAGGTGGTACGTGGTCAACGCCAGCTCGCCGTCGAGCTCGTCGGCTTGCACCTTGACCAGCACGTTGCCGTCGTCGAACGCTCCGGGGTCCAAGCTGGGAGCCAACCGGTGGCCCGCACGGGCGTCGGCATGGTCGACCGTGGCCTCGAGCACGGTTGTCTCCTCTTGCGACGCTGTCAGATCGAGGCTGTCCACGAGCCCGTCGAGCTCGAGGCCCATGTGCACCGGGACCCGGTCCATATCGAGCACGATCTGCGTGTTCACCCGCTCGCGGTCCCCTGAGACCAAAACCTGGCTCTCGGTGGCAAGGTCGATCGGGGACCAGTCGACGGGGTGTCCTTCCTCGACGAGCACGTCAAGCTGGGCCTCCCGCGTCTCGTGCACCATCACGACGGGCTCCTCGCCCGGTTCGACGCGCACGTCCAGCCTGGGCCACTCGTCGTCCAGCTCGTAGGTCCCCTCGACGCCTTCCTCCTCGTCGACCAGGGAGATGCTCGCGGTGGGGACGGAGGCGTTCTCGCTCGGGGCCAGGGATAAGCGCAGCATGCCGGGGTCGGCGCTTTCCCATTCGACCTCGTACGCTTGGGTCCCTTCAGCGACCGCGTGACGGTCGAAATCTTGGCCTTGCACGCTCGTCGCGACCGCGACCGCGCCTGCCGTCAGCATCAAAAGCGCAGCCACGAAGCTCCATGGGCGGGTTCTCATCCTCGTCACCACGTCCCGCCACGGACAGGGGACCTAAGAGCAGATTGGCCACGTCGCTAAACGAGCCCTGACGGGGCGTTGGCTTTACAACCCGCATCGCGTTCTGCGAGTCGATGACGGAACGCGTCGCCGTGCTGGGCGCAGGAACGATGGGGCACGGGATCGCCCTGGTCGCAGCCCAGAACGGGCACCCCGTCGGCCTGTTCGACATCGACCAGGAGCGCGTCGAAGCAGGCCTCGCGGACGTGGAAGAGGTCCTGGACGAGGGGGTCCGCCGCGGGAAGACGAGCAAGCAAGAACGCAAGACGGCTCTGTCCAACCTGGAAGGCTTCACGGAGCTTGAGCAGGCCGTGCAGGATGCTGGCATCGTGATCGAGGCCATCCCTGAGGATATCGAGCTCAAGCAGGATACGTTCAAGCGGGTCGAGCAAGCCGCCAGCAAGGAGGCGCTTTTGGCCACGAACACCTCCTCGTTGAGCATCGAGGCGATCGGGCGGTCCCTCGAGCACCGGGACCGCTTCGTCGGGATGCACTTCTTCAACCCGCCCTACATCCTGGACCTGGTCGAGATCGTGCACGCTCCGCAGACCAGCCAGGAAACCCTCGAGGGGGCCACGCGGCTGGCGGAGGCCTGGGGCAAGGAGCCGATCCAGGTGCGGGACGTTCCTGGGTTTGCGAGCTCGCGGTTGGGCATCGCGTTGGGGTTGGAGGCGATCCGCATGGTGGAGGAGGACGTGGCCAGCATCGAGGACATCGATCAGGCCATGGAGCTGGGGTACAACCACCCCATGGGGCCGCTCAAGCTGACGGACCTTGTCGGGTTGGATGTCCGGTTGGACATCGCCGAGCACTTGCAAAAGGAGCTCGGGGACCGGTTCGAGCCTCCGGAGCTTCTGCATGAGATGGTCGAAGCGGGCAAGCTGGGCAAGAAATCCGGGGAAGGGTTCTACGAGTACGAGTAGGGTCACGTGAGCGCGTCGAGCTTCGCCTCGGCGGCGTCCAAGCGCTCCTTGCTCGCGGCGAAGTGGAACCGGATCAGGTGCTCTCCCATGCCGGGCTCGTGGTAGAAGGACCCGCCCGGCACGCCGGTGAGGCCCACCTCACGCGTGAGCCATTCGGCGAACGTGCGGGAGTCCTGCTTGGCCTTCTTTGGCGCATCCACGTCCGAGAAGTCGGCCATGATGTAGTAGGCCCCTTCAGGTTTCACGGGCGTGAAGTTGGCTTGCTCGAGCAGCTCCAGCAGCCGCTCGCGGGCGGAGGCGTACCGGTTCTGCAGGTGCTCGTAGTAGGATCCGGGAAGGTCGAGGGCTTCCGTGACGCCTACTTGGAGGGGGTGGGGAGCGCCGACGGTGAGGAAGTCGTGCACGCGGCGGATCGCGATGGTGGCCTCGGGCGGTGCAAGGGTCCACGCGATGCGCCACCCGGTGCAGGAGTAGGTTTTCGAGGCGGCGTTGATGGTCACGGTGCGCTCGCGCATCCCGTCGAGCGTGGCGATGCTCACGTGTTCACGATCCTCGTAGAGCAGGTGCTCGTAGACCTCGTCCGTGACGACGAACACGTCGTGGTCGATGGCTAAATCCGCGAGGGTCCTCTGCTCGTCGCGGGTGAAGACCTTCCCTGTGGGGTTGTTGGGCGTGTTCAGGATGAGGGCTTTCGTGTCGTTCGTGACGGCCTCCTTGAGCGTCTCCTCGTCGAACCGGAAGCCACGCTCCGGGAGCAGGGGGACCGTGGAGAGCTGGGCGCCGCTCATGACGGCGTCCGGGCCGTAGTTCTCGTAGTAGGGGTCGAAGAGCACGACCTCGTCGCCGGGGTCGACGAGGCTGAGCATCGTGGCCATCATGGCCTCGGTGGCCCCGCATGTGACGGTCACGTTCTCGTCCGGGTCTGCGTCGATGCCGTTGAACCGGGAGGCTTTCTCGCAGATCGCGGTCCGAAGCGCTTCTGTGCCCCAGGTGGTCGCGTACTGGTTGTGGGGACCATCCAGCGCTTCGTGGGCGGCCTCGACCATGGGCTCGGGGGGCCGGAAGTCGGGGAAGCCCTGCCCGAGGTTCACCGCGTCGTGCTTGTCGTTGATGCGCGTCATCTCGCGGATGACGCTCTCGGGGAACAGGTTCACGCGCTCGGCGAGGCGGGGATCGTCGAGCTGGTGCGAGGGGCCCTGGACCATGCAGACGCCATTTTCAGAGGCATAGGTGAACCCTTCCCCTCCTGCACGGACGCGGTTTCTGGCGCTCGTGCGCGAGAAATCCCACCTGGGCTCGGTCTCCGTCTGGCTCGTGTGGCTTCCATCCGCGCAGGACATCATCGATGTTCACGCAGAGGTCCTGCAGAAAGGCCGCGGGCACCGTGGAGTCCTCCAGCGCGGGCCGATCGAAGCCGCCGTAGAACGGGCGCGGTGGGGTCCCTTCCATGCGGAGAGGTTGAGCGAGAGAGCTGCCTTCCTGATGAGGGGAATCGCCGCCGATCACCCTTTCGTGGATGGGAATAAAAGAACCGCATACAAGGTGGCTGATCTCTTCCTCCGTCAGAACGGGTACGAGATTGACGCAGAAAAGGAAGAGATCGTGGGGACGATGGTCGACCTCGCGAAGGGGGATCTATTCTTCCTGGACATCCAAGCTTGGATCGAGCGACACATGAGGAAATTGTAAATAGCAACATCAACAACATGGACGTAGATCGCATGACCGGTGAAAGAACGGAGGAGGGCGAACAGGAAGACCGCCCCGAGAAGGGACTCAGCGGAGAGCTGCTTCGCCACTTCCAGGAGTCCTACAAGAAGAACCGGGAAGCGATGGAAGAGCTCGCGCGACGCTAGGTTCTCCGAATCCTCTTGGATCCCTTCGACGAGGCAAGCGCGGACCCCGGGACTCGATTTCGTCTCCCGTCACCTTCTTCCCAACCGACCACGCTATCACTCTGAGGCGGTCCTGATGACGCACCACGAGCACGACATCGACATCACGGTCCCCGAGGGCTGGCAGGTCACAGACGACGGCAAGATGATCGAGATCGAGATCACCACGGAGGACTTCATGGAAGCCGTGGACCTGTTCAACGAACTCGCCGACATCGCGGAAGACCAGATGCACCACCCCGACTTCCACATCACCGAGTACAACAACGTGCGCATCACCAGCTGGAGCCACGACATCGGCGGGCTCAGCGAGCGCGACGAGAACCTGGCCACGTCCATCACGCAAGTCCTCGACAAACGCGACCTGCTGTAACCCGATGAGGCCTGGCCGAAGGCAAAGCCCCCGACCCTCCCTCGATGGCCCGGACGGGCAAGGCCCTCACGATCTTAGACGCTTAGCCCCTCGTGGGGTACGCGAGGATCTGCCCGTGCTCGTCAAGCGCCTCTCGGATCGCCTCGTGCCCAGCGCGCCGCTCTAAAGACAGGTGCCTGGCCGCGTACAGGTTCGCGACCGCATCGGACCGATCGGTCCGCGCTTGCGCAGCTAGCTGGGCCAGCAAGCCCGCTGCGTGTGCATGGTAGGCCTCGTGGAGGACGTCCCTTGTGGCGGCCTCCACCTCTTCGCGGGGCTTCTTGGACCACGTCTGGACCTCGTCTTCGATTCGATCCAGGCTCGCGTGTGCAAGCCTGCAGGCCTCCTCGACGGGGGCATGCCCGTTGGAGGCCTCCAACGTGGAGCGGGCGTGGTCAAGGAACGCGGGCAGCGCGTTCTCGCGCGTGGCGGCGCGGAGCAGGTCCAGGGATTGGATGTTCGTGGTGCCCTCCCAGATGGGCAGCACCTGCGCGTCCCGCAAAAGACGGGGCGTGACGTACTCCTCGATGTAGCCTTGACCGCCCAGAAGCTCGCACCCTTCGCTGGCGGCATGCACAGCGAGCTTGGCCGTGGCGGCTTTCGCGCACGGGGTCAGCATGCGGACCAGGCCCCGCGCGGTCTCCTCTCCCTGGGCCCATCGTTCGAACGCGTCCGCGGTGTCCAGGGTGAAGGCGAGCGCGCCTTCCACGTCGAGCGCGAGTTCCACGAGGTCTCGCAGGAAAAGCGGGTGCTCACGCAAGGGCTTGCCGAAGCTCTTGCGGGTTCGACCCGCCCGCTGGGCCTCCCGTAGCGCTCGGCGGGCGATGGCTACGCTGGCGACTGCGTTGTACAGGCGGGAGAGGTTCACCATCTCGGCCATGGCCGCGAACCCCCCGGGGGCGTCTTGGATGAGGTAGGCTTGGGCGCGGTCGAGCACGATCTCTCCCGTGGCCATGCTTTTGACGCCGAGCTTGTCCTTCAGGCGCGCGATCTTCAGGCCCGGGTTCCCTTGCCCGTTCGGAAGGCGCCGTGGCAGCGCGAAAAGGCCCAACCCCTGTGTTCCCTCGTCGCGGTCCGCGTCCGGCATGCGGGCCAGGGCCAGGGCCACGTCCGCGGTGCAGTTGCTGGCGAACCACTTCTCCCCCGTCAACCGCCATGACCCGTCCTCGGTTTGCACGGCCGTGGTCTCGGTGCCGGCCCCCACGTCGCTTCCTCCCTTCTTCTCGGTGAGGTACATCGCGCCTTCCAACCCCTTCGAAGGGTCCTGCGAGGTCAACCCGTCAAGGTAGAGATCCCGGACCTCTTGGGGTGCATGGCGGTCGATGACGAACGCGGCGCCGTCGGTCATGCAGCCGGGGCAGTAGTACCCGGCTTCGGCTTGCGCGTAGAGGTACCCCAGCGCGAACGTGATCACGCGAGGGGCGCGCTCGTGTCCGGCGAGGGGGTGCCAGGAGAGCGTGAAGGCCCCGTGCTCGCGCGCGGCCCGTTGCAGGTTGCGGTAGGCGGGGTGGTACTCGACGCGGTCCACGCGCTCGCCCGTGGGGGATCGTCGGTGAAGGGTGGGCGGGTTCGCGTCTGCGCGTCGGGCCCACGCGTCGATCTTGCCTGGAGCCAGGCGCCCCATCGTCTCGAGCTTGTCGCGGGCCGCGTCGAGGGTCGCCTCGTCCACGTACTGGGCCAGGAAGCGTTGGAGCGTGGGATCGTCGTCCCACCAGTTCTCGTCCTCGGCGGGCGTGGGAGGGATCACGTTCTCCACGGGCATGCGTCCCCCTCGTAGGGGCTTGACAGGGATAAGCCTGGAGGCTGGATCAAAGCAGGATGCAGGCTGCGCCGAGGAGGACCATGATGCTGAAGTTGAGCCCGTGGCCCAGGTAGCAAAGGGGACAGAACACGTCCAAGCGTTGCACGAGCGCCCAGATCAGGTACACGCTGAACAGGACCACGCCGGCGGCGGCGAGCAGGAACAACGTGCAGTATGGCAAGCTCCCGCGCGAAAGCACCACGCCGGCCAGGCCAAGCACGATCAGGTACCAGACGGCGCCGAACACGGCGTTGGGCAGCCCGAACACGCGTGCGTACCGGGTCTCGGTGATGGTCGCGCAGGTGTCTTCGCTCATCTGGCACACGCGCGGGATCCACGACGCATCCGGCCTCAAGAGCCCGTACGTGACGCCCACGAAGTACAGCGCGTCCGCGAGGCCCACGAGGGCCGCGATGGCGAGCAGGATGGCGAGGATCGAGGCCAAAAGCATGGGTCTAAGCCCCCGCGACCGCTCCCACCCGGGGCGCGGTCCACGGCGTCGAGCCGCGTCAGGTGTCCTTGGCCCGTTCCTTCATCTTCTTGGAGCGTTCCTTCGCCGTGTATCCCGTCGCGTCGTGCAGGAACTGGTTCCAAGCTTTGCGCGTGGCCTCGATGTCGTCGGCCTCGCTCGCGAAGTCGATCTCCTTGGGTCCCTTCTGGTCGTTGATGACCCAAAGGCTCGACTTCTTGTAGTAGCGGGCTTGGATGTTGCGGATCAGGCCGAACGAGGCTTGAAGCCACTCGTCCTCCTCATGCTCTGCGGTCCGGTCCTCGACCTCGCGCGCTTCGCCGAAGGTCTCCTCCATGACCTTGCGGAGGTTCGTGTCCGCTTTGTGCCCTCGCTTGACGGGGTACTCCTGGGCCTCTTCGGGGGGCTCCTCGACAGCCATGGTGCGTCCTCGACCCCAACAACGCGGCCCCCCTCTTGTCATTATCGACGCCGGCCATGCCCAGGGCTAAAAGCCAGCGTCGAGTTGCGGCGATGTGGGCGAGGACGCGGACGTCATCATCGTGGGCGCGGGCGCGGTCGGCGCGAGCACGGCCAGGGCTCTGGCGCGGCGTGGGTTGGAGGTGACCGTGGTGGAGAAGGAGTCGGGGCCGGCGTTGCATCAGAGCGGGCGCAACAGCGGGGTCGTGCACGCGGGGTACCAGTATCCGCCAGGCTCGACGAAGGCCCGGTTCGCCACGGAGGGGTCCAAGCGGTTGATCGAGTACTGTCAGGATCGCGGCGTGGCCGTCAGCCAGGACGGGTTGCTCGTGGTCGCTCGAGACTCCGACGAGCAGGCGCGGCTGCGGGGCGTCTTGGATCGTGCGGAGGCCAACGGCGTCGAGGCGTTCTGGGTGGACGGGGAGGAGGTCCGGGAGCTTGAGCCCGCCGTGGGGGGCATCGGGGGCGTCCACGTCCCATCGTACGCGAGCTTCGATGCGCGCGGGTACGTGCACGCGCTGGTGGGCGATGCGATCGGGGCGGGCGCGCGGTTCTTGTTCGACACGCGCGTGACGGGGTGGGAGCAGGACGAAGGGGGCGTCCACGTGGGGACTACGAAGGGGACGCTGCGAGCGGATGGGTTCGTGAACGCGGCGGGGTTGTTCGCGGATCGGATCGCGGGGGAGCTTTGCCAGGATATGCGGGTGGTCCCGTTCAGGGGGTTCTACGCGGAGCTGGTACCGGCGAAACAGGACGTTGTCTCGCGTCACGTGTACCCGCCTCCGGACCCCGAGCTGCCGTTCCTGGGCGTGCACGTCTCGCCCCGTGTGGACGGTCGCGTCATCGTGGGCCCGGGGGCCATGCTCGCGTTCGGCCGGGAGGCGTACTCGTTCTGGGGGGTCAACGCCCGG
This sequence comes from uncultured Thermoplasmatales archaeon, assembly GCA_964581775.1. GTDB lineage: Archaea > Thermoplasmatota > SW-10-69-26 > SW-10-69-26 > SW-10-69-26 > PWVY01. The sequence goes on along the minus strand of CAZOQA010000001.1, from coordinate 105,235 downwards.
GACGCGTGGAGCCTCTTCACGTGGCCCGGGTTCTACCGGCTGGTGATGAGCTCCAAGATCCGGTCCCTGATCTCGCGCGAGGTCAAACGGAGCCTGTCGCTTCGCGCCCTGGCCAAGGCCGCTAGCTCGCTGGTGCCCAGCGTGGAGGCCAAGGATCTGGTCCGAAGCTACGCGGGCAACCGGGCCCAGATGGTCTCCCGCGAGGGCGAGCTCGTGCTCGACCTCGTCGTCCGGGAACATGGCCGCTCGGTGCACGTTCTCAACGGGATCAGCCCAGGGCTCACCTGCTCTCTCCCGTTCGGCGAGCACCTGGCCGATATGACGCAGGCGCGCCTTTGACCGTCGACGGCGGCAACCTTCATCCCAGGAACCTCATTCCTGCCTCGATGCCGCCGCGGATCGACCTTCGCTCGGACACGATGACGCTGCCCACCGACGAGATGCGGCACGCCATGGCGAACGCCGACGTAGGCAACAGCGCGCTCGGAGAAGATCCAACCGTGAACCGCCTCCAGGAGGAGGCCGCCAGCGTGCTAGGCAAGGAGGCCGCGCTGTTCTTCCCAAGCGGCACGATGGCGAACCTCGCCTCCCTGATCGCGTGGACCCAGGACACCGAGCGGCCCGAGGTCCTTGCGGAGGAAACCGCGCACGTCATCCTGTACGAGTCCTCGAGCATCGCCCGCGTCGCGCACGCCCAAGCCCGGCCCCTCCCAGGAGACGGCGGCCGCATCCCGCTCGACCTCCTGGAAGAGCACCTCCGGCCCGCGGGAGGCCCCTCGATCAAGCCCGAGACGGCGCTCGTGTGCCTGGAGGAGCCGCACAACCACCACGGCGGAACCGTGCTGGGCCTTGACTACCTCGAAGAGGCGAGCAAGCTGGCGGGTGAGCACAAGGTGCCGGTTCACCTGGACGGGGCGCGCCTTTTCAACGCGGCCGCGGCCCGCGACGAACCCGTCAGCGCGTTCGCTCAGCATGCGGACAGCGTCATGGTCGCTCTCTCGAAGGGGCTGGGGGCGCCCGTGGGAAGCGTGCTGGCCGGGGGCCGGTCCTTCATCGATGACGCCGCTCGCGCCAAGAGCCTGCTCGGCGGCGGCCTGCGACAGGCCGGGCACCTTGCCGCCGCGGGCCTCATCGCGCTCGAGAAGGGGCCCGAGCGGTTGCCCCAGGATCACGACAACGCGAAGCGGTTGGCCCGGGCCGTAGACGGGATCGAGGGGCTCTCCGTGGACGTGGACCGCGTGGAGACGAACCTGGTGTTCGTGGATGTTTCCGGGCTGGGCCTGACCGCAAGCGCGTTCGCCAAGCGCTTGGCCAAGCAGGGGGTGGGCGTGGACGGCATGATGCGGGAGCATCACGTGCGCGCGGTCCTGCACAAGGACGTTCGAACCAGCGACGTGGACGAGGCCGTTGAGGCGTTCCAGGCCGTGGCCGAGCGCTCGTAGCTACTCGGGCTGCGCGTGCACGCGGATCTCCACATCCTGCGCCTGGGGATCGATCTCGAGGTACCCCTCGTCCGTGACGCGAGCCCCGTCCCCGCTTAGCACCTCGACGCGGTGGATCTCGAGGGTCTGATTCCCCCCAGCGGGCGTCCCGTTGCCCTGCACGTCGTACGTCCCGGGGCGAAGCTCCGTCGTGAAGGTGCCGTCCGACCCGCTCGATGCGAACCCGGCCTCGGCCGTGCCGTTCTCGAACGCGGGAACGAACTCTGCGTTGAGCCCCTCGACGGGGCTCTGGGTGTGGTCCACGAGGGTCCCGTTGACTTCCACCGGCTCGTGCGCGAGGGGCACGTCGTGTTCGATCGTCTCGCCGGGCTCGAGCTGAACGGTCGTCGTGCCGGGGACGACCTCGTAGCCGTCCGCTTGGACGCCGATCTGGTACTCGCCCGGCATCAGCCCCTCGAACCTGTAGTCGCCTTGGGCGCTGCTGGTCACGTTGTTCCCTTGCAGGTTCAGCTCGACGTCCCCGACGGGAGCCTCGCCGTCGTCGCGTTCCCCGTTCGCGTTCGCGTCGTGGAACGTGACGCCGGTGAGGTTGGCGGGTTGGATGTCGAAATCGATCGTGAACCGTTCGCCTTGCTCGGCTTGCTCGGGCGTGATGTTGATGCGTTCGCTTGCGATCTCCATGGCTTGCGTGGCGCCGGCACCGGGGATCCCGGCCCCGGGCTGCATGGGGATCTGAGGTTGTTGGGCGGGCTGTTGCTGGGCGGGCTGCTGGGGCTGCGGGCCCTGGGCTTGCATCTCGGTGATGCGGTCGTCCTGGCCTTCTTCGTCGTCGGGGCTGGGGTTGGGCGCCATGGGTTGCGCGCCGAAGCCACCCTGGAACATGGCGCTAGAGCTGTCGTCGGGCATCATGGTCACGCGGACGTCGACGCCGCGGTCGTCCCCGAAGATGCTGGTCAGCTCGTAGGCTCCCGCGTCACCGGTGATCGTGCTGTCGTGGGGCACGTCCAGATCGGAGGGCCCACGGTCTTGCCGGTCGAAGTAGTCGGGGTTGATGCTGTGCACGATCTCGCCCGCGTCGTCGAACACGGTCACGCGCACGCCGTCGAGGGGCTCCCCATCGAGCGTGACGGTCCCGTCGATGGTGGCGCCGGGCGTATACTCGAGAACGCGCACGTCGTTGTTCCCGTAGACGAGGCGGAAGTTGTCGAGCCCGAACCCTGGCGCGGTCTCCTGTGTGAGCGCCAGCCCGCTGACCTCCGGGCTTTGCGAGAACAGCATCTGCCGGTCAGAGTTGTAGAACTCGGGGTACTCGTCGATCGTGAACGGAATCGGGAAGGTTTGGCCGCCCTGCTGGATGGGTTCCCTTGCGGGCACGCCCACGAACGTCCGGTAGTACATGGACTCGAAGAAGGATGCCTTGTAGAACAGGCGCTCGCCCACGTTGATCTCCTCCGCGGGGGCCTCCCGTTGCAGCTGTTGGAGCTCCTGCTCGGTCATCTTCTCGCCCGTGGTCATGTCGACGAGGCTCGTCTCCACGTAATCGTCGGGGTCTTCCCCGGCGAGGGTGACGGGCGCGTAGAAGATGCTGGGGTTCTCGATGCGCTGCGATTGGGGGTTGTCGATGGGGAGCATGCGGTTGTCGGTGATGACGTACCGGATCTCGCCCCCATGGATCTCCTCGATCTCGTCGTACCAGTCGGTCGTGATGGCTCGGTTCTCGTCTTGATCCTCGGAGAACGGGATGAACGGGTAGCGCTCCGCGCGGAACTCGCTCTGGATGAACTCGGCGCGGTCTTGGCTGATGCCGCGGTCGGTGAGCGTTTCGACGTACGTGCCTTCGTCGAGGGCTTCCGCGTACCGGGCGCCCATGATCTGGATGGCGTGCGTCTCGTTTTGCGCGACGAGGAAGTTGCCTGCGGTGCGGAACCCGTTCTGGAAGTTGTCCGCGACGGTGGGGTGATCGCCGACGGCGATGGTCCAGTGCCCGTAGTCCCACCACGTCATCACGGCGGGCCGGTCCGCGGGCTCCTCGTCCGTATCCTGCGAGGCTAGGAAGCCCAGCGCGGAGTCCCAGCTGGCAGGGAAGAAGCTTTGACCGAACGCACCCAGCCGCATGGTGTACCAGCCCATCGTTTCCAGGTGCGGTTCTGCCGCGCCGAAGATCGCGTCCGCGGCTTGCTGGCTGAACCCGTGCTGCAAGCGCAGGTCGCTTAACTGGTTGCGGAAGTCCTCCGCGTTGCGGGATTGGTTGAGAGCTTGCTGGACGTCCTGGATGGCCTCGTCCGAGAGGCCCTGCGCGTGGGCCTCTTGGTTCGCGGCTTGGAAGGCTTGCGCCTGCGCCTCCTGCGCCCTCTCGCGGGAGTAATCCGAGGGGATGGCCGCGTCCACGGCGATGACGGCGCTCGGGATCAGGATCAAAAGCCCAATGAAGAGGACAAGGACCACGTGCATGAGGTTCGTGGAGCGCCGGATGCCTCGCCATCCGCCCCCGGCCAGCTTGTAGCCTTCTGCGATGCTTGGCAGATCCATGGCTCGGATCAGCCAGATCAGGGTGATGGCTGCCAGCGTGGCCATGGTCACGGAGCTTGTGAACAGGAATCGCACCGCGCTGATGGCCATGAACATGTCCACGGCCACCCACGCCAGGAAGAACACCTCTGCAGGGCGTGCGGCGTCCCAGATCCTGTAGACCAGCCAGAAGAACCCGGTGATGTACAGGAAGAACGGGATCGGCCCCACAGCGAAGGAGAGCTCCGTGACGCCCGAGGGCCGCGCCTCAGCGATCGTCTGGTAGAGGCGGTTGTCCTGGAAGTACACGAAGCGGTTCAACAGGGCCGCGCTGATGTCCGGGAAGATGAGGAACATGATGGCCGCGAAGACGCCACCCACGACGAGCAACCCGGGTAGCACCAGCACGGCCGGGTAGCGCTGCACGGAGAGGAAGAAAAGGCCCATGACGAGCAAGGCCGAGACGAGGTAAAGGCCTGGGTACCAGAAGCGGATCAGATCGAAGACCGCGTAATAGGGGAGCGCCATGACGAGCGCGGTGACGGCGACGGTGCCAAGCACGTACAGGGGACGGGCCACGTCCTTGCCGCGCCAGTGGTTCATCAGGAATTGCAACCCTGCGTACGCCAACAGGACGGCGAACAGGTACGGGAAGCCCTTCCAGGTGAGAGCCACGCCCCCGAACAACCCGCCGGCGATCAGGGCCGCGCCCGCGGCGCTTCGGTGCGTGGAGAACCAATCAGGGTAGTCTCTCCAGACGTTCTTGATGCTCGTATGGTGGGACGGGGTTCCCACCAGCCTGAGCGCCCGGATGATGAAATACATCCCCGTGGCTGCCAGGAACAGGAACATCGGGTCGTGCACGCTGAACCCGAGGCTCGATCGGCTGATGTGCTCGGGGCTCGTGGCCACGAGGAACCCTGCGAAGAGCCCTCCCCATCGGCCCGCGAACTCGCGGCCGATGAAGTACGCTGGCAGGATGGTGAGCGCCCCCCAGAAGGCCGGGGAGTACAGGATCGACAACCACATCGCGGTGTCGTCGCTGGTGAACAGGCTGATGGCTTCGCTACCGATGGCCACGCTCCACATGTACAGCGGTGGGTTCGGGTTGACGGAGCCTAGGGGGAAGTTGATCATCTCGTCGAAGTGCAGGGTCTCCCAGTTCTCGACGATGTGTTCCACGGCATGCGCGTAGTAGTACGGGTCGTTCCCGGAGAGCAGGAACTCGCCCTCTTCCGGGGTGGCGGCGTCGTAGTTCAGCGCCGTGCGGAGCGTGAACCCTGCCGCGACCGTGAGGACGAGCAGCGCGATGATGAACAGCCGTTTCCTAGCCGTGGTCATGCCCTCGATCACCTGACGGGGGCCTCCCCTTCTCTAAGGAGGGTGCGCCGGGATGCTACTCCTCCTATTAGTCCGTTGCGGGCTCGGTCCGGGGCTTCTTCGATGCCTCCCTGCCCTCCCTGGCCTGTAGGGGGTTCTTCACAACGCTTTTCAAAGGCCTGCCCGTCGAGGGCACCGTGCGCCGGGTCCTGATCGTGGCCAGCCTGGTAACCCTCCTCGTCGCCCTCCCAGCCAGCGCCGAGGCGCAACCATCCAGCCAGGAGCCCCGGTTCGAGCTCGAGTTCGTGCTCGACCCGAGCGAAGGGAACGTGGACATCGAGCTCGAGGTCACCGACCGCGCCAACCTGGCCACGCTCCAGCTCGGGTTCGGGAACCTGGACCGGTTGCAGGGGGAACCCACGCTCGAGGGAGACTGGGACTGGGAACCCGGAGCCCAATGGGCCGTGGCGGACCTGGAGGCCACCCCCAATGCGAAGGCTTCCTGGACCTCGGACGGTCAGATCAGCACCCAGACGTTCGAAGGGGAAGGTCACACCAGCTACGTGGGCGAGGAGTTCGCCATCGTCCGGGCCGGTCAAATGGTCCCCAGCATCCGCTACAACTTCCAACCCCCCGAGCCCTCCTTCCAGACCACGCTCACCGTCCGCGCGCCCGAGGGCTGGACCGTGGCGGGCCCCTGGGAGGAAAGCGGCGAACGGTCCTTCCAGACCGGAACCCCCATCCCCCGAGGGTTCCTGGTCGCAGACGACGACCTCGAAGAGATCCGCCTGGGCGACCATGAGGACCCCTACCGCATCGTCCGCACCGAGCACGCGCAAGAGGCCGAGCACACCGAACAGATCCTCCTCACCGCGCGCGAATTCCTGACCGGCCTGTACAGCGAGGTCGTCCACCAGCGCTTCATCGTGGTCGGCCCCGATCCCATGTTCCGCGGAGGCCTAGCCAGCCCCGACGGCGTGTTCCTGCACGCGGACGCCGACGAGAGCATCGTCGCGCACGAGATGGTGCACGCCTACCAAGGCTGGCAGTTCTCCCGAGGCCCCGACGCGACCATCTGGCTGGCCGAAGGCACCGCCGAGGTCCACGGCAAGCTGCTCGAGGTCGCAAGCGGGCTCACCACTCGGCAGGAGGCCCTAGACTGGCTCGAGGAAACGCACGACGAAGCCACGACCCAGCACGGCGTCGACCTCCGCACGGCCGTGTACGGAAGCGGGAACGAGCGGGCCGCGTACGAGAAAGGCGCCGTCGTCGTGACCGCGCTCAACGACGAGATCCGCGACGCCACCCGCCAAGAGTACACGCTCGCCGACGTGCTCCGCCACACCAACGAGGCCACCGCCGAGCAAGGGAGAAACGCCTGGGGCGACGACCGGTTCACCAACCAAGACCTCGAGGACGTGATCCACGAGGTCACAGGAACCTCCCTGACCGCGTTCTTCGACCGCTACGTGTATGGGACCGACGTTCCCCGCGCCGGAGGCCTCTTCCCGGGCGAGGCCGCCATCCGCCTGCTCGACACCGACCCCTCCCCGGTGGTGGCCGAGCAACCCTTCACCGTCCGCGTCGCCTTGACGAACCTCGACACGCGCGAGACCACCGTCGAGCTCCCTGTGCTCGTCGACGGGACGCAAAACGGGACGCTCAAAGCCACGCTCCCAGCCGGCGCAAGCGTCCAAGCCAGCGCTGACGTGGACCCCCAACCCCGCGGCTCGTACAGCCTCCGCGTGCAAGACTCCACCCTGGACATCGATGTCGTTCGCCCCGCCGAACCCCACGTCACGCTCGACATCTGGCCCCGCGAACCCGACGACGCCGAGAACGTGACCCTCGGCGCCAGGATCAACAACACCGGCGAGGCTCCCTACCACGGGCCCGTGACCGTGCACCTCGACGGCGTCCCCCAGTTCGAGCAAGACCATCCCGTCCAGGGGGGCCAATGGCGCACGTTCACGCACACGCTGGCCCCCCAGGACGAAGGCGTCCACCGCGTCGAAGCGTTGGCCCCCAACGGGACCCTCCTCGCCCACGCAACCTTCAACGTGACCGCCCCCGACGACCCCGATCCGACCCCCTCAGACGAACAACAAGACGCGCCCGGCGTCCCCGTGCTCGCCACGATGCTCGTCACCGCGATAACAGCCGCGATACGCCGCGCGCGATAGCCCCCGCACACGACACCGACGACCGCTCGGACGGGATCGCGTCCGTCACGATGATCTCATCCACGCCCGCATCCTCCAAGCGCTTGTCCGCGCCGGACGCGAACACGCCGTGTGTCGCAGCGACGAGCACGCGCTCCGCGCCCGCCTCCAACAGATGACCCGTGGCGGTGGCCATCGTTCCACCCGTCGCGATGATGTCGTCCACGATCGCGACGCGGGCCCCGCTCGCGTCCAGATCCTTCGGCTCCATCGAGACCTCCCTGCTCGAATGCCGAGTCTTGACGAGGTGATCGTGCGGGATCTCCAACCGCTCAGCCACGCCCTCGGCCAAGGAGCGAGCCCCCTCGTCCGGAGCCAACACGAGCTCGACCCCGAGCTCGCCAAGCTCCTCGGCAAGCTCCGGGATCGCTTTCGCGTCCGCGGTCGGGCCCGGGAAATGCTCCAACACGGCCTCGGCATGCACGTCGACCGTGCACAGCGCATCCGCAGCGGTCCCCAAGGCACGGTTCACCGCTCTCGCGCTCACCGCCTCCCCCGGCTCGAAAACCCGGTCCTGGCGGGCATACGCCAGGTAGGGAACGGCCAGGATCCGCTCCCTCGCCCCCGCTTCCAAGGCCGCGTCCGCGGCCAGCAGAGCCTCCACCAAGCGCTCGTTGGGCCGGGCGTCGGCGAGCACGACGACCGGGCCGTCCACCTCTTCCGCCAGACGGACGTGGATCTCCCCATCCGGGAACGTGGACCGCTCGTATGTGGTAGCCTCCGCATCCAGCTTGCTTGCTAGCTCTTGAGCGAGGAGGGCCCGCCCAGGCGCCGCCGTGACGTGCATCGAGGAGGGGATAGGCTCGCCCGGTTAAAACCGACGGGCCCGCGCGCGGCCCTTGCGGGAGGGGCGCGTGGGCGGACCGTCCTTGCCTGGAAGGCTTTTATGCGGGGCCCTGTTACTTCATACGTGCAGCGGTCGGAAGGTTAAAGCCCCCTCTCGAGAGACAGAGAGGACGCGCCGACCCGCTCGCCGAGGATCGTTTGATGGCTCCGAACCAAACACCCCCTGGCGACGCCCCACCCGCCGACGACGACCGAGAGCAGGAAGCGGTCGTCAAGATCCCGGTGGACGACTGGGTGGAAGGGCAATCCTTCGAGTCCACCAGCGACATCGAGATCCCCGACAAGCTCGTCGACCAGGTCATCGGTCAAGAGCTGGCCGTCGAAGTGGTCAAGAAGGCCGCTGAGCAGCGACGCCACGTCATGATGATCGGCGACCCCGGCACGGGCAAATCCATGCTGGCGCAAGCCATGTCGGCCCTTTTGCCCCCCGAGGAGCTTGAGGACGTCATCGTCTACCCCAACCAGGACGACGAGAACAACCCCCGCATCCGGGTCGTCCCCTCGGGAAAAGGCCGAGAGATTGTGAACGCGCAGAAGGCCGAGGCCCAAAAGCGCGAAGAGCGCAAAGCCACGCTGCAACTGTTCATCATGCTCGCGATCGGCGCGTTCGCGTTCCTCTACTTCCTCCAAACGCGGGACGTGACCGTGCTCCTCGTGGGCGTGATCGCCGCCGCCATCCTGTTCCTCGTCATGCGACAGATGGGCTCGCGCGAGTCCCAAAGCGTGCCCAAGCTGCTCGTCGCCAACGACAAACGAACCACACCCCCGTTCGAGGACGCCACAGGCGCCCACGCCGGGGCCCTGCTCGGGGACGTGCGCCACGACCCCTTCCAATCCGGCGGCCTCGGGACCCCCGCCCACGAGCGCGTCGAACCCGGCTCCATCCACAAAGCGCACAAAGGCGTGCTCTTCATCGACGAGATCAACACGCTGCGCCAAGAGAGCCAGCAGCAGCTGTTGACCGCGCTCCAAGAGAAGGAGTTCAGCATCCTCGGTCAGTCCGAACGCTCCAGCGGCGCCATGGTCAAAACCGAGGCCGTCCCGTGCGATTTCATCCTGGTCGCCAGCGGGAACCTCGACGCGATCGAGGGCCAACCCGGGAACCCGCTCAACCAAGGCATGCACCCCGCCCTCCGGTCCCGCATCCGCGGGTACGGGTACGAGGTGTACATGAACTCGGACATGCCGGACACGCACGAGAACCGCGCAAAGCTCGTCCGGTTCATCGCGCAAGAGGTCTCCAAAGACGGCAAGATCCCGCACTTCGACACCGGTGCCATCACGGAGCTTCTCCGTGAAGCCCAACGCCGAAGCGGCCGCAAGGGCCGGCTTACGCTCCGTTTGCGCGAGCTGGGCGGGCTCGTCCGCGTGGCCGGAGACGTCGCCGTCGAAGAGAAGGCCCCCATCGTGACCAGCCAACACGTCCAACGGGCCAAGCGCGTCTCCCGCTCGCTCGAGCAACAGATCGCGGATCAAACCATCACGCGCCGACAGGACTACCGATCCTTCAAAACGGAAGGCGACGCCATCGGGCGCGTCAACGGGCTCGCCGTGATGGGCGGAGACCAAGTCGGCGAACCCAGCGGGCTGATGCTGCCGATCGTGGCCGAGGTCACACCCGCCCAGAGCAAGAACGAAGGCCGCGTCATCGCCACCGGCAAGCTCGGCGAGATCGCCGAAGAGGCCGTTCAGAACGTCTCCGCCCTCGTCAAGAAGTACACGGGCGTGGACATGAGCGACCTGGACGTGCACATCCAGTTCATCGGCACGTACGAAGGCGTCGAGGGTGACTCCGCGAGCATCAGCGTCGCGACGGCCGTGATCAGCGCGCTCGAGGACCTGGGCGTGGACCAGTCCGTGGCCATGACGGGCTCGTTGTCCGTTCGCGGCGAGGTTCTCCCTGTCGGCGGTGTCACACCCAAGATCGAGTCCGCCGCGGCGGCCGGGATCAAGAAGGTCGTGATCCCGAAGGCCAACGAGGACGATGTGCTCTTGAGCGAGGAGTACCAGGACAAGATCGAGGTCATCCCCTGCGAGACCCTTGACGAGGTCATGGAACACGTGCTTGTGGGCCAGGAGAAGCAATCCCTGATGACCCGCCTGGCCGAGGCGATCACGAAGAGCACCGGACGCTCGCGAGAAAGCGACGTCGGCGGCGGACAACCGACGGGTGCAGCTTAACCTTATCAGGGACGACCCGACGCAACGGGCACACCAGCGCAACCGTTAAATGCCGGGTGCCGCGCTCGGGGTTCTTGTGCGATCGTCGACACGCCGGGCTCTCGCAGCCGCCACCTGCCTGACCCTGGCCAGCCTCACGGCCGGCTGCATCGCCTCCACCGACACCCGCTCCGAGCTGCACGCCAGCGAGGGCTCCGGCGGCATCGTCATGCAGATCGTGCTGACCAGCGGAGACCTCTCCCAAGCGGACGCCTGGTGGGAAGAGGATGCCCCGCAAACGGCCCTCGATCTGGACCGATCGCAGCCCGTCTACCACGGCCTCGTGCTGAAAAACGACGTGGTCGTGGCCGAGGAACCGCTCTCCGGGTCCGCCTCGAACGCGGTGTTCACGTGGACCTCATCCTCCTCGGGGACCGTGGCTGAACCCGGCGACGAGTTCGAGGTCATCGTCACCGACGAAGACGGAGCCACGGTCGCCACGTACGAGCTCGTGATTCGACCCTGACCCGGGCTCCAACCGGGCGCGGTTCCGAAGCAGGTTTCTATCACCGGTCGCCTGGCCGAGACGATGGGCGCCCGCGCCTTGTTCCTCGGACGCTTCCAACCCTTACACAAGGGCCACATGAGCGTGATCGAGGACATCACGAGCGAGGTGGCCCGGCTGCTCATCGTGGTCGGATCCAGCCAATACTCCCACAGCTTCGAGAACCCCTTCACGGCCGGCGAGCGCGTGTGGATGATCGAAGAAAGCCTCGTCGAGGCAGGCCTCGAAGCCACCATCATCCCCGTACCCGACATCCACCGCAACTCGTTGTGGGTCAGCCACGTGGAAACGTTCGTGCCCCCCTTCGATGTGTGCTACATGAACAACCCGCTGCCCACGCGGTTGTTCCGGGAAGCCGGGTACGAGGTGCGATCGTTCGATCTCGTCGAACGAGACCGGTACGAGGCCACGCGCGTTCGCAACCGCATGGTGCGCGACGACGGCTGCTGGAAGGAGCTGGTCCCAGACGCCGTCGCGCGCGTCATCGAAACGGTCGACGGGGTCCAACGGCTCCAAGATGTCACCAGCACGGACGCATCCCCTGACAACCGGGACGAAGCCCTCCACCGGGGCTGATGCTCACACGTCGAGGACCTCGACCTCGTCCGCATGCTCCATGATGAACTCGCGGCGAGGCTCGACCTTGTCCCCCATCAGGATGTCGAACAACTGCTCGGCCTGGACCGTCTCTTCAGCCCGCACGAGGCCTAGCGAGCGCGTCTCAGGGTCCATGCAGGTCTCCCAAAGCTGCTCGGGATTCATCTCGCCCAGCCCCTTGAAGCGCTGGACCGTCGCGCCAGAGCCCCACTCTTCCATGAGACGGTTCTTCTCCGCTTGAGAGTAGACGTATTCGCTCTTCTGTCCCTTGCGGACCCGGAACAGAGGCGGCATGCCGATGTACACGTGGCCCTCCTCGATCAGGGGGCGCATGTGGTTCCAGAAGAACGTCAGGAGCAGGGTCCTGATGTGGGCGCCGTCCACATCCGCATCTGTGAGGAGGATCAGCTTGTCATAGCGTAGGTTGTCGAGGTCGAACTCTTCCCCGATGCTGGTCCCGATGGCCGTGATGAGGGCCTGGATCTCGTTGTTCTTGAGCGCCCGGTCGAGGCGGCTTTTCTGGACGTTGAGGATCTTCCCTCTCAGGGGGAGGATGGCTTGGAAGTCCCTGTCGCGGCCTTGCTTGGCGCTGCCGCCGGCGCTGTCGCCCTCGACGATGTAGAGTTCGCTCTTGGCGGGGTCGCGCGTGGTGCAGTCTGCGAGCTTGCCGGGCAGGTTTGTGGATTCGAGCAGGCCTTTGCGGCGGGTGAGCTCGCGGGCTTCTTTGGCGGCGACGCGGGCCCGGGCGGCTTCGACGGCGCGTTGGACGATCTTGTCGGCCGCGCTGGGGTGTTCGAGGAACCAGGTGGAGAGGTAGTCGTTGGTGATGCTTTGGGTGATGCCCTTGACCTCGCTGTTTCCGAGGCGGGTCTTGGTTTGGCCTTCGAACTGGGGTTCGGGCACCTTGACGCTGATGACGCCGCTGAGGCCTTCCCGGCAGTCTTCCCCCTTGAGGCTGAACTCGTCGTCGAGGAGGCCTTCCTCTTCTGCGTAGCGGTTCATCACGCGCGTGAGCGCGGTCTTGAACCCGGTGAGGTGCGTGCCGCCTTCGTGCGTGTTGATGTTGTTCACGAAGCTGTGGACGCTCTCGCTGTAGCCTTTCGTCCATTGGAGAGCAACGTCGACCTCGACGCCTTTGTCGCGGTCGCTGTAGGCGAGGATCTCGCTGGTGATGGGATCCTTGTTGCGGTTGAGCCATTCGGTGAACTCGGCGACGCCGCCTTCGGCGTGGTAGACCTCTTGTTTGTCGTCGCGTTCGTCGGTGAGCGTAATCTCGAGACCTTGGTTGAGGTAGGCGAGCTCTCGCATGCGCGTGGACAGGGTCAGGAAGTCGTAGTCGATGTCGTCGAAGATCTCAGGGTCGGGGCGGAAGGTGATCTGGGTGCCGCTTTCGTCGGTGGCGCCGATGTCTTCGACGGGCCCGGTGGGGACGCCGCGTTCGTAGCGTTGTTGGTGGATGCGTCCCTCGCGGTAGACGGTGGCTTCGAGCCATTCGGTGAGCGCGCATACCACGCTCACGCCAACGCCGTGCAGGCCTCCGCTTACTTGGTAGACCTTCTCGTCGAACTTGCCCCCTGCGTGGAGGACGGTCATGACGATCTCGAGCGCGGAGCGTTCGTACTTGGGGTGCTCCTCGACGGGGATGCCTCGTCCGTTGTCGCGGATGGTGACGCTGTTGTCCTCGTGGATGGTTACGCTGAGGGCATCGCAGTAGCCGGCGAGGGCTTCGTCGATGCTGTTGTCGACGACCTCGTAGACGAGGTGGTGGAGGCCTCGGGAGCTGGTGGATCCGATGTACATCCCGGGCCGTTTTCGCACGGCTTGGAGCCCTTCGAGGATCTGGATGCTGGCGGCTCCGTAGGCGTCGTCTGCGTCGGGCAGGGGGGGTTCGTCGTCAGCCATGGGGAGATTCCACGCGCGTGAGCGCGCCGCGCGGGCGCGCTCGGTGGCCAGGTAACGGGACCGGCCTGAAGAACCCATCGGCTTGGTCCTTCGGGGGGGTCGTCCGGGCCTCGTTTCGATGGTTGCGTCAGAGGCCTCAAGCGTTGCCCGGCAAGAGCATGGGGGGATGTCGTGCCAGCCGGATAAAGGGGGACGGGCCGCGGTCTCGGGGTGGGGGGCCGAGCACGTGCGAGCGGCGTCGCGTTCGTTGCCGGTGGCGCGGGTGAGGGCGTCTTCGTCAGAGCGCGTGGCGGGACCCGGGGCCAGGGCGGCGTGGTGCGTCGTGGAGGCGCCCAGGGCGTGCGTGTTGGTGCGGTTGACGTGAGGAGCGCTCGTTTGGAGGGTTCATGCAACGATTCGATGGTCCTGACAGAGGTTTCATGAGGGATGGAGAAGAGACGCGTAGGGGAGGCCTGATCAGATGGCGTCCAATGCTCCTTTCGACGCGGATTCGTCCGTTGCGCCGGGTCAACATTACCAGGACAACGCTCAGGGCTACGCCCGCGATGCCTGGTTGAACCGGCGGGTGTTGAGCCACGTGGACGTCGAGGTGGGGGGCGCGTACGTGTGGGATCCTGCCGAGTACGCGCCGGTCCCGGTCACGGAGGATGGGGACGCGGGCCTGGTGTTCGCGAAGACGTGAGCCAAGAGCCCCCGCTGGGGGTATGTTGAGGGCCCGCGGCGAGAATCGAACCCGCCTCCACGGCTCCACAGGCCGTGAGGATGACCTCTACCCTACGCGGGCCAGGGTGTGCCGCGGTTACGCGGCGAAGACCCGAACCCGCATCCGGGTTAAAAGCGTTTGGAGCCGGGCTGTCAGGAGGGCGCACGGCGTCACTCGAGGTCGCGCACGAGCCGGCGCATCTTCTTCTCGCGGCTTTGCGCAGCGTGCATGAAGGCCTCGTCTCGGGTGTCCTCAGCGAGGAGCACGACCATCCGGCCCAGTCGCTGTCGACCCGTTCGTCCGCGGCGTTGGATCAGCCGGATCTCGCTGGGCACGGGCTCGTAGAAGACGACGAGGTCCACGCTGGGGATGTCGAGCCCTTCCTCGGCGACGCTGGAGGCCACGAGCACGCGGAACCGGCCCTCGCGGAGCCGGTCGAGAACGGTCTCCTGCTCGTCTTGTGACATGCCGTCGTCGCCGTCTCGGTCTGCTTGCCCGACGAACTTCTCGGCGCGGATTCCGACCTCTTCGAGCGCGCCCACGATGGAGCGGATGGTGTCGCGGTACTGGGCGAACACGATGATCAGCCCGTCGGGGTTCTGGTCGATCTCGCGCTCGAGGACCTGGATCAGGGCCTTGATCTTGGGGTGGCTGGGCCCTTCGTGGTCCTTGACCTGGGCGAACACGTCGGCGACGCGTTGGTCCCCGAGGAACGAGCGCGCGGCTTTCGAGCCAGGGTCCTTGGACTGACGGGTCAGGTAGTCACGGAGAGGTTGGATGCCTTGCGTCTCGACGAGCTCGAGCGCGTGCAGGCCTTGCATCACGACGCCTTGGTTGTGCAGCATCCCGAACAGCGGGCCCTTGTTGCGGGCGTTGTCGAGTTCGGCGCGAATCTTGTTGCCGGCCTTGATCGCGTCCTTGCGAGAGACGTACGGTTTGGGGGGGAGGTAGCGGGCGCGTTTGAGCGTCTCGGCGCGCTCGTCAACGACCTGTTGCAGCTTGGAGCGGATGCCTTCAAGCGTCTCGTCAAGAGGCACGCGGACCCATTTGACGCGGGTCTCTTTCACGTAGGGTTGCACGCTGGGGTCGTCCGCGTCGCGTCCTTCCACGTTCGTGATGGCGAGGTGGTCGACGACCTCTTGGATGCGTTCGCGGTCCCCGCCCGGGCTGGCGGTGAGCCCGATGAGGGTCCCGTCGGGTCTGTCCTCAAGGAAGCGTTGCCCGATGGGCACGTACGCGTAGCCGCCGACGGCGCGGTGGGCTTCGTCGATGATCAAGAGCGCGACGTCCTCGAGCGTGATGCGTCCAGCCTCCAGGTCGTTCCGGAAGCCTTGGGGCGTAGAGAGGATCACGCGGTTGTCGTGGAAGATGGACGCGCGCTTGTCGGGTGGGATCGAGCCGCTTACGGAGGCAATGTCGCGGGCTCGTAGGAACGTGGAGAAGGTGTCCTCGTGTTGTCGGACGAGCGGCTTGGTGGGGGCGAGCATGACGATCTTCCCGGCTCGCCGCTGCAGGAGCTCGGCCGCGGCTCGCAGCGCCACGATGGTCTTCCCGAGGCCAGTGGGGAGCACGATGAGGCTTCGATGACCCAGGCAGGCTTCGGCGAGATCGCGCTGGTAGGGTCGGTCCTCCAGGGTGCCGGGCTCGATCATGGCGTGCTCGACGGTGCCCGTCTCGGGCGTGACGTCGTCGGGCGCCTCCGGGAGGCCCTCCTCGAGGAACGTGTTCAGGTCGACCTGGTCGATGCCCACGCCGAGGCATAAGGGGCAGGGGGCATGATGGTTTGCCCACGCAAGGCGTGAGAAACCTTCTCACGTGAACGAGGGGGCTTCTGAGCCCTGGAGTAGGAAAACGTATATTCGTCGATGGGCCTAAAGGGTGTACCGGTCAAGGTTCGATGCTCAACGTCGCTGTCCTCGCGTCCGGTCGCGGAACGAACCTCCAGGCTCTGCTGGAGGCCCAGCGTGAGGACCGCCTGGGTCCCGCGAGCATCCAGACCGTGCTCAGCGACAACGAGGACGCAACCGCGCTGGACCGAGCCGAACGGTTCGGGGTGAAGGCTCGCTTCGTGGACCCGAACGGGAGGCCCCAGGAAGCGTTCGAGGACGAGCTCGTTCGCATCCTGGACGAGGAGGGGACCCAGCTGGTCGTGCTGGCCGGGTTCATGCGCATCCTATCGGAACGGGTCGTCTCCGCGTACCCACGCCGCATCATCAACGTTCATCCCTCGCTTTTACCCTCCTTCAAGGGGCTGGACGCGCAACGGCAGGCGCTCGAGGCAGGCGTCCGCATCGCGGGCGCCTCCACGCACATCGTCACCACGGACGTGGACGATGGCCCCATCCTTCTGCAGTCCGCCGTCCCGGTGCACCCCGACGACACCGAGGAGTCGCTCTCCCAGCGCATCCTCGAGACCGAGCACGAGATCCTGCCCGCAAGCGTTCGTCTCTTCGCGGAAGGCCGCGTCCACGTGGACGGGGACCAAGCCCGCATCAAAGGCGACGTGGATCTCCCTGACCAACGCCTCCTCGTGCCTGAGGTGACATCGTGATGGCCGAGCAACACTCCCTCACCGAGCGGTTGGACGCGCTCAAAGACCGAGACATGAACCTGGAGCTCGACGTGATTGAGGCCCTCCTCGACGCGCTCGGGAACCCTCAACGCTCCCTCGAGGCCGTGCACGTCGCCGGCACGAACGGGAAGGGCTCCGTGTGCGCATACCTCTCCTCGATGCTCGTCGAGGCCGGTCAGACCGTGGGCACCTACGCAAGCCCCCACGTGCATGAGGTCACCGAACGCATCCGCGTCGACGCGGACCCCATCGACGAGGACCGGTTCACGAAGCTGGCCGACCACGTCCTGGACGTAGCCGAGGCCAAAGAGCTCGAACCGACCTACTTCGAGGCGCTCACCGCGATGGCGTTCGTGCACTTCGCCGAGGTCGACGTAGACTACGCCGTGATCGAGGTGGGCCTGGGCGGCGCCAAGGACGCCACGAACGTGCTGCAAGACCCCGCCGTGACCGTCATCACGAACGTGGGCATCGAACACGCGCAACAGCTCGGGGACACGGACGAGCAAATCGCGCGGGAGAAGGCGGGCGTCATGCGCAACGGCGTCCCCGTCGTGACCGGGGCAGAAGGCCTCGCCCTGAAGGCGGTGTGGTCCGAGGCCGCCAAGCAACGGGCTCCGCTCAAGGTGCTTCGTTCGCTGGGCCGCCCCGAGATCCAAGAGCACTCGCTCGACGGGATCACCTTCACCCTGCCCGAGAAGGGCTACGGCGAGATCACCAGCCGGATGCCGGGCCAGCACATGGCCTCGAACGCTGCCATCGCGATCCACACGTTCGACATCCTGCGCGAGCAAGGCCTAGACGCTCCAGACGAGGCCATCACCCAGGGCATCGAGGAGACCTTCCTTCCGGGCCGCATGGAGGTGCTGCAGAAGAACCCGGCGTTCATCGTGGACGGCGCCCACAACCCGGACGCGGTGCGCACGCTTCGAACCTTCCTCCAGGAACAGGACTTCGAGGAGTACTACATCATGTTCGGGTCCCTGCGCGACAAGGACTACTCCACCATGATGGAGATCCTCGCGCCCGAGTCCCGAGAGGTGTTCGTGACCAAGCCCCCCGGCAGCGGCGAACGGGGGCTGAACGCGAAAGCGCTCGCGGGCGAAGCGAACCGGCACTGCTCCAGAGTGCGCACGGTCCACAACCTCGAGACGGCGCTCAAGACGATGCTCGGCACCGCGGACCCCGAGGACGTCGTGCTCGCGTTCGGAAGCTTCTACCTGGCCGGCGCCGTGCGGGACGTGGCGCCGAACCTGATCAACTGAGCACCCATGGGCGAGATCCGACGCGTGCGCGAAGCTCGGGGCCGCTCGCTCGTGATGGGCATCGTGAACGCGACCCCGGACAGCTTTTACCCCGGCAGCCGGCGGCCCAGCGGGGAAGAGGCCCTCGCAACGGGCGTTCGCATGGCTCAAGCCGGGGCCGATCTGATCGACGTGGGCGGCGAGAGCACGCGACCCGGAAGCAAACCCGTGCCCCCGGACGAGGAGCAAGAGCGGGTCGTGCCCGTCGTGGAGGAGCTCGCAGAGCGAGTGGACGTTCCCATCAGCGTGGACACGCGCCGTGCTTCCACGGCTCGCGCAGCGTTGCAGGCGGGTGCCAGCATCGTGAACGACACGAGCGCCGGCCGGGACGATCCGGAGCTTCTGGATGTCGTCCACGAGCACGAGGCAGATCTCGTGTTGATGCACCGCAGGGGCATGCCGGAGACGATGCAGGAGGCCCCCTCGTATGAGGCGGTCGTGCCCGAGGTGGCCGAGTTCCTGCTGGAGAGGGTCCAGGCCGCGATGAGCGCCGGTGTCGAGCGGGGCAACATCACGGTGGACCCGGGCATCGGGTTCGGCAAGCGGTTGGAGCACAACCTTCGCCTGATCCGCGCCTCGGGCTGGCTGTCCCGGTTGGGGTACCCCGTCTTGTTGGGCGTCTCGCGCAAGTCCATGTTCGGTCAGCTTCTGGACCGGGACGTGGAGGAGCGGTTGCCGGGCTCGTTGGCGGTGGCCGCGTTGGCGGCTCGAACGGGCGTGGATGTGTTGCGCGTGCACGACGTGGGGGCTACGTTGGACGTGGTGCGCACGGTCGAGGCCGTGGAGGGTGCCTCGTGACGGAGACGGCCCGGTTGCGCTTGGAGGGGATGCGCTTTTTCGGCAGCATCGGGCACAGCCCCGAGGAGCGCGAGGTGGGGGCGCACGTGGAGGTGGACGTGGAGCTTTCGGTCCCGTTGGGGCAGGGGTCCATGCACAAGCTCTCGCGCACCGTGGACTACCGGGAGGTGCACGAGCGCATCGGAGCGGTCGTGGACGAGGGCGAGCACCCGCTTTTGGAGGGGTTGGCGGGGGAGATCCTGGACGCGCTGGAGGGGCTCTCTTGGGAGGAGGCGACGGTTCGCGTGCGCAAGAAGGCGCCCCCGATCGAGGGGTCCATGCGGCACGCGGAGGTCGAGCTCTCCCGCGGCTCGAGCTAGGCCTCGTCGTCCGTCATCTCGTGGAAGCCGCGTTGCACGCGCGAGGGAGCTTCTTGCGCGTCCAAGAGCGTCTCGACGAGCCGGTCGCGGGTGCCGGTGCGAGAGATCGCGTCGAGCAAGCGCACAGACAAGGCTCACGGGGGACCCTCCATGCCGGCTCGGGTCGAGGCCAAGCGCGCCTTGTGAGGCCCGTCCTCTGGGCCGCGTCGTTCGAAGGGTAAATCCACAAGCGTCAAGTGCCCCCTTGGTCCTGCCCGGCCAGGTGCAACCGTTGCTTTCACGATCCATCGGGGTTACCGGGTTGGTTCTCCTGCTTGCCTTGGCCGGAACGGCCGCGGCGCAGGATGTAAGCGTCCTCGTCGATGCGAACGAGTCCGTCGACGTGATGGGTGGAGCGACCCAGAGCGCAAGCGTCGACGTCACGTTCCAGGCCGAGGAGTTCTTCTGCGCCGAAGAGACCGCCGTTCCCGTCGCGGTGACCGCTGAAGGCTCCGACGGGGTCGTGCCCAGCGTCTCCGAGAGCGAGATCACATTCGCCATCCCGGCGAACCTGTACTTCACGACCCTCGAGCAGGATCCGTACATGGAGACGTCAAGCGTCACCGTGGACGTGCAGGCGCCCAGCGGGACCACCAGCGACTTCTCCACCCAGTTGAACATCGAAGCCACGTTCGACGGGGCCGACCCGCAAACGTGCGGACCCAACGCGCTCCCCGGGGCCTCGGATCTGGCCCCCCTGAGCGTGAACGTGCAGGCCGACGCGGAGCCCAACCAGGACGACGGTGAGGACGGCGGTGCCGGGGACGGATCCGACGGCGGCGAGGAGGGCAACGGCATCCCGCTGCCCGCCTGGATCGTGCCCGCGGCCGCCCTCTCGGCGGCCCTCGCCAGCCGTCGCCGACGCTGACGCAGGGCCTGCGAGCTTAAGGGCCCGGGGCCCTTTCGAGGGTCACCGATGAGCACGGACGTGGCCGTCCTTGGAGCAAGCGTGAGCCCTTTCGGGACCTGGGAGGGCGCCTCGCAGGGCCCCGTGAGGACCGTGATCGAACAGGCGCTGGAGGGTTCCGGTGTGGGGCCGGAGCGCGTCCAGGAGGCCTGGTGGGCCTCGCTCGGGTTCGGCGGGGGCCAACTGGGGAACCAAGCTGCGTGGGTCTCGAAGGTCCCCGGCCTGGGGGGGGTCCCGGCGCACAGGGTCGAGAACGCGTGCGCCAGCGGCGGGTACGCGGTGCGCTCGGCGCGGCAAGCGATCCAATCCGGGGATACGGACGTCGCGCTCGTGGTCGGGTTCGAGCGCATGAACGACCAGCCAGGCCACCGGAAGGGGTACTGGCTGGGCGTCTCCGGGGAGACCGCGTGGGAGCGCATGGCCGGGACCACGTTCCCGGGCGTGTACGCGCTGATGGCGGACCGTCATGAGCACGAGCACGGGACGACCGAGCAAGAGCGGGCGCTGGTGGCGGTCAAGAACCACCGGTTCGCGGCCAAGAACCCGAACGCGCAGTTCTCCAAGGAGGTCTCGATGGATCGGGTGCTCTCCTCGCCGGTGGTCGCGGACCCGTTGCGGTTGTTCGATTGCTGCGGGACGACGGACGGGGCCGCTGCGATGGTGCTGGCCAGCGAGGAGGTGGCCCGCGAGGTCGACGGCCCGGTCTCCTGGATCACGGGTTCGGGCGCGTCCACGGACACGCTTGCCTTGCACGAGCGCGAGAGCCTGACCCGGCTGGATGCGACGGTCCGGGCGGGCGAGCAGGCCCTCGAGGATGCGGGCGCCCGCGTGGAGGATGTGGACGTGGCCGAGGTCCACGATTGCTTCACGATCGCGGAGATCCTCGCCGTCGAGGATCTGGGCTTCGTGGAGAAGGGCCAAGGGGGAGCGGCCACCGCCGAGGGCCTCACGGATCGGGGCGGGGACGTCGTGGTGAACCCGTCGGGGGGGCTCAAGGGGAAAGGGCACCCGTTGGGGGCCACGGGCGTGGCTCAGATCGCGGAGGTGCACGCGCAGCTGACGCAGGCCGCTGGCGATCGCCAGGTCGAGCACGCTCGCGTGGGCTTGGCGCACAACGTGGGCGGGTCGGGGGCTACGTGCGCGGTGCACGTGCTCGAGGGGGGTGAGCGGTGATGGGGATCACGCGGGCAAGCGTGGCGCTTCCTCTTCGTAGGTTGCCTGACAAGCAGGTCTCTGGCACGCGCCATGGGGGCTCGTTCGAGGCGTTGCGGGTGCCGTGGTTCGACGAGGATGCGCTGACGCTGGCCCTGGACGCTGGGCTGGCGCTTGGTCCGGCCCTGGATCGGGCCGAGCACGTGGTCCTCGCGTTGGATGAGGGTCACGATCAGGCGGGGCTTGTCCCGTTGGCCTTGGATCTTGAGGTGCCGGTGTCGACCCGGATCGGTCCCTTGTCGGGGTTGAAGGCTCTTGGCGGCGTGGGCGGGGAGCCTTCCCTTTTGCTCTCGGGCGGCTCTCGCGTGGGCGGCGCGGGCGTCGCGCTCGTGCTCGAGCCGGGCGAGGGCGTGCCCGTGGAAGCGATCGAGCAGGCGTACACGGCCCCGCTTGCAAGCCAGGCGGGAAGCGCCTTGGAGCGGGTGGCGGGCCAGCTGCCGGGTTCGGGGCCGCTTCGCGTCCCGGCGGGGGTCTCGGGTCGCGGCGCGGTGCAGGGCCGCTCGGCGGGTGCGTGGACCGCGTCCGTAGGCGACGTGGGCGCGTCGGGGCCGTTGGTGGAGATCGCGGGCGCGCTGGAGGAGGGGGGCCCGGTGCGCGTGGCGGCCACGGGGAACGGGCTTGCTTGCGGCGTGGAGCTGGGGTCGGGAAGCGTGCCCGTGGACACCGTCCCGGGTTCGTGGGTGGATGTGAGCGTGGGGGAGGTTAAGCGGTTGCGCGAGGCGGACCCGGTGCCTTGGAGCGAGGCCTCCCAGGGGGCGTACGTGTCCCGCGAGGAGTACGAGGCGGATCCGGGCGAGCGGTACGGGGCGCGCGCGTTGGGCCGGGGTCGCGTGGCAGCGGTGACGACGATCCACGCGGGGCCCCCGGGCGAGTTCGTGCGCCAGCACGAGGCGTCAGGTGCGTACGATGTCGTCATCGTGGAGGACGGGGGTGGGCGTCGAATCCACCAGTCGGCGGTGCCTCCGGGGGAGGTGTCCATCGGGGACGAGGTCGAGCGCGTGGTGCGGCGGCTGTTCTCGTTGGAGGACCGGTGGCGGTACGCGGTGAAGGTGCGCCCTGTGTGAGCGAGAGGGCTCGGCGGGGATGGGAAACCTCTTGTCCCGGGAGGGGGGTGGACGGGCCATGGCTGAGCGGACGTACAAGATCATCGAGCTCGTGGGGATCAGCGAGGAGTCGTTCTCGGCTGCCGTGGACGATGCGATCGAGCGCGCGGATCAGACCCTCTCGGAGCTTTCCTGGTTCGAGGTGGAGGAGGAGCGGGGCTCGATCCAGGACGGCAGCGTGGCCGAGTACCAGGTCAAGGTGAAGGTCGCGTTCGAGCTGGATTGACGTCAGGGTCGGAAGGCCTCGGCGGCGCTTTCGGCTTCGTCGAGCGCTTGCGTGACCCCGGTCTCGGCGGTCTCCCAGAGCTCGTCGAAGCGTTGCGTGAGGTCCGCGGCGAAGGGGGGGTCGTGCACGAAGAGGAACGCGAAGTAGCGGTCCGGGTCCAGGGGGTTCTTGACGGCGAGCGTGACGCCGTCCCCGTCGATCACGGTGAAGGGGATCACCTCTTGCGGGGACAGCCGAACGCGCAGGCCCTCGCCGAGGTGGGGGCCCAGAAGGGACAGGATCTCGCCCGCGAGGGGGCTTTCCAGGCCGCGGTCGAGCTCGCGCGTGGGCAGGACGGCTCTAACGCGCACGCCTCGTTCGACGGCCTTGGACAGGGCCCGGAAGACCTCGACGTCCTCGGGTTCGAGCTTGAACTCGAAGCGCAGGCTGATGTCGATCGTGTCCCGTGCCCGGGCCAGCTGCGTGGCTAGGAACGCGCGCCCGGTCTCTTCCCCGACGCTCACGTTGAACACGGGGCGGGGCTCCTCTTGCGCCTTGGGCGCCAGCTCGGTCTCCAGGCGAGCAGCTTCGCGCGTCATCTCGTCGAAGCGGCGGTTGAGCTCGACGCGCTTGTCGGAGAGCAGCTCGTCCAGGGCCACGCTCGGTTGGACGGCGGTGAAACGCTTGGGGCGCCCCTGCAGGATCTCGACCATGCCCTTCTCGCGCAGGGCGTGCAACGCGTCGTAGATGCGGCCGGTTGGCACGTCTGCGCGCTTGGCGGTCTCGCGGGCCTCGATGGGGCCGCTGCCGAGAAGGGCCACGTAGACGCTTGCTTCGTACTGGGTCAGACCCAGGCCTTTGAGGCTGTCCACCGCGTCCATGAACAACTCCAGAGTTGTTCTGTTTGAAGTAGGCACGGGTCGCCGTGGGACGCCCCTCAGGTCTCGAGGGCGTCCTCGACGAGCGTCTCGAACGTCTCGATCACGTCATGGTCCTCCTCGCGCAACATGCTGGCTGGGGTGGTCGCGGAGACGAGGTTGAACGCGAACGGGCTGGGCGCGGGGAGGCCCCGTTCGAAGCGCACGGTGGCTTGCCTGGAGACGAACCGGAACAGGTACGCGTGCGCGTTCTCGTAGTCGAGCACGTCCTGAAGGATCTCCCGGTAGGTCTCCTTGAGCACGGGCGAGTCCGGGTGCTCGCGTTGCAGATGGCGAAGCAGCTGGCGCGCGGTCGCGTTCTGGCGACCCACGCTGATCTCGGTTCCCATGTAGTTGCGCAGGATCATCAGCGCGCGCGCGGCCACGTACCGGAACCGGCGGCGAAGAAGCTCCGCATCGTCGATGGCCTCGTACAGCTCGTCGGCCAGGTCCACGAGGAACAGCCCGCGCACCTCGTCGCTGGTGAGCTTGCGACGCGGGGGAAGCGTGATCACGAACCCGTAATCGTTGACCATCCAGGCCACGTCGATGTCCTTGTTCTGCTCGACGCGGTGGCTGAACGCGCGGGCCAGTGCCTCGCACGCGTTGCGACCGACGGGCGTGTGGAAGATGTACCGGGTGCGGCCGTCGTCGGCCTGGTACTCCTCCACGAGCGCATCGTCCCGCCCGGGCACGCCCGCGTACGCGAGCTGGCGGACGTGGTACTCGACCAGGGAGGCGGCCACGTGCTCGGGGACGCCGTGCTCCTGCTCGAGGTACCGGGCCGCCACGTCCTCCCCTTTCGCCTTGATGACGTCGGCTAGCTCGCGGCGGAACGCGGCCACGCGCTGCGCCATCTCGAAGGACAAAGGCAGCGCCTCCGAGACCCATCGCGGGACCGTGGGCCGCTTGCCCGCGGCTGGACGCACGCGCGCTTTCACCGGGCTTGCGCCGCGGTACTCCCACGTGGACCCCCCCAGCACGAACACGTCCCCCTTGCTCAAGGACTCCACGAACTCCTCGTCAATGGATCCCACCGCGTCGTCTCCGCTTTTCACGGTCAGCTGCGTGGAATCCGGGATCGTGCCGATGTTCATGTAGTAGATCGGTCGCGTCTTGCGCCCTCGCCGACCCATGGCCCCTTCCTCTTTGTCCCACCAAATCTTCGGGTACACCTTGCGCTCGTTGAGAGCCTCGCTGGACAAGTACTCCAGGCACGCCTCGAAGTCCCCCCGATCGAGCCCCTGGTACGGTTCAGCGCGCCGGACCGTCGCGTACACATCGTCCACCTCCCACACGCGCTCCAGGGCCATCCCCACCAAGTGCTGGCACAGCACATCCAGCGGGTTCGACGGGAACGAGAGCTCGTCCAACCGCCCCTTGCGGGCCTGGCTCCCGATCACGGTGCACTCGACCAGATCGTCCCGATCCAGCGCGACCAGGGCCCCCTTGCTCTTCGCTCCAAGACGGTGCCCCGAGCGACCGATACGCTGCAAAGCCCTCGAGACCCCACGCGGAGACGACAAGAGCACGACCAAGTCCACGCTGCCGATGTCGATGCCCAGCTCCAGGCTCGTGCTCGTGACCACCGCATCCAGCTCCCCCTCGCGCAATCGATCCTCCACGGACAAGCGCGTGTCTTTGCTCATGGACCCGTGATGGGCCCCGATGGCGTCCTCGTACGCGTCCGGGAACCGGTCCGACAGGTGGTGGACCACCCGCTCGGTGCCCGCGCGCGTGTTCGTGAACACGAGCGTCGTCTCGTGATCCTGGATGAGCTCGTGCAAGGTCTCATAAAGGCGATCCGTGACCACGTCCCCCGGCGTGGAGACCACGTCCTCGACCGGGCACAGCACCTCGACCTCCACCTCCTTCGCGTACGTCACGTCCACCACGCGGCAGGGCCGATGGACCCCGTCGGCGGCACGCCCGACCAAGAACCCGGCCACGCGCTCAAGCGGATGGATCGTGGCCGAGAGCCCGATGCGCACGGGCTCCCGGCGATCGACCCCCCGGCGGGCCTCCTGGTCGCCGGGGGCTTGGTCCTCAGGAGCGTCGCGGCGGATCATCCCGCACAAGCGCTCCAGCGAGAGCATCAGGTGCGTGCCGCGCTTGTTCTCGGCGAGGCTGTGCACCTCGTCCACGATGACCCATCCGATGCGGCGAAGGTGCTCGCTGAACGTGGGCGCGTTGAGCACGATGCCCAGCGTCTCGGGCGTCGTGATCAGGATGTGCGGCGGCGTGTCCGTCATCTTCTGCCGCTCGTACTGGCTGGTGTCGCCCGTTCGGACGCCGACGCGGATCTCGTCCGCGTCCACGCCGGCCTCGTCCAGCTTCTCCCGTATGCCCGAGAGGGGTCCTTCCAGGTTGCGCTCGATGTCGTTGTTCAAGGCCTTCAAGGGGGACACATACAGCACGTAGACGCGATCCTCAAGCTGGCCCTGTTTGGCTTCCGCCACGAGCTCGTTAATGCCGGCTAGGAAGGCCGACAAGGTCTTCCCCGTGCCCGTGGGGGAGGAGATCAACACGTTCTGGCGCTCGTGGATCTCCGCCACCGCGTAGCGCTGTGGGGGCGTGAACCCGTCGAAGCGGTCCGTGAACCAGTCGCGGACCTCCGGCTCGAGGAGTTCGTAGATCTCGTCTTCGCTCTTGGGGGTTGCTTGTTGGATACGGGGCTCGGGCTCGCGTTCGCCCACAACCCAGAACCAACGAGAGGACCGCTTGAAAGGGTTTACGGGAGGCCCCGTCGGGCCCCCTCATCCGGTCAGGGGCCCTCAACGCTTAATGTGATCAAGCGGGTGCGGGGGCGCATGATAGGCATCCCTCAAGCCCCGAGCACGCCCGCCCAGAGCGTCCGGGTGCTCCAGGCGACGGAGGCGGACGAGCTCCAAGAGCATGAGACCGCCGTCGTCGTGGATGTGCTGCGCGCCACGAGCACCGTCGCGGTCGCTTTGGACCAGGGAGCCTCGAGCGTGTATCCCGTGAGCACGCCCGAGGCGGCCCGCAAGCGGGCCGAGAGCTTGGGGGGCGCCGTGCGCGTGGGGGAGCGAGATCGGGGATCGTTGGAGGGCTTCGTGGACAATTCGCCGGCCCAGCTGGCCACCATGGACCTGGACGGCAAGCCCGTGGTCCTGACGACGACGAACGGGACCAAGGCCCTCCTGGCATCGCGTGGAGCGGGGGAGGTTCTCGCGGGGGGCCTCGTCAACGCGTCCTCGGTGGCCGAAGCCGTGGCCGGCGAGGAGGTCGCGCTGGTGGCCGCGGGATGGCGTGGGGGCCGCGCGGGGGACGACGATGCGTGTTGCGAGTTCTTGGCTCAGCTGCTTCGAGGCGATCCTGTGGATGGGGAGGATGTGAGGGCTCGGTTGGAGGAGACGACCAGCGCGGTCAAGCTTCGGGAGGCAGGCAAGGGGGACGATGTGGACGCGTGCCTGGCGGTCGACTCTGCTCCTGTCGTGCCCCGGTTGGAGGGTGAGCGCTTGGTGCGGGACGGCCAGGCTTAAGCCCCGGGGGCGGCGTATCGCCAGGCGTGAGCGAACCTACTTTTGGCTCCGTCGTGTTGACGTCCGTCCCGGAGGGGGAGGAGCGTTTCGCGACGGATCACCTTCCAGGTGCTGCCGTGCGAAGAGCTCCGCTTTCCACCTCGTTGGTGGATGAGCACGCGGGGGCGCGCGTTCTGGCGCCGATGATCCACGACCCGGTGGAGGCGAGCGCGTTGGAGCGCTTCGATGGGTTGGAGGCGGTCGTGACGCGGTCGGACGGGTACGATCACCTCCCGCTGGAGTGGTTGCGCGAGCGGGGGATCCGAGGGTACCATCTGGGCGGGTACGCGACGACGAGCGTTGCGCATCACGCGCTCATGCTGTGCCTGATGGTGCTCCGGCGCGTCCCCGAGGGGACGGCTCGGACGCTCGGGGGGGACCCGTCGTGGAATCGCAGCCGGTTGATGGGTCGCCATCTGGAGGACGTGTCGGTGGGCGTGTTGGGGGTGGGCCGCATCGGGAGCCAGGTCGCGCGCCTGGTCACGAGCTTGGGTGGTGACGTGCTTGGGTACGACATCGAGCCAGATGCGTCGATGGAGGCGGTGCAGGGTTTCCGGTTCGTGGGGTCGTTGGAGGCGTTGCTGAGGAGCAGCGACGTGCTCACGGTGCACGTTCCCTTGGACGAGTCGACGAGAGGCATGGTCGGGGCCAAGGCGTTAGAGCTTCTGCCGGAGGGGGCGTGCTTGGTGAACACGGCTCGCGGGAGCATCGTGGACCAGGATGCGGTGGAGGATGCGTTGGTGGAGGAGCGGTTGGGTGGGTACGCTGCGGACGTGCTGCCGGGCGAGCCGGAGCCTCCCGACGTGGACCGGTTCCGGGGCATGGATCGGGTCGTGTTGACGCCGCATCTGGCGGCGTACGATGAGCGCACCACGCGGGCTCGGTACGAGAGGACCGGCCGCATCGCGCAAGCGGTGCTCGAGGAGCGCGAAGACGAGGTGGAGACCTACCGCGTGGCTTAGAAGCAGAGGGGGAGAGGGGGGCGGGGCCCCGGGGGCCCCCCCGGGGGCGACCCGGGGGGGGGGGGGGGGGTATCGGGAGCGCGGGCGGGCCCGGGCCAGCCTGGCGACGCCGGCGAGCACCGCCGCGAGCGAGGGCCCGGGGACGTCGTCGGTGAGGACCCCGTCGGTCCCATCGTCGGCCCCCTCGAGCGAGACGCCGAGGGTGCCGTGTTGCTCGATGCGGTCTGCTTGGTCGTAGTCGAGCACGATGAGGTCGCCGCTTGCGCCGGCGTCGTCCCGGGCTTCAAGCGTGGACGCGTCGACGCTTGCTTCCTCGTCGTCGAGCAGCGCGTCCTCGTCCCAGTCGAGGCCCAGGTTCACGGTCGCGTTGTCGACGGTTTCGGACGCGATCAGGGACCCGTCCTGGATGTCCGTGGCTTGTAGGACTCCGCCGGCTTCCATCACGAGGGCCAGGCGGGAGTCGTCGCTCTCGTAGGGGTACTCGTTCACGGTGAGGTTCACGGCGGCTTGCATGGGGCCCACGTCGACGCCGTTGTATGTGGCGTTCTGGCCGAACACCGCGATCTCGACCGTCACGTTGCTCTCGTCGAGGGGGGGGAGCTGGTCTTGCATCTCTTCAGGGGTCTCGATCGGCACGGGCTGTTCTTCTTGGAAGAGGGCCGTGCCCGTCACTAGCAGGCCTTCGGTCTCGCCGTCGTCTGCTGTCACGTTGTCCTGCTGGAGGGGGGCCCATTGGAGGGTCCCGTTGCTTTCAGCGGCGACGTCCTCGGATTCGTTGGCGACGTTCCAGGTGGAGATGGCGGTGGCGTTCTCGTCGAAGCCGTCCTCGTCGCCGGGCTCGTACTCGATGAGCTGGTGGAGGTTCACGTTGACCTGATGCTCTTGGCCTTCGTCCACGGTGAGGTTCGTGGCGAGAAGCCCTTCGTTCGTGTCGAAGAGGATGCCGACGGTCGCGTTGCGGTCGCCCGTCGTATTCGTGATCGTGATCTCGGCACGGTCGCGCTGCACATCGGCCTCGAGGGTATCGCTATCGGTGCTTGTCTGCGCTGCGCCTAGGGGTGCAACCAGGAGGGCGAGGGCGATGATGAGCGTTGGGAGGCTTCGCATGGGCTTTCACCGGTCGGTACTGGCCCGGGGCTTGCACTTGATGGTTCTCGTACGAACGCCGAAAAATGGTACACACCTCGAAAAACGGAGATTACCCCGCCTTCTCCCTGTCGAACATGTTCGGAGAGCGCGCTCACGCACGCGGGCTCCGTGCAGAGGGGCCTCTGCGGGGGGGCTCCTGGCAGGGATCTTGCGGGCGGTTGCCCTACTCCTCGAACTCGGTGTAGCCACAGCGACCGCAGGCCTTGCGGTCGTCGTGCTCGGCGAGGAAGACCCCGTCGCCGCATTTCGGGCAGGCTTCCCGGGAGCGGGTGAGCTCTCCATCCTCGACGGAGTAGAGCTCTCTTTTGGTCACGGTCAGGCCTCCTTGAGCTTGTTCCGTTCGAGGAGGTGATCCGCTTCGACATGCTGGGCCTCCTCGGGGCTCTCGTAGATCTTCGCGTACCCTCGAGTCGTGGGGCGACCGAACTCGCTTTTGAGGTGGTCGATCACGGTGCTCTCGGGGTCGCCGCCGACGTGATCGGCGACGAGGTTCCTGACGCTGTCCCTCTCGGGCGTCTCCTCGCCGGGGTGGTGGAGAAGGAACTCCAGCTCGGTGCGCCCCAGGAGGGGGTTTTCTCGTTTGTTTTTCTCTTCGATGTCCATCAGACGACCTCCATCTGAGCGAGCACATCGTCGGCCCGCTCTCGGGTGATCTGATCCACTGTGACGACGACGGCCCCCTCGTCGGGTTGTCCATACACGACGTGGGCCCCGTCTGGAGCGTGAACGATGGCAGGAAGCGTGGCGAGGTCCTCTTCGCCTTCCACCTGGATGAACGTGGGGGATGGGCTCTCGTAGGCGTCTTCGATGGCGCCCCAGAGCTCTTCGGTGATCTGCGCGGGGGGGTTCTCGACGGTGATGCGTCGGGCCTTGCCTGGGGCCTGCACGGTGGGCGCCTCGCGGGTGCGTTGCGTTTTCCCGTCCACGACCATGAGCGTGGGAACGAGGCCCTCTTCAAGCGCGTCCCGTGTGACGACGTCCCCGACCGTGGCAAGCGTGTCGTGTTCGAGGAGGGGTTCGAGCGGCCCCGCCGTGACCGTGCCGAACGGTTTCTTGAGTTCGTGTCGGAGGGACTCGGGGAGCTGATACATCAGCGCACCTTGAGAGCGTACTTGCCTGGGGCGTCGATCGTCATCTTCTCCGCGATGATGCTGCTAGAGGGGTCGCGAACGATCACGTACCCGAGGTAGTCGTCGCTCAGGTCGTCGCTGTGGCAGGCTGGACACTCGTTCTCGTTCGTGATGGCGTGGCACTGCCGGCAGGCTCGTTCTTTCTTGCTCACGCCTGAGCCTCCTGGGCCTGCGTCTCCTCTTCGCCTTCCTCGGGTGTGGCGTCCGGGTCGTAGGGGTCCAGGTCCAGCTCGGCAAGGATCTCTGTGGTCCCCACGGCCGTGTCGACGTCGACGCCGAGGTCCTCCTCGAGCCAGTCGAACTTGCCCAGGCCGTCTTGGCGCATGGTAAGCCCGATACGGCTCTCGCGGGGGCTGGATTCGTTGAGGCTGACGGTGACAAGCCTCGCTCGGACCTTGTCGTCGAGGCCGAGCGTCCGGTCGGTCTCTTTCCCGACGAGGCGCTGGTTCCCCAAGTCCACGTTGAGGTAGTCGTTGAGGATCTGCGACATGTGAAGGAGCCCGTCGAGGGGGCCAAAGCGGAGGAAGGCCCCGAACTCGGCCACCTCGCACACGGTGCCTTCCACGAGCTCACCGACTTCGGGCTTGAAGGTGAGGGCTTTGAACCGGACGTGTTGGTATACGCCTCCATCCCCGTGGATGACGCGGCCCGGACCAGCTCGCTCGACGTCCGTGGCCATGACGAGGAAACCGCGCTCTTTGGATAGGCGGCCCTCGAATGTCTTCCACACGAGCTCTTGGACGACCTCATCGGGGTCCCGGTTGAGCTCGTCGGGGGGGATGCGTACCGTGTCCTGGATCTCGGTCAGCCAGTACATCGGTTAGACACCGTCGTTGAGTGCGGAGGGTTCGCGCACGCTACCCTGCACGCCGGTCTTGTTGTTAAGCGTGGGGGACCGGCGAGGGGTGTCGCGTTGTGTCCCCGTCACGGGAGGGTGCGCGTGGAGATAGGGGTTCGGTTGCACGTGCATGAGCGACACCAGGAGGGTTCTCAGGCTGGGCGGAGGCGGCCATGACACAGGTAGTATATAAGCGGCGAGGGTGGGCGGGGGGCGCGGTTCGGCGGCATCTCGCCTCGCCCCCGGGGGCAAGGGTTTCGGGGATGCCCGCTGTTCGCGGCGTCGATGCCGGAGCGAACGGGCTTTTTCACGGACCTGTACGAGTTCGCCATGGCTCAATCCTACGTGGAGCACGATGTGATGGGGGAGGCAACGTTCGACCTTCACGTGCGCCAACTTCCCCCTCGACGCGGCTACTTGGTCTCGGCGGGGGTGAACCATGCTTTGGGGCGGTTAGAGCGGTTCTCCTTCGGCGATGGGATGCTCTCGTTCTTGGAAGAGCGAGGGTTCTCCGAGGATCTGACCGACGCGCTGGATGGGCTGAACGTGGCCGACGAGGTCCGCGTGCGCGGGATTCCCGAAGGTCGCCTCGTGTTCCCGTACGAGCCGGTGCTCGAGGTCACCGGTCCCCTCCCGTGGGCGCAGCTGGCTGAGACGATCCTGTTGAACGCGGTGCAGGTCGGGATGCTCACGGCCACCAAGGCGGCCCGGTGCGTCCACGCAGCTGGCTCGTCGGATGGCCCCCAACCGGTGCTGGTGGACTTCGGGGCGCGACGCGCCCACGGGGAAGATGCCGCCCACGCGGCCGCGAGGGGAGCCTACCTGGCGGGGTTCGCGGGGACCTCCCTGGTGGAGGCCTCCCGAGCCTATGGGATCCCCTGCTTCGGGACGATGGCGCACAGCTACGTTCAAGCTTTCGAAGATGAGGAACGGGCGCTGGACGCGTTCGCCTCCTCGTACCCGGATGGGACGACGCTTCTGGTGGATACCTTCGATACGATGGCGGGCTTAGAGAAGGCCATCCGCGTGGCCAAGCGCCTGGAGGACGAGGGAGGCTCGCTGGGCGGCGTGCGGATCGATTCGGGCGATCTAGGGAAGCTTGCGTCGAGAACCCGGGAGCGGTTGGACGAAGAGGGGCTCGGGGGGGTGGACGTGTTCGTCAGCGGGGGTTTGGACGAGGATGCGATCGAGGAGCTTTTGGGAGAGGGTGCTCCGGTGTCCGGGATGGGCGTGGGGACCCGGCTGGTGACGAGCCAGGATGCTCCCTCCTTGGATCTCGTGTACAAGCTCGTGGAGTTCGAGGGGGAGCCCGTGACGAAGCTCTCCAAGGGCAAGCACATCCTTCCCGGTCGCAAGAGCGTGGGTCGGCGCGCGGAGGAGGATCGGTTCGTGGGCGATGTCCTCGGTCAGAAAGGCGAGGGGGTGGAGGGCGAGCCCTTGTTGGTGCCTTTGCGGGCAAGGGACCCGCGCCAGGCGATCGAGGAGGCCCGGTCGAGGTTCCGGGACGAGTTCAATCGTCTTCCCGACGAGATCAAGGACAACCGTGACCCCGCCACGTACGTGGTGGAGCGGTCCGCAGGCCTGGAGGAGGCGACCAAGGCGGGCCGGTCTCGGGCTCGCTCCGCGGCCGGTTTGGGTTAGGGCGCTTCAGTCTTGCATGCGTTCGAGCAGGCGCGTGGCCGGCACGTTGCCCGGGTCGAGCTCGAGCACGCGCTCGAGGGCTTGCCGGGCTTCGTCTCGGTTGCCCAGGCGTAGGTGGGCGCGGCCGAGGTTGAGGTACGGGAAGTGTCGCGATGTGTAGCGGTCCGCGTCGGTGGCGTCCTCGAACCAGGAGACGGCTTCGCGGGCGTTGCCCTTCTCGAGAAGGTAGGCGCCGATGTCGTTGTAAGGGTTCCCGAGCGCGGGGTCGACCTGGATGGCGTGCTTGCAGTCTTGGATGGCGCCTTCGAGGTCGCCTTGGTGGGATCGGGTCCACCCTCGGAACGTGTAGGCTTCGGCGCTTTCGATGATGTCCGCGCTGGCGGTGTAGGCGAAGCTGGCTTCCCGGAGCTCGCCGGTTCGTTGGTGGACGTACGCGGTGTAGAAGGCGCCCTGGGCGACGCGGGCTTCGATGGGGCGGCTGGATCGGAGGCCTCGTTCGGCGAAGGCGCGCCCGATGGTCTCCTCGGTGGCTTCCCGGATCTCTTGCACGGTCTCGCCGGGCCGGGCTTCGGTCCAGGCAGTCTCGAGGAGGGCTTCCGTGGCGAGAAGCTGGGCAACGCTTACGCCGTCCTCGGTGGGGGCTTGTTGGAGCACGTCGGGTTGTCGGGCGATGTGCGTGTCGTCGAGGTGGAGCTTGACGGTGTCGGTCCCGTCGTGGTAGGCTCGGATGAGGCCCATGCCTTCGGGGCTGGCGGTGGGGTGCACGAGGACGCCCTCGTCGGCGAGGCGGTCCTCGAAGGGCGTGGGGTCCAGGTGGGGGTCGGCGACGAGGACGCGATCGAGGGTGCGGGGCAAATCGCGCGTGGAGGTTTGGAGGGTGGCGTTGTCGGGGAGCGTCCCTTCGTGGAGAAGCTTGCGCGTGTGCTCTTGGAGGGGGGGTTCGTGCTCGTGGAGCGTGATGGTGGCTTCGGGGGCGAGCGCGGCGGCGAGGGCGCCGGTCCAGGCGATGCCGCTTCCGACGATGAGGGTCTCGTGGTGGGGTTCGAGGTGGAGCGCTTCGATGAGCGTGGCGGCGGTGCGGGGGCTGGGGCAGGGGGTGACTTGTCGGGTCGCGTCCACCATGGGCGCGGGCGCGTCGGTCGTGGCCAGGGGCCGTGCGGCGTCGTGGAGGAGGGGGCCTCGGGGCGTGGCTTGGAGGGCGTGCGCGGTCTCGTCGCGTTCGATGAAGCCTCTCTCTTGCAACGTCGAGACGAGGTCTTGGTGGGTTCGGGAGAAGCTGTTCGAGGCCACGCTGGTTGTACGTGGGGGCCGCCTCTCGTAAGTACGTGCGGGTCGCGGCACGCGGGGGCCGTGGGTCAGGTGAGCCCGGTGAGGAGCGACGTGGCGAGGGCGAAGTAGATCATCAGCGCGAGCACGTCTTTGACGGTGGTGATCAGGGGCGTGCTGGCGGCGGCAGGGTCGATGCCGAGCTTGTGCATGATCCAGGGGATCACGAACCCGATGACGCTTGCGACCATGGAGACGGCGACGAGGGAGACGAAGACGACGAACGCGAGCGTCCCGGCTTCGGGGTGGTCGCTGATGACGCCTTGCCAGAGGTACGCGGCACCGCCTCCGAGGCTTCCGATGATGATGCCGATGCTGGCGCCTACGAGGCCTTCGCGGCCGAAGTGCCAGAACGCGTTGCGGTCGTCGATGTGGCCGGTGGCGAGGCCTCGGACGAAGATGGTGGAGGCTTGGGTGCCCACGTTTCCGCCCATGTCCATGATCACGGGCACGAAGAACATGACCGCGATGACGGTGCCGAGCGTCTCCTCGAAGCCTTCGACGACGAAGCCTGCCAGCAACCCCCCGACGAGGGCGATCAGAAGCCACGGGAGCCGAAGGCGCAGGATGCGCGGGATGTTGGACTCGAGGATGGCTTCGCTCCTGGAGGACTCGATGTCCATGAAGGAGAACCCGGCGGTCTTCATGATGTCCTCGGTGGCTTCCTCCTCGGCGACGTCGAGCAGGTCCTCGGTGCGGAGCACGCCCACGAGCCCGTGGGCGTCGTCCACGACGGGCACCGCGGGGAAGTCGGTGCCGGCGATGACCTGCATGGCCTTCTCGGGGTCCGCGTCGGCTGCGATCGTGAGAAGATCGGTCTCCATGTAGTCCGAGACGGGGTGGTCGCGGGGCGCGTTCAGCAGCTCTCGGAAGGAGAGGACGCCGACGAGGCGGCCGTCGTGGTCGACGACGTAGAGGTAGTAGATGGTGGTCTCTTCGTCGACGGGTTCGAACTCGCGGAAGCGCTGGATGGCGATGCCGGCGAACGTGTCCTCGGTGACGGCGACGAAGTCCTCTTCGTCGAGGAGCTCCGCGACGTGGTCAGCGTGTTCCTCCATGAGCCTCCCCCGGGCGTCGAGGCGGTCCTCCGGAGCACGGGCTTGCGTCCCTGGGCGCGGCGGGATCTTCCAGCGGCGGGCCCGTGGAGGCTCTCACGTGGGCTGTACGCCGGCGGGTGGGGGGGAACGCCGTGCCGCGCATGTGGGGGGCAGATTCCGGTCCCTTGAAAAAACGCTCGCCCGGCGCGGTCGTCAGGCGGCTTCGGGGGGGAGGGCCAGCGTGGTCGCGCCGGCTGCGAGGAAGGCCTTAGCCATGTCGATGGGGACGAACTGGATGACGCCTTGCGCGAGCGCGGCGCTCCAGGTCATCTCGGTGGCGACGGCGAGCCCGATCCATCCGACAGTGTAGATGGCGAGAACGCCGATCAGGGCGATGGCCAGGCGGGCCAGGAAGGCTTTCGATTCCTTGCGGGACCAGGTCCAGAGGAGGATCGTCAAAAGCGCGATGGCGGCGCTGGAGACGAGCACGGTCAGGCCGAGGCCTTCCGTGGCGAGCACGCCGAAGACGCCCAGCAAGGCGGCCCCGATGCCGAAGAGCACCAGGTAGCCGGCTAGGGTGGCAAGGCCAAGGCGGCTGAGCAGGTCCTCGCTGGGCGTGTCGAGGTAGCGCCGGGAGAGGTGCCCGGTGATCCAGGCGGCGATGGGGAAGGCAAGAAGGTACCCGGCGGTGGCTCCGAGCAGGATCTCGAGCCCGGCTTGTTGGTCGGCGAACACGGGCAGCCCGATGGCGCCGAGGGCGAGGTAGATGCCCATGGAGGCGGACCCGGTTCGGGGCCCCAGGATGAGACCGGCTCCGAGCACGCCGAGGACTTGGCCGGTGTAGGGGACGTAGGGGTTCCAGGGGGCATAGAAGCGGACCTGGGCGAGGGCTGCGGTGATGAGCGCGAACCCGATCGCGTAGAGGGCTTTGGTGAGCCAGGCGCTTTCTTGAAGGTGGCTTAACAGGCGCTCGCGTGGGGTCGCGGTCGCGGTCTGGGGTGCCATCGGGGGTTCGACTTGGCGGGGGTTGAAAAGGGTACCGTTCGCGGGTTCGTTCAACGCCGAACCTGCGCGGGTCGTGGTTGGGGCTCTCGTCGGAGGCCCGGTCAAGGATTGAAGGGAGAGGGGTCCAGGGAGGAGGCCCGGTGTGGGGGGCCTCTAGCGCGCGACGGGGTCGTGCTCGAGGCGGCGGGGGTCATCGTTTACGCCTTATCGGGGAGGCCTTCGTCGCGGAGCCTGTTGAGCAGCTCGTTCATGTCGCCGCGTCGGACGGGCTTCTCGATCACGTCAAAGGCGCCCTTGGAGACGAGCCGGCGCACGCGGGAGTCGTCCCGGTCGAGCGCGGTCAACAGGACCACGTTCGTCTCCGGGTGCTTGTCCATGAAGACGCTGCCGAGCTCTTGCCCCGGGATGTCCGGGAGAACCAGGTCCAGGAACAACAGGTCGGGCTGTTTCTCTTTGACCTGGTCGAGCGCGTCGCGGGCGCTTTCGGCCTCCCGGATGTTCTCGTCCGGGATGGAGAGGCTCTCGAGCATGGCGCGGGTTTTGGATCGGACCGTCACGGCGTCGTCGACGATCATCACATCGAGCGCGCGCACGGGATCCTTGGGGCCAGTATGCTCCATATCATCGGGTCCCTCAGCACGAGTATAAAAGCCCTCTCCTGAGGTGGTGCGGATGGGAGAAGGGGGACCGGTCGAGGAGGGGGCCCCGTTTGCCGCTCACCGTCTTGGCACACCTTCCCGTGGTTCCTCATGTTTACCGGTTACGGGAGCTGGGCATCATCGGCCTCGCCGCGTAGCAGGCGCTTGGAACCGGCAGCCGAACCTGGAGGGCCCCACGGGGGCTTTGGCGGTCCAAGGGACGAGTGCCCGCCCGTCGAGTCGGCTTCAAGGTGGTCAAGAGGGCGCCACGCATCTTCGCGGTTGCATCCCGAGGAGCCGGCGCGGGCGGCGGTGTCTCGTCCCAGAGAGCCCGGGTTGCTCCCCTCAGGGTCAGGAGTGAGACGCATGACCTATAGGAACCCTCGACTCGAACGCGAACGCCAAATCAACCCCCTCTTCCAGTCCGAGCAGTACGCGCAAACGCATCCCCGCCTCCAGGAGCAAGGCAGCCAACAGCCCCCCCTGGCAGCGCAAGGCATCGCAGAACCCCCAGGCCAGCTCAAACCATCGTTCGGCCAACCCCAGCAGATCCAATCCCCGCAACAGCTTCAGCAACGGCCCTCCCAACAGATACCCCAACGACAACCGGCCCCGCAACAGCAACGCCGGCAACAGATCCAACCCCAGCTGCCCGCGCAACCCCACCAACCGTTCCAGCAACGATCCCCCCTCCAACAACCCCAGCAACCGGTGAGCCAACCCATGCAACCCCAACCACCCGCCACCATCCAATCCACGCCTCTACAGGGGAGCCAGATCCCCATCCCGGGCCAGACCCCTGCCCCTCAACAGCCCCTCCAGGGAGTTCCGCCTTGGTCCCAGCCCGGCATCCAGGCCAACCCCCAGCCACAGATCGGGACCCCCTCCCCGCAGATCCAGGGCCCCGCCAGCCAACTACCCCAGACCCCCGTCCAACAAGCCTCGCCCCAGCACCGCACCAACCCAGGCCAGCCAGGCATGATGCAACGGCAAGGCGCCATCTCCCCCCAGCAACCCCTCCAGCCCTCCCCCATGATAGGGCTAGGCCAGATGCAACAACCCCCCGTGGGTCAAGGCCAACAGCGCGTCGTCCGACAACCCCCCGTAGACGTGATCGACGCGGAGGAGAACCTCGTGCTCGAGATCGAGATCCCAGGCACCCAGAAGGAGAAGATCAACCTGACCGCCCGGGAGAACCAGATCCAGCTCCACGCATCCACGGTCCGGGACCCGCACGAGGACGAGAACCTGCTCCAGAGCGAGCGCGGAAGCGTCACCTACCAGCGCACCATCCCCCTGACGACGCCCGTGGACACGGACAACATCCAAGCCGAGTTCGAGGACGGGATCCTCAAGGTGACCGCGCCCAAGCTGGACCCCTCCAGGGGACCCCACACGATCAACGTGTCCTGAACACCGAGGCACGCTTCAGGCCGTACCCGGCGCCGACCCCTTTGAGAGACCCCCCATGACTCACACTCCGCACCGGCGCCGGGTAAGGCTTCCTTTTTCCCTTCCCACCCTCAAGCCCCCCACCGCGGGATGCCCTAGCATCTTCAGGCACAACTATAACCTCCGCCCGCGTGGGCCGCCAGGCTGATCCGCATGCCCGACTACGAGCTCGACGAGCTTCCCTACGACTACGACGCGCTCGAGCCCCACATCAGCGAGCAAGTGCTCCGATGGCACCACGATGTCCACCACCAAGGCTACGTGAACGGCTGGAACGCTGCCGAGGAGACGCTCGCCACGAACCGTGGAAACGGTGACCACGCATCCACCGGCAAAGCGCTTCGGAGCGTCACGCACAACGGAAGCGGCCACATCCTCCACGCTCTGTTCTGGCACTGCATGAGCCCCGACGGGGGAAGCCAGGCAACCGGAGCCCTCGCGGACCGCATCGAAGAAGACTTCGGCAGCTACGAAGCCTGGCGGGCCGAGTTCGAGGCCGCCGCGAAGGAAGCAAGCGGCTGGGCGCTCCTCGTGTACGATTCCTTCTCGAACCAGCTACGCAACGTGGTCGTCGACAAGCACGACCAAGGCGCCGTCTGGGGCGCGCACCCGATTCTGGCTCTCGACGTGTGGGAGCACTCCTACTACCACGACTACGGGCCCGATCGAGGCGACTTCATCGAGGCCTTCTTCAACGTCGTGGATTGGGAGACGCCCCGGGCCCGCTACAAGCAGGCCGTCTCCCGGTTCGAGTAGGCCAGGACGCGATGGCGAGGGACACCCCTCGCCGTCTCCTTCTTCTTAAGGCTCTTAGGGGCCTCCGGGTCGGTGGCCTAGACGGTCGCCGCCGCGGGGGAGGGGTCTTCGTTGTCGTGCCGGGTAGCCGCGTCAACAGCCCGCCCGAGCTCGTCGGCGAGGACCTTGACCTTGAGAGCCTCTTCCCGGAGCAAGGCCTCCCAGCCCTGACCATCGAGCAAGTCGAGGAACTGATGTTCGTCCTTGACGAGCCGCTCGCCGAGCATCCAGACCCCCGCGTTGACGAGCAGGGGGTCGGTTCGGGCGTGGGTGGCTTCGGCGTGGAGGGCCCGCGCGGTATCTTGCTTGGAACCGGGCAGCGATCCGTCCAGCAGGTGCTCGGCTGCCTTCGCGGTCCAGCGGTCGATCGGGTGCACGTACGGAGCTTGCTCCGGGGGGACCTCGGACCCGAAGGCGGTCCAGATGTCGCGGGTGAAGCGGGCGCCGCTCGTGAGCCCGATGCCGTGCACCTTGGTGATCTCCCCGTGGACTTTCAGCGGGGGGTCTCCGAGTTCGGCGGCGCGTCGGGCCCAGTCGAAGAGGTTGCCGTGGGTCTGGACGAGATCGATGAGGGAGGTGTCCTGGTCGGTTCGCTTGCGCAGGGGGTTGCGTTCGGGCCGGGGCGCGTCGACGTCGTCGTGCTCGGTGCGCCGGAGGAAGGCCTCCCAGGTGGCGTGGGCGTCGAGCGGTGGGTCGGCGTCGCCGAGGAGGTCTTGGGTGACCTCGACGAGGCTCGCGGTGCCTGGTCCCTGGTAGGCCGTCTCGAGCAGGTGGATGGCGCTTTGCTGAGGATCCGTGCGTGAGGAGCGTCGGAGCTGCTCGGGGGTTCGATAGCCTGCATTGGACCAGTAGAGGCGGCCTACGGCTTCCAGGCAGCGCAGGGCGTACCCCATCCGTTAGGGCTCTCTGGATGAGGTTCGTAAGCGTTCCGGAAGCTCTCTTGGTCTGCCGTCCAAGGGAGATGTGGAGAAAAGAAGACCGTGCCCCGGCGTCGTTAGACACCGGGGTGGGGAGGGGAGCCTACCACGTTTCAGTCGTGGAGGTAGTGGTTTGCCCGTAGGCGTCGACGACGCGGTATTGCACGGTGGAGCCGTCGGGGGCGGGGAGGCTTTTGGCGTGGGTGCCCCAGTCGGTGGGTTCGAGGGTCTCCCAGTCGTCCCCGTCGATCTTGACTTGGACCTCGTCGACGGGCGTGGTGGCGTCGACGGTGACCTCCACCCACCAGTGGCCAGCCCATTGGCCTGTCTCGAAGTCAGCGGTCAGGGTCCGTTCGTCCTGGACGCCGTTGATCCAGACCTCGCCGGCGGGTTTGGCGTCGCCGTCCTTGTCGATCAGGCCCCAGTACCGCTCGGCTTCCCCGTAGTAGTTGTTCGGATCCATGCCGGGGGTGTCGGTCCAGGAGCGGTAGATCATCGCGTGCACGCCTGCGTCTTTGAGCTCGTCTGTTCCATCGAAGAACTCGCCAAGCTCGTGGGCTTGGTGCGCGCGGTAGGCGGGTTCGGGGAAGCTGGATAGCGCGACGTCCGTGACGAACACGTCCTGGTCGAACAGGTCGTTCGCGGTTTCGGCGCCTTCGAGCACGTCCTCGTACAGGCTTCGGTACGTGTCGTGGCCGTCCTGCGTGGACGCGGCCATGCCTTGGACGCCGATGTAGTCGGCGGCGTCGGCGGCTTCGTCGAAGGTCCCCCAGGCGCCGTGGCCCCAGTTGCCGAAGGGGAGCACGACTTCCGCGGCGGGGTACTCGTCTTGGATGTAGGAGATCTTCTCGGCGAGCTCGTCGTCGAAGGGTTCGTGCGTCTCGATGCCGTTCTTGTTGAACTCGGTCTCGAGGAACACGACGACGGGTTCGCCGTCCATGCGTTCGTCGAGGACGTCGACGAACTCGTCGACGAGCTGTTGCCAGCCGTGCGGGGTCTTGTCGAGTCCGTGGAGGTCGCTGCTGCATCCGTTCTCTACGCATCGGGGGCTGATGTCGTCGCCCCAGTAGTAGAGGTGCACGGCGGGCGTGGCGCCGGCGTCGTGGATGTCCTCCATGGCTTGGGCGGGGCCGTTCCAGCCGTGTTCAAGCGTCCAGGGTCCGATCCAGAAGGAGGCGTAGTCGGGGGGTACCCCCGCGTCGTCCTGGGCCTCGAGGGCGCCTTCGTACATGCCGAACCGCATGGCGTCGTCCTGGTGGCCTGCCGAGGCCAGCCCGCTGGTCCCGGCGACGGTCAGCATGAGCGCGCTGAGGATCAGGGCGAGGGGGCCTTTGAGCGTCATCGCGGGGGCCCCCGCGTGCCTGCTTCGGTGTGGTGTTCTGGTTCGCAGAGCGTTGGATGCCAGGTGGGAGAGCCCTTGGGGGGGTCTCCCGTGGCGCGGTGGTGTTGGATGCAACGTCTCTCGCTCCGCGCCCCGACACCGGCGCTGCCTACATGAAGGAAGAACCCGTCCACCCTAAGGAAAGTATTAAGTGAAAGGTTGTTCCTCGGCTCAAGCTACAGGTTCTTGTTCGATCAGGTATTCCCTTGTTAGAGGA
This sequence comes from uncultured Thermoplasmatales archaeon, assembly GCA_964581775.1. Lineage (GTDB taxonomy): Archaea > Thermoplasmatota > SW-10-69-26 > SW-10-69-26 > SW-10-69-26 > PWVY01. The sequence continues at coordinate 63,524 of CAZOQA010000001.1, read as the reverse complement.
GTTATGGCTTTCTGGCGAAAGCTGTTTTTTCTTTGGAAAGTTTCAACTTTCCTCCGCGGCCCGGAACCGATCGATCTCGGCCAGCACGCGGTCGAGCGAATCGGCGCGCACGACCGTGTCCGCAGCCTCCTCGACTTCGCGCACGGCCGGGTTGAGGCCGATGCCGGCCCCCACGTTCTCGAAGACAGGCACGTCGTTCTCCCAGTCGCCGACGTGGCACACCGTCGAGGGCTCGATGCCCTTGGCCTCCAGGCGGGCCTTGAGGGCGGGCCACTTCGCCAGCACGAGCTCCTCGATGCCCCCGATGGTGGGCCCGTCTATGCGGGTGCGCGTGAAGACCCCCTCGGAAAGACCCCACTCGTGAAGCGGCCGGGTGGCCCAGTCGGGTTGGTCCGTGACGAGCCAGACCTTGAGGCCACGGTCGTGGAGCTCGTCGACGACCTCGGGGATCGCGTCGATCCAGGGGGCCTTGGAGAGGGTCTCGTCGATTTGGTCTCGGTCTTCCCCTTCGAAGAGGGCATGGTTGCGGCGATACGCCTGCTCCTTCGTGATCTGCCCGTCCTTGTGTAGACGCGTGGTCTCCTCCACGTGGTGGCCGTTGTCGAGGCGTCGTGCGGTGTAGCGGAAGATGCTTCCTTGCAGGAGCGTCCCGTTGAGATCGAAGGTGACCAGCTCCATGGTGGTGGGGCCTCGGTCGCGTCCACGAGGCAGCCGGCCCGGATTGAAAGAGCCTTCGTATCCGGAGGACGAACGGGTTCGGGGAGCGTAACCCTTTAACCCGAGAGCTTGCCACGTAGTATCATGGCAAGAAGGGGTCAAGACGAGCGGGACGAAGACGCGCAACGCAGCGAGGGCACCCCGCCCCGCGCATGGATCGACCGCATCCGCACGCGGCGCAAGAAAAGCTCCCTTCGTCCCTCCTACGGAACCCTCTGGTGGCGCAACCCACGCCACGAGGATGAGGACCGGTGACCGACCCGTGTAGATGCCCGCCAGTGGAGCGTCAGCTGAACAAGTTCGTCAGCACGAACGCGACCAGGAACCCGGCCGTGACGGTCGAGGTGGCCAGCCAGTGCCCTTCCGCGAACGCGTCCGGCGCGATGTCTTGGAACACGAGGTACAGGATGCCTCCCGCCGCGAACAAGGTGATGGTTCCTACGACCGCCTCGTTCCCCCCCAGCGAGAAGAAGCCCAGGACCGCTGCGGCCGGCGCAAGGATGCCTAGTGGAGCCAGGCGGGCCAGGATGCCGTTGTTCGACATCTCGGAAGAGGTCTTCATCTCCTGGAAGCTACCGTACGCCTCCGGAAGGTTCTGGAGGGCGATCAACACGGCGAACGCCCGCCCCTCGATCGTCTCACCCCCGAATAGGGCCCCAAAAGCGAGGGCCTCGGGGAGGAAATCGATCATCATGGCCAGCATCTGAGCTTTGGAGCCTCCGTACGCCTTGATGACCTCATCGAGGAGCATGATCACGACCGTGCCCGCCGCCACGGCCCCGACGACCCATGGCACCGATAGGGCCCGCTCCCCGATGGGCACCAGCTCGAACGTGATCGCTCCAAGGAGGATGCCTCCGCCGAACGCGATGACCGCCCCATGGAGGTTCCGAGGCTCCTCTTGGACCTCGTCCTCTTCGAGGTACGCGATCCCTGCACCGATGGGGATCGCGATGCCGGCGATGCCCGAGAACAGAAGGACGGTCGCGAGCGACAGGAGAGGATCCTCCAAGCGTGCAAGAGCGTGCCTAGAGTCATGGACCGGGGCTTTCTTGGGCCCTCTCCTTCACCGACATGTCATAGGCCGTTCCCGTTCAGGGTCTCCTCGCGAGCGTCCCCGCGGCGCTCGCTGCGGCGAGGGCCAAGAGCGTCAGGGAGGCCGGGGTGGGCACGTGGAGCCCTTGCACGTTCGTGAGCGTGGTGAGCGTTGCGTTCTCGCCGGTGAAGGCTTGGTCCTCTGCGAACGCCGTGTCGATCTGGAAGGTGATCGCCGCGTTCTCGTTGACGTACCCGTTGTAGAAGGGCGTGTACACGACGAACGTGACCGTCTCCGTCGTGGGTTCGTCCTCCGAGGTCGCGCCCGGGAGCAGCAAAGGCTCCGGGAGGATCGGGTTGAAGCCCTGGGGGATGCCTTCCTCGTGGGCGAACTCGAACTCGAACCGGGTCAGCCCGTTGCTGTAGTTCTCGATGAGGATGTCGTAGCGGGCTGCTTCCTGGGGGCCCGCCTGGATCGTCTTGTCGCTCATTTGCGCGTTGAAGAGGCTGAAATATCCGGGCGTCGCGCTCAGGCTTGCCTTGGCGGGATCGAACCGGGTCGTCTCCCCGTCCGTGTGGTTCTTTTGCACCGTCACGTGCAGACTCGCGGTGACGGGATCGAAGGCGGGTGCGGTCTTCTCGAACCCGACCTCGATGGGAAGGTGCACGACCGCGGTCTCCCCTTGGCATGTTTGGGATGTCTCGTTCGTGATGCTTGGTGCGCTTGCTCGCGTGTACGCGGGCGTCGTGAACCGAGCCTTCGTCCACGCGGTGGAATCCTCGCCCGCCTCGCAAGGGATGATCACCTGGGCGAGAGCCTTCGCCGGTTCGCCCAACGGCTCGACCGGATCCTCGATGCGCACATCCTCCACGTGGATCCTTCCCGGGTCCTCCCCCGAGAGCTGCGCGCCCGCAGGGCCCGCCACGACGATGATGCACGCCACGAGAAGCCCCCACCCGATCCAACGTATCATGACCCGTGACCCCAGGACCCCAGCTTGAACGTTCTGGCTGGGATCTTTGACGGTTCACGCCGCCGACCCGGGCCTCAAGGGCTCCTTGAGGGATGCCTCGAAGGCATCCCCCTCGTCGACCCTCTCGATCACGGAGAACTCGCCATCGGACTCCAAGACGATTGCATCCACGTCGTCCAGCGAACCGTACGTCTCCTCCCGCACGGCCTCCAACAATTCCGACTCCGTGACCCGCTGGCGACGCAACTCATCCCTCAGAACCTCCCCCTGGAAGAACAAGAGCATCGGGGGGCTACGAACCAGCCCCCGCACACCCGCCCATCGGCTTTGCGCCCACGAGACGGCGTACTGCAACATGATCAACAACGCCAAGGCCACGAGCGCCTCGGCAAGGGCCACCCCGCTCGCCGTGAGGGCGCGACCGAACGCAGCGCCCAGCGCGATGGTGATGACGAGATCGAACGCGTTCATCCGCGAAAGCGTGCGCACGCCCGTCGGGCGAACCAACACCAAAAGCCCCGCGTACAACAGCGTGCCCACAACGAGGATGCGCACGATCGGCTCCCAGCCGCCGAAGAAGAACGTGGCCTCGCTCATGCGTCCACCGGGACGCACCCTCTTACGTGGTCCTTGCTCGACGCGAGCATGTTCAAACCCCACCGGGCACGGCAGGCATCGAGAAGTAGAACACCGACCCCCTAGCTCTCCCCCTATATATGGGTCCCCTATACAGCCGGCCGCCGCCCGATTCCAGGGACTAAATGTTCGATGGAGACAAACGAGGGGGATCCCTCGGGGCGTCCTCCAGAGAACCGTCACGGGCCGGAAGGGATTTGAACCCCTGATCTACAGCTCCGAAGGCTGTCGCCTTATCCAGGCTAGGCTACCGGCCCAAGCACCCCGCCCGTACCGGACGCCCGTAGAAAACCCTGTCGGATGCTTCTTGGGAGAGGCTAACAGTCCTGGAACAGGAACGCATCCAGTGCACGCTGGCCTTCCCCGCTTGCCGCCCCATCCACCGGCCACGCGGCGTCCACGCCCGCGCCTTGGGGGATCTCAAGGATCCAGGGACCCGCCATCGGGTCCTGGACCTCGAACACGAGGTCATCGTCGGGCCAGGATTGCTCGTCCACGACCTCACCGTCAGGGTTGCTCAGCGCCACCGAGGCGTACATACCAGCGGCGGTGTTGCCCACCGGTTCGGGCTGCACGTCGAGCGCGAACGAGTCGGTCCCAGCGCCCGGCAGGATCTCGACCGCGAGCCTGTGACAATGATCCGGGCCGGGCACCCATACCCATCCAGCCTCCGAGCTGGCGCCCGCCAGGGTCCCCATCTCCGCTTCGTCGCTCGCCGCCCACGCTTCCACCTCGCTCTCTTCCGGGCTCTCCTCTTGGCTGGCCGTCTCCAGCGAGTCCTCGGCCTCGTCACCGAGGCCCACGCACCCGGCAAGTACGATGAGGCTTCCCAGCGCGATAAGCAAAAACCAACGACGTCTCGTGGCCATGACGCCGGGATGAGGCTCGTCGGGGACTCCTAAGCGTGTTGGTCACGTCGTTGAAACTCCCCCGGCGCGTTTCAACGCCGTGGACATAACGTTCATACGCACGCTCGGTCAGGCGGAGCTGATGCCGAAGACGCGGTCCCTTCCCTTCTGCCTGGTGCTGGCGTTCGCCCTCCTCGTCGCGCCCCTTGCCTCCGCGGCCGGGAGCGATGAGGTCAGGGTTCACGAGGACATCGAAGCCATCGGCGACGAGCCCGAACCCGTGATCGTCGTCCACGACCGAGAGGCCGACCCGCACAGGGTCGACTCGGTGCTAGCCGCGCACGGCTTCGAGCCGGCCACGCTGCACAACGTGGGCATAAGCCACGTGATGGCCGACCGAACCGACGTGCAACGCCTTACGACGCTCGACGGGGTCCAGAGCCTGTACCCGAACGAAGAGATCCAGTACGAGTTGAACGAGGCGGCCCCGCTCGTGAACGCGCCCAAGGCCTGGAACGAGCACGACACGCGCGGATCGGACGCGACTGTGCTCGTCATCGACACGGGCATCGACGCGACACACCCTGACCTCCAGGACCGCGTCATCGAGAACGCGCAACCCGCCAACCCCGCCCACGAGGATGTCCCCACCGGGGACTACGTGGAGGGAGTGCCAGGCAACGACCAGTTCGGGCACGGCACGCATGTGGCCGGCATCGTGGCCGGCACAGGTCAAGGCCTCGGCGAGCAAGACCCAAGCCACGGAGAGTACGTCGGGATGGCGCCAGAGACGAACATCGTCGGATGGTCGCTTGGAGCCTACCCGCTTTCCTTCCAGGTCGCGCAAGGCTTCGACTACGCGATCGAGAAGCAGGACGAGCTCGGCATCGACGTGGTCACGAACAGCTGGAGCATCGGGACGACGCCCGATCCCGAGCACCCGATCAGCGTCGCTACGCTCGAAACGTACAAAGCCGGCATCAGCGTCGTGTTCGCTGCAGGCAACGACGGCCCTCCCGACGAGGAGCGCACCTACGATTTCCGCATCAACCCGCTCGCCGTGCTTCCCTGGACCGTGGCCGTCGCGGCCACCGACAGCGAGGCCAACATCGCGAGCTTCTCAAGCCAAGGCTCGCCGCCGGAGACGAACGAGACCTACTGGGACCATCCCACGATCGCGGCACAGGGTGAAAGCGTCATGGCCGCGAAGAGCAACCACGGCGTGATGCAAGCCTTGGGCCCCCAGTACGGGCCTGAGGACCCTGGCGACGTGGACGCGGTGGGCTCGGCCACGCACTACCAGTACGCGAGCGGGACCAGCATGAGCACGCCCGGCGTGGCCGGTGTGATCGCGCTCATGTACGATGGGAACCCCGAGCTTAGTCCGCCGCAGGTCTACGACATCCTGGTGGAGACGGCGCAACCGATGGACTACGCGTACTGGGAGGCTGGCATCGGCTTGGCGGACGCGCACGCTGCCGTGGAGATGGCCAAAGCCACGGAGGGCATGCGGGAGGCGTTCGTGCAAGCCGACGAGGTCCCGTACACGGACTTCGAGGACCCCCTGGACGACCCGGCCCGCTCGTACTTGGTGGAGAACCTGGACGAGCGGGAGGATGCCAAGGCCCTCGTGGACGTGCTGGATGTCGAGGATCTTCCCGCCGAGACACGAGACGAGCTTGGCCTGCTAGCCCAGGGCGAGAATGGTAGCGAGCCGTCCGCACAGGCGTCATCGCCCAGCCTGGTCCTCGCGCTGCTTGCGGGTCTCTTCGCTGCCATCGGGACCCGGGGAAGGCGCTAGTCGCCGCGCAGCCACTGGATGGGATGCCGCAGGCGCCAGCCCCAGGTTTGTCGCTGGAGCTCCTGCTGGCGGCGCTTCTTCTCGCGGAGGGCTTTCAGGTCACCGACCTGGGAGGCCAGATCGTCGCTGTCGGTGCGCGTGGGTTGCACGCCGCGCAGGTTCGTCAGCGAGTGCGCCGCTTGCACGGCTTCCTCCTGCGTCTCGTGCTCCTCGAGCATCTTGGTGCCGAAGTTGCCCTGGATCTCGAGGGGCTCGATGTCTTCTTTGAGCTTGAGCTCCACGTCGACCTTGTCCTCGCGGACGCCTCCCCACGTCCAGCCTTGCTCCTCGGCCCAGCGGATGTCGCTTCGAATCTCCTCGTCGGAGTAGGAGCGCTTGCGCCGCTGGTCGGCTTGCTGGGCGGCGACCTGCATCTTCTCGGTCAGGTACGTACCAAGACACCCGGCCGTGCCTGCGCTGATGCTCGTGACCCCCATCAGGTACAGACCGATGGCGTACCCGTTGGGCGTGTGAACGGTCACGTGCCATTGGTCAGGGTACAAGTAGGCGAAGATGCCCACTGCGATCATCGTGGACGCGAACCCGAACGCGACGAGCGCGCGCTCCCACCACTTCGAGGGCATCCCGAGCACGATCCCCGTCAGGAAGATCGGGAGCCCGGCGGCGGCGGATCCAAACCCGAGCCCGCGCAGCCAGGACGGCCGGGCGAGCGCGATATCGCTCAGCGTAACGAGCACGACGCCCGCGATCGCGAGCACGGCTCCTCCCATGAGCGTGGCGAACGCAAGGGCCATCCGCTCGTCGGAGGCTTCTGGGTTGAGGCTTTCGAACCATCGTCGGACGAGCGGGGCATCTCCTCGCGGCATCGAGTCACACGTCTCCCAACCCGGACTATTTGACCGTTGGGTTAGCTCCCGGGACGGGACTATCCCCACCGTTTAACTGTAGGAACAGGAGAGCCACGGGGCACGTCCGCCACCGCCGCCCTCGATTCGGTACGTTACGGGCCCGGTGGCAGGTGTGGTGATACACGTGGCACGAGGACTCGACGTTGGAACCATGAATATCCAGTCCGCCCGACGAAGCGGGGACCAGACGGTGCTCAAGCGCCAACGGAACTCGTTCGTCGAGATCGACTACTCCGACATCGCCGAGAAGATGCTCTCCCGGAGCGATGTATTGTACATCCGCAAAGGCGAGCGCGTTTTCATCGTCGGAGAAGACGCCCTGAACTTCGCGAACATCTTCAACAAGGAGACCCGGCGCCCCATGAGCGAAGGGATCCTCTCCCGCAAGGAGAAGTGGGCCATCCCCATGATCCGCATGATGGTGGAGAGGGTCCTCGGGGAGCCCGACGACGAGGGTGACGAGCACGCGTACTTCGTGTGCCCCGCCAACCCCGTGGACTCCGACCTGGACACCCTGTACCACCAGAAGACGGTGCAGGCGCTCGTCGAGGAAGCCGGGTACAACGCGCACCCCCTCAACGAGGGCATGGCGACGATCTACAGCGAGCTGTCCGACAACAACTTCACCGGGCTCGGCATCTCCTTCGGGGCCGGTATGACGAACGTGTGCCTGTCCTACTACGCGGTGCCCGTGCTGCAGTTCAGCGTGGCGCGCGGTGGGGACTGGATCGACAAGCAAGCCGCCAACAGCACCGGCGAGCCGGTCGACCGCATCACGCGCGTCAAGGAAGAGGACTTCGCGATGGACTTCGAGACCGCGACCGGCGACATCCAAGGCGCGCTCGCGATTTACCACGACGCGCACATGGAGTACGTCATCGATCACATCGCGGACCAGATCGTGGAAGCGGACCTCGAGGAAGACCTTGACCTCCCCGTGGTCCTCGCCGGCGGTACCAGCAGCCCGAAGGGCTTCAGCCAGCACTTCAAGGACAAGCTGCGCGAGGCGGATCTGCCCTTCGACATCTCCACCGTGCGACGCGCCCAGAACCCGCTCACCAGCAACGCGAAGGGCGCGCTCGTGGCTTCCATCACGGAAGAAGAGGAAGAGTAAGCCCCGCGCTCTCGACCCATCCCCCCCACGCGGCCCGCCCCCGCGGGCCCGTCTTCCCCCTTCTCCCTTCTCAACCAACGCGACCCGGCAGGTTTACGAATCCCACCCCGGATGAGAGCCCGCATGCTCGTGGGCCTGATCTCGGACACGCACGACGACAAGGCCCGTACGCGCGATGCTCTCAAGATGCTCGACGAGCACGCACCGCGCGCGCTCCTGCACGCGGGGGACCTGGCCAGCGGCGAGATGGTGCCCCTGTTCGAGAGGTACTGGACGTGGCTGGCCCAGGGGAACATGGACCGGCCCCGATCGATCCGGGACGCGATCGAGGAGCACGACGCCGACGTCTTGTACGATATCAAGCACGAGGTCGAGATGGACGAGGTCACCATCGGTCTCGTCCACGGGGACGACAAGGCTCGCCTGGAGGGCATGATCAACAGCGGAGCGTTCGATCTCGTCGTGCACGGTCACACGCACGCCTTCCGCGACGAGACCGTCGGAGACACGCGCGTGATCAACCCCGGCGCCGTGCACCGAGCCTCCACGCCCAGCGTGTGCGTCTACGATGCGGACGAAGACGAGCTCACGCGCCTTGAGCTACCGACCTAGGAGCTAAAAGGGATTACAAGGGGGTCCCGGCTCGGCGGTAAGGTCCATAAACGAGGCATGCTAGAACCTAGCATAGTATGCCTGTGAAACGCATCGGACGAGTCGTCTCGTACCGCCAAGACTCCAACGCTGCCCGGATCCACCTCGAGAACGGCCCCCTCTCCATCGGGGACACCATCCACATCGAGGGTCCCGGGATCCAGCGAGAGACAAGCGTCGAGGCCCTCCAGATGCCCCAAGGTCCGACCCAGAAAGCCGAACCCGGGGACGACGTGGACATGCCCGTCGAGGACCCCGTCGAGGAAGGCTCGCTCGTGTTCCGCATCACCGACCCCTACGACGCCGAGAACGCGAGCGTGCTCGACCAGGTCTTCGAAGAATGAACAGACCTCCCTCCCAGGCGCCGGGGCCCGCGCTAGCCGGGGTCAGGTTTCAAGGGCGCGCTCGCGTTCCAAGGTACGATGACGGACTGGCAGGCCTACCTGGACGAGCACGAGAAACCGGCGCTGGAGCAGCTGAAAGCCTTCCTGCGCATCCCCAGCGTGAGCACGGACCCCCGCTACGAGGATGACTGCCACGAGGCCGCCGCCTGGCTCCAAGACACGCTCGAGGGGCTCGGGTTCGACTCGCGCCTGGTCGACAAAGGCGAGGGCCTGCCCGTCCTGGACGCGCTCTACGAGGTCGACGAGCACGCGCCCACCGTCACCATCTACGGGCACTACGACGTGCAACCCCCCGGCGAGGAAGACGCCTGGACCACGCCCCCCTTCGAACCCACCGTCGACGACACCGAGAAGGGACGGATCCTTCGAGCCCGCGGAGCCACCGACAACAAAGGCCAACTCCTGGCGAACCTCCAAGGCGTCAAAGCCCACATCGAAGCCCAAACCCTCCCCGTCAACGTCCGCTTCCTCATCGAAGGCGAAGAAGAGACCGGCGGAGACACGCTGCCCGCCTACATCGAAGTCAACCAAAAAGAGCTCTCCTCGGACGCCGTCCTCGTCTCCGATACGCACCTCTGGGACGAGGACCACCCCGCCATCGTCCACGGTCTTCGCGGCATCGTCACGCTCGAAGCCACGCTCCAAGGCCCCGACCGGGACCTGCACAGCGGCCAGTTCGGCGGCGCCATCCTCAACCCCGCCGAAGCCCTCGTGCGCGCGCTCGCCTCCCTCAAAGACGACGAGCTGCGCGTCGCCGTGGACGGGTTCTACGACGACGTCCTCGAGCTGGACGAGACCCAGCGCGAGCTCATGGACCAAGTCCCCTTCGACGACGACGCGTTCCTCGAAGAGACCGGCGCGCCCGCCCTCGACGGCGAAACCGGGTACGGGCCGCTTGAACGCATGTGGGCCCGCCCCTCGCTCGAGATCAACGGCATCACCAGCGGGTACGCCGGGGACGGGTTCAAGACAATCCTCCCCCAATCGGCCACCGTCAAATTAAGCTGCCGCATCGTGGCCCAGCAAGACGCCCAAGACATCGGCGACAAGATCGCCTCGCACCTAGAAGAGCACACGCCCCCCTCCGTCAGCATCGACGCGCGCGTGCTCCAAACCAACGAACCCTGGTACGTGGACCCCCGAAACGACGTGATCGAGACCGCCGCCAGCGCGCTCGAGGACGCCTTCGGCGGCGAGACCGTGTTCATCCGGAACGGCGCCTCGATCCCTGTCGTTCCCACCCTCCAGCGCCTGGCCCCCGTCGCCCTGATGGGGTACGGGATGCGCGACGAGCGCCTGCACGCGCCCGACGAGTTCTTCCGCATCAGCCACTTCCACGACGGTGCCCGCGCCATGGGGCATGCCCTCGACCGCCTCGCCGAGTCCCTGTGAAGTCTAGTAAGCGCGCTCCCCGTGGACGACGAAGGAGGCCCGTCATCGTGACCGAGCCCCCACCATCTCCGTGCGTGGGGATCTGATGCTCTAGTTCCTTGCCCCTCCCGTCGGCCTGGTCCTCCTCCCCTCGCACGTCCAGGAACGCCTCGACGCACACCCGGGGACGGGAACAGGCACGCTTAAGGCATGTACACGCTTGGACGCGTGATGAAGCCCGCGCGCTTGGCCATCGTCCTCGCAGCCGGCCTCGTCGCTCTTGCCGGGTGCGCAGGGAACGGAGGCGACGACGGCATGACCGAGAGACCCACCGCGATCCTCGAGACCAGCAACGGGACCATCGAGCTTGAACTGTACAGCGACTTGGCCCCCCAGACCGTGCAGAACTTCGGAGACCTCGCCGAGGAGGGGTACTACGACGGGCAACGGTTCCACCGCGTCATCGAGGGTTTCATGATCCAAGGCGGGGACCCGCTCACCCAGGACGAGGCGCAGAAGGACCGCTGGGGGCAAGGAGGGCCCGGGTACACGATCCCGGACGAGTTCGCCTGCCAGGACGGCACCATCGTAGAGGAGCACCCCGGCGGGTACGGCTCGCCTGCGGATCAGTGCGACGCGAACGGGGGCTTCCACGAGGAGGCCCGCCTCGACGAGGCGGGTGTGCTCGCGATGGCCAACGTAGGCCAGCCCGCCACGGGCGGGAGCCAGTTCTTCATCACGCTGAGCGAACAAGATCGCCTCACCGGGTACCACACGGTCTTCGGGAACGTCACGGAGGGCATGAGCGTCGTCGAGGAGATCGGGGGCGTCGAGACGGACTGCACGGCGCAAGGATACCCTCCCGGCTCGGGCCGAGGGGGCTGCGGCGACATCCCTGAGGACGACGTGATGATCGAGAGCGTCACGATCGAGGGCGAGCTTCCGGGCGTGGACGTGGACCAGCAAGAGCGCTAGTCCTTAGGCCACTCGCCACGCGTCCCCGGTCGGGTACGGCTCGCGCTCGACCCGGCCGTCCTCGCGGGCCTCCTCGAGCTCCTCGAAGGCTTGCTCGACCTTCACGTCGAGCCCTTCAGCGACCTCGCGCGTGGTCCACCGTTCCCCCTGGGAGAGCAGATCGTCCAACGAGGGAGGGGGCATGGACGGGTGAACGCGACCGCTGACCTCCTCGGCCACGCCCAGCACCTGCGGCAGCGACTGGAACCCGTGCACCGTCGTTTGCCCCTGCTCGCCCTCCACGAGCAACGTCGGGTACGCGGTCAGGCCCTGCTGCTGGAGCTTGGTCAGCCGGTGACGGAACTCTCGCTCGGGTTCCCCGCTTTCCAAGGCTTCCAGGAACGTCTCCCGGTCGACGCCGGCGTCCTCGACCGCGTCCGCGCCCACGGAGGTTTGGGAGATGTTACGGCCGTCCAAGTAAGCGGCCTCCCTCAGTTTTCGCAGCGCGAGCCCTGCCTTCGAGCGGTCGATCAGGCGCACCGCGTGCAGGTGGATGCACGCCGGGAACGTGGACGAGGGCGGGCTGCCTCGAAGCGCGTCCGTGCTCACCGGCATGCCCGTGGCGCGGTGGACCGTGCCGAAGAACCGATCCATGTCGAACCCGGCTCGCCCTGGGTCGGGGAGCCGCTCGAACATCCCGCCCAAAAGGAACTGGAACGTGATCGATGGGTACCGGTGCTCGAGGGCCCGCCTGACCGGCTCGAAGCCCCAGCACCATACGCTCCAGGGGTCCGTGAGCAGCCGGATGCGCACCTCTCCCTCGGGGGGTGGGTCCTCGTGGGGGGTCCCCTCCTGGACCAGTCCCGGGGTCTGAGAGGTTTCCGTCCCCTCCAGAGGGAGCCCGGCTCCAGGGATGTCCCTTGCGGGGCTCGTCATCGTGGCGGGGGAAGGTCTGACCTCGTAAAACCTTGCGGCTATCGGCCGTGGCGGCGTCAGGTGTACATCTGATCGAAGGGGGCATCGGCGCGCTCGGAGCGCTGCTCGATCTCCCGGCGGATGGATTGGGCTCGCTCCTCGATCCGCTGCGCTTCCTCCAGCAGAGGCTTGGTCTCGATGTCGATCTCGGGAACGAACGCGTCCAGCACCTGGACCAGGCGGGCGGCGGCTCGCGAATCCGGGTGCTCGTGTGCGGACTCGGCCAGGATCGAGAACGCGTCCACATTGCGACGGCGCCCGTTGGCGATCATGGCGGCCGAGAACCCGGCCACGACGCCCTCGTCGAGCATCTCGACCTCGGCCTTCTCCAGGGCCGATCGGGCCTTCTCGGTGGCGGCCACGCCGTGCACCGCGCCTTCGCTTGCTCGGACCAGCAACCCGTCGGGGATCACGACGCCGGCCGCGTCCGTTTCGTTGGCCCAGGCTGCCAAGGCCTCGGCCAGCGCGTACATGCTTTGGGGGCTGGGAAGGAACTCGGTGACGGCCACGGCTAGGTGCTCGCACGTTAAGTCCAGCCCGCAGCGGGTCTCGAGCGCGTGCAGACGCACGGGGAACCCGCTTCGTCCTTGCTGGATGCGGCCCACGGGAGGGAACCGGGGTGAGTAGATGCCTCCGACCTCTGGCATCTGGAGCTGGTCGACGAGGTATTGGGAGGCGATGGTCCCGACCACGCCCAGCGTGGGCATGCCGACGATGACGAGCGCGTTGTGGATGTCGTGTTCTTCCTCGACGACGATGTCGACGTCCGCGGGCATGGGTCCCGGGAGGCTCGGGGCCTGGCTTGAGGGTTGTCCAGGCGGGGCTTTCGGGGCGCGTCAGTGCTCGTGATCGTCGTGGCCGTCGTCCTCGATCCAAGGGGGCGTGGCGTCGACGTGCGCGTGGACGTGGAAGCTGTACTCGGCCAAGAAGGCGTCTTCGTTCGTGACCACGAACGTGTACGTGCCGGGGTCCAGCGAGAGCTGTGTGCCGAAGTCCGTGTCCGAGGTGGAGAACAGGGTCTCCCCGTCACCGGGGTCTCCGGCGAACCCGTCGAAGCGGACGCCTTCGAGGGGGTCCTCGTGAAGGCTCTCTTCGAGCGTGGTCTCCCAGGTCCACGTGATCTGCACCTCGCCGTCGTGGTCGAGCTGGAGCGTGTACTCGTCGGGGTCCTCGTCGGGCGTGTCGAACGTGCCGGATCCGACGATGTCGGCGCCGCGTTGGGGCTCTTGCTCGGTGACGAGGATGGGCCCGTGGTCGATGGCGGGGTTCCCGGTCTCGTCTTGCGAGATGGCGGCCACAGTGTGCACGCCGGGCCCGTCGAAGTCGACGGCGACGGCGGGGCCCAGGGGCATGTGGAAGCTGTCGACGGGGAGGTACTGTTGCAGGGAGACGTCGTGGGAGGTGTCGGCGGCGTTCGTCCACGTCACGGTGGTGCCGGGTTGGACCTCGAGGACCTGGGGGGCGAAAAAGCGCGTATCGTGCGTGGTGACGGCGGCGTGTTCGTCCCAGGCGTTGCCCGTGTTGGCGACGATGATGATGCCCGTCATGGACGGGTGGGGTTCGCTCTGGTACACGTAGATGCCTTCTTGCTCGAAGGTGATCTCGTGCGCGTCGCCTTGGGAGAGCAGCGTGGAGTCTTCCCAGTCGCCGGTGGGGCCATCGAAGCTGTGGTCGTGCTCTTCTCCCTCGCTGTGGTTGTGGGCCTGCTCGTCGTGCTCGTCTTCGAGCGGGTACCAGTCGGGCAGCTCGTCCCCGAGCAGGGCGCTGGCGACCATCACGTCCTCGGTGTCGCCTACCAGGTCCACGGGAAGCTCGTTGTGCATGCCGATCCAGTGCACGGCAGGGTCGAGACCGATCTCGGGGGGCTCCGTGCTGGGGTCGCCGATCTCGACGACGGTGACGGCTCGATCCATGGCGCCGTCGTCCTGCGTGACGGTGAGCGTGACGGGGAAGATGCGGTCCTCGTCCGAGTAGGTGTACTCGATGACGGCGTCGCCGGTGTTCTCGGCCCCGTCTCCAAGGTCCCAATGGTAGCTTAGGGCATCCCCGATGCTTCGGGTGGCATCGAAGCGGTACGTCATCGCGTCGTCGGTCTCCTGCACGTCGATGACGGCCGCGGGCCCGTCGCCCTCGTGGTCCAGCTCGTCGAGGTCGTCGTTCCCGTCCGCGAGGCCCAGGCAGCCAGCGGTGAGCATGAAGAAGGCTGCGAGGACGACGAGGGATCGGCGGCGCATGGGCGCGGATGCGCGATAGCCTCCTAAGAATCTTGTTGTTGCCCGGTTCTCCAGCCCCTTCCCCGCGCGGGGGTGCGTTGCGGGCGTTGCAGGCGTGAGCTTTTAACCCCTCAGGTCCGTGGTGAGGCCTGGAGGCTTCCTGTTGATCACCACGCGAGCCCTCATCGTGGCCGCCTCGTTGACGCTGGTCGTGCTCGCCGGCGGCTCCCTGGCGGACCAGCTTGCCAGCGAGCACGAGGACACCTGGCCCACGTACGAGGACGTGCAAACCGCTCTCGACGAGGCCGCCCAGCACGACTGGGTGACCGTTGAGACGGTCGGAGCCTCCGAAGAAGACCGCGAGATCCGCGTGGCCCACGTCACGAACCCCGACGGAACCACCCCGGTGGAGGATCGTCCCGTCACACTGTTTTTGACCCAGCAGCACGGCAACGAGCCCGCCGGCACACCCGCTGCGCTTCGCCTCTTGGAGAACATCACCCAAGACGCACCCATCCAGGACACCCTGGACGACCAAGTGCTCTTGGTCTTGCCCATGGCCAACCCCGACGGGAGCGAAGCGTTCACGCGCGGCAACACGGACGGCGTGGACACCAACCGCGACCACGTCGCCCTGGGCACCAGCGAGGCCCGCGCCATGCACGAGGTGTTCAACCGATGGGACGTGGACGTCGCGCTCGACCACCACGAGTACGGCGGCACCGGGCTTGGCAACCCCGTGCCCGTGCGCGTGTACGACTACGATCTGACCACGCTTTACCCCCGTCACGGGAACGTGCCCCAACCCGCCCTGGACGCGGCGCAGGATCTGATGTACGAGGCCCTCTGGCCCGCGGCCGAGGAAGAAGGCTACACCGCGAACGAGTACGGGGAGGTCACTGCGCACGGCGAACCCGTCGACGAGATCGCTGGCGGCCCCGACCCTGGCATCGCCCGCAACCACTACGGGTTGCACAACGCGGCCAGCATCCTCGTCGAAACGCGCGTGGACATGCACCCGAACCCCTTCCATGACACCGAGCGCCGCATCCACGTCCACACCGTCGTGATGCGCGCCACGCTTGAGCACGTCAGCGAGCATGCGGCCTGGTTCGCCAGCGCCAGCGACGCCAGCGCTGAACTGGCTCGAACGCATCCTGATCGCATGTACACGGAAGGGGACACGAGCGCGCCCTTCGCTCCAGCGTACCGCTTCCACAACGACACGAGCGTTCGCGAAACGTTCCGCGGGCACGGGATGAACCCCGGCGTGGACACCGGCCAAGGGCTCGTCCACGAGACCGGGCACGCGCTGCACGGGCACGCGGGCGCCTTGTTGCACCCGGACAGCTCGCGCGCCATCACGGACGCCGTGGCCACGGGACCGCTCGAGCCCGGAGGGGACGCGCTCGATCCCCTGTCTGCCCAGGAGGCTCCCTGGGGGGCGGGCTTGGCCTTCTTCTCGGTCCTCGCGGCCGCGTGGGTCGCTCGTGCCCGAGACCTTAGATGAGGCCGTGCTCCTGGTAGAAGGCTTCCACGCGAGGGTCCTTCAAGGGAGGAACGTGAGCTTGGACAAGATCCGCGGGCGCGACTGGCCCCGGGCCAGCATGGGCCCATCGGCGAAGCTTCTTTTAGACGGGACCCTTCAACGCCGACGATGCCGCCCTCAGAGGATCCCTACGGTGCCCTCTCCACGCTTAGCGTGGGAGACCAAGCGTACAACATCGTAGATCTGAACGCGCTCGAAGACGCGGGGCTGTGCCAGCTCGACAAGCTCCCGTACAGCATCCGCATCCTCTTGGAAGCCGTCGCCCGGAACGTGGACGGCGACGACGTCACCTGGGAGCACGTCGAGAACGTGGCCTCCTGGCAGCCGGACGTGCCGGATGTGGCCGTGCCCTTCCAACCCTCCCGCGTCGTGCTCCAGGACCTCACCGGCGTCCCCGCCGTCGTGGACCTCGCAGCGCTCAGAAGCGAGGTCGAACGCAAAGGCGAGGACCCCACCATCGTGGAGCCCAAGGTCCCCATCGACCTGGTCATCGACCACAGCGTGCAAGTCGACTACTTCGGCACCGAGGAAGCCTTCGATCTCAACGTAGAGAAGGAGTACGAGCGCAACGCGGAACGCTACAAGGCCCTCAAGTGGGCCCAGCAAGCCTTCGACAAGTTCGACGTGGTCCCCCCCGGCACCGGCATCGTGCACCAAGTCAACCTCGAGTACCTAGGACGCGTCGTGCACGAGGACACGGTCGACGGGGACGCCTGGGCGTACCCGGACACGCTCGTGGGCACCGACAGCCACACGCCCATGATCGGCGGCATCGGCGTCGTAGGGTGGGGCGTGGGCGGCATCGATGCCGAAAGCGGCATCCTGGGCCAACCCATCTCGATGGCGCTGCCCGAGGTCGTCGGCGTACGCCTGACCGGCCAACTCCCCGAAGGCGCCACCGCCACGGACCTCGTCCTGCACGTGACCGAGAAGCTCCGTGACGTCGGCGTCGTGGACCGCTTCGTCGAGTTCTTCGGACCCGGGTTGTCCACGCTCACGGTCGAGGATCGCGCCACCATCGCGAACATGGCACCCGAGCAAGGGTCCACCATCAGCGTGTTCCCCCCGGACGAAGCCACGCTGGACTACCTCGAACGCACCGGTCGCGACGCCGAGCACATCCAGCTCGTGCGCGAGTACCTCGAACACCAGGGCCTCTTCGGCGAGCAAGAACCCGAGTACACCGAGACCGTCGAGATGGACCTGTCCAGCGTCACGCCCAGCCTGGCCGGGCCCAAGGAGCCCGACCAGCGCATCGAGATGCACGCCATGGACACGCACTTCCGCGGGCTGATCCACGACCAGTTCGCCGACCAGGTCGACGTGGAAGAGGAAGCCATCGACCGGTGGCGCGAGGACGGCGGGCACCCCGCTCAAAGCATGCCCAGCGAGGACCTCGACGAGCCCCCCAAGCTGGGCCAACTCACGCGGCGCGTCCCGGTCACGGACGGTCCTGAAGAGTACGAGCTCACGCACGGGAGCGTCGTCGTCAGCGCCATCACCAGCTGCACGAACACGAGCAACCCCACCGTCATGCTCGGCGCCGGCCTGTTGGCCAAGAACGCGGTCGAGAAGGGGCTTCAAGTGCCCCCGTACGTGAAAACGAGCCTGGCACCCGGCAGCAAGGTCGTCACCGAGTACCTCGAGGAATCCGGCCTGCTCACGTACCTGGAAAAGCTAGGCTACTACACGGTCGGGTACGGGTGCACGACCTGCATCGGGAACAGCGGGCCTCTGCCCAAGGAGGTCCAGGACGCGATCGAGGAAGGCGATTTGTGGGCTGCCAGCGTGCTCAGCGGGAACCGGAACTTCGAAGCCCGCATCCACCCGAAGATCAAGGCGAACTACCTCGCCTCGCCGCCGCTGGTCGTCGCGTTCGGCATCGCCGGCCGCATGGACATCGACCTCACCGAGGAACCCCTCGGGCACGACCCCGACGGGGAGCCCGTGTTCCTGGAGGACATCTGGCCCAGCCACGAGGAGATCCGCGAGGTCATGAAGACCGCGGTCGACGCGTCCATGTTCGAGGACAAGTACGGGGACGTGTTCGAGGGCGACAAGCGCTGGGATGCGCTCGAGGCCCCCACCGGGGACACGTACGATTGGGACCCCGAGTCCACGTACATCCGCGAGCCCCCGTTCTTCAAGGACATGCCCCTCGAAGAGCCCGGCGTCAGCAACATCCAGGACGCGCGCGTGTTGGGCGTCTTCGGCGACACGCTCACCACGGACCACATCAGCCCCGCCGGCCCCTTCGGCGAGGACGTGCCCGCCGGGCAGTGGCTGATGGACCACGGCGTCGACCCGGACGCGTTCAACACGTACGGAGCCCGCCGCGGGAACCACGAGGTCATGATGCGCGGCACGTTCGCGAACGTGCGCATCAAAAACCGGTTGCTCGACGAGGACATCGAGGGCGGATTCACCGTCCACCATCCCACCGAGCAGACCATGACCATGTTCGAAGCCAGCCAACGCTACCAGGAGGATGGCACGCCTCTGGTCATCCTGGCCGGCGAAGAGCTCGGCACGGGCTCCAGCCGCGACTGGGCCGCCAAAGGCACCGACCTTCTAGGCATCAAGGCCACGCTCGCCGCCAGTTACGAGCGCATCTACCGCGACAACTGCATCGGGATGGGCGTGATCCCCCTCCAATTCACCAACGGCGACACGTACCAGAGCCTAGGATTGGACGGGACCGAAGCCTACACCCTCCACGGGTTGGACGAGCTGGGTGTGAACAGCCAGCACCGCGTCACCGCGGAGGATTCCGATACGGGCGAGGTCACCGAGTTCACGGCCCAAGCCAGGTTGCAAACGCCCGCGCACGTGAAGTACGTCAAGAACGGCGGCGTGCTGCACAAGGCCCTGCGGGACACGCTTCGCGAAGCCAAGGGCCTCTGACGCGCGCGGGTCTTACGCCTCCAGGTACGCGGCGAGCATGTTGCGCGTCTCGTGGTAGGCCTCCTCGGGCACGTCCGGGCGCCCATGCGGGCCCTCCTCCACGCTGGTGAGCACGCCCTCGTCAGCCCCGAGGAACATGCCCTCGCTGATCACGCCTCGCAAATCCGTGGGGGCCAAGAACGCCACGCCCACCTCGTCGTCCTGACTCACGCTCGCATCGTTCGTCACGACCGTCAGACCCCGCCCAGCCGCCACGCGCGTGACCACGAGATCGTCCGCTTCAGGATGCTCGGACACGGTCACCACGCGGCCCTTTCGCGCGTCCACGGCCAGCTCGAGTTCGTCCCCGGGCAAAAGCAGGCGATCCTCAAGCGAGGCGACCGTGTCGATCGCCCATCGGGCCTGCGCCACGGCCAGTGGCTTCTCGTCGATCTCCTCGTGGAACGCGTCCCCCCCGAGCAGCTCTTCGACGTGGTCAGCCGCGTCCACAAGCTCTTGGAAGGGTTGCATCTGGATGAGATTCTTGGGCTCGGCGTACGAGTACTTGACCGCTTTGAGCGAGCCAAGGGCCTTCTCGAGGTTCTCCATGGCTTCCCCTTGCGGGATCTGGGCTTTGATGTGGCCGTGCTGGAGGCTGTCCTTGAGGTCCTCGAGCGCGCGCTCGGCGACCGCCAGGCGTGGGTCGTTGGCGGTGTCCATCAGCGCGGGGACGCGGCGTGCTGGGTAAAGCGGTTTCCCCTTCATGGTGCAGGGGGGACCCTCAAGGCTTAACGGGGGCATGCGCGTGGGGGGCGAGATGTCTTCGCCGGAGGTTCCGTCCTCGTCGATCGAGGATGCTCAGCAGGCGCGCGTGATCCTGGACGCGGTCGTGCAGGCGGGGTTGACGGCTCGCATCGCGTTCTCGCTGGTTGGGGGGTTGGCGGGGCGCGCTTACGGGTCCGAGGATGAGGAGCTGGCTCGGTTGGCGCAGGAGGCTCAACAGGCAGCGGAGGAGGCCAAGAACGCGGACATGAGTTTGGACATGGCGTTGACCGGGGACGGGGTGGACGCGGTCGAGGCGCTGGGGCAGGCCTCGCGGGCGCTGGCTCGGGCCTCGGAGGCGTTCGAGGTGGCGGGGGACGTGATCGGGCGCTTGGAAGAGGGGAACGCCGGCGAGTAGGTTGGCAGCCGTCGGTCCGCGTGGAAGGGAAACCCCTTTGATGGTGAGCGCCGCATGCCAGGCGCGTGGCGCTGCTAGGCCTAGACCTTGTCTATCTGCTTCTAGCGGTCCTGTTGGTCTTGTTGAACGGGTTCTTCGTCGCGTCCGAGTTCGCGCTCGTGAAGATCCGCTCCACGCAGGTGGACGCCCTCAAGCAGGCGGGGGATCGGACGTGGGTCGTCGCCGAGAAGATCCTTGAGAACCTGGACGCGTACCTAGGCGTCACGCAACTGGGCATCACCGCGGCCAGCCTGGGCCTGGGGTGGGTGGGCGAGCCGGCCGTGGCTCACTTGATCGAGCCCGTCTTGTTGGCCGGCGGCATCGAGAGCGAGACGGTCGTCCGGTCGATCTCGTTCATCGTCGCGTTCAGCATCATCACGTACGCGCACGTCGTCGTCGGGGAACTGATGCCCAAGAGCATGTCCATCCGCCACCCGGTGGGGACCACGAAGCGCATCGCGCGCCCGATGGTCGCGTTCTATTACATCTCCTGGCCGTTCATGAAGCTCTTCAACGGGTCCGCGTTGCTGTTCCTTCGCCTGCTCGGTGTCCGAACGGATCGGGCCACGGAGGCCGCGCACACGGTCGAGGAGATCGAGCAACTGGTCTCCCGCATGGAGGAGTCCCAGGTGGCCTCGCCGTTGGCTCGGGACGTGCTCTCGAACGTGTTCTGGCTTCGACGCTTGACGACGCGTGAGATCATGACGCACCGTACGCAGATGGTCGCGTTGAACCTGGAGGATTCCCTTGAGGAGAACATCGAGCGGGCGCGCGAGTCGGGGTTCGCCAGGTTCCCCGTGATCCGGGGGGACATCGATTCCGTGGCCGGCATCGTGCACCTCAAGGATATCGCGTTCCTGGAGCCAGGGCAGGATGCAAGCGTCCTGCTGGACCTCGCGCACCCGCCCGTGGTGCTCCCGGAGACGGCCACGCTCGACCAGGCGGTCGCGACCTTGCTGGATGCGAACGCCAAGATGGCGATCGTCGCCGACGAGCACGGGGGCACCGAGGGTTTGGTCACGACGGAGGATCTGCTCGAAGAGCTCGTGGGCGAGATCGAGGACGCGTTCGACGAGCAGACGCGCGATCATGTGCGCTTGCCCGGGGATCGCATCCTTGTACGGGGTGATGCTCCCTTGCACGATGTGGACGACGTGCTGGGCCTTTCGCACCCGGACCCGGACGTGACGACCGTGGCCGGCGTCATGATGGAGCGCTTGGGGCGCGTCCCGGAGACGGGCGAGCGCGTGCGCGTGGGGGAATGGGAGTTGACGGCTGTGAGCGCCACAGACCGACGCGTCCGGGAGGTCGTGGCCGAACCCATGGAGGACGAGGAGCCCCCCGAGGAGGACGAGCAGGCCCCACCCGAGGACGAGGATGCCTCCCAGACGGATCAGGGGGACGGTTAAGCTTCCCAGACCAGCAGCGCGGCGTGGTGCTGGCTGGGAGGGTCGATCACGTAGTTCTCCAGCACGCGTTCTGGCGTGAAGCCAGCGGAGAGCTGGGGGGTGAGCACGGGATCGGTGCGGTCGCCCGCCTGGACCTGGTCCACGTAGCGCTCGGGGGGCAGGTGGGGCCGCTTGCGCGTGGCTTGATCGTATCCCGGCATGCGGCCCCCGATGGCGACGCCCCAGAGGCCGCGCTTGCGGGCGAGGACCTTGCGCGCCCGGTAGAGCATCTGGGAAAGGCCCCACCCCCGGGCGTCCGGGTGGACCATGATCTCAAGCCCGTAGAGGACATCCCCGTCGGGGGCGTGGTGGGGAAGCTCGGCGCCTCCCGTGATGCTCATCCACGTGTGGGGGTCCTCGAGGGTGCCTTTGGGCACGAGGAGGCTCGTCGAGGAGGCGACGATGGCGTCGTCGATCTCCACCACGAGCTGGCCCTCCTGGAAGGTGTCCAGGTGCGCCTCGACGTGGTGGCGTTCCCACCCCGTCATCTTGGCCCGCTGGAAGACCCGCTCGTTGAGCTCCACGATCGCGTCCACGTCCCCGTGCGAAGCCGTCCTGGCCGCCAGCGGCGCCATCAAGGCTCCACGCACCGGGGAGTTCTTGCAAGTTTTGACGCTTGAACCCCGCGCTGGGACAGATGAAGGATCCTACCAAAGGGTTCAAGGCCTCCAAACGACGCGTTGGGGGCGTGACCTCGCGCCCCGGATGGGTCCTTGCGCTCGCCCTCGCCCTCGCGATGGCCGGCTGCATCTCCCTCACGGAAGACCCCCAGCCGGGGCAAGACCCCGAACCCACAAGCGACCCAACGCCCCCGGACGAGGACGAGGACGGTTCGAGCGACGAGGACGGCTCGGACGACGGAGACGACCAGGGCGACGACGAGGACGACGCCGGAGACGAGGACAACGGCGACGAGGACGAGGAAGGATCCGAAGAGGACGACGACCAAGACGCGGATCCCCAGGACGACCATCCCCCCTGGCCGTCCCCCGAGGATGCCAGCATCCGACCCGGCGTTCAAATCTCCAGCCAAGGAGGATCGTGCACCTCCAACTTCCTCTACCGCACCCACGACAACGCGTCCCTCATGCTGGGCACGGCCGCCCACTGCTTCGCGGACGCCGAGGACACGAGCACGAACGGGTGCGATGAGAACGTGGACCCGCTTGAGCCCGGAGCCGAAGTGAACATCCAGGGGGCCTCGGAGCCGGGGGTCCTCGTGTACTCATCCTGGCACGAGATGCAGCAAAGCGAGGAGACCAACGAGGATGCCTGCCGCTTCAACGATTTCGCGCTCGTGCTCATCCCCGACGCGGAGCGCGAGAACGTCAGCCCCGCCGTGCTCGGGTTCGGAGGCCCCACGGGCTTGGCTGGGCCTGGCGATGCGGGCGTCGGGGACAAGGTCCTCTGGTACGGATCGAGCAGCCTGCGCCCCGGTGTCGAGGAAGTTCAGGCCAACGAGGGGTACCTCGTGAGCAGCGGGTCGTGGTCTGCCGTCATGTACGGGGCACCGCCTGGCTTGCCGGGGGATTCGGGAAGCGGCGTGCTGTTGAACTCTGGGGAGGCCTTGGGCGTGCTCAACACGGTGCGGTTCGCCCCGGAGGCCGGCGCGAACGGCGTGGTGCTCGTGCAACCGGCGCTCTCGTACGCGGCCAGCGCGGGCGTGCCGGTGGAGCTGGTCACGTGGGAGCTCACGGACGCGGGGCTGCTTCCCTGACCCGGTCCTGCGGGCTCGTTATGCTTTCTCGACGGCGTTGAGGATCCGCTTGTAGGTGCGCTGGATCGTCTCTTCCTCGGGGGCCGTGTTGAGGAGCACGCAGGCGCTTTTCTCGACCTCGGCGCGGAAGTAGTCGGCTTGCGCGTCGTGGTCGGGCTTGAGAAGGTAGGGGTTGTACCAGGGTTCGTTGTCGTAGGTGCCCCAGGCTTCCTTGGGCCCGGCGCCGGGTCGAATCTGGTAGCGTCCGTCCTTGAGGACCTCGACGGCTTCGTCTGCGTCGAGCCACACCTCGGCGGGTTTCCCTTCGTCGCGTCGCAGGAGCACGACGAGGTTCAGGGGGGCTTGGTCGGCGACCTTATCCGGGCCGAGCATGGCTTCGCGGGGGATGATGGCGCGGCTGTTCCCGAAGCCCCACAGGCAGTAGTCCTCGCCGTGGTCTTTGATCTGGCAGTCTTCGTCCGCGTCGTGGTGGCACTCGCTGGGGTCGGTGGGCACGTTCTCGAGCTTGCACTCGCGGAAGATGGGGCGCAGCCAGTCCTCTTCTTCAGCGTTCTCGGTGCGAACGTAGAGGCTGCGTTCGGGTTGCGTGACGGTGAGGGGGGCTTGGCTTTCGCTGTCCCCGGGGTGGTGGATGTAGATCCAGTCGTCCCCGATGATGCGCCCCTCGGGGTGTTGGAAGAGCTTGTTGACCTGGGTGGTCTTCCCGGTGCCTGTGGGCGCTACGAGCACGATGCCTTTCCCGTCGATCTCGGCGCAGGCTCCGTGGATGCTGTGCGTATTGAAGTCGCGCTCGAGGGCTTGCGCGGCCAGGCCGAGGGCCCAGGATTTGCATTGCCCGTAGTACTCGGTGTTGACGAACACGGCGGTTTGGCGTTCGGGGCAGTAGTAGGCGTGCGGGTCCCGGTTGGGGACGCCTTGCACGCTGTAGATGAACCCGTGTGGGAGGATGGATCGGTCGTTGGGCCCGGGCCACCAGTTGTCGGTCCAGAAGTCCATCTGGTGCTCGCTGTTGGTGACGAGGCGGACGAGGATCCCGTTGATGTTCGCGTCCCAGCGTTTGGTGGTCTGGTGCTCGAGGTAGGGTTCGACCTCCGCGAGGAGGGCCTCGAGCTGGCTGGGGGTCAGGTCCTTGGTGGCATCGACCCGTCCGATCTGCTCGGTGTGGTAGTTGTTGATCGCTTCGGTCGAGCCGTACGCTTGGGAAAGTTCCGCCAGTCGATCTCCTCCTCAGCGGGGGCCAGAACCGGTGCCCCCCATCAGGTTTTCGGCCCCGCCCCCCGCGACACGGTGACGTGGACCGCACACCCGAGGGGGGTCATCGGTAGTCGACCTGGCGCGTCTCGGACCAGACGCCTTGGATGTCGAGGAAGAAGCTGACCTCGGGGGGCACGTCGAGGTGGAGGGTCCAGGGGCCGGGCTGGGCCTCGTCGACGACGTCGTCGAGGTTGAGGGCTTGGTCTTGGAAGCGGGATTCGTTCATCGACCATCGGGTCTCGCCCTCGGGGTCCTCCAGCGAGAGGCGAAGGGGAGCGGGGTCTTCGCTTCCCTGCACGAACCAGCCGTGGACCCGGAGGCGTTCGGCTTGGTCGATGACGTCGAACTCGTCTTGTTCCTCGAGCGGGACCTCGTCGAAGTGCTCGCGCTCGTGCAACACGGGCAAGCGGGGGATCTCGATCTCGCCGTGGTATCCGGACCCCCAGTCGGTCAGCTCCCAGTCCAGGCGGGGGTCGGCCTCGTCGGGCGCGTGGATCCAGGCCTCCGTGAACAGGCCGACGAGGGGCGCGTAGGTCCATCCCGCGAACGGTTCCGCCTGGGGTTCGTCCATCGGGGTGGCTTCCATGGTGTACGCGGTCGTGGTGTGCCCGTTGGGGAGCGTGGTCTGGGAGCGTTCGAGGTGAGCCGTGTAGGCTTCCGCGAGGTTGCTGTTCCCGGTCCACGTGGCGCCGTCTTCCATCGGCCAGTCGCCCCAGAACGTGGAGATCATCCCGTTGAGGATGCCTGCTTGCGGGGCCAGGTTTCGCTCGAGGAACACCTGGAAGGGGAGCGCGACGGGACGGTGCTCGGCGACCGCTTGGTTGAGCACGCGCACGGGGCTTCCCTGCTGGTTCGTGGCGTTCTCGTTGTAGATCATGGTGACGCTGTCCGACCGGCTGGCCGTGGTCGCATTGTAGTTCCACCAGTCCCCGATGCGCCAGTCGGGCTTGTCGCGCCAGCCCGGGTCGTGGCGGGCCTCCATGAGGTGCCACGTCTCGGCGGGCGCATCCTGGGGCTCCAGGTGCACCTGCGCGAGGACGGTGGGCTCGGTGAGCAGCGTGAGCTCCGCGGTGGCGTCGTCCTCCGTGGTAGCGACCACGTGGAGGGCGTCGTGCTCTTCGCCGTCGTATTCGACCGTGGCCTCTTCGACATGGACGGTGGCTTCCTCCGCGAACGCGGTGGCCGTGTACGAGTCGCCGGGGGCAAGCGGGAACTGGAAGATCTCCTCCCACGCGAAGCCCCGTGGCGAGAGGTCCTCGTCCAAGCTCAGGAAGGGGCTGGAGAACCCTCGCGGCGTCACGTTGTAGGGGGCCAGCTCCGTTCCCCCGTCGGGTCGGGGCAGCGTGATCACGCTTTGCGTGTCCGTGGCCCCGTCCTCGGTGACCTCGTACGTGAGCACGAGGCCTCCTGGGAGGGAGGGCTCTTCGACGGTGGTGGCGGCCTCGCCGAACCCGATGCATCCCGCAAGCGGCGTGGCCAGCAGGCAAAGGGCGAGCAGGGTCGCTCGCATCGGGTCCGAGTGGGACATCCTGGGGTTAAAGGTTCGTGTTCGTCACCTCGCGTGAACCCGGCGCTTCAGGACCGGGACCCGCGGGCGGGGAACGTTCATGCTGGGGGATCGGGTTCGGGCGCGTATGAAGCTGGGCGTGCACGCTTCGAAGGCGGGCGGGATGCAGAACGCTCCTCGAAGGGCTCGCGAGGAGTACGACGCGGAATGCTTCCAGGTGTTCACCAAGAGCCAGCGGCGCTGGAGCGGGTCCCCGCTGGGGGGTGGGGAGGTGAAGGCCTACCAGGAGGCTCTGGACGAGCACGGGTACGAGGCCAGCGACGTGTTCGTGCACGGGGCCTACCTGATCAACATGGCCTCGCCCGAGGACGAGCAAGTGGACAAGAGCGTGGACGCGCTGGTGGACGAGCTGGAGCGGGCCAGCAAGATCGATGCGCTCGGGGTCTGCTTTCACCCCGGCTCGCACAAGGGCCAGGGGGAGGCCTTCGGCGTCGAGCGCACCACGGAGGGCATCCAGCGCGTGTTGGACCGGGCGCCCAGCGATGTGTTGTTGATGGTGGAGAACATGCCCGGCGCGGGCAACCAGGTCGGGCACAAGCTCGAGCACCTGGAGGCTTGGATGGACGCGTTCCCTGCCGACCGCGTCGCGCTCACCCTGGACACGTGCCACTTGTTCGTGTCCGGGTTCGACCTGCGGGGGGACGCGTACGAGGACACGATGGAGAAGCTGGAGGCCCACGTGGACACGGACCGGGTCGCGGCGTGGCATCTGAACGATGCCCGGTACGCGTTCGGGTCCAACAAGGACGGTCACGCGCCCATCGGGGAGGGCAACCTAGGCACGGAGGGGTTCGAGCCTCTGCTGGCGGACGAGCGCTGGCAGGGCCTGCCTTCGAGCCTGGAGACCACGCCGGAGACGTACAACGCGGACCTGAAACGGTTGCGGGACGCGCGGAGCCTGGGGGACTAACGGGCTTCGCCCGGGGGGGTGCGCGCGCTTGCCAGGTGCTGCTGGTAGGCCCGGCCCGAGTCCGTCAGACGCAACCGGGCCTCGCCCGGTTCGACCAGGCCTTGGTCCTTGAGGCCGGTCAAGGCGTCCACGTCGTGTTCGCGCAGCTTGGACAAGAGGATGCCGTCCTCCGGGAACCCGACAAGGGCTTGCTCTTGCGCGTCCGAGAGCAGCGGCGAAAGGGGTGCACGGGCCAGCACGGTGAGCTCGTCGTGGCCTTCCTCGTGCACGAAGTGCGCGGGCACGCCCTCGTGAAGGCACGCAAGCAGGCCCGCCGAGGAGGCCAGGTTCGCGTGCCGGCCCGCGTTCACCTGCACCGCTACGTCCACCGTTCCGTCGAGGCCCTGCTGGAGCTTGCGGATCGCGCTTGCCGTCTCGTGGAACGCGGCACGCAGGTCCTCGGGGGGAAGCTCATCGACCGAGAACCCGGCGCCTGTGCGTTCGCAGAGGCGTTGGACCTTGGCGATCTCTTCGTGCTCGGGCTCGACGGTCAGGACGTGGACGTGATCGTGCGGGATCTTGCCGAGAGCCAAGCGCGTGATCGAGCGTGCCTCGCCCACCAACTGGCCCCCGTCGGGCCCGACCAAGGAGACGAGCACGCGCACGGGATCACCCGGTCAGTCGGCGCCCCCGGGGGGGATCCGGTCGCCGAGGAGAAGGTCCGCCGAGGAGGGGACCTCCAGGTACTCCATGCGTGCGTCCTGAGCCCTCGTACCCACGACGAGGCCTCGCTCTTTGAGGGATTTGACGTGGTGGCTGACGGTCGCCTTGCGCAGGCCCAGCACGTCCACGAGGTCGCTTTGGGAGACCTTCCCGTTGCGCTCGGAGATCGCGCGTAGCACGCGTTGTTGCGCGTCCGTCAACAGCTGGCTGTACTCGATCGTGAGAAGGGGCAGCGGCTCGGGGGCCTGGGAGGGGTCCCGCAGGTTCGTGGTCTCGGCTCGGATGCCCTCGAGCACGCACGTGAGAAGCCCTGCGCAGGAGAGCACGGCCGTGCCGCCCGTGATGTTGAACACGATGGCGCCGGGCTCGAACGCGTCCACCTCGGCCCGGATCGCGCCGGCGGCCTCGAGCATGTTGAACGCGTCCACCTCGATGGCGTCGCATGCGAGCCCGATCTCTTCGCAGTGCTCCGTGACCTCGTCTGCTGCCTCGCGGGAGCGCTCGTCCGTGTCATGGAAGACGCGGACCGCGTCCACAGGCGCGTGATGGCGAAGGCTCGGCGTGAGCTTGTCCGGCGTGAACCCAAGCGTCCCGAAGACCACGACCACGTTACCGCCTCGAATCCTCCCCGTGCCCGGTCAAGACGAGCAGGGGCGAGGGGTATCCTCGTCTCGTTGTTAGGGGTTTCCCCACGCTCGCGAGGCAAACGCCGTGCCAGTATGCCCCGCCCCCGACAGGTCGATGTTCCATCGAACCGTTCCACAGGGGTGCCTTCCAAAAGCGCCACGCTCCCTACACACGATGAAAGACCGCCTTGACTGCGTCCTGTTCGACCTAGACAACACGCTGATCCCCTTCATGCGACCCCTCAAAGCCTGGGCCCACGCCTGGGCCCAGAAGGCCGCCCCCGACGACGCTGAAACCGTCGCAGATGAGCTCATCCACGCCACGCTCGACGACGGAGAAGACCCCGAACGAGGCATCCAACGCATGGCCCAGCGGCTCCGCCTGAACGGAGCCACCCAAGACGCCACCGAGCACGCCTGGGACGCCTACGAGGACGCCATCGCCCCCTACCCCGGCGTCTGCGGGCTCCTGACCACGCTCCAGCGAGAAGGCCTCGCCCTTGGCATCGTCACGGACGCACCCCGCGAGCGCGCCTGGCACCGCCTGACAAGCACGCAGCTGGCCCAAGCGTTCCAGGTCATCGTCACGCGCGACGACACGCCCAACGGGAAGCAAGGACCCGAGCCCTACCAGCAAGCCCTCAGCGTCCTCGACGCATCCCCCCAATCCGCCACCATGATCGGGGACTGGCCCAAGTACGACGTGCGCTGGCCCCGACGCCTTGGGATGCAGGCGATCCTAGCCCGCTGGGGCTACGACCCCCACGACCCGCGAAGCGACGGCGAAGCGCCCGCGTGCCCCGTGGCCACGGCCCCCAGCGAGATCCCCGATATGCTCCCCGGGGCCCGCCGCCGCGGACGCGTAGACCCCGCCAGGCCCCGCCAAGCCTCCCTCTCGGCCTTCTGAGCCCGCCTCGGCGTCACGTTGATGAGCCAAGCACCGGTTCGCGCTCCGTGGCACCCCTCACGATCCGGACCAAGCTCCGCTTCTACGACATGGACCGTGCCGGCATGGTGTTCCACGGGGCCTATGCCCGGCTCTTCCAGGATGCCTTCGAGGAACTCATGGAGGAATCCGGATTCGTCGAGAAGGACCTCGAAGACACGCTGGGTGTGCGCGTGCCCGTCGTGCAGCACGAGATGAGGTTCCCCGCGCCGCCCGCCTCCGACGAGCTCGACATCCAGGTCGGCCTCGCTAAGATCGGAGAGACCTCCCTACGGTTCCGCCTCGTGGCCCGCGATGCAGAGCACGACCACGAGGTTGCCACCGCGACGGTCGTCCGCGTCGTCATCGACGAGGACGGCGACGCCACCCCCGTGCCCGATCCGCTTCAAGACGCGCTCTCGCCATTCCGGACGGGGGACGCCTCGCCCTCGTAAGGGTCACGACCGAGACCGCACCAACGCCCGCGCAGGCGCCCCGTCTCCCCCTTCGAGGCGCAGCGGAAGGCAAGCAAGCTCGACCTCGCCCGCGGGAGCCTGGCTAAGATCCAGGCCCTCGAGGATCCAGACGTCGCTCCCGAGGAGCACCTCGTGCACCTCCGTGATGTTGCCCTGGTAGCCCCCGATGGACAAGTAGTCGATGCCCACGAGCTGGACCCCCCGATCGACGAGGGCCTCGGCCGCGCCCGTCGACAGGTGCACGTAGTCCTCCACGAACTCCTCCCTGCGCCAGCAACGATCCGAGTTGTCCGTTTTGAACAAGACACGGGAGGCTCCCTCGGGGAGCTGGGCCACGTGCTCCGGTTTGATCGTGTCCAGGTCCTCGACCTCGAGGACCTGGGCCCGTCCCAGCCCGACGCGGGGCGGCATCGCCGTGACAGGGTCCGCGTCCTCCAGGAAGTGCAACGGGGCATCGACGTGCGTGCCCGAGTGCGTCGTCATGGAGACCACAGACACGTTCGCCCCATCATCCTCGACCGTTTGCAACCGGTTCACCCACACGCGGGGCTGATCGGGCCAGGTCGGCATCTCGGGGCGGATCGCGACCGAAACATCGATCCACCCCGTGACCTCAGAGGTCATCGATGCTCAGCCGCGGCGCAACAGCGCGGCGCCCAAGGCGGCTACGAGGGCCAACGCCGCGGGCAGGGGCGAGCCGTTCTCCTCGGCCGGTTCGCCATCGTCCGCGGGACCGCCAGCGCCTCCATCGGCACCATCATCGGGACCGTTCGGGTCGTCCCCGTCGTCGTCTCCGCCCGTGTCGTTTTCGTCGTCTTCGGGAGGCTCTTGGTCGGCTTGGACGGTGATGGTCGTCGTGAGCACGTTGGATTCGGCGGCCGGGAAGCTCTGGATGCAGCTTTCCGACTCGAGGCCGCCGAAGTTCGCTTGCAGATCCACCTCCAGCGTGGAGTCCTGGGTTTGCCCGGACTCAGTGTCCACGGCCACGCTCGCAGAGGTTTGTTCCTGGTACGTCTCCAGCGTGGAGTCGCCTGGCCCCAGCGAGAACGCGACCTCGTCATCCGTCACGGTCGCACCTTGCGTTGAAGGCGTCCCGGTCGCGTTCACGGGAAGGTCCACGGCGCTGTAACATGTGGCGCCGTCCACCGTGATGGCGACATCGAACCCGAGGTCGACGCTCTCTCCAGCCGTCACCTGTTCCTCCTCGGAGGCGTTCGAAATCTCCAACTCCACGGTCGCATCCTGGGCTGCCGCGGGGAACGCGAGCGCGACGACGACCGCTAGCACGAGCAAGCGAAACCGCATGCGACCAAGACTTCCGTTTAAGCGTAAAAGTGGTATGGTAAGGTTCGCGAAACGGCGCACGCATCGAAACCCTCAAGCGCTCGCTGCCGGTGGCCAAGCCGACGAGAGCATGAAGAAGGTCCGTTTCCGGGACCCGGCGGGCGCCATCCGCACCGGCACCTACATCGACGACGAGGTCCGGTTCGGGGGCCGAAGCTACGCCTGGGACGAGGTCACGGTCCTGGCCCCTTGTCAGCCCTCGAAGATCGTGTGCGTGGGCCGCAACTACGCCGAACACGCGGACGAGCGAGGAGCACGGGTCCCCGACAGGCCTCACCTGTTCCTGAAACCCCCGAGCTCGGTTGCCTCGCACAGGGATCGCCTGGTGCTCCCCGGCCAAGGAACGCGCGTGGACCCCGAGGCGGAGCTGGGGGTCGTGATCGGGATGCAAGTCCGCAACGTTCCCCGTGACGAGGCCATGAGCATCGTTGCAGGGTTCACGTGCGTTAACGATCTGTCCAACCGGACCGAGCAGGATCGGGAGCAGAACTGGGTGCGAGGCAAAGCCTTCGACAACGCTGCTCCTCTGGGACCGGTGCTTACCACGCCCGACGAGCTCCCGGGGGATGCGCGCATCGGTCTACGCGTGAACGGGGAGACCCGTCAGTCCGCCAGGATCGACCAGATGGTCTTCCCGGTGCCGCGTTTGATCGAGGAGATCACGCGCTCGATGACGCTGGAGCCCGGGGACGTGATCGCGACGGGCACGCCCGAGGGTGTAGCGCCTGTAGAGCATGGGGACGAGATCGAGGTCGAGATCGAGGGCGTGGGCGTGCTTCGGAACACGGTCGAGCGTCCCTCCGACGCGTGAGAGCGGAAGAGAACCGGAAGGTTCGTACCGTCACCGAACTCTGAATCACGTATGGTCCGGGGGTCGAGCTCGTTGACGGTGGCCGTGGTCGCAGGCATCCTGCTCGTCGTCGTGGTTGGCGTGGACGCGTCCATGACGCGGACGCTTGAGTTGGACGTCGAGACCGAGGAGGGGTTCTCCCTTATCGCGACCAGCGCCGAGGAGGCCGCTCCTCGCGGGCTCGCGCCCGTCGTGGAGGCGAACCGGACCGACGAGGTGGGCTTCCGCTTGTCGGTGGACAACGGGTACGCTTGGGCCTACGACGAGGAGTTCTCGGTGTACACGGGCGGCGAGCGCATCGCTTCGGGGACGCTCGAGGCCCCACGAAGCTCCATGGGCGAGACCTTCTTCGAGGTGAGCGCGGAGACGTTCCTGGCGGCGACCGGTCCGCGGGACGAGCCGGGGCAAACGCACGCGTCCGTGGAAGTGGACCTCGAAGGGACGTGGCTTTGGGGATCCTTCATCCTCCGGGAGGTTCCGGGGTGAGCACGGAGCCCGAAAGCGTGTTCGACGTGCGGAACGTGCTCCTGCTGGTGGGGGTCCTCGTGGCCACGATCGGGACCGTCTACT
The DNA here is from genome assembly GCA_964581775.1 of uncultured Thermoplasmatales archaeon. Classification (GTDB taxonomy): domain Archaea; phylum Thermoplasmatota; class SW-10-69-26; order SW-10-69-26; family SW-10-69-26; genus PWVY01. The sequence goes on along the minus strand of CAZOQA010000001.1, from coordinate 30,883 downwards.
TCGCCACGGAGATCCGCACGCGCGTCAGCGACGGCGGCCGCGTGCTCGCGCTCGTCCTCCTGGGCGTCATGTACGCCAGCCTGGGTCACCATTTCGAGCGCCAAGGCTCCCTCGGCGTCGCGGTCGACAAGCGGGGCTGGCGTTGGCTGCGCGTGACGACCATGCTGTACATGCTGGGCGTGCTGGCCGCCGTGGCGGCCCTGTTCGTGTTCCTGTCCATCGACGCGGTCGACCGCCTTCTCAAGGCCGGCGTCGCGATCGGGTTGGGGTTGGCGCTGATCCTGGTGGCAGCCTGGCACATGTCCAGCGATCCGCCCCCTGAGGAGGAGGAACGCCCGCGCGAGCGGGATCCTCCAAGCGGGTCCGCGTGACGCGACGGCGGGGAGTAGGACAACCGTTATGGAGGATTGCCCGTTCCCGAAGGGATGTGGACGACGGGGACACCGTGTTCGTCGAGGTGAACCGGGACCCGCCCCCGGAAGGGCACCAACACCAGCGCTGCAAACGGTGCCCCTACTGGTACGGGGCCGAGGACGACGAGTACGGCCCCTGCTCCCTGAAGACCGCACGCGGCTGGGACCGGTTCTTGACGTTCGCCGACTGGGAGTGCGACGAGGGCCTCACCGAGCCCGCTCGCGGAGGTGACGCCTCGTAACCCGCATCGAGACCCTGGACGGATCTCGCGTCGAAGACGCCCGCCCCCTCATGGAGCACTGGGAGTACGACGAGGATGCTTTCCGGCGCCTCGTCCACGTCTCCGAGGGGTGCTCCACCGTCGCGTACAAGGACGACCAGGCGGTGGGCATGACGTTCGGGTTCCCCTGGGGCCCTGTCGGGTGGATCGGGAGCGTGCTCACGCACGAAGACCACCGGGGGGAAGGCATCGGGCAAGACACCGTCGAAGCCAGCCTCGACCGGTTGATCGACCACGGCTGCAGCACCGTGAAGCTCTACTCCACGCCCCAAGCGATCCCCCTGTACGAGCGCGTCGGGTTCCAAGGGGAAGCCGAGTTCGTCATCGCTCACGGGTCCCAACGCCGCGGCCGCGACCCCGACGTCGTGCCCCTCCAGGACCGCCTCGACGAGGTCAAAGCCCTCGACGCGGACGTGTTCCCCGGGGACCGGACCCGCTGGCTTGACCGCCTCGTCAAAGAAGAGACCGAAGCCTGCATCGGGGTCCTCGACGACGAGGGCGCGCTAGCCGGGTACGGCATGGCCCGCGTGGGTCCCCACGTCACCGAGATCGGCCCCGTCGTGGTCCAACACGCCGACGCGAACGCCGCGCAGGACCTCGTGGACGGGCTGCTCGTGCGCGTCCCCGAACAACCCGTGGAACTGATCTACCCGAAGAACGGGACCGCGGCCCGGACCAGCTGGGCCTGCCGAGGCTTCGTGAGCACCGAGACGCCGCTTGAGATGCGCTGGGGCGACCCCGTGGACGAGCGCCGAGATTCCATCGTGGCCGCCGGGGGGCAAGAGCTAGGATGAAGCCTGAACGCGAGGACTCCGGCAGCGCCGGTGCCCTCCCCGAAGGAGAGCTCCACGAAGCCCCCGCCGACGCGCAACAGCCCCCCCGCGAGCCGGGCACGGTGCTCCTGTACAACACCGCCGCGCGCGAGCTGGAGCCGCTTGACCCCGTCGAGCCCGGCACGGTCCGCCTGTACGTGTGCGGCATCAGCGTCAGCGGGCCCCCCCACGTCGGCCACGGACGCAGCTACGTCGTCTTCGACGTGCTCCGCCGCGTGCTCGAGCACGCCGGCTACGAGGTCCACCACGTCCAGAACTTCACCGACATCGAGGAACCCATCGTCCGCCGCGCCCGGGAAAGAGGCCAAGACCCCCGGGAGTATGCGCTCGAGATGGAGGAGGACTACTTCGACGCCATGGACAAGCTCGACATCCTCCACGCGGACGCGTTCCCGCATGTCACCGAGTACATCGACGACATCATCACCGCCACGCAAACCCTCGAAGACCACGAATGCGCCTACACCATCGACGACGGCGTCGCCTTCCGCGTGTGCGACATCCAAGGCTTCGGGCAGCTGCTCGGCCGCGACCCCGCCAAAGCCATCGTTCACACCGTCGACGACGACCAGATCAGCGGCCGAGAAAGCCCCTTCGACTTCATCCTCTGGCGCAACCGAGACGACGTCGGCATCACCTGGGAGACCGCCTGGGGCAAAGGCCGCCCCGGCTGGCACACCGAATGCGCCGTGATGGCCACCGACCTCCTCGGCGAAACCATCGACATCCACGGCGGCGGCGCCGACCTCGTCTTCCCCCACCACGAAAGCGAACGCGCCATCGCCCGCTGCCTGACCGGGACCGACTTCGTGCGCCACTGGGTCCACAACGGCCTCGTCCGCCTCGAGGACGATAAGATGAGCAAAAGCCTGCGCAACACCGTGCCCCTGATCGGCGCCATCCAAGACCACGGCGCCGCGACCGTGCGCACCGCGTACCTGACGGCCCCCTACCGCGAGACGATCGAATGGAACCAGACGCTGGTGGACGAGGCCCACGACATCGTCAACCGCCTCGCACGCGGCCTCGAAGACGCCCAACCGGGCGACCCCTCCGACCCGATGAACACCGCGCGCCGCAAGATCCTGGCCTCCCTTCGCAGCGACCTGGACACGCCCGCCGCGCTCCAACACATGCTCCACATCGCCCACGAATCCACCGACGAACCCGGAGCCCGGGACGTGCTCGAAGAAGGCCTCGAGCTTCTTGGCCTCGCGCGGCTTTCCCCCTTCCACACCGACGGGGCATCCCCATGACAAGGCCCCTGGACGCCTGGCGATGCCACGTCCCAGCCGTCGCGGCCCACCGAGGCGGGCGCAACATCGCGCCCGAGAACACGCTGCTGGCCGTCGCCAAGGGGCTGGCCGCGGGCGCCACGCACGTCGAGGTGGACGTGCGCGGGACCGAAGACGACGTGCCCGTGCTCATCCACGACCGCACCGCCGAGCGCACCTGCCTGGACCACCGCGCCATCGCCACGATGACGCTCGACGAGGTCCAACAGTTGGACCCGTGCACGCTGTGGAGCGAACACGCAGACGTGGCAACCGGCGAACGGTCCACGCAAGGCGATTACCCCCGCTCCTGGTACCAGGTGCCAACGCTCGCCACGTACCTGGAGGCCTTCCCCGGCGTGCCCACGATCCTAGACCTCAAGGACACCGCTCCCCCTGGACCGGTCGCGGAGGTGGTCCAGGACGCCTGGCGGCGCCCGGAAGATGTGCTCTTGGCAGGGTACGACGACGACGTGCTAGACGAGACCGCGCGCCGGTTGCCCGAGGCTCCCCGAGGCCCGGGACGCTCGGGTACCGAGGCGTTCTACGAGGGGGACAAGGTCGACGCGGATGCGATCCTGGTCCCGCCTCAGCACGAGGGCGTCGAGCTGATCCACGAAGAGATGATCGAGCGTGCCCACGAACGCGGGATGGGGTTCTGGGTGTGGACCATCAACAACCGGGACTTCGCCCGGCAGCTGATGGATCTAGACGTAGACGGCGTCATCACGGACGCGCCGCGCAAGATCGAACGCGAACGCCGTCAACGCATCCGGCAAGCGTAGCGCTCGCTCACCCTGAGCGTTCAGCGTCCGCGTCCGGGGGGTTCAGGGGGGCGTTGCAGGGTTCTGGATCGTCGATTCGGAGGCCAGTTCTCCGTTCAGGTAGAGGCGAGCCTTTCGTACGAGGAACCCGCGGGCTACCTCGAACTGCATGCGGCTAGTGCATCCCATCCATGCCCCGCAACCTGCAGGCCTTTCTTAACCGTTGCGAAGCGCGTTCCCCCAGCAGGCTTCCCTTCCCCTGGGCGAGTCGTTTCCTTCGCGACCCGTGCAGCCGGTCAGATGAACTCGGCCAGGGATCGCTGGTCCGCGGCGCGGGCGTCGATCCCGAGCCGTCCGAACAGGTCCACCAGCACGTCGCGGTAGTACTCCTCGTCCAACGCTTCGAAGGCGCGATCGCGGGCCACGTCGTACCCGCGCGTGGTCTTCACGTACCGGACCTGGTCGCCTTTGGTGACCGGGTTCCCGTTGCGTTGGGCGGCGCGGGCGACCTGCGCGGCTACGTGGTTGGTGGCTTCGTATCGGTCGGGGTGTTTGCCCAGGCGGATCCGCATCACGAAGTCCTCGGGGTCGTACGTGGAGAGGTTGAGGGCTTGGCTGGCGATCTCGTCCACGTCCTCGCGTCCTTCGAGCAGGGGGCGCGCGACGCGCGCGAGGGCTTCGTCGAAGATGGGGGGTCGGGAGGAGCCTTTGAAAGCGACGCCGTGCGTTTCGAGGCGGCCGTCTTCGTGCAGGAGGAGGTAGTTTTTTCCTTCGTGGAAGTAGCCGGCTTGGTAGGTGTCGGCGTCGATGCGGAGCGTGGGGTCGGCTCCGAGCGTGTCTTGGAGGAAGCGATTGACGTGGTGTTCGATGGGCGCGGGGTCGATGTGGCCTTGCGCGTAGACGCCGTCGGTGTCGGTTTCGATCTTGTCGTCGCCGAGCGTGTCTTCGACGCGCCGGATGAGGCGTCGTGCGGTGCCGACCGTGGCGATGGCCACGGGGAGGCTGGCGTAGCGGGCGTGGCGGCTGGCCATGACGCCGTAGACGCTGTTGAGGATGACCTTGACCATGCCTTGCTTGCTGGTGGCTTGGGTGGCGTCGTGGCTGGTTTTGGCTGTGGCTTTGAGTTCGAGACGGTAGTCGAGCAATTCGCCGAGTTGTTTGGCGAGGGGGGAGCGGCCGTGGATCTCGATGGCGTGGCGGAGGTTGCGGGCGGGGTCGGGGACCTTGAGCGTGAGCGTGTCCCCGTCGCGGGTGGCTTCGTAGGGGCCTGGGGGGAGGGTGCCTCGGTGGCGGGTGTTGTCGGCGCCGGCGCCGAGCGCGACGAGGATGCTGGGGTACATGCTGGCGAAGTCGACCAGCGTGACGGGGCTAAACCGGCCGCGTTGGTAGAGCTCGACGATGCCGCCCACGAACCCTTCGCCGCCGGTTTGTTCGTAGAGGTCGGGGTAGCGTTCGTCGTTGCGCCCGTCGCTGATGATGCCTTTCTCGACCATGATGCGCCCTTGCAGGGTGCGGCAGTGGAAGCTGGCGGTGGCTTCCGTGACGGTTTGGAGGGGCGCGCCGTAGAACTCTGCGAGCTGGATCTCGTTGGCGAGGTAGGGGTCGGCGATGGCGCGCGTGACGTGCACGTCGTTCTCGTTGTAGCGGGCTAACCGGTCGGGTGGAAGCTGCGCGGTCGCGTCGACGTCCTCGGCGAGGTAGTCGAGGCCGTGCCAGTCGGCGACGGTGGGGAGCTTGTGGTCTTTGATCCCGCTGAGGGTTTGGTCGGCGCGTACCGCGTCGTAGGCGTCGTAGGCGACCCGGCCGACGAGGCGTACGCCGTCGGTGTAGCGTGCATCTTCGATGCGGCCTTCCTCGCGGGTGAGGGGGGTGGTGGGGAGCTCGTGGTGTTCGAGGCGGTGGACGAGGCGGGGCAGATCGTAGCGTGTGTGGTTGTACCCGATGAGGAGGTCGGGGTCGTGCTGGCGGAGCACGTCGAGGAAGGCCTGCAGAAGGTCCGCTTCGTCCGCGGGGGGGGCTTGGTGGCTGGTGGGTGGTTCGTCGTCGAGGGCCCAGGCGATGCTCAGGATGGGGTCTTCGGGCGTGGGGAAGGACCCGTCGGTGCGTTGCTCGATGTCCAGGGTAAGCCGCGTGGGCGGGCCGTTCGGGAAGCGCCGGTAGTAGTCGGGGGCGTCGAGGAGGACGCGTTCGACGAAGGGGAGGTGGGCTTCGGCGAGTTCGCTTTCGGGGCGACGGTGCGCGGTGCGAGCCAGCGCGTCGACGGTGGGGAAGCGGGCTTTGATCCAGTCTTGGGGGTCCAGCGTGGACAGGGGGCGGGCTCGGGTCTCGGTTTGGTCGTGGACCCCGTGCGTGAACGGACGTTTGGTGTAGCAGTAGGGGCGAAGGGGGGGTTGCTCGGTGCGGGGGGCGCCTTGGGTCCAGATGCGCAGGCGTTGTTCGTCGTCGTGGAGGGTGCGTTCGGCCGCCAGGGGGACGTCCACGATGGAGGCGAGGCTCGGCGAGCATTTGAACGTTCTTAAAGAGGAAGGTTCAACCCGGGGTACCGCTGTGGGCTCCTGCATGCGGCGCGAGCGGTTCGGGTCGGGCTCCGCGTGGGAGGCCAAGGCCGGGTACAGCCGAGCGGTCCGCGTGGGCGATCGGGTGCTCGTGGCCGGCACGACGGGCACCTGGTTGATCTCCAGCGAGGATGCGCCCGAGGACGACGGTCTGGGAAGCGGGGACGAGGGGGAGAACGGGGTGTACCGGGAGGCCCGCTCCGCGATGCGCAACGTGATCCGGGCCTTGGAGCAGGCGGGGGCCAGCGCGGAGGACGTGGTGCGCACGCGGCTTTACGTGACCGATGTCGCGTTCTGGCAGAGCGTGGCTCGTGCGCACCGGGAGGTCTTCGGGGGTGCAGCGCCCGCGTCCACGCTGGTGGAGGTCTCAAGCCTGGTGGAGGAAGAGATGCGGGTCGAGGTGGAGGCCGAGGCCGTGCTCGGGGACGAGGCCTAGACCCTGAGTCATGGCGTTGGAGGGCCTGGGCCCCAGTTGTGGCCCGTGTCCCGGTAGTCACAACGTTGATGTACAGGAGGCTCTTCACCGTGGAACGTCGCCCATGGGCGAGGATGAGCAAGGAAACCGGCCGCTGGACGTGCTCCACGGGAACCTGGACGAGCGCGTCATCGTGAACCTGCGCGGTCGCCGCGAGTACCGTGGCACGCTCCACGGGTACGACCATCCTCACCTGAACATCGTGCTCAAGAACGCGGAAGAGGTCCACAACGTCGGCACGGACGACGAGCAGGTCGAAAAGCAAGACTTCGTCGTGATCCGGGGCGACAACATCGTGTACATCTCCCCCTGACGGTGATCCTGCATGAGCAAGGGTACCCCCTCCTTCGGAAAGAACAACAAACGAACGCACGTGCGTTGCCGACGCTGCGGCAACCACTCCTACCACGTCCGCAAGAAGCGCTGCGCCTCCTGCGGGTTCGGGGCCTCCGCCAAGCAACGCAGCTACAACTGGACGAAGTGACCCCGGCGGCGACGCCCCGAAGGGCAGCCCCGCGGCGACAGATCCTCTAAGACGATGGTGGCCAAGCGTCGAAGCGGCGTCCGCCAAGCGTCCGACCGAGACATCGAACAGATCCTCAGCAACGCGCAGCACCTGCGCGATCACCCCGAGCACGCGGTCCCCTCCTGCCAAGGGGGATGCCCGCTTTTCTGCATGTACCGTCGGGCCCGCAAGGGCGTCAAGCGCCGACACGGCATGATGGGCGACGACGACAAGCTGGAGCGCTGGAGCCGCTGGGGGAACGATTACGCGAAGGCGTACGCGACGCTTTTGAGGATCGCGGACGCGGACCGGGACCGGTTGGAGTACCTGCAGAACGTGTCCACGCACCAGGGGCGCGTCCCCATCGTGCCCTGGGGCGGGGCTCCCGCTCTACCCAGCGTGGGCATGCAGCATCGGCACGAGCCCTCGCTTCGGTTGCTGGCCGCGATCCCATACCTGGGCAGCGGGGATGCCGTGTTCGCCACGAGCGAGGGCATGGTGTGCGCGCACGACGGGCGCCTGCCCGACGAGGCGGAGGCGCTGTTCTTCGAGCCGCTTCCCGTCCAGAAGCGCTCGGCCTCGCTGGCCTGCTGCCCGCACACAGAGGACGTGGGGCCTGACGATACGTACCTTCAGGTCGACTGGCGCGAGGACCCGTTGACGGTGCGCGTGTGCGAGGCGTGCCTGGAGGGGAACCTGTTGGCAAGCATGCAGACCGTGATGGCCACCAAGGAGATCCGCGAGTTGGTGCACCTCGAGGTGCACTTGGAGCGCTTGGAGACCGCGGAGGGGGACCCAGGACCTCGTTTGGAGTGGTCGCTTCCCCAAACGGTGCTCGATGCGTACGCGGGCGCGGAGATGAGCGATGCGGACCTTGTGGGGGAGGCCCGACGGGCGCGACGGTTCGCGCTTGAGTCCAAGCAGGCGCCCATGGTCGTGCTGGACGGGGTGGTGCACGAGCCGCCGTTCGACGACGTGTTGGACCGCGTGGGGGCCTCGGGCCCCGAAAGGGATCTCTTGGAGGTGGCGCTTTCGCGCCTGGATCGTCCCGTGGTCCTCGAGAAGGGGTCCGCGATCGAGCTGCTTGAGGCGCTTTGGGCCTCGCACGGGCGCCACGCGCTGGGGGAGATCGTGGGGGACCAGGCGGACGAGCTGCACGATCCAAGCGCGGACGCGGACGACTTGGAGCGGTTGATGGAGGTCGTCATGGACCGGTTGGATGCCCAGCGCGTCGAGGCTGCGCTTCCCTCGTACGAGGCGTTGCCGGCGCCGGTGGATCTGGCCGACGAGGTGGCTCGCGCGAAGATGCGGGGGGGACGCTCGAAGGCGCAGCAGATCTTGAACGCGACGCCGAGCCCTGAGCACGAGGCCATGGCGGTCGCGCTCGTGAGAGCGTTGGATCTCCCGCGGGCGTCGTGGACGGTGGACCCTCGGACCGAGGAGATGGCCGAGCACCTTGTCCCGTACGCGGAAGAGCTCTTCGAGGCCGAGGGGGAGGCCTACCACGAGGCCTTGGAGAGCCTGTTGAAGGCGACGGGCAGCACCGCGACGATCGAGCGGGCGGATGCGGGATAGCCGCCCCCGGCGTCGAGTAACGCTTAAGAGGAGGGGCATGGTTGCCGGCTTCGCTGGGCCCGTGGTCTAGCTGGTTATGACGTCTCCTTGACATGGAGGAGGTCGCCTGTTCGAATCAGGCCGGGCCCACTCAGCTTTCCTCCCCCAGCTCAAGCCACCGTTCATCCTAGGTGAGCAGGACCGTTTTTGGAGGATCGGGCAGGAAGGACGAGGGGGCGGTCCGCGGGTCTCGACGCGGGCGGGCTGCGCCAGGTGGTCCTCATGACGGCCGAGCCTCCTCCCGAGAACCCGGACCCGGACGCGCCATCAGGCGGGTCCTCGTCCGTGCTGGAGAGGCTGTTCGCGGGGGAGGGGTTGGAGGCGGAGAAGTACCGGGCCAGCGAGCGCGGCATCGCGCCCATCCGGTTCCTGGTGGCCGTGTTCACGGGCGGCATGTTCGCGTTCGTGCGCGGACCCGACCCGATCCTGTGGTTGGCCCTGGTCGTGATCGCGGTCGCAGTCACTTACAGCGGGTGGGTGTGGTGGGTGCAACCGCAAGAGCGGTTCGAGTTCTTGGGTTCGAGCCCGTTCATCTCGCTGGCGGACGCGACGCTGATCTCCTTGTTCCTGGTGGCCACGGGCGGGTTCGCGTCGCCGTTTTTCCCGTTGTGGTACGTGTCCGTAATCGCGCTGAGCTTACGCTTCGGCGTCGTGGAGACGCTCGCGGGGGCCTCGTTGTACGTGGTCGCGTACGGCGCGATCACGGGCGTGATGGATGGGTTCTGGGCGAACCTGCCCACGTTCCTGGTGCGCTCCGGTTACGTGTACATCGCGGCGCTTCTCGGGTTGATGGCCTCCATGCTCGTGCACCAGGAGATGGTGGAGCGCCGCCAGTACCAGCACCTCTCGCGACGGCTCGAGGACACCGCGGACGACCTCAGGCAAGCCCTGTCCGTGCAGCAGGCGAGCTTCGATGCGACCGCGGACGGGTTGCTCGTGGTGGACGACGAGCGCAACGTGGTCGCGTACAACCAGCGCTTCCGCGAGATGTGGAACCTCCCCGAGGACCCGCCCGAGGAGGACCCTGAGCTTTTGCGAACCGTTCTCGGCCAGGTGGAGGACGCGGAAGGGTTCATGGAGGACGTTCACGAGCTCTACCGGAACCCCGAGCAGGAAGGCTACCACGAGGTCCGCTTCGAGGATGGGCGCGTGTTCGAGCGGTACTCGAGGCCTCGCCGGATCGGGGACGAGATCGTCGGACGCGTCTGGAGCTTCAGGGACGTCACGGACGAGCGCAAGGCCCGCCAAGAGCTCGAGGAGGCTAACGAGAAGCTTCGGCGCTACGCGGAGGCCGCCGAGCAGGAGCTCGAGTTCGCGCACGCGGCCGCGCACGATCTCAAGGAGCCCGCCCGGATGGTCGCAAGCTACATGGACCTTCTCCGCCAGGAGCACGGGCACGCGTTGGACGACGAGGCAGAGGAGATGGTCGAGTACGCGGTGCAGGGCGCCTCCCGCATGCAGAACCTCGTGAACGGGCTACTCCGGTACTCGCGCGTGGACGCAGCCCAGGCGGACATGGAGCCCGTGGACGCGGGCCAGGTCCTCCAGGAGGTGCTCAGCTCGTTGAGCGTGCGCATCCAAGAGGAGGACGCAACCGTCGAGCACGACCCGCTGCCGGTGGTCCTCGCCGACGAGGCTCAGCTGGGACAGGTCTTCCAGAACCTGGTCACGAACGCGATCAAGTTCTCCAAACAGGACCAAGCACCCCGCGTCGAGGTTCGCGCGCACCGCGAGGGTTCCATGTGGCGCATCTCCGTGACCGACAACGGGATCGGGATGGACCCCGAGGAGGCCGACGACCTGTTCCGCTTGTTCCGCCAAGGCGACCCCGCAAGCCGGGACGAGGGGCAAGGCATCGGGTTGGCCATCTGCAAGAAGATCGTGGACCACCACGGGGGCCGCATCGACGTGGACACCAAGCCCGGCGAAGGCACCACCTTCTCGTTCACGCTGCCCGCGCCCGATGCCCCCGCCGCGTCCCCCGAGGAGGACGCAGCCGGGGCATCCCCCGCCTAGTCACCCCGTCGCGGGCGGCCCCGAGCCAAGGTGCCCCACCGGGTCCGTGCGAGACGGATCATCCAAGACCGCGTGGTAATACGAGGCCACGCTCGCCCACGCCCACACCATCGCAGCGAACACGCCCACGATCAGCAACAACAAGCCCACGACCATGATGACCAGGTTCACCAGCAACAACCCGAACAGGCTCCACCCGTACCCGCGCGTCTCCTCCCAACTGGCCTTGACCGCCTGGATCGGATCCAAGCCCCGGTCCACGATCAAGAACGGGGTGAACACCAACCGCACAAGCGCCACCACGCCCGGCACGATCAACAAGATCAAGCCCACGATGACCAACACCGTGTACACGAGCATGCCCCCGACCGCGTTCACGTACGTGCGGAACCCATCCAGCATGTCGCCAAGCTCCGGGTCGCGACCCCGCACCGCCTTCAAGAACGCGCTCGCCACCCCCACCAAGAGAGGCCACATCACGAGGACCGTGTAGAACAAGCCAAGCCCCGCCAACACGCCCGTCGGGCCCGGCGGCCCCGGTGCGCCCGGGGCCGGGTCCGCCGCGAACACGTTGCTTGCAAGCTCCGCGACCGCGTAGAGGAGCACGATGACGAGAAGCGTCCAGAAGTGCGCCTTCAGCGTCGCCCACCCGTGCCGAAGCGCCGAATCGACCCCCGGCGAGGGCACCGATGCCGGATCCCCGCGAAGCTCAGCCATGACGATCCCATCCAAGCCCTCGCGTTAGTAGCTTCCCAAACGCTCCCTGACGGGCTACGGAGCGAACAACGGGCCCGCGTACCCGAGCCCGATCGCTGCCAAGTACGCCAGGCACCCCAGCGTCAAAAGGCCCCCCTGCACCCGGCTGATGCGATGGTCCGTCCACAGCATCGGCACGAGCACGAGCATGGACACAGCCATGATGGGAACCTCGAACCGAAGCGTCGCCGGAACCATCGTCAACGGACGAAGCACCGCGGCGCCCCCCACCACGAACAACAGGTTGTAGATGCACGACCCCACCACGTTCCCCACGCCGATGTCCACCTTCCCCTCGAGGGCCGACACCACCGTGACCACGAACTCCGGCAACGACGTCCCGGCCGCCACGACCGTGATCGCGACGAGGCGATCCTCCACGCCCAACGCCAGCGCGATGCTCGAGGCCCCATCCACGACCAAATGCGCCCCCACCGACAACCCCACCACGCCGAACCCCATCAGGGCCACGTTCGCGGTCACGCTCCTCGGAGCCAACGCATCCGGCACCAACGAGGCCTCCGCCTGCTTCTCCCGCTCCAAGCTCTTGCGCCGAGACCCCACGTACCGGTACACCGTGTACACGACGACCGTCCCAAGCAACAACGCCCCCTCCCACCGACCCACGATCCCGTTCCAAGCCAACGCCACGAACAACAACGAGGCCCCCAGCATGACAGGAACCTCCCGGTGAAGCACCGCCTTGTTCACGCTCAAGGGAACGATCAGCGCAGCAGGGCCCAGCACCGCGAGGATGTTGAAGATGTTGCTCCCCACCGCGTTCCCGATCGCGATGCCCGCCTGACCCCGCCAGCTGGCCAAGCTGGAGACCATGAACTCCGGGAGCGAGGTCCCAAGCGACGCCACGGTCAGCCCGATCACGAGGGTGGACACGCGCAACCCTCGAGCCAAGCGCGTGCCGCCGTGCACGATGGCTTCCGCCCCAGCAGACAAGGCCACGATGCCTACAGCCACGACGGCGAGGTCAACAAGGACCATCGGTCACCCGCCCTACCCAGCACCGGGTCTTAGGTTTGGCGAGTCTCTTCTTGGAGGAGAAGGACGACGCTGGGAGGGCGCAAGAAAGCACCGAGGAGGCGCTCACATCGAGCTGTTGAGCCGGTTCATGAGGTCCGGGTCAGGGTCCTTGGCCAGTTCGGCGCCCTGCACCCCGGAGATGAACATCAGCGTGTTCGTCAGGAACTTCTGAAGCTCGTTCGGTCCGTCCAGTTTGAGCAGGACGGCCATGTTGAAGCTTTCTTCCTCGACGTGGCTGATGCCCGCGACACCGTCCTCGTTCTGGAGCGCGTTCGCGACGCGCTCTTCGTAACCAGGTGCCGCGTTGACCAACACGACGGTCTCCATACTCGACGCTACACTGACCAGGTACTTATAAGCTATGGGTCAGGGACTCGTAGGAGGATCGCTGCAAGCGGTGCGAATCGCCCGATCGGTCGGTCCGAAACGCAGTTATACGGGAAGTGGATTGGCCTCCCCCGCGCTGGCTTCTCCCCTGAAGCCAGGGCCAGGCCGGTCGTCTCATGACCGGTCCCATGCCTCACCCGCTACCCGTTGGGCGCGTAGATCAGCCCGGAAGATCGCCTCCTTGGCATGGAGGAGGCCCCGTGTTCAAATCACGGCGCGTCCACTTCCCTTTTCCTTCCCCTTCGGGAGATCAGCTTCGTGGAACCAAAGCCGCCAGATCCTCGGTTAGCTGTCCGTGGAGCATCACGCCATCGCTCCCGTCCAGCTTGGACGGGTCCTCGTACCGAAGGCTCGTCCAGTGCTCTGGCGCACCTTCCAAGCTCTGGCCCGGCTGGGCATACGCGAAGAGCACATCCCAGTGCTTGGCGTCGGGCGAGCGGCGGGACGGCTGCGCGCTGCTGGAGACGTGAACAGGGCCCAGGCTCGTGTCCGATGGGAACCCCAGTTGGGCCTGCCAGACGCGGGCTGCGGCTTGACGGGGGGCTTCTCCCACGCGCAGATACGTCGCGGGGAACCGCCATCCCTCGAACAGTCGCTGTTTTCGTTTGCCTTCGTAGAAGGCGAGGTTGGGCGCCCACCTCTCGATCCATCGGTCCTCGTGAGCGGGGTCCATACGCCCCACCAGCAGGCGGCCTTGTTGGTCGTGGACGGCCAGGAAGGTGCTCAGGCACAACCCGCCTTCCGGGTACCCGAATTTGGAGCCGAACAGGCCGAACCCGTGCGTAGCGGGGGGGACATCCATGAGCTTCCAGCGGGCGCGTTCCTTTTGGGCTTACTGGGCTAGCCCATGCCCTCGGGCCAGGCGTACATGGTGACCTCGAGGGGGACCTGGTGCTCCCCGGTGGAGGTCACCTCCGCTAGGACGACCCGTTGGGCGGTCGACACGGGGACCGTGGCCGACTCGGGGAGGGTCACATCCTGAGTCTCGAACGTGGGGTCCAGGAACACGGTACTGGTGTAGATGTTGCGCACCAGCTCCTCGCGGAGGTCATCGTCCTCGAAGGCGAGGATGTTGTACGCGACGCCTGTGATGTGCGCGCCGGCGTCGTTGGTCCCCGTCGCGAGGGTCGGGATCCCATCCGTCTTGGTGGCTTGAATGGTGAGCAGATCGCTCCCGGTGACCCACGCGTAGTCCGTGGCGTCGTAGTCGTCGTGCTCGTGGGGGAGCTCGTGGGGAAGGCGCATGATGAGGTGGTCGGGTTCAAGCGTTTCGACGGCGCTTTCGTCGCTGTTCTGGATCGCCTCGAGCCCAACGGGCTTCAGGAGGTCCCCGTCGTTTCCGGGGGGGAAGGCGAGCACGTTCCCGCCGTTGTTCGGGAACGCGTAGAGGGGAGCGGTGAGCCGTTCGACGTTGTCGTCGACGAGGCTTGGGTTGCCTCCGCCGAACGCACGGTGGAGGTTGTGGTCGACTTGGCTGCTTGCCACGAACGTCTTCATCTCTCCTCCCGGGGAGAAGTCGGTTTGGAAGAGTTGAGATCCGTCCGCTTGGAGCTGCAGGTCGTTCACGAACCAGGTTCTGCGAGCTTCGTCGACCGCCCGCTCGTAGCCCCCGGCATCATACACGTCTGCGCACGCCATGAGGCCTCCGCCGGGTTTAACTTCGCACTCCGTATCCCAATAGAGGCCAAGCCAGAGTTCCCCGCTGGTGTGCTCGAGCGCCTCGCAGAGGTTCACGTCCACGGTGGTCCACGAGGAGGAGGTGGATGCGTTCCATCCGTCCGTGGACTCGCAGTTGTTGTCGGCCGGATCTTCCTGGAGGGGGGACCATTCTTCCTTGGTCTCGTTCCAGAATTGGATGCTGGCGCTCACGTTCACGCACGCCTCGTCTGCTTCCGCGTCTGAGCAGAGCGGAGCCGCGTCGGTTTCGGTCGGGTCTGATTCGTACCTTAGAAGCTGATCGAACGAGAGGGTCACGTCGTCAGCCCCGGTGACATCCGCCTTCGGGAGAAGCGCGAACGCGCTCATCCCGTCCGTCGTCGTCCAGTGGGGTAGCGGGTTCTCCCCTCCGCTCCCACAGGGCTCTGGTTTCGTACAGGTCGCGATGGCGAGCGCTTCGGAGACACCGGAAGCGTGGGGGATGCCGTGGGGCGCCTCGTCGGAGACGATGTGCCATCGGGTGACGGGATTGTTACCGATGAAGTCGTCTTTGGCCTGCATGGCTGCATCGGCGCGGGTGGCATGTTCCTCGAGGTCGTCCATCGTGTAGGTTGCCTCGATGCCTCCCATCTTCGGGATAAGCTGGGTGTGCACGTGCCATGCGTGGTCGATGAACGTGTTCCCGAGCCCGCCGTCGGGGTGCTCGTTGGGACGCCATGCCCATTCGTGGATCGAGTACTCGAACCCGGGCTCGTAGTGGGCGAAGACGTCCAGGACCTCCTCGCTGGTGGCATCGGGGTTCAAATCGTCCATGTCGCCCCCGAAGGTCCCGGCGATCAGCGCGTGCTTCGTGGTGCTGGGCGGTTGCATCGCGGCCAGCGGGACGACCTTGCCTTCCGCGTACAGGCGCACGTCCTCGGTGCGGAGGTTGTTGGCTTCCAGCAGCACGGTCCCGTTGACGGCTCCGGATTGCAGGCAGTGGAGCTTGTCGAGCTGAGCGGTCTCGTCTCCCGCGCGCAGGAGCCCGATCTGGGAGGGGGTCTCCCAGTCGCCGTCGTTGCAGCCTTCGTGCCAGTCGTGGGGGTGCCCGGGCGAGCTTGCCAGGGCGTCGGCGGCGCGTCGGACTTGGCTGGAGAGGTCCTTGGCTTCCTGGGGGGTGCCGCCCTCTGGGATGCTGATCATGAAGTAGGCCACCGCGGCCATGGACCCGGCTAGCAGGGCGAACCCGACGATGAAGCCGAGGATGCTGGAGACGGCTTGGTCGTCTCGTGACCGGGGGGTCGTCATCTACCAGTCCTCCATCCAGGCGACGACCTCTAGGTTGTAGGTGGGGGAGAGCGAGATCTCCTTGGTGGGCGGCGTCACGTCGAAGCTGTTGTGGATGCGCGAGGTTTGCACGAGCTCGTTCCCGTACGTGTCCGTGATGGTCCAGTCGATCTCCGTGACGACCACGTAGGCGCCGTACAGCGCGTTGCGGGGCACGGGGTAGGTGACCTCGAAGCGGCCCTCCACGGAGGGGTTGTCCCACCAGGCTTCCTTCATGCTGGGGGCCTCGTACGCGATGACGCGACCGTCGTCGAGGTTCTGGGGGACCACGATCATGGCCAGGTCGTCGCTTGCGCTCGCGGGCTGGTCCTCGAAGGCGGCCTGGTAGGCGACCAGTCGCAGCTTGTCGAGGTCCCCGTCCGCGTCCACGGTGCCGGTCTGGGTCCCGTCGTGCGTGATGCGGTGCACGGTCGCGTCCTGGAGAAGATCCGACCAGGGGGCCGTGGCGACGTACACGTGCTCGGTGCCGACCTCGACGTGGTGGATGGGGTCGTCGAAGCGGATGTTGTCCCAGGCGGGGTCGGGGAGGCCCGTGGTGACGTTGATCTTGTACAGCGTGTTGTCGTAGGCGATGGGTTCCGTGGTGGGGCCTTCGAACCCGGTGTGGATGGGACCGGTGCCGACGAAGACGTTGTGACCGTCGGGGGTCAGGCCCATGCTGGTGGGTTCGGCTCCGTTCTCGGGGTGGTCGTGCGCGGTCCAGGGTCCCTCCTGGTAGTTCCCCAGGCGCCACACCCAGGGGTTCTGCACGGACTGCATGCGCAGGAGCCCGTTGTCCGTGTCGTGCTCGAGGTTGACCTTGCTGGCCTCGTCGAAGCCGCTGGTCTCGTTGAGGTCGAGCACGAGCTGGATCTCGTCGTCGGTGCCCTCGGGGGTGCCGTTGATCTCCAGCTGCCCGCGCAGTTGGGCGGAGGTGGGCGTGAACCCGGGCGTGGCGCTCAGATCGAAGCGGAGCTTGATCTCGTCGGTGGGCTGCGAGTAGTTGTAGTGGGGCCCCCAGCCGGTCATGGTGTCGTCGACGAGGCCACCGAGGGGGCCGGCGTTCTCACGCGTGTCGTTGACCCAGCCGTCCGCGGGGTCGAACACGGTGACCCACCCGTCCTCGCTCTGGGGCGAAGCGGGGTCTTGGATCTGGATCTCGACGGGCGTGTGGCCGCCGCTGGATTGTGAGATGAGCAGCTTGGTATCCGTGAAGTTGACGCGGTCGACGGGATCGGGTTGGGTCCACAGGTCCTGGGTTTCGATCTCGCCGTGCTCGTGGTGGCCGCCGGCGAACCACTGCAGCCCGGAGCCTTGCCCCCCGACGAGCATGGGCACGCGCGGGTCGGTGTGGTCGACGGCGCGCAGGGGCTGCCCGTCCCCTTCGCCTTCCCCGTGCTGGATGAGGGTGGGCAGGACGGTCCAGTTCTTCCCGGCGTCCTGGCTTTGCGCGACCAGGGGACCGTCGCCGACGACGATCCAATTGTCGGGGTCTTGCGGGCTGATGGCCACGTCGAGGAGGGTCTGGTTGATGCGTTCGTCCCAGATGCGCTCGAACGTGCTCGAGCCGGGGGCCAGGCGCGTCAGGGGCGCTTGCGTGGCGGCACCGTTTACGAGGGGGGTGCCGGCGAGCGCGACGGTGGGACCGTCGGGGTGCCCGTGCGTGGCGTTGATGCTCGTGTAGTCGGCGCACCCGGCTGTGGCATCGCCGAAGCACGTGTTGGGCACCTCGTAGCCCACGTCGCCGGGCGTCTCCCAGACGACGGGGGTTTGATCCTCGACGGTGGCCGAGCGGTCCTCGTGGACCGTGACCTCGAACAGGTTCCTGGATCCGTCCTCGTACGTGATGCGCACCGAGAACTCCATCGGGAGGAAGCCCTCGTCCTCGTAGTCGGGTCCGTCGTAGTAGGTGCCCTCGCTGAGGATGAGGGTCGTGGAGTGGAAGGGTCCGATCATCAGGCGGGTGGCGTCCTCGAGGTCCGCGACGTCCGCGTCGCCGACGATGTCCTCCGTGTAGGAGTCGGCGTGCAGGTTCGAGGTGGCCATGGCGCCCTTGTCGCTGTTGTGGTTGGAGGCGTCGCCGATGTGGTCGCCGCCGCCGGTGCGGTTCCACAGATCCCGCGTGCCGACGGAGTCCTCCACGTACGCGCCGCGCATCCAGTCGTCCTCGAGGCTCTGGTCGAACGTGAAGTCGACCGTGACGTTGCGCACGGGCGCGGTCCCGTCTACGTCCAGATCGATCCCGAGCACGCCGTTGTCGTGGAGGCCCGTGGTGCCGGTCGCGTCGACGCGGGCGGCCTGCGCGCTGATGTCCTCGGTGAGCACGAGCCCGGCCTTGCCCGCCGTCCACAAGCGATCGTCGTCCGCGTCGATGCTGTTCAGACCGCAGGAGGCCGAGGTGTCCTCGCACGGGATCTCGTACGCCTCGAACGAGTCGCCCCCGTCCACGGTGTGCACGATGTAGCCTTGTTCCTCAAGCGCGGTCGTGTTCACGCCCGTTCCCACGAACCAGGCTTCGTCTTCGCTGACCGCGTGCACGTCCTGGAAGTTCACGTTCGTGAGGTCCAGCGAGTCGTCCTCCAGGAGGCCCGTGAGGCCGTCCTCGAGGGACAGGGAGCCAAGGAGGGCCGCGACGCCGCTGAGGCTCTCGATGGTGGTCAACCGGTCGGGCGAGCGGTGGAGGTTGCCCGCGTCGCCGGCCATCCAGGAGACCGAGCCGGGACCCGAGAAGGCGGGGGCATCGGGCGTGTCGATCGCGTTCAACGGGCCCACGTCGCGCGTCCAGGTGCTCGTGGTGCCTCCGTCGCGCGTCGCGTAGACGCGCTGCGGGTCGTCGCCCCCAATCCAGTACCCTTCCAGGGGGTTGGACATGGAGACGTCGTCGTAGGAGCTGAACCCGAGCGTGGTCCATCCGTCGACCATGGGCAGGGCTTTGCTGGAGTTGAGCCCGTACATCCACCCGTTCCCGCCGGCGCCCACGATACCGTGGTAGGGGTCGCCGTCCTCGCTGTGACCGAGGCTCATGGCTTCGGCTCGCTCTATGTCCTTGAAGGCACCCCCCTTAAACTCCCAGGCGAGGGTCCCGTTGGCGTCGTAGGCTTGCAGGCCCGAGTCGGAGAGGCCGGCGGTGAACTCGAACACGGCCTCGAGGGCCTGCTCGGGCATGGTCTCGACGGTCTCGTTCTCCATGTTGAGGTTCTCGTCGAGGTTGGTGCCGACCGTGAACCCGGTGCCGGACCACACGCCGCCGTCCGCGTCGACGCCGAGGTTCGCGAACCCCACGTTGTTGGGGACGCCCGGGATCTGCACACCGTCGCCGCCCTCGCTGGTGGCGTTGCTCCAACCGTCCATGATGGCGCCGGTGGCGCCGTCGTAGAGGACCAGGCGGGATTGACCGTGCGGGTTGGCCTCCTCGTCGAGGCTCGCCACGCCGGTGGCGGCCACGAACTCGGGGATGCCGTCGCCTGTGAGGTCCAGGCTCGTGTTGAGGGCGTGCGTTTTCACGAACCCCTCCGGTTTGTCCGCGCTCCAGCGCTGGTCGAGGTCCTCGTCCAGCGAGTACCAGTGGTTGAGCCCGCTGGAGGTGCCCACGCCGTAGATCTGCTGCCCGTTGCTGGCCCTCGTAAGCACCGTGGGTTGCGCGGATTCGCCTTGCTGGGCCTCAGGCAGGGGGAAGGTCATCCCTGTGATGGTGGACCCCGAGTCGCCTTCGAGCCCGTACAGGTTCCCGTCGTTGGAGGCCACCACGAGGTCCTGTCCCGGGCCGGTCAGCCTGGCGGGCATCATCTCGACTGGATCGTGGAAGAGCGCAGCGGAGAGGGCGTGGTCGTACGTCTCGATCGGGATCAGGTCGGGGATGCCCCAGGGCGCGTACACTTGGGTCTCCATGTTGAGCGCGTTCACGCCCGCGTGCTCGCTCAGGAACAGGGCCAGGTCCTGACTGCTGATCGTCAGGTGCACGTCCTCGCCGGGCGCGGCCCGTTGCGGGGCGGGCTCCATGGACGCGGAGTGGGCTGCGTCCTTGAGGGCGCCCTCCAGGAGGCCGCTTTGGCTTTCCTGGGTGGTCAGCCCGAAGTCGGCCAGCCGGTACGTGGTCTCGCCGTCGATGTCCGTGTTCCGGTGGTGGATGTGGTTGAGGGCCTCGCTGCTTCGCAGCGGGTTCTCCTGCGTGGGGTCTTCCGCGTTGGCCCCGTACCCGGGCAGGTCGCGGTTGTCGTCGTTGGGCGGGTGCTCTTGCCACCAGATGCCGGGTTCGATCTGGATGGCGTGGGGAGGCGGGTGGTAGCCGAGGAACTCGCTGTCCGGTTGCGCGACCGGGAACGAGGGCGAGGCTGGGATGGGTTCCTCGAGGGTTCCGTCGCCGTCCACGATGAACTGGAGCTCGATGAACGAGTACGCCCCGACGTCGTGCCCGCCGGTCTTGTTCCACGTGACGGTGGTCCCGTCCTGGGAGACGCTCACGTCCGCGTTCTGCGTGACGGGGGAGGCGGGGTGTTGCGGGTTGAAGTCCTCGGGGAAGCTGGCGGATTCGAAGTAGCCTTTGCTCTCGGTGAGGGCCAGGCGGGCCTCGTCAATCGTGGATTGACCGTACGGGTTGGGCATCACAATCGCCCAGCGCCCCTCGGGCGCGTCCCCGCTGCCGGCCGGTCGGGGGGCCGAGACGAGGGTCACGCGCGTGTCGCCGCCGGTGTACGTGCTGTCTTGCTTGTCCTCGACGACGGCGAGGAACTGGCTGGAGGAGGCGGCGTCCTCGGCGAGCGTCGCGTGGATGTTCTTGAACGCGTACCGGTCGTCGGTGGTGTGCAGCCACGCGTCGAGCACGGCCTTGTCCCCGGGGTCGAGGGGCTCGCTGAGGGCGGCGTGGATGGTTTGCGGTTGCGGCTGGTTCCCCTCGACGCGGATCGAGTCGAACCCGTTCACGTTCTGCACGGCTTGGTCCTCGGTGATGGTGTCGTTGATGGGGAGCCCGACGGGGAGCTCGATCTCGAGGACGGTGTCTTCGCCGAGGGCGCCGGGGCCGTTGTTCTCGACGACGAACCCGACCTTCGCGCTGTTGAGGCCCCCGTTCTCGTCCGCGTCCAGCTGCTTGGGGCCGTACCCGGTGGATTGGCCTGTGAAGTCGACCGCGTAACAGGGGGCCGGTTCCCCGGCGTGCTCGCGGTCGCACTGCATGTAGATGGAGGCGGACGGGTACCCGTCGTCGGTTCCTGTCTGCTCTGCGTCGCCTTGGATGTAGGAGGTGTACGAGGTCTCCTCGAAGCCTGTGGTGACGCCGCTGGCGAGGTCCCCGATCGCGCCGAGCCCTTCGATTTCGCCGGCGTCCTTGAACCCGGGCGCCCATTCCTGGTGGCCCGCGACGGAGGCTTGCACGAGTTTGCCTTGATCGTGCACGTGGTTGCTGTTGAAGATGGGGATCATGTTGTGCCCCATCGCGATGTGGGAGACGTTCGAGTTGTACAGGCGAAGGTCCGAGCGGCCGTAGTGGTGCTGCCACCCGGGCTCGACGGGGTAGGAGACGCTGGCGGTTTGACCCTGCTGGGTCTTGTTCACGTGCAGCTCGATGCGGTCGTACCCGTTGTGCAGGTAGACCTGGAAGTCGCTGCCGGGCGGCATGAACTCGTCCAGGGACTCCGCCAGGGGCGTGGAGTTGCCCGCGGCGGCCTCTGCCAGGAGGTACGAGAGCATGCTGTTCGAGTACGCCTCGTCCGGGTAGTACATATCGTCGAGGGCCTGGATCGCGTCCCATGTCTTCTGCTCCAGGTCCTCGCTGCCCCCGGTCTGGGACGGGGGCGGGGGGGCCTGGGAGGCCAGGGCGAACCCGATGGCGCCCATGACGAGCGCCCCGATCACCATGGCTTCGATCGCCTGACCGACCCCTTCGTCCGACCGGACGCGGGCATCGCGAAGCCAGCCGCCAACCCGCTTACGCAGAGAGTTGGACGACTCGCTGCCCGTGCCTGAGTCAACCACGCTCCCATCCTCCTCGCCCCCCCATTTAAACCTCTTCGGCTAGTTCCCGTCCTTCCGTTTTTCTCCACAGAACCCTTCTAACTACAGTCCTCCCGCACTACAAGAGTTATTGAGTCGCCAAACAGCACCCTTTTTAGGGCCCCTTCGAGGGGGTTCTGGCGAGGGCGTTCTCCTCGCGTGAGACTCCCGGGAAAGCCTTAAAGGGCGACCCGCTTCGACCGCCCAGATGGCCCGGGAGTACGTCATCATCGG
Organism: uncultured Thermoplasmatales archaeon; assembly: GCA_964581775.1. Classification (GTDB taxonomy): domain Archaea; phylum Thermoplasmatota; class SW-10-69-26; order SW-10-69-26; family SW-10-69-26; genus PWVY01. The sequence goes on along the minus strand of CAZOQA010000001.1, from coordinate 8,789 downwards.
CGACGGCATCGCCGGGGCGACGGCCGCGGAAGAGATCCGTGAGAACGATCCCGACGGCAAGATCACCGTCATCACGGACGAGTCCGAGCTGCTGTACAACCGCGTCGCCACCAAGGACCTCGCCAAAGGAGACAAGGCCCGTAAGGATCTCCTGATGCACGACCGGGACTTCTACCGGAAACGGGACATCGACCTCCGCACGAACACGCGCGCCACCGCCGTCGACGAGCACCAAAAGCGCGTCGAATGCCACGACGGGTCCCGCTACTCCTTCGACAAGGTCTTGATCTCCTCCGGCGGCACGCCACGGCGTTTGCCCGTGCCCAACGGGGATGCCGCCGGGATCCACACGTTCTGGACCATCGAGGACGCGGAGGACATCAAGGCCGCTGCCAAGGAAGCCGACGACGCGATCGTGATCGGGGCAGGGCTCCTGGGCATCGATCTGGCCGTGATCTTCGGAACGCACGGGGCGAACACGCGGTACCTGATGCGCGGGGACCGGTGGTGGAGGCAGGGCATCAGCAAGGAAGGAAGCGAGATCGTCGAGGAGGGCCTGGCCGAGCTGGGCGTCGAGTGCATCTTCCACGAGGAGGTCGAGCGGTTCAACACGCGGGGCGAGGGCGTAAGCGAGTGCGTGGGCTCCAGCGGGAAAACGTACGACTGCGATGCGGCCGGCGTCGCCATCGGGCTGCACTACAACCACGAGTTCCTGCGCGGCACGCGCGTGAAGATCGGGGAGGGCATCCTCACGGACGAGTACATGCGCACGAGCGTGAACGACGTGTACGCGGCCGGCGACATCGCCCAGTACTACGACGTGATCCTGGACCGCGTCAACCAGAACGGATCCTGGGCCAGCGCCAAGGAGCAGGGAGCCGTCGCGGGGCGCAACATGTCGCGCGGCCCCGAGGAGGACCCGGAGGAGTTCCAGCTCGTGGACACGTACTCGATCAACCACTTCGACTTCTTCATCATGAGCGTGGGCAGCGTGCTCGGCAGCGAGAAGCTGGACCGCGTCTACGACGAGGGCGACTACCGGCGCGTGATCTTCTTCCGCGACAAGCCCGTGGGCGCCGTGTTCGTAGGGGACGTCAGCCAGGCGGGCATCCTTCGCAAGATCATCGCGCAAAAGCCCGACTTCAGCGAGCGCGACAAGCAGGCTCTGCTCGAGGAGACGGTCGACCCGGACCTGTTGAAAGACCTGATGAAGGGCTAGGCCCGGGCGAGCCGAACGTTTTCCACCCGGAGCCCCTTAGGCCCCCTCGTGTCGTCCCCCCGACCCGGCGAGCTCCCCGAGGCCCCCGCCTGTCCCCACTGCGGGTCCAGGGACACCGAGCTTTTGTCCCCGTTCGGGACGGTCCTCGCGAACGCCCAGTACTACTGCAACGGGTGCAAGACCGCGTTCGAGCTGATGAAGCAACGCGGCGGGGCCCCCGACGAGGAGAGCTAAGCCCAAGCAACGGGCTTTTGAACCCCCCGCGCGCTCCGAGCCCATGCTCAGCGTGCTCGTCACCCGAGCCGACGTGGAAGCCTCCTTCCGATCGTTCGCCTCGGACGCTGTGGCGCTTCTGCCTCGCTTGGCGCTGGCCGTGGTCGCGTTCGTGGCGTTCGTCCTGTTCGCCCGTGCAGCCCGGGAGGCCGCCAAGCGGTCCACGGTGCGCTCCACGGGGGACGCGCGCGCCGGGAACGCGCTGGGCACGCTGACCCGGTACGTGGTGCTCTTCTTGGGCTTCGTGGTCGCGTTGTCCATCGCGGGCGTGTCCTTGTCCGCGATGATGATCGCGGTCGGCGCGGTGGGCTTCGCGCTCGCGTTCGGGATGCAGGAGACCATCGCGAACCTGGTCGCGGGGCTGATCATCCTGACCACGCGCCCGTTCGCCAGCGAGGACACGGTCGAGGTCAACGACGCGGCCGGTACCGTGGACCGCATCAGCATCCGCGCCACGAAGATCAAGACGTTCGACGGGGTCAAGGTGGAGGTCCCCAACCGGGCCGTGCTTCAGAACAACATCACCGTGTTCAGCGAGCACCCCACCCGCCGGTTCGACGTGGCCGTGGGCATCGGGTACGACGACGACATCGAGGGCGCGGTCGAGGCGGCCCGGGAGGCCGCGCAGGGCATCGAGGAGGTGCTCGAGGATCCGCCCGTGGAAGCGTTCGTGACGGAGCTGGGCGGCTCCAGCGTGGACCTGGCGGTGCGCTTCTGGGTTCAGCGCGCGGGGCGAGGCACGATGCTCCGGATCAAGGGCGAGGTCACGCGCGCCGTCAAGGAGGCCCTCGACGAGGCCGGGTACGATATCCCGTTCCCGATCCGCACCGTGTACCTCGAGGACGGCGAGGACGAGGCCCCTGCGTCCACGCCCGAGGTGGGCCGCGCCTAGCTCGGGTCCTCCTAGGAACGTACGGCAACGCTTAACCGCCTCCTTGCGTACTCCGGGAGACGATGGGCCTTCGCGAGCCCTTCAACGCCATCTCGCACAGCGTGGGCATCGTGGCCGCCCTGGCAGGCCTGGTGTTCCTCGTGTGGCAAGCCGACGGGTGGCTTGCCACGCTCGCGTACGCCACGTACGGGACCACGCTCGTGATCGTGTTCTGCGCCAGCACGGTCTACCACGCTTTGCCCGTCTCCCGCCGCTGGAGGCGCGTGCTGCGCCGCGTGGACCACTCCGCCGTGTTCCTCGTCATCGCGGGCACCTACACGCCCGTTTGCCTCCTTGCGCTCCCCACCGGCTGGGGGTGGACGCTGATGGGCATCGTCTGGAGCCTGACCGCCGTCGGCATCGTGACCAAGAACCTCGTCCCCGAGATGCCCCGCTGGGGCACCGTCGCCATCTACCTGGCCATGGGATGGACCGCCCTCGTGGCCCTGAAACCCATGCTGGCCGTGTTCTCCTGGCAAGGCCTCGCGTGGCTGTTCGCCGGCGGCATCGTGTACACGCTGGGCGCCATCGTGTACGGGACCCGATGGCCCGACCCCTTGCCCGAGCACGTGGGCTTCCACGGCGTCTGGCACCTTTTCGTGCTCGCCGGGGCCCTCTCCCACTTCGTCTTCATCGCCGCGTACGTGCCCCCGATCGCGTGACCCCGAAGGGCTTTCACCAAGTCCCGAGGGTGCCCCCGCGATGACGCGCTCCACAGCGCCCTACCGTCTCGACATCGGCCGAGGCCCCCCGCTTGTCCTCTTGCACAGCGGAGGCATGGCGCACCACGAGTTCGAGGACCACGCACGAGCCCTCACGGATCGCTTCCGCGTGCTCGTGCCCGACCTCCCCGGGCACGGACGCACCCCCCTCGAGGGCACGCTCACGGTCCGACGCATGGCCGAAAGCGTCGCCCGCATGCTCGACGAGGAAGGCCTCGAGACCGCGCACGTGCTCGGGTCCAGCATGGGCGGCGCGGTCGCGCTGTGGCTGGCCCTCGAGCACGCCGACCGCGTCGACCGCCTGGTCCTGTTCCGCATCGGGTACACGCGCGGCGACAAGAGCGTCGCCCGCGACTTGTCCCTCGACGACCCCGACTACTGGGAAAGCGTAGGCCTGGCCGAGAAGCTCTCCACCATGCACGAGCCCCAAGGCGGCCCCGACGCATGGAAGCGCATCATCCACCGCGACGCGCACCTGTTCGACGAGGACGCCGACCGGCACGACCACGCACGCGAGGACCTGGAGACGATCCAAGCGCCCACGCTCGTCATCGCCGGCGACCGCGACCCCCTCGTGCCCGTCGAGGAAGCCGTCCAGATGTACCGCTCCATCCCCGACGCGGACCTCTGGATCCTCCCCCGCGCCACGCACGTGGTCGCCTTCCAAACCTGGCGAAGCGGCGCCTTCTGCAACGAGGTCGCCCGCTTCCTCGAGACCACCCGCTCCCCACCCCGACCCCGCCCCTGACCGGCACCATTATCCGAGCACACCCCCATCCAGGCCCCATGTGCGAGGAGTGCACGCGCGATCTGCGCACCCGCCTCGAGGAGACCGACCGCTTCAAGAACCACGACCGCAGCATCGTGCAGATCGACCGCGTCGAGGGGGACGACGTGTACCTCGCCGGCGACGAGAAGCCCTCGATGCACCTCACGCACGTCGGCGAGCTTCTGCACTGGCTCCGCGACGAGCACTTCGTCTGCGGCGTCTCCAGCGGCACCACCGCCATCAAGACGCTCCTAGGCGAGGGCAAGCTGGCAAGCTGCTCCACGTGCGCCAACAACGCCAGCCAAATCTGGGCGATCCTGCACGTCATGCCCGGCGTCCAACGCGACGGCACAAGCGGCCTGGCGCCCGACCCGTCGTCGATGTGACCACTCACCCGCTCGCGCGCGGGCGAAAGCCTCTTCAGCCAAGGCGCCCCGAACTAGGCCCAGGGAGTCCCCCATGTGCATCGAGCATGCGCTCACGCAAGAACCGCTCCTTGAAAAGGCGCCCTCCCGGGACGAAGCGGGCACGGAGCACGAGACCGCCCCCGAGCGGCCCGAGCCGCTTCCCGAGCCCGACCCGTGCGAGCCCCTCTCCGTGACCGCGTAACCCGCGCTGGCGCCTCGCCCGCTTTCTGCCCCCTAGTCTTGGGTGACGGGACCGAACTTGTACCCGTAATGGATCACGCCCGACTCGCTGGCCTCGCCCAGCTTTCGGAACCTCGCCTCCACGCGCAACCCCTCACGGGCCTCCTCCGGATCCAGATCCACCAGTTGCGCCGTCACGCGGGGCCCCTCGTCCAACTCCACGATGCCAAGAAGGTAGGGCGTCTCCACCTCGCGACCCGGCAACGCATCGTGCACGCGCGTCCACGAGACCACCTCGCCCGTGCCCTCGAACGCTTCATCCTCCAGCTGCCCGATGCTCTCGTGCCGACACGAGGGGCAGATGGTCCGGCGCGGGAACGTCACGTGCCCGCACGCGCCGCAGCGCGTCCCCACCAGGTTGTACCGCTCCCGCTGCTCGCGCCAATACCGCGGCACCTGCATCAAGCATCCCCCCCATCCAAAGCCTCCAACACGTGAACGATGCTCGTGCCCCCCGTGCCCGCCACGGCCTGCGCAAGCCCCACGCGGGCGTCCTCGACCTGGCGCTCCCCCGCGCTCCCCCGAAGCTGCGTGGCCACCTCGGCCGCCTGCGCCAACCCCGTCGCGCCCAGCGCGTGACCGCGGGCCTTCAAGCCCCCGCTGGGGTTCACGACCACGTCCCCCCCGTACGAGGTCTTGCCCTTCTCGGTCGCCGTCGCCGCCTCACCAGGCGCGAACAAGCCCAAGCTCTCCAAACTGAGAAGCTCCGCAATCGTGTACACATCATGCACCTCCGCCAGGTCCACATCCCCCGCTTCGATGCCCGCCTCCTCGAACGCCTTCTCGGCCGCCGCGCGGGTGCTCTCGAGCGTCGTGATGCTCTCGCGACGGTGCAACGCGAGCGCGTCGCTGGCCTGGCTCGTCGCCGCGATGCGAACGCGCGGACCGCCCAACCCCTCGGCCGTCTCCTCGTCCGCCACGACGAGCGCCGCGGCCCCGTCCACAGGGCTTGCACAGTCGAACACGTTCAACGGTTCCGCCACGGGGGGGCTGCCCATCACGGCCTCCTGGCTGGTCTCGAACGGGTACGCCGCGTCCGGGTTCCCGGCGCCGTGCCGGTGGTTCTTGACGGCGACCTCGGCCAGCTGCTCGCGCGTGGTGCCGTGCTCGTTGGCGTGCGCGCGAGCCATCATGGCGTACAGGCCGGGCAACGTGGCGCCGGCGAAGCCCTCCCACTCCATGTCCGCGCTGGAGACCAACGCCGTGGTCTGATCGCCCTCGAGCACGTCCGTCATCTTCTCCACGCCGCCCGCCACGACCACGTCGTGGGCCCCGCTTGCCACGCTGAGCGCGGCGCTGCGCAGCGCTGCTGCACCGCTGGCGTCGCCGGCTTCGATCTGCGTGGCGGGGATGTGCTCGCTGGAGAGGCCCGCCTCGTCGAGGGCCAGCGCGCCCAGCTGCTGTTGGCCCAGAAGGCGCCCGGCGCTGGCGCTTGCTACGTACATGGCGTCGATCATGGGGCCTCGGATGCCGGCGTCCTGGACCGCGGCCAACCCGGCTTCCGTGATGAGCTCGCGGAGGCTGACCTCCCAGAGCTCGCCGAAGCTCGTGGTGCCCACGCCGACGACGTACACGTCACGCGCGGTCATGCGGGCACCTCCTGTCCGTCGATCTTGCCGCGGAACTTGGCGTACATGGCGTAGTCGATCTCGACGCGGTCGTCGATGAGGTCCTGTACGGTGGGGCTGGTGCGTTCGTAGCGTTGGATGTCCTCGGTGACGGTGAGCTGGAAGGCGTCCGATCCGGCCCCGCTGCCGTATCCGCATACGAAGATGCGGGTCCCGGGGCGGGCGACGTCGAGCACGGCGGCCAGCCCGATGAGCACGGCCCCGCTGTACGTGTTCCCGATGACGGGGGCAAGCAGCCCGGTCTCGGTTTGCTTGTCTTTGAACCCGAGCTTGCGGGCCACGCGGCGGGGGAACTTCCCGTTGGGTTGGTGGAAAATGGCGAAGTCGTAGTCCTCGGGTTCGGTGCCGGCTTCGTCGAGGAGGGCTTGGCTGGCGTTGAGCGTGTGGCGGTAGTAGGCGGGTTCGCCGGTGAAGCGGGCGGCGTGGGAGGGGTATTTCTCGCCTTCGCGGCGCCAGAAGTCGGGCGTGTCCGTGGTGAAGCTGACGGTGTGGTCGAGGGTGGCGATCACGTCGTCGGCGCCGATCTGGAAGGCGGCGGCTCCGGCGCTGGCGGCGTACTCGAGCGCGTCGCCGGGGGCGCCTTGGCTGGTGTCGGCGCCGATGGCGAGCGCGGTGTCGACGAGGTCGCTTCGGACGAGGCCGAGCCCGGCTTGGATGGCGGCGGTGCCGGCTTTGCAGGCGAACTCGAAGTCGGCGGCCGTCATCTGGGGGTTGGCGCGGAGCGCGGCGGCGACCATGGTGGCGGTGGGTTTGACGGCGTAGACGTGGCTTTCGCTGCCGACGTAGACGGCGCCGAGCGTCTCGGGTCCGTGCGTGGATCGTTCGAGGGCTTGCCGGGCGGCTTCCACGCTGAGCGTGGTGGTGTCCTCGTCGGGGCCGGGCACGCTTTTCTCTTCCACGTTGAGGCCTTTGCCGATGGCGTTGTCGTGTTGGCCCCAGACGCGGGCGATCTCTTCGGTCCGGATCCGGTAGCGGGGGATCCATGCGCCGTAGCTTGTAATGCCTGCCATGGTTGCCTCCTGTTAGACGTCTCTGAGTTCGTCGATCATCGCTTCGAGCCCCATGCGTGTGGTCGCGAGGGGGATGCCTTCCATGCGGGCGAGTTTGAGGGCGAGGTCGTCGACGCTTTTGGGTTGGTGGTAGACGACCATCGCGGGTTTCATGGGGTGCACGCGCACGGCGACCATGGGGCTTCTGCCGTACGTGATGCCGGTGAAGATGAGGGCGCGCTCGCTGGACCATCCGTACATCTTGAGGTAGTCGAAGCTGGAGAGCTCCGTGATGGCTTTCAGCGAGTCGACGACGGTGTAGCCTTTGAGTTCGCGGTCGAGCGTGTCTTCGCTGGCTTGGATCTCGGCGTCGAGCGCGTCGTAGACGTCACGGGCGGGGACGGGCTCGTAGAGCTCGCGGATGTCGAGGATCGCGCCGGGCGTGTCCCGCATGCTGGAGTATTGGCGCAGGACGCGGCCGCCGTGTTCTTCGTCGATGTCCAGGAGGGCGTCGACGAGGCGTCGGACGGTTTGCGTGCCAGGGCTTTGGCGTCGGCCGGATTCGTAATCGCTGATGACGCTGGGGGAGACGTCGAGCTGGCCCGCGAGGTCGGTTTGGCTGACGTCGAACGTGCTTCGCCATTTCTTGATGGTCTCTCCGGGGTTGGGGGAGAGGGCGATCTCGCCGGCCATCTTCTCGGCGAGCACGGCGCGCGTTTGCATCTGGCTTGGGGAAGCCCGACCCCCCTCATAACTGTTGCCGATTATCGGTTCGGTGGTCGTCGAAGGGGGGGTTCTGTGTTGAGGTGGGATGCCCCCCTTAAGAGGAGGCTTCTCCTTGGAGGATGCTTTATAAGCGGTGCTGTGTGCCTGGGTTCTTATGGGAGGCCCGGCGGATGGAGCCCCGTGCCGAAGAACGAACGCGGGTACCAGGTGCCCTCGCTGGCCGCGGACGGCGTGGTCGTGCGAGGCGACGAGGTGCTCTTGATCCAGCGAGGCTCTGCCCCGTTCGAGGGTTCCTGGGCGTTGCCGGGCGGGTTCGTGGAGGTCGGAGAGACCGTGGAGGAGGCCTGCCGGCGCGAGCTTCGCGAGGAGACCGGGCTCGAGGCGCGTCTTCTGGGGATCGTGGGCGTGTACAGCGACCCGGAGAGGGACCCGCGCGGGCACGTGGTGTCCGTCACGTTCCTGGCCACGGTCCAGCGGGGCGCCGAGCCCGAGGCGGCCTCGGACGCGGCCGGGGCCGCGTGGCACCCGTTGACGGATCCGCCCGCGTTGGCGTTCGATCACGCGGACATCCTGGACGATGCCCTGACGATGGTTCAAACGCTCCGCATGGACGCGGACGAGGACTGAGAAGAGCCGAGGAGAAGTGGGCGAGACCGGATTTGAACCGGTGACCTCCCGGTTATCAGCCGGGTGCTCCAGCCTAGCTAAGCTACTCGCCCATCAGAGGGCAGCGGCCATCGGAGTTCTCCTATTTATTCGTGGGTGGTCGCGCGAGCGGGCCGCCCGGAGGCGCGCGGGAGTGCGGAGGGCAGGATTTGAACCTGCGAACCCCTACGGGAAAGCGCCCTGAACGCTTCGCCGTTGGCCAGGCTTGGCGACCTCCGC